>NZ_LR134383.1:1457500-2057500 GCF_900637635.1 Legionella jordanis
AGAGGGAAACAACCCAGACCGCCAGCTAAGGTCCCAAAGTTATGGTTAAGTGGGAAACGATGTGGGAAGGCCCAGACAGCCAGGAGGTTGGCTTAGAAGCAGCCATCCTTTAAAGAAAGCGTAATAGCTCACTGGTCGAGTCGGCCTGCGCGGAAGATGTAACGGGGCTAAAACCATACACCGAAGCTGCGGATGTGCACTTAGTGCACGTGGTAGGGGAGCGTTCTGTAGGCTGATGAAGGTGCATTGAGAAGTGTGCTGGAGGTATCAGAAGTGCGAATGCTGACATGAGTAACGATAAAGAGGGTGAAAAACCCTCTCGCCGGAAGTCCCAGGTTTCCTGCACGACGTTAATCGGAGCAGGGTGAGTCGGCCCCTAAGGCGAGGCTGAAGAGCGTAGTCGATGGGAACCAGGTTAATATTCCTGGACTTTTTATAAGTGGTGAAGTGGGGACGAAGAAGGCTAGGTGAGCCGGGCGTTGGTTGTCCCGGTACTGGCATGTAGGCGGAGAGACCTGGCAAATCCGGTTTCTCATTAACGCTGAGGTGCCGAGTGGTCCTGACCCTTCGGGGTGCAGGGAAGTCATTGATGCCAAGCTTCCAGGAAAAGCTGCTAGCCATAACTTATAGAGAACCGTACCGCAAACCGACACAGGTGGACAAGTAGAGAATACTAAGGCGCTTGAGAGAACTCGGGTGAAGGAACTAGGCAAAATGGTACCGTAACTTCGGGAGAAGGTACGCCCTTGCTGGTTAGTTTCCATGCGAAATGAAGCTGGTGAGGGCCGCAGAGACCAGGTGGCTGCGACTGTTTATTAAAAACACAGCACTCTGCCAATTCGAAAGAAGACGTATAGGGTGTGACGCCTGCCCGGTGCCGGAAGGTTAATTGATGGGGTTATCTTCGGAGAAGCTCTTGATCGAAGCCCCGGTAAACGGCGGCCGTAACTATAACGGTCCTAAGGTAGCGAAATTCCTTGTCGGGTAAGTTCCGACCTGCACGAATGGCGTAACGATGGCCACGCTGTCTCCACCCGAGACTCAGTGAAATTGAAATCGCTGTGAAGATGCAGTGTACCCGCGGCTAGACGGAAAGACCCCGTGAACCTTTACTACAGCTTTGCACTGGACTTTGATGATGACTGTGTAGGATAGGTGGGAGGCTATGAAGTGCGGACGCCAGTTCGCATGGAGCCGACCTTGAAATACCACCCTGTCATTATTGAGGTTCTAACTTGGACCAGTAATCCTGGTTGAGGACAGTGTATGGTGGGTAGTTTGACTGGGGCGGTCTCCTCCCAAAGAGTAACGGAGGAGCACAAAGGTACCCTCGGTACGGTCGGACATCGTACCAAGAGTGTAAAGGCAAAAGGGTGCTTGACTGCGAGAGTGACGGCTCGAGCAGGTACGAAAGTAGGTCTTAGTGATCCGGTGGTTCTGTATGGAAGGGCCATCGCTCAACGGATAAAAGGTACTCCGGGGATAACAGGCTGATACCGCCCAAGAGTTCATATCGACGGCGGTGTTTGGCACCTCGATGTCGGCTCATCACATCCTGGGGCTGAAGCAGGTCCCAAGGGTATGGCTGTTCGCCATTTAAAGTGGTACGCGAGCTGGGTTTAGAACGTCGTGAGACAGTTCGGTCCCTATCTGCCGTGGGCGTAGGAAAATTGAGAGGAGCTGCTCCTAGTACGAGAGGACCGGAGTGGACGAACCTCTGGTGTACCGGTTGTGACGCCAGTTGCATTGCCGGGTAGCTAAGTTCGGACGGGATAACCGCTGAAAGCATCTAAGCGGGAAGCCTCCCTCAAGATGAGTTTTCCCATGAAGCCCGTTGAAGACTACGACGTTGATAGGCGAGGTGTGGAAGCGCAGTAATGTGTGAAGCTAACTCGTACTAATTGGCTGATTGTCTTGACCATATAACCTGAATAGCTTTTATGTGGCAAGTCAAAGACAAGGCTTGGCAAGCTTGTGTTGCCCTAATATTTATCTTTACCAGCCTGATGAATGAATATCCCCTAACATGGGTATTTGCTCAGCAGGACAACGTTTTTCCTGGCGACCATAGCGGTTTGGAACCACCTGACTCCATCTCGAACTCAGAAGTGAAACAGACCAGCGCCGATGATAGTGTGAGGCTTCCTCATGTGAAAGTAGGTCATCGCCAGGGCTTTATTCCTAAAGCGGCTATTAAGCCGCTTTTTTTTTACCCATTTTTCTCGCCTGGCATGCTGATTTTGCACTCTCATTCGCATTCATTTCATCAAAAAGCCTCGTGGTTTTGTACTCCACGTTGAGGTGCTTACATTCACTAAGCCAACAACCAGCCCGGATTATTTTTACGATTCTTAGCCACTTAAAAATCCGATAGGACAAGGCTTTAACAATGGCATTAAAAATTCTTAGACATCTTCTAACATAAGAATTACAGCTGTTACTGGTTCGGATGCCATCATTTCCTTTTCCTAACTCATCTTGCAACGGCAAATGTGGTTTCAAACTACAATGAAACTCATGTCGATCCTGCACCTGGATACCAGCACACAGCATAAAATCTTGAACGAATATACTTGTGCATTTATAAATATTTGCTTTGCTATGGGCTTTATACTCTTGTAATCTTTAGCGGCATTCAGGTAATTGATCAATGGAGAACGATTTTTCCTGAGGAAATTTGAGGGTGGTGGATGAACAAAGCAATAGAGCAGCCTAAATCCATTTAAATCATTAAGAAGTAGGGATATACAAGTGATCTGCGTATTAGATGAAAGGGTTTAATTGAACTAGTAGTATCCACACTCTTGATTCTGATAATTGCAGGAGCCGGATGGGTAGCATCTTGGAACGGTTAAACAACGATATCTTGGATAATAATAGTAAGGATTATATGTGGGGTTGTAATAGGGATTGTAGTAAGGATAATTATAAGAATTATAATAGGGATTATAATTGTTGTAATACCCTCCAAAAGGAGGGGTGTTTATAATAATGACGTTTCCGCCCCAGTATCGTTGATAGCCATGAGCATAGCTAAATGTAGAAACAACCAATCCCAAGATTAAAATTGGCAGACGCCATAATTTATACTCCATTTCTAGCATCTCCATCAACAAACTCGACAAGACACAGCGTCAGTCCGCGACTCAAAAGCAGCCAGTTTCAACATACTGCTGCCTCTCTTTAATTATAGTGCTTATTAGGCCAGCCTTATTGCAAAGATATGAATGACAGACTTCAATTTTGTTAATCGTTAAAATGAAAGTTTTTTGCCGAGCTAAGACCCCATTGGGTGTTTAAAAATAAAAGTACATAAAATGATTTAAGTACTGATGGCATGTATAACTTCATACCGCAAGTAAAGGAAAAACCTCAATTAGGTTTTTTGTTCAGTGCGTCAATGCGTATATCGTAAACTCAATGACTATACTTCAATCATACTGAAAAAATCTTTGTATAACCTTTTGAAAAACATATAATAGCGTATTTATAAAATTAGGATGGAAAGCACTAAAGTCATTCATTTCGAATAATTAATGATTAAACTGTTCTTGGCTACCAACGTGCTCCGACCATAAGGAATCTTAAGCTAATGTTCGATTATACAGCTCTTTATACGGATAAATATCAATTAACGATGGCTCAGGTTTATTACTTAAAGGGACATGGGGAATATAAAGCTGTTTTTGATTATTTCTTTCGCAAGTTACCGTTTGATGGAGGGTATGCCGTTTTCGCAGGGCTAAGAGATTTACTGCATGCATTGGAGCATTTTCACTTTGATGAGGAAGATCTCAATTATTTAAAGGAGCAAGGATTCAACGAGCAATTTCTGAAATATCTCAAGCACTTTCGCTTCAAAGGAGATATTTATGCTTGTAAAGAAGGAGAATTGATCTTTCCCCTTTGCCCAGTCATTCGGGTTGAAGGCACAATTATAGAAGCGCAAATAATTGAAACTATATTGTTAAACATTATCAATTTTCAGTCACTTATTGCTACAAAAGCGAGCAGAATACGATATGTTGCTGATTCCTGTGCTTTAGTGGATTTTGGCTTGCGAAGAGCACAAGGTCCAGGTGGCTATTATGCTAGCCGGGCAGCTATTATTGGTGGATTTGATGCCACCAGTAATCTTTGTACAGGAAGGGATTATCATATTGAAACTTCTGGAACGATGGCTCACTCATATATTCAAAGCTATGACTCGGAGCTTGAGGCTTTTGAGGATTTTTCAAAAATATGGCCTGACCATTGTGTGCTCCTTGTAGATACCTATCATAGTTTGGAAAGTGGCATTCCCAATGCGATTAAAGTTGCGAAAAAACTGGAAAAAAATGGCCATCGTCTTCAAGGAATTCGCTTAGATAGCGGAGATTTGGCCTATTTAGCTAAGATGGCGAGACATATGCTAAATGATGCCGGATTAGATTATGTCAAAATTATCGCTTCCAATCAGCTGGATGAGCATGTCATTAAGAGTCTTATGGAACAAGGTGCACCCATCGATATTTTCGGTGTGGGGACAAATTTAGTCACCGGACACCCCGATGCAGCTTTGGATGGTGTGTATAAACTTTCTATGGCTAATTACAAATCGAGAATTAAACTGTCAGATAATCTTTCAAAAATCACTTTGCCGGATAGAAAACAAGTTTTAAGAATTTTAAATCGCGACAATCTTTTTTTGGGAGCCGATGTGATTGCTCTTGAGAAAGAAGAGGCCGTTGACATGATGCTTCATCCATACGACATGACGAAATCCTTAAGTCTAACGGGTTTTCAACAGGAAGCTTTATTGAACAAAGTGATGGAAAATGGCAAAGACTTAACAGAAAATCTAAGCTTAAAAGAGATACAACAGTATTTCCAATTGCGTTTTAAACAACTTCCTGATGAGTATAAACGTTTCGACAACCCTCATCTGTATAAAGTGGGTTTAAGTAGCGCCTTGAAAATGGAACGAGATGAATTACTGAACCAGCATCGAAAATTTTTATGAAAGCTTTACTTATTGTAGATGTACAAAATGATTTTATGCCAGGCGGTGCTTTGGCGGTTCCCCACAGTGAGGTGATTATTCCAATCATTAATCAATTGCAAAGGCAATTTGATTTGATAATCGCAACTCAAGATTGGCATCCAAGAAACCATCAATCTTTTGCCTCGAATCACTCCGGCAAGAAACCTTTTGAAACCATTATGCTCCATGGCATTGAACAAGTACTTTGGCCAGATCATTGTATACAAGGTTCAGAAGGAGCGGAATTTTATTCCAAATTGGAGAGCGATAGGGTAGAAACCATTTTTCGCAAAGGAACGGATCCGGAAATTGATAGTTACAGTGGCTTTTACGACAATAAGCATCGTAAATCTACTGGACTAAGTGGATATTTAAAAGAAAAAAAAGTAAACGAAATATACATCTGTGGCCTGTGCGCGGACATTTGTGTTTATCACACGATTAAAGATGCCTTGGCAGAGGGTTTTTCCTGTTGCCTTATTGAAGATGCCACTTACCCTCTTAATCCCTTGGTTTTTCAGAATTTGAAATCAGAATTACTCGATAAAGGTGTTAGAATTTTAACGAGTGAGCAACTGTTTTCCCCGCTTTGAGCCTACATACTTGGTAAGGGACTATACTAAAAAAAAGACCCATTATTTAAAGGACAATGTATGAACCGTTTGAAAGGACTTAAGGTGGCTATTTTAGCGGCTAATGGTTTTGAGCAAGTAGAAATGGAAAAACCAAGAGAAGCTCTAGAGGCTGAGGGTGCTGAAACTTTTCTGGTTTCTCCTGAGGCAAATCAAGTACAAGGATGGAATCACTTTGAGAAAGGGGATGAGTTTTCTGTCGACGTACCTCTGAGCCAAGCCAATCCAGAATCTTTTGATGCATTGCTTTTACCAGGTGGCGTGATTAATCCTGATCGATTAAGAACTTTTCCCGAAGCAGCTTCTTTTGTCAAACAAATGAATGAACAACATAAGCCTATCGCTGCAATTTGTCACGGACCTTGGATGCTTATCAATGGTGAGGTGGCAAAAGGACATAAATTGACATCATGGTCATCCATCAAACAAGATTTAATCAATGCCGGAGCCGAATGGGTTGATGAACCCGTCGTATGTGATGAGCAATTGGTTACGAGCCGCAAGCCAGATGATATTCCTAAATTTAATGAAGCCATGATTAAATTATTTGAATCTCATGCAAGGGAGTAATTTGAAAAAGGCGATTTGTTATGACAGGAGGTTGTATGCGAGCGCTTGTGTATCACGGCATTGGCAATATTCGTTTTGAAGAAGTGAGTAAACCTACTATCCAGGACGATTACGATGCCATTGTTAAAATCACCACTTCAGCAATATGTGGAACTGATTTGCATTTCATTCGAGGGACAGTTGGACCAATGAAGAAAGGAACGATTCTAGGTCATGAGGCCGTGGGAGTCGTTGAAGAAGTCGGTTCAGCTGTTAAAAATTTTCGCGAAGGCGAACGGGTGATTATTCCTTCCACGGTTGCTTGTGGTTATTGTGAAATGTGTCACCTGGGTTTTTATTCCCAATGCAATCAGGCAAATCCTAATGGGCCGGAAGCAGGGACGGCCTTTTTTGGTGGGCCGGAAATGACAGGTCCTTTGCAAGGTTGCCAGGCTGAATACGTTCGTGTGCCATTTGCCAATCACAATCTGGTGAAATTACCTGATCGCGTGAGAGATGATCAGGCAATTTTATTATCCGATATTTTTCCAACGGCCTATTTTTCTGTTGATATTGCTGGTGCTAAAACAGGAGATGTTGCTGTCGTTCTTGGCTGCGGACCCGTAGGGCAATTTGCGATTGCCAGTTGTAAACTTCGGGGCGTATCAAGAATTATTGCTATTGATGCAATTCCTTCCCGTCTTGATCTCGCGAAAAAACAAGGTGCTGAATGCATTAATTTTAATGAGGAAGAACCTTTGGCAATGGTCAAAGAATTAACCAATGGTTTAGGGGCAAATGTGGTCATTGATGCAGTTGGGATTGATGCCTATGCCCCTGAAAAAGGTCCTGCCGCTAAAAAAGCAGCCAAGCAGAAAGGCGAGTTCGAGGAAGAGCTTAGTAATTTGGTTCCTGCTGTTAGAAATGATGGCCCAAACTGGATCCCAGGTAATGCACCCAGTTATACATTAAGAGAAGCTGTGGATTTGGTTGCAAAGTGTGGAACTGTTTCAATCATCGGAGTATACCCACAAAATTTTAAGGTTTATCCAATTGGTAAAGCCATGAACAAAAATTTAAAACTGGTGATGGGTAACTGCCCTCATCGGGCCTATATTCCCAAATTGCTGGCAATGGTCGAGGCCGGCTTAATCGACCCAACCGGAATTCTGACGCAACAAGAGCCACTTACTGATATTTTGGAGGCTTATAAACAATTTGACTTACGAAAAGATGGTTGGATAAAAGTCGCATTAACAGTTTAATTTACTCGCCAGATACCCATCAGGAGGCAGTAATGAGTCTTGAGTTTGAAAGAGCTTTTGATTTTGTTGATTTAGCGGCGCTGCCACCTAAGCCGAGAACGACTGGCCTGATTGAAGTTCGCGGGGCTTATTACGAAGCGTTTACTGTGGGCCAATGGCAAGACCTGCTTGAAACATGGGGTTTTTATATTGATGGCCTTAAGTTTGCCGGTGGAGTTCAAGCCCTTATGACAAAGGCAATAATAAAACGGTTCATTGAACTTGCTCATAAGCATCAAGTCTATGTTAATACTGGAGGTTTTTTGGAGAGAGTTTTGATTCAGCAATCACCTCATATTGATGATTATCTCAGTGAAAGTAAAGAATTGGGCTTTGATGTGATTGAAGTCTCAAGCGGAATGTTTGAACATGCTGAAGATTTTAAACTGGAGGATCAAGTTAAAATTATACAAAAAATTGAAGCGCTCGGTATGAAGGCCAAACCGGAAGTTACAATTATGTCTGGAGTTGGAGGAGGAGTTCAGGAGTTTGGTTATCGCAAGCACATTACAGCCAGTAAAACTTCCGCGCGTTTGCTCGAAGAAGCCCAGCAATTCCTTGATGCGGGCGCATTCATGCTCATGGTGGAATCGGAAGGAATTACAGAAGGAATAGCAGACCCTGATAACTGGCGCAAAGATGTTATTTTTGCCCTCATTGAAAAATTCGGCTCGGAAAAACTGATGTTTGAAGTATCTCCAGAAGATGATGAGGCAAGAAAAACATTTAAATGGTATCTACAAAATATTGGTAAGGATATTAACCTGATGATGAATTCAAAAAATATAATTGAATTTAATGCCTGGCGATTGAACTTATGGGGAAATAGAGAGTTATGGCAAGGAAAAAAAATAAATATGGATTAGAGACAAAGCCTATTCTTCTGCGGCTCAATCACCAGAGCGCTATTACTTCGATTTTTTTTCGAAGCTTAACCCCTCAGGATTTATTCCAATCTTCCACTTAAAAATCCCTCTGACGCAGGGGAAAACATATTGCACACATTGAGATGATCCTTAAAGGGTGGTTAGGCGCAGTATATTTCAAGCTCTAGAGATTTGGTGGAAGCACAGAGGAGCATGATCTTTTGGAAGAATTATTAAAAAGGTTCAAAACCTGTTAATAAACTCATTAAATTACCCAGAGCATTCTTCTTGCAACAATTTTCGTCCTCTCACAGCCAAAACTCTCACACTTAAAATATTGATGCACAAGCCACCGAGTACAAATAAGCAAGCAACCAATTTCCAAAGATGGAAGGATTCGCCTAAAATCAGGATTGAGCTGATTATACCGACTACTGGGACAAGAAGGGTAAAGGGTACAACAGCTCCAACAGGGTAACGGCTGACTAACCAGTTCCAAACGCCATAGCCAACCCATGTTGATATATAAACAATATAAAGCAGCGAACTTCCTCCGCGCCAGCTTAAGTTAGAGAGACTTTCCTCAATAGTATGAAGGCCCTCAAAAGATAAACTGAGTATCAGCATGGGAAATACAGCTACAAAACTTCCCCAGACCACTAAAGCCATCATATTTACGTTTTTTGCTTTTTTGGTCATCAGATTGCCAAATCCCCAAGTGGCAGCAGAGGCTAAAATGAGGATAAACCCTGCTAATGAAATGTGTTGATCTAAATGGAACGCAACGACAGCAATCCCCATAAAGGAAACTAAAGCACCAACAATTTGCCAGGGATTAGGTTGTTCTTTCAAGATTATAGCTGCAAAAAACATGCTAAAGAACACTTGAACTTGAATGAGCAGGGAGGCCATTCCCGGGGTCATGCCTGCATGCATTCCAAGAAACATTAAAGAAAACTGCAGGGCAAACATAAATAGCCCATAAGAGGCCACTAGTTTAAAAGAGGTGGCCGGTGGTTTTATGAAAAAGATAGCAGGGATGCTGGCTAAGGTAAAACGCAAGGTGCATAGAAGCAGCGGGGGAATTTCTTCAAGTCCCAGCTTCACAAAAAGAAAATTAATGCCCCAAACTATGGCAACAAGGAGAGCTAGTAAAATATGAGAAACTGGCATGTGAGTTCTACTAGTTTAATAAATAATCTATTTTATCTGAAAAGATTAACCTTGTTTAGAGAAAACTCAAAAATAATGCACCAATACCATTCTCAAAAATCTTGCGGTGCCAATTGATAAGTATTAAATAATTCATCCTGCACAACCGTTGCTTTGTTATTCACTGCAGGCAATTGTTTGTCTTCTTGCAGTACACGACTACGGAATTGCCAATTAGGAGGTAATTTTAGTATTTTGTTTAAATTTTGGAGGCCATCCAAAGTTTGGGCTTGTTTCTCGATGCTATAAGATTGCATTACAAAAATTTGACCGGAGGGATCTATTAATTCATAAATAGGTTGCCCAGCTTTGTAAATCCAGGTTGTATGTCTGTCTACAGTATGTCCTCTGTAAGGTTGAGAACTTAACATAATATCGGAAAGCCCTAATTTTAATACTCCAGCTTTACGCAATTTTAGTCCGCAAATGGATTGTACCTCCGGTGAAGCCAGCTTTGAATTCAGCAAACCATCAATTACCCAATAACGAGGTCCATTCAATTTAGCGAATGATGCCCCTGTTTGTGTTTTCACACATTGAATGTCTATTTTATTCCAAAGGTCTTCAGGGCAGTCATTAATCCCAATGCTATTATAGACAGCCAAATTCAAGCGGTTTTCATTAACTAAAATTTCACAGTACCTACTTCCTCTTAAATGATCAATATCTGCAGCAAAACCATAGGCTATTGAAAAGAAAAATATTAACGAAGATTTTTGGAACGCCTTGTTAAGCATGAATTAATCTCCTAGGATGGAAATAAATTTCATTTGGAACTATAGATCTTAATATCGCAGAAAGAGGATTATCATGGAAGAGCAACAAATCAGTCGATTTACGACAGCTATTTTTTCGAGTGAGGAAGAGGCAGAACTTGCTTACAGTAAAGCCCTTGAGCTGGGTTATAAACCGGACGACGTCAATATAATTATGTCGGATGAAACCCAGAAAAAGTTCTTGAAATCTCCCGAGCAAGCTTTGCAATCACCGCCCAAGGAAATCGATGTGGCTGTTGGTAGTGCAATTGGCGGTGCAATTGGGGGGACCATTGGCGCAATTGCTGCTATTGGCACAACTGTTTTATTTCCTGGATTAGGTCTTATCGTAGCGGGACCGTTAACTGCCGCCTTGGCTAGCCTGGGAATGGGTGCCATTTCAGGCGGTTTAATCGGTGTACTGATAGGCTGGGGGATACCTGAGGAGACCGCTAAGAATTATGAAGCTGAGATTAAATCGGGAGGTATTTTATTAGTGGTTCATGAGAAGAAAGACAGCAATCTGGCGCGAGAATGGAAAAAAATTGCTTAATATTCTTTGCTGCTTGAATCCGCTGTAGAAGTGGATTCTTTTTTAGAAAAAGAATCTCCATCGTGTAGGTGAATTTTGCCATCTTTCCCATGAATAAATAAATCAGTACCGGCGATTTGACTCATTTTTCTTGCAGCAGCAACCGCTTCTCTTTGTCGGTGAAAATGTCGAATGGCTAGAGGGGCTCTTTCTCTTTTTATATCCCAGCCGCCATCCTGGTTATTGGGTAGAACATGATAATCGTTAGCATCCATACAAATTCCCATCTTTAACGCTCATTTCTTTAAGTTTAGCTCAAAATAGTTCTCTGAGAGAGCCCTAATAAGAAGTATCGTAATTATTTAACACATTCAGAAAACATAAATTCCATTTTGTATTGTATAAAAGCAAGTTATAATGAATATGTGCTGTTTTCCCTCTCTAGTTATTTAGGAGAGTTTATTTCATTTTTCAAAGGATTGATTATGAAACAATTACTCAGCGCGTTTCTTTTTGTATGTTCTTTGGCTGCATGTGCGGAATCCAGTCACATTTACTCTCAGGAAATCTCTTCATCTAAATATAAAATTATCAAGAAAGACAGCAACTTACAGACCATTATTAAACACCCTGAAATGTTTACACGCACTCATGAATACCCGACCCAAATTGTTAGGATTCATGGCAAACTCAACAACTCAACTTTAAATTGTGATGAAGTCGCCAAAACCATAGATGATTTTTTTTCAAAAGCCATTAAACACGATCTTTTTTATTACAATACGTTGATTATTTGTGGCTACGATCCAAAGACCGACTATGCTATCAGTTATAACCTTCAAAGTTATTTTGATCCACTTAATGATGCCGCAATTGATTATTTGCAAACCTATCTAAAAGAGCATAATGGAAAATTATTACTTGGCAAAACGTTCTTCGTGGAGAATGCTGAAGGAGTGGTCATTTCTTTAAACATCCATGTGGGCAATAAGAATGCACCGTCTGAACAAAGCATGTTGCTTTTGCGTACCGACAATAGCAACCATTATTTTGCCAATAATTATCAAGTGATGAAGGAGTTGATGGCAGATATAAAAGAACGCTACAACAGCAATGATCCTGAGCTTATTTTGCCATTTTTAAGTAAATGGTTTTATCCATCAGCAGGCATGTTTTATCAGAGGCTGTTAAAGCTTTCTAATTATACTGAGCTGTTGCCTGAACGCATTTTTCTTATGGAACAGGAACCCAAAATTTTTAGCTCGGCTCTTAAGTTTTATTTTGCAAATTATTGCAGCAAATATCCAAATAAACATTGCTTGTGATGATCTTGCAATCTGGATGGCGCAGTAATGGCGTCATCCAAAAAATAAGAAGACCCTGGTTTGTTCGCATTAGAAATACTGCGAAATCAGGTATATACTCAAATTTAAAGGCCCTTTGACCCGCCCAATGTCCAAATTATTTCGTGAGAAAAGCCTAAGTAGATTAAATAATCCAGAAAAGCTGGATAATTTGTTTCGTCTTGTGTCGCCAATGAATTGGCTCATTCTTTTAGTACTTATTCTTCTACTGGGTTTAATCGTTTTATGGGGAATTTATGGGCAGGTTGATACGAGAATTTCAGGAAATGGCATTTTAATCAGTGGCGGACAGAGGATATATGATGCTATTGCGGAAGAAACAGGTCGATTATTAAGCATTGAGGTCAAAGTTGGTGATCACGTTAAGAAAGGCCAGCCTTTGGCGAAACTCAAACTTTCCCTGTTAAATCTTGAGCTTGAAAATAAAAAGGAGGTATTGGCAACCTTACAAAATCAGCTCACAGACCTTCAACAATTCATCCAAAATGACTTCAAGCTGGATCAGGAAAATAACAAAGTCCTCCAACAAAATTGGCAAAAAGATCTGTCAAACGTCACGCTCCATTTGCAATATCTAAAGCAAGCAATAGAAGAGCGCGAGAAAGTGGTTGGCAAGGCTGTTTCACGTCAGGAGTTAGCGGATTTAAAGGCAAGATATTACAAAGATCTTCAAGATCGAGATGAAATCAACAGAAAAATGGCCGAAAGCGTTATCGAAATGAAACGTCGCGCGGAAGCGAACCAAGAACGGTTTCGCCAACTTCAAAATAAGATTTTACAAACGCGTCTTGAGTTAAGTGCAATTGAAAAAAGACTGACATTAAGCAGTGTAGTCGTCAGTCCCGTCGATGGGGAAGTCATCAGTGTTTTGGGTAAACCCGGTGAAGTTGTCCAGAGCGGGATGAAAATTTTGGATATTGAGCCTTCCTCCGAGCACATCGATGCTGCTGTTTATGTGCCAGCTGCCTTAGGAAAATTGATTTTACCTGGTATGGCGGCTCAAGTGGTTCCCAGTACTGTAAAAAAGCAGGAGTATGGCAGCATTGTTGGGGTAGTAAGGGATGTGGCGAAGTTTCCAAGTAGCCAAAGTAGCATGATGTCTGTTCTTTCTAATGAAAAATTAGTCGAAGATTTTTCAAAATCAGGACCGCAACTTTACATTCGTATTGATTTAATTGAGGCCAATACGATGAGTGGTTACAAATGGACAACTTCTCAAGGCCCCGATATTAGCATTACTAATGGAACTTTGTGCAGCGCTGATATTATTGTAAAAACTCAGCCTCCGATAACCCTGGTTATACCAACGGTTAAACAGTTTTTAGGAATGGATTGACCATGGCTCGCTTATTTGGTCGCAGAAATAAAACAGCAACCATATTACAACTCGAATCAGTGGAGTGCGGCTCAGTTGCTCTTGCAATTGTTCTGGCCTTTTATGGCCGCTGGATTCCTTTGGACGTATTACGTAGTGACTGTGGAGTCTCTCGTGATGGGAGTAGGGCTGATAATCTTGTTCTCGCTGCGGAAAAACATGGTCTCACGGTTTCAGCTTATAGCCTCGAGCCCGAAGACGTCACCGATTTTCATTTACCTGCCATCATTCATTGGGAGTTTAATCATTTTGTGGTTTTAGAGGACGTAAAGGGGCAGAAAATTTTCATTAATGATCCTGCCTTTGGCCCAAGAGTATTAAGTTGGGAGGAATTTGATGAAGGGTTCACTGGAGTTTTTCTTGAACTTAAACCTGGGCCCGGTTTCATCAAATACGGGCATAGGCCAAAAGTACTACCGCAGTTGGTCCATCGCCTTAGTCAATCACAAAATGCAGTCATTTTCATTATATTGGCAACTTTAGCTTTAGCTATTCCTGGATTGGCAATTCCAGGTTTGGTTAAGGTTTTTATTGATGAAATCCTGGTTCAGCAAATGACTGCCTGGCAAAAACCAGTCTTAATCAGTTTAATTATCGCTGCCTGTTTTAAAGGGCTTTTAACTTGGTATCAAAGTTTGATGCTTTCAAGGCTTGAAAGTAAATTATCTGTAGTCCATAGTTCTACATTTTTTTGGCGCTTACTGCGTTTACCGCAATCATTTTTTAGCCAACGTTACTTAGGTGACATCTTAAGTCGATTTCAATCAAGTGACTCCATCGCGGCGCTTGTGTCGCAACAATTTGGCGTCAATGCGGTTAATTTGTTGCTGGCATTTATTTATTTTTTTATCCTGTTACTCTTAAGTATACCTCTTGCTCTCGTGGTATTAATTTCAAGTGGTATTAACTTGGTTATTCTACTGGCAAGTAATAGGAAAAGGACTGATTTAAGTGCCAGAGAAACAAAGGCAGTTAACAATCTTTTAAGTTCAGCCATTAGTGGTTTACAAATGATTGAAACTTATAAGGCTTCAGGCGCTGAACGGGATTTTTTCCAGAAATTTTTTGGCCTTCATGCCAACTATCTAATTAGTACACAACAATTAAATGTTACCCGCGAGAGCATGGCCATCTTACCTCAGGCCATTGATGCTTTAACCACGGCTCTTATCCTTGGCCTTGGGGCGTGGTTCATTATGCAGGGGAAGTTAACCATAGGAACGGTGGTGGGTTTTCAATTGCTATATGGTAACTTTAGTCAGCCTATCAACTCACTGATTTTAATGATTGGTAAAATTCAGGAAATAAATTCCGATTTGGTGCGGGTAAAGGATGTAACGGATCATGAAATGGCTAAGCGTTATCATTCTCCTTCTCGGACTAAAACGGAAAAGCCGGTCAAATTAATTGGGCATGTGCAGTTTGAAAAGGTCACTTTTGGCTACAGTCCATTGTCTTCGCCATTGATTGAAAATTTTTCGTTGGACATCAAACCGGGCAGAAGACTCGCCTTGGTTGGAGGCTCAGGAAGTGGTAAATCAACCATTGGCAAACTGCTGTTGAGTCATTATCAACCCTGGTCTGGCCAAATTTTGATCGATGGTATGCCTTTGAATGATATTCCTAATGAACTAAGAACCCGCTCTATTACCGGGGTGGATCAAGACATCAATTTATTTGAGGCAAGTGTAAAGGACAATTTAACCTTATGGGATTCTACCATTGAAGACGAGGCTATTCTCAATGCGGCCAAAGCAGTATTTATGCATGATGTCATTGCCGGGCAGCGCGCTGGGGGCTATGAAAGTATGATTACTGAAGGAGGCTCCAATTTTAGTGGAGGGCAGAGGCAGAGATTGGAAATAGCAAGAGCATTGCTACAAAAACCGAGTATTTTAATCCTTGATGAGGCCACTTCTGCTTTAGATGCCTACATGGAGCAAATGATCGACAGTCACATTCGTCAACTGGGTTGTACTTTGTTAATTATCTCTCATCGGTTAAGTGCCATTCGCGATGCAGACGAAATCATTGTTCTTGACAATGGCAAAGTAGTGGAACGAGGTACTCATCAAGAATTGCTGCAGCGACAAGGTACTTATTGTCGTTTATTGGCAAGTGAGACTTAAAATATGGCTAACTCAGAGGGGCTTATTCAACTTTCAAAAGAATTCGATTTGCTTAAGTCTTCTATGAACTACTTCATACAAGCTGGGGCTGTTGATTTGTTTTTAATTCCGACAACTGGAATCGAAACAGACAAACGTTATCCATTGTTTCGCTTACAAAGCGGCGAGTTGCTATTAGGTTTTGCAGAAGCTTTACTAAAAGAGAATGGCTGGAAATTACTGGCTTCACCGCTTCCTGAAACTTGGGTGACTGAATTATCGGAAGCAGACATCTCTGCGGCCACGTTTCCTCAGAAATTTTTCAATTGGGCACAGCATTTTACACAGTTCCTAAGGCCGCAATATTTAAAGCAAATTGATGTTCAACTGCTTAGGGAAAGCCTTGTTGAAAACTTCAAACAAAACCGGATTTCATTTCAGGAAGTCATTTGGCCTTTATTGATTAAAACCACCAAATTCATACATAAAGAAGAGCGGGCACGGATTCGACAAAGAAAAAAGAACGAGAGTAGTTTCCTTAAACGTGCTTTTGTTCAAATGCTCACCATCATTTATAACAGGAAATACATTCCCCAAGGGGAGCCTGATGCAAGCTTGGCAATTTGCGTTCGCTATATTGCGCAGTATTACCAAATTGATATTCCTGAATCGTTTCAACCCACTAATTTAAAGCAATTAACCCAAAAAATTGGTTTACCCATGAGAGAGGTTTCTCTCAAAGGAAAATGGTGGCTTTTTGGAACCCACCCTTTATTGTTACAGAAAAAGGAACAAAATATCTTCTATCTTGCACTTCCCCAAGAGGCAGGCAGTTTAATTTTATTTGATCCTCAACAGGGCTTAAAAAAGAAACTCAGCCAAGAGGAAGCTCAATCCTTTAATCCCATAGGCTGGCAACTGTATTGTTCTCTCCCTCAACAGAAGCTCAAGCTACGAGAACTCATTGCATTTGCTTTTAGAGGGTGTCGAAAGGATATCACACGCTTATTAATCATGGGTGTTATGGCTGCCATAATGAGTCTGGCGGTACCCTGGTTTACAGGCGTACTATTCGATCAGGTGGTGCCTGCAGGGAATATGGTACAGTTGCAACAAATTCTAATGGCATTGCTGGTTGCAGCCTGTGCAGCAGGATTATTTGAATTAGCTCGCGCGATGGCTATCATTCGAATTGGCAGTAAGCTCAATCTAAACATTGATATTGCTATATGGGATCGATTGATTCGTCTACCAGCCAATTTTTTTCGTCAGTTTAGCAGTGGGGAACTGGCAAGAAGAGCTTTGGGAGCAAGCAGTATTCGACGGATCATAGAAGGAGTCGTCATTAACTCCATTCTAAGCGGTATTTTTTCAGTACTTAGCTTTGCATTATTGTTTTACTACGATGCCAAACTTGCATTAATAGCAACTGCATTCGGCTTTATCATTTCAACCTACACTTTGCTGATTAGTTTTACGCAGCTGTTTAATTATAAAAACATGGAGGCACTTGAAGGGCAGCTTTCGGGCATGATTGTCCAACTGTTAAATGGGGTAGCAAAAATTCAAAGTAGCGGACGAGAAAAAACAGTTTTTTCTTTATGGGCTCTAAAAAATGGCGAAATTAAAGGTACTGCTTATAAGGTCAATTGGTACCATGCACTGCTATCCAGTTTAAATGCTTTTAGTATGCCCGTTCTCATCGTGATTATTTTTGCCCAATTGCTAAAAAGTGAAAGCGCACTGAGTTTGGGTGCTTTCCTTGCGTTTAATGCCGCTCTAGGACAATTCATTGCTGGGATGCTCTCACTAACGAACGTTCTTAGCCAACTGCTCCACAGCATTCCTTTACTAAAAAGAACAGCCCCAATTATTGAGTGTTTACCAGAAATACATGCAGGAAAAACCGATCCAGCTATTTTAAATGGAAAAATTGAAGTCGATCACTTAACGTTTTTTTATTCCTCAAAAGAGCAGCCAGTGGTTAAAGATGTATCCTTTATTATAGAGCCCGGGCAGTATGTGGCGATTTGCGGGCCTTCTGGCTCGGGCAAATCCACGCTATTGCGTTTACTGCTTGGGTTTGAAAGCCCTCAGCAAGGGCATATTTTTTTCGACGACCACGACATGAAACAATTGAATTTACAAAGAGTACGAGAACAATGTGGAGTGGTGCTGCAAAATAGTTTGGTTATGCCGGGCAGTTTGTTTGAGAATATTGCAGGTTCAGCACAACTAAGTTTCGAAGCGGTTTGGCAAGCTGCGGAAATGGCGGGGCTGGCTGAAGACATCAAAAAAATGCCAATGGGCTTACATACCATTATTTCAGAACGAGGAGGGACACTTTCTGGAGGACAAAGACAACGGGTTTTAATTGCAAGAGCACTGGCAAAAAAACCAAGGATCTTATTTTTTGATGAGGCGACCAGTTCATTAGATAATTTAAGTCAGTCAATGGTCAGCAAGAGTTTGGAGGAGTTAAAAATCAGCCGCCTGGTTATAGCACACCGTTTGTCAACCATTCAACATGCGAACCTCATCTTAGTTATGGAGCAAGGGCAAATTGTGGAGTCGGGTACTTATGACGAACTAATGGCCCATAATGGTTTATTTGCCAGAATGGCCAGTCGGCAGCTGATTTAGTCTATTTACTAGCTGCTTTGCCATTTTAAGCTTCGGTGACTATCCTTTCTCTTATCTAAGGAATTCACCATGATTTAATAATGCTCTTTAATTACTTCCATAGGTTCCACTAGATGATAATTGCAAAATCGTCCCCAATAACGAGCGGTAGCTTCAATTATTTCGGGCCGCAAATAAGGCCTCTTGTCAATTTGACTTCTAAATAGGGAAAGGATTTTTAGCTTGTCGTCTATGAAATGGTCAATGTTTATGAAAATATTTGGCCTAAAGTCAACGGTACTGGACGGAGATAAATAACCAAATAACTTGGAAATTTGGCGGCTCGCGGTGAGTGTCGCTCGGTGTATGCACCGATGATCTTGATGACTATCATTATACGCATGCGTGTAGACATGAGTGGGATTAACTTGATTGATAATTTCTTCAATAAATTCTATCGTTTCACTTGTGTCGCTTATTTTTGTATCTTTCATATTGCCCAAAAACAGTTGGGCTTCCTGCATTTTGGCAGCTTCCTCGGCCTCCCTTTTTCTAATGGCTGGATCCCCGCCGACTGCCCCTAGGCTTAAAGTCAAAATATTAATACGAGCCCCTTCAGCCCGAAGCTTAGCTAAAGTTCCAGCGCATCCGAATTCAACATCATCTGGATGAGCACCTATGGCCAAAACGATTTTTTTCTTTTTTTCTTTATTATTTTTGGCTTCCTCAGCTAACTGTATAGCTCGGCTGGTGAACTCAACTTCATCTATTGGTTTGAAAAACAAGCCATCTGCATGATGTTGCATCGCAGTGAGTATGAAATCAACCTTTACATTGGAGGTAATAATTATAATGGAGGTATGGGGATCAACTGCTTTAACCATCTGCGTAATATCTAAGTCATTTACTTCGGGAGAATTGATATCGGTAATGACCAAATGCCAGTTATTGGCTGCAATTCGTTCTTTAGCCCGATTCGTTTCAGTCACATGGGTAACTTCAGCCTGTTCTTCAAGGCAGCGCATGATGGTTCGGGCGATTCCATAATCGGGCTCAATTAGTAAAATTCTAAAGAGTCGTTTCAAGCGATTACTCCCTTAATCTACAACGACAGCCAAATAAAATATTTACTTTAATAAAAATATAGTCTCAAGTTTTTTGGTTGTAAATTTATTTAAGCATCCTACACATCATTGCTTCCCAGGCCCAAGCTGTAGGTTTATTCGAATATGAGTTCAATAATTTCGCCATTTTTAATTGGATTACTGGTTTCCTGCTGGCGAAATAGTTGCATCCACTCAGCATTTGGATGAAAACCCTGGGTGAGTGCTAGCTGGTACGCTTTGAGAAATTGCCCATGACCAATCACCACAATAAATCCCTGTAATTTCCGGATCTGATGATGAAAATTAGCCACCCTTTTAAGAAACGAGGCAAATGACTCTGCATCTTTACCATCACAATAGTTCGGATCTAGCCTGCTCCAATACAGTTCAATTTCTTTTCTTCTCGATAAGGGATCCAAATAGCTCAGGCGAACCGGCGATAGATAGATATGCTCATAGATTGGCCATATATTTAGCTCTGTATTCGGCCATCTTTTTAACAGGTATTGGGCAGTCTGCTTTGCACGTTGTAGGGGTGAGACTATCAGTAAATCAGGTTGCTGCATGATTTTTGTAGCAATATAGCGGGCTTGCTTCTTGCCTAAAGGCGTCAAACAGGATTCAGCAGGTTTGGTGCTCCATATGCCTGTGTTAACCTCGGTTTCACCATGCCTTATCAACCAAAGATTTAGCTTTGACATAACGTTTGCCAATCACTTATGGGTATAAATTGTTCAATCCAATACCTCACCACCATTAATTCTTTAAAAGGCAATAATGCTGAGTCAGATAACTCCCCATGAATATCTTTAATCAGCAATTTTGGGATATCAATTCCCGCAGCCGTAGTTAAGGGTAATGTGCCTGGAAAACGGGGGTTTATTTCTAACAGTTTATATTCACCTTTCGAGTTTGCCTTGAATTGAATATTAGCGACATAAGTAATCCCAACTTTTTTAGCAATTTCAAGAGCCATCATGCTGAGTGTTTGATCAATTCGGGTTTGGCAGGCAACTGCAATGCCTGAGTCAATCTTAAGCCTTAAACGAGGTACTGAGGCAAGTGCTTGCCCATTGCTTTGAATGTACACATCAACTGAAAATTCCTGCCCAGGAAGAAGTTCCTGGATTAAATAGCTTCCATCCATGGGTAATTGTGAGAGTGCATTTTTGTCATATATCGTCAGGACTCCATTTGAACCTGAACCGAAGCGCGGTTTGGCGAAGCAGGGGTAATTTATTTTTGTTTTAAGACCCTCTTTGTTGAGTAAAAAAAAGGAAGGGGTAAAACCAGTGTCCTCACAAAATTTGAGTAATTTAAATTTGTCCCGACAAATGTTCAATGCTTTTTCTGGGCTGATTGGTACCTGAATATTATGCTTGCTGAATTCTGTTTTATGCATTGCAAGAGGAAGCAGTTCAACATCAACTGTCGGAATCAAAAGCTCAATTTGATTTAGTCGACAAACATCGAGAAGTCTGGGAATAAAATCGCTCGAGTCACCTCGGGGGATAATTTTTCTTTGTCCAGCAGGTACCAAATACAATCCTGCTGCGCAAGGATCAATATCAGCCATATAAAGTTCATGTTCTTGGTTAAGGCTTTTCCAAACACTTATTGCAGCTGCTCCTCCTGCCCCAGTGATTAAAATTTTCATTCTCCCTCCCTGAGTTATTAAGCCCAATAAATCCGCCAACCAGCGATAATGAAGGTACTTCGGTTAAAAAAATAGTGGGAAGCCTCAGCAACCAAAGCCTGGGATTTAAAGACTGGCAAAATGAGCCT
The DNA here is from genome assembly GCF_900637635.1 of Legionella jordanis. NCBI lineage: Bacteria > Pseudomonadati > Pseudomonadota > Gammaproteobacteria > Legionellales > Legionellaceae > Legionella > Legionella jordanis. The sequence goes on from NZ_LR134383.1 coordinate 1,478,734, forward strand.
TCCATGAACTTCCCAGCTTTGTTGATCCACAAGATAAGAAGGCCCAACGTTGTAGAATAATCGTTTATTAAATTCTTTACTAAAATCAAGAGAATAGGATGAGTTATGGCCGCCGATTTTTTGGTCTGACCAAAAACCGGTAACACTGACATTAACTGGTAAGTTTGTGTGCAGGGTTAAGCCCGAAATATAAAGTTTTGTAGTCCATGGCATTGGAAAAACCAATCTTAGGCCATTAAACCATTCCAAATTACGTAAAACAAACCAATTCGTTGAGCCAAAAACTCGATGTTCGAAGGGACGAGCATTGTGTTGGCGAGCATCATAACTTAATTCCCAACCATAACGATTAGGTATAATGCGCTGATACCCCAGCAGAAGGCTATTATTGGGCAATAAAGTAGGGCCGGCACCAAAGTTGCTCTCTATTTGCCGATTATTATGTGTGGCATATAGTGTCAATGCATCTGTGGCATTCAAGTTTCGAAAGTAAAATAAATTGACACCGTCTGCAGTATTGGGAGGAACACTATAATGCCCTTGAGTAAGCCCTAAAATATTTCTCGTGGTTTGATTGAGTGTTTGCAGGTCTGTTAGAGTTTGCAAGTTGCTTGGGTTTTTAGCCAATGACTCATTCAATACGCCTCTTGCCTCAGCCAATTGGTAATTACTCATGAAGGTTTCGCCAAGACCATTTAGAGCATCAACATCATCTGGACTCTTGCGTAATAACTGTTGGTACAGGCCAATGGCTTGAGGTATTTGGAATAAAGCCCTAAGAACTCTTGCTTTCCCTAATAGGGCTGTACGGTTGTCGGGATGTTTATTTAGTATTTGCTGAAAAATAATTAAAGCCTTTTTCGGTTCTCCAGCCCATTCGTATGTTGTTGCAAGTTCCAATGCGGGATTGATATTTCCTGGTTCAGCCGTCTCTCGCGCTCTTTCCAGCCAGTCAAGTGCAATTCTAAAGTATTCCTGTTGTTGGGTTTTTTTGGCTTGGTATCTTGCCAATAATCCATGAAGCATTAAGGTAGAGGTATTGTTCGCTGCATACTGATCGCAACGTGCCAACAACCTTTCTATCTCAGCTAGAGCTGGGTTTTCTCGATTGAGTAAGACCAGACCCTTATCCGCTTCACATAATGAGGGCGGCATGGACTGTTTTAATTGCGCGTGCAGCTCGGTTTCCTTGATTTGTTTTATTGCAAGTGTCGCTTCTTGATTATTGGGTTCTAAGGATATGCTCTTTTGAAAAATTTTTTTTGCCGAATTGAAATCGTTTTTTGCTAAGGCAACCCAGCCCAGTCCATTGAGGGCCTCTATATCCTTGCGGTTCTTCAGTAATAACTGCTGATAAACGACACTTGCTTGTCCCAGGAGCTCAAGACGTCTAAGTACCCGTCCTTCACCTAAAAGGGCAGCCCTGTTGTTCGGCTCTTTTCTAAGCACGAGATCATAAATAAGTTGAGCTTTTTTCGGCTGAGAAGCCCATTCATAGGTTACTGCCAATTCTAAAGCAGGAGTCATATTGCTGTCTTCAGCTAAGTGCATGGCTTTTTGTAGCCAAAAAATTGCATGTTCGTAATTGCTGTTGCCGCTTTGCGCTTTATGTCTTGCTAATAAGCCCCTTAATAATGCAACTTCAGCATATTCAATCTTTTCTTTTTCACAGTTCGAAAGAATGGCTTCAATCTCTTGAAACGGGGGGTTACTTTGATTGAGTAATTTTAAACCATGTGCGGCTTGACAGGTTAATGCCTGCTTCTCCTGTTGCAATTTGGCTTCTTTTATCTGATTAAGAGCTAATAAGGCCTCTTTGTTAATGGGTTGAATGCTTAGGGTAGTGTGAAAAAATTCTGCAGCGGAGTGATAATCTCCTTCTGAGAGCTTAAGCCATCCAAGTCCATTCAGTGCATCGATATCCTTGGTATTTTTACTTAATAATTGTTGATATATCAGCAGGGAGGCTGAGTAATTTTTTTCAAGCCGTAATACTCTTGCCTTTCCCAGCAATGCGGCTTTAAGCTCAGGATTCTGCTTAAGAATGGTCTCATAGATTGCTTGTGCATTAGCAAATTGGTTGGCCCATTCATAAGTAACGGCCAATTCAAGTGCGGGATTGAAATTATCAGGGGCTGCTGAGTGCATGGCTTTATTTAACCAAGAAATGGCCTCGTCATATTTTTTGTTCGCTTCAGCTTTTCGACGTGCTAATAGACCATGCAATAAATCCGTATCGGAGTTCTCAATCTTGTTTAAAGAGCACCTCGTCAAAATTTCATTGATGGCTGGAAAAGGAGGCTCCTTCTGATTCAGTAAAATCAATCCTTTAGACACATCACATAATATAGCTTGCCCTGATTGCTGCAGTTGAGTTTGTTTAATCTTATCCAGAGCGATTAGAGCCTCTGTATTTTCAGGTTGAATCTTTAAGGTTTCAGTAAAATAAAATTTTGCCGAAGACAGATCCCTTTCTGCCGTTTTAATCCAACCCATACCATTAAGGGCCTCAACGTCATGAGGACTCTCAATGAGCAAATTTTGATAAATGGTTGCTGCCTCCTTAAACTGTTGATCAACCCGATATATGAATGCCAATCCGAGCAGGGCGGCGCGATTGTTAGGGGTTTGCGACAAGATATTTTGATAGAGCGATTTTGCCTTGGACAATTCATTCGCTTGTTGATAGGTGGCTGCTAATTCCAATGAGATGGATAGATTTTGAGGAGCGGCATTCTGAGCTTTTTTTATCCAATCAATTGCAATTGCATATTGCTGTTTATCCTGCAGCGCTTTCTTGCGAGCAAGCAGACCATGAAGCAGTAAAACAGATGGATTATTAGGATCGACCCGATCGCAACTTTTTAAAATCATTTCAATTTGTGATGACAAATAGCTTTCCTGATTGATTAATTCCAAGCCTTTAGTAACATCACAAAAAATAGGTTCCGCTGCTTCGGTAGCTTGAATAAAAAAAATAAGAAGTAAAATATTGAGTGTTCTCATATTTTTTACATTAAATAAAATAAAAGGAATAATCCACCAGTGATCAAAAGACTTAGGATTTGCCAGAAAAGAAAACGGTATTCGCGTCGTATATCTTGGGTTAATGCCCTGGAAAAGTCGTACTTCACCTTCGGTTGTGAAGCGCGGGGATAAATAATCCGTTTTGACGTTATTTTCTCAGTTTTATCCCACTTAAGCGTTGGGCGTTTAATTTCGGCAATATAAGCCGAAAGATTTATGGCGCATAGAAGGGGACCGTAGCCCACAATCAATAATAGAAAATTGGTTATTTTGCTGGAAACCCCGGCAAATTCCAATCTAAAGATTAACCATGCCCAAATCATACAGAAGGCGCTCCATGTTTCCATAAACAATAGAATAAATGTATTAAATTTGGTTGAGGATTGGGTGTTGAATAGTAAATTAAGTTGCCTTAAAACAAATTCAGGATTAATAGAGAAGAGTAAAATACTCAAAGAAATAATCCCGGGATAAAGTATTCCTTCAAGCCAGGACAGACGAGAGGTTTTCCTGTCCACTATGATGGCATACAGTGTGGTGTACAAGTAAACAAAGAGACTTAGTGAGGCAAGGTAAAAGAAAATATGGGCAGAATGTTCTTTACTGAGGAAAAAAAGACCCACTAACCCTATGGCGGAAAGTATCATGATTATTGGGGTTAATATTACACAAAACCAGATGATGCCAAAAAGTAGATTGCCTAGATTGCTGTTCTTGCGAAACCAGACGTTTTTAAATGCTTTGGTTATTTGTATATTGCCTCGCGCCCACCTAAAACGCTGCTTCCAAACATCAATGATGGTTTTGGGTTCTTCTGCATAGACAAAGGCATTTCCTTCATAAAGCACTTTTTTTCCCAATGTCTGAGTGGCAAAAGTTGTGTAGGTATCTTCTGCCAACGTCGTGGTATTGATTTGGCCGCCCAAAGCCAGGATATTTTCGCGCGTATGCAGCTGCGCTCCTCCAGCGAGACAGGCAACCACTCCTAAAACATTTTGTGCTCTTCGCGCGATGGATTGAGATACGATGTACTCGTAACCAATGGAACGTGTAATATAATTTGTATTGCGATTTCCTACTTTAATATAACCGGTTACAGCCCCTACTTCAGGATCAGCAAGATGGCGAACCAGTCTTCGTAAAACATCTTTTTTAAAGGAGACATCGGCATCTATGAACAGCACTGCTTGTGCCCAATCCTCATTCAAAACAATTTTTAAGCCATAATTCACGGCATGGGCTTTTCCCATGCCCCCGCCTTCTTTGCGAACATAAAAAACCTGTTCAGGGTATTCTTGTGATTTTTTCTGCAAGATGTCTGCTGTGGCGTCTGTGCTCCCATCATCGATGATATAAATGCGCAATGCTGAGAGGGGGTAATCTATCTGTAACAATATGTGAATGGTGTGCTCCAACACCATGGCTTCATTCCATGCAGGAATGATTACAGCCACTCGAGGGCAATAATCTTTGCACTTTTTAAAATGATTGGCCAGAGCATGGAGGCCAGCTAAATTATGTTCAATAAACAATGCTATTACGGGTATGACTCCAGTTAAAGCCAAGGCAATACAAAGATAATATGACATCTTCAGGAACCACTTTGTAGTGGCAGACTGGGTTTCAGAGGGTTTCGCTACAGGCAAGTTATCTTGCAACATTTTTTTTGCCTGTTGCGGCAGTTGAAAAACCTGCTGAGAAGCTGGCAGGGCAAAGGCGATTGAATTGTCAAAGGATTTTATCAAAGGTGTAGCATTAGCAAGGCTAATGATAAATTGCATGGACACCAGGAGGAGCCAGCGAATCCAAGAATCCTTTCTTGCTGATTTATCAATCATTGATCAGAAAATACAAAGTATTAGTTTTAGAATCACCATTATCATATTCCTCCTGGTTTGAATCCATAACTTGCTTAAAGTAATAAGCTTTTTCCGTTTCATCCATAATAGGTGCTAACCCTTTAATCAATAGCCATTTCCAGGCAGGGGAAATAGTAGCATACTGGTTTGTGATCAGTTTTTTTATTAATGGATATATCTCTTTCAGCCAATCTCTATCAAGTAGTTGCAAGGAGATGGCATTAAAAGGAAGCATTTCAATGCCATATGAAAATTCAATACCACAGCGATACCCTTTATTGCATGCTTTAAAAAAAGCATTGGCATCAATTTTATTTTGCCAAAGATTGGCTACCACTTGATTATTTGCTTTAAATTGTTCCGGGTAAATGGAATTATTTCTTTTAACTTGCCAGTAAAGCTGCGCGGCTTTTAACTCTCGATTCATGAGAAATTGGGCCCAATTCAAAAGACTTTTATCATGAATTGCACGACCGTATAAAGCAAGTGAGTAGTATGCATTTACTGCCTCGCTGCTGGATTGCTCATTTTGCCCATCTACAAAAGATGTCAATCCCGAAGCCCAGGAATGCCCTGAATAATCGTCTTGATAGCGTTGCACAGGAAAATAGGGATCGTCTTTGTTTTCATTGGCGAAGTCGCGAATTAAACAGTCTATCCATTGTTTTGGCGAAAAGGGTTTTCCTTTGACAATACGATTAAGCCAGTGAGGATCCAATTTTGCGATCACAGCGAAGGTATAAACCCAGTATCCATAATGAAAATGGTGATCGGTATAATGACGAGCACCATAATCATTTACACTGGGGATGATTCCGCCCCAAGTCGTGTCGTACTCAAAGTGCCAGCTCGACTGACCTTTCATTTTTTCGCTTAATCGTTTTTCAATAAACTGGAGCATTGCCTTTTCTAAACGCGATTCTTTGAGACGGCGGGCAATTAAAATCAGGCGAGCAGCACGAGCGTATCGTTTACCGACCCTGTATGGCCCATCATCCGGAAAGGGCTGGGTTAATAATTGATTCGCTTCCGATCTTAAAGCCGCCCGCAACGGTAGCAGTTGTTCACCGGACATTCTTTTGGGTTCTAAAAATTGTATTGGCACTTTGGGTAGAACAATTTCCCATTTCGAGCTGGTTTCACCCCGCAGGAGACCTTTTATGCCAAAATAGTTTATTAACGAGGATGTAGAAGAGTTACGCTGATGTGGCAGTGAAAGCATAAGGGGAGGCTGGCCATTTTGAGTGGTCCAGGAGAAAGAATAAATCAAGTTGCTTGGGTTTACAGTATAATGCTGCTGATAATCAAGAGGAATGGTCTGGCTATAGTTATCAAGGGTGGCCGCATCATTTTCTATCCCCATTGAGCTGTCTTTTTGTAGAACTAATCTAATCCAACCGGAGTAAGGGTTAGTTGCGACCAGTTCTTGTCCTTCTTTTGAAATCTTCCAATGGAATTGAAGGGATTTTTCGCTATAAAGAAGCCAGGTTTGCGTATTGTGCTCATCCAGGGCTTGCACCACCTCATATCGAGTGTTTGTAGCCAGTATTCCAGGTTTAGTTTGGTTATTTATCGAGAGCCACTTGTAGTTTGAATGCAGTTTGGGTGTCGCATTTACAAACATTTGAGTGATATAAGGGGAACCTTGTAACAAGGGTGAAGTCATTTTTTGCTCTAGGTGATTTTTCCATGATAATTGAATTTGCAGTCCATGGTAATTTTCCAGACCATAACTTGGCATGGATTCAAGTGGGCCTAAAGTTAATTGATCAGAAAATTGATAATACAGCGCAGACACAATGTTTGGATAAGCAGGCTCGGCATAAAAATTCGGTCCTGTATAACTCAAACTGATGCCTTTTGCGCTTGTTTTAATGAGATAGGGGAACTGGTTAACTGGATTGCTGAAGCTACTGCTACTTTGTTTGAGAACCAAATTGATAAACCATGCATTGGTTGCAAAGGGTTTTTTATTATCCAGCCAATATGAGGACGGCTGAAGTTCGTTCAGGGTTGAAGGGAAAGCATTTCCGGGATCAAAGAATTTAGAAGGGTGACATTGACAGGCTTGAACCAGCAGCAGGGATCCTAATAGGAGAATAACCTGTGCCTGAAAGCCCATTAATCGCCCCTTTTTTTGCGTCGAAGCAATATCCATATGGGTACTATTATCGCAAAAATAATAATTAAAATTTGCAAATGCGTTCCCAAATAATATTGAATATTTTTTGCCACATTAACGATATAAGTTGTAACTCTGTGTCTTAGGCTTATATAACTGTTGTCATAGCTGTTTAGGAGCTCAATTGATTGGTTAGAATTAATTAATGCAATATTGCCATTAAGGCTCATGCGGGTTTTATCATCATTAAGCGCATTGCAGGCTAAATATAAGGCATTCTGGGCATTTGCAGTAATTAATAAAACCGCATTGTCTTCACTCCATGGTGAGGAGGTTAACTCCAGTAATCCGAATGATTGTTCACCAGTCACTTGCAGTTTGCGGTTGTGTTGCTTAAGAAGGCGAGAAGCCCCGTTTAATTGAACCGGCATGTATTCAAGAGCAAATTTCACCCATGGATTGGTTTCAGGAGTGCCGTAAAGAATAACATTATGATTTCTAACAAATTCTTCATTTACCCCACGGCTATTATGAAATTTAAGTTGCAATGGATTTGGAGCAATCAACTGTCCAAATTTATAAAATAAATTAGCGAGTCTATCAATCTCATCCTTGGATAAAACATCAGGTAAAATAACATTGACCTTATTGCTGAAAGGTACAGGGAGCTGGTTGAGCATTGCGAGAGGAAAACTAGTCGACAAGCCTGTCTCAAACTGAGTTTCTGCATGGATGGTTGCCCACAACTCATGAGCATTTTCAGGAGTGCATAACTCTCCCTCACGGTGCAAATTAACTAAATAATCAATTGTATTAATCCCAGGCTTCATAGCACTTGAATCGATTTCCGCCTGCCAATTAGAATGCTCTTTCGTTAACCAATAGGTGGATTGCTTTAAACCATTCACCAAAAGCGTAATATAGGAATAATTTTTTCCGGGAAAAATGGGTGCTGTAACGTAGGTTTTAATCCTCCCTTGAAGTGGTATGTGGTTATTGGGCAAGGGAATACTATAGGTAAGGCGATGCTGGCCTAGGCCTGAAACACTTTTACTTGGATAACCCAATTCCTTCAAACTGGACTGGTACCACCTTCCCCTTGAACTGATTTGAGGTGAAGTTTGAATTTGCTCAACCACGGCGATTTTGCCTGAAGAGAGCGATGTAAATTCAGAGGATAAGAAGGCACTCGCGGCTTTATTTAAAGAACTCGAATTGTTTCCTGTAATTATTAATTGCCCTAGCACTGAATTGAAGGGGGAGCCAGTCAGTACCAGAATGCCTGACGAACTCTTTAATGCTTTATTTATAATTGAAGATTGTTGACTCAGGGCAGTTTGTGCAAAGTAACTTTGCTTAAGATGTTCAAAGGTGGCTATAAGGATTAGATTGCTCTTAGCCAGGGCTTTTTCATTTTCATTTATAAAACCTACTGATAAGTTAAGCGTTTGGTCTCCTGAGGATTGCCCTAATTGGGTAGCCACATTGAGCAAGGAAAATATTTCTTGTGCCGTAGGATTTGAAGGAAGCAATAACAAAGTTGGTGTTAACTTAATAGCAGTAGGGTCAATGAAGGGATAAGGGAGTTGGTTTAGCGATCCCATGAATGGTTGTATTGTGGCTGCAATTGACAGGCTACTTTGCGGTGAGATATAGATCCAAATGTCTGGATCACATAAGTTCTTTGTGCTTACGAACTTGGCCGAGAAAGTTAGTTTCTGCCAGTCTGGAGATAAATTTGTCAATGGCAGTTCAATATCCCAACTTACCTCCTCGTTTAGGTGATTAGGTATGACTAAATGACGAATGGGGGTTTGATTAAAGTGAAGATCAACCCTGGTTCCTTCCTTTAATAAAGGAGAAAAAGCCATTTTTAGATGCAAAAAAGCTTTTTGAATGTTTAAGCGTTTTGGAATGGGTAGGTAGAACGTGTAATTAGGTTGATATCCATTAAGAGTTATGGAGCTATCCCAACCTAATTGCTCAAAAGTATATAGGTCGCTTTCGTTTATAGCGGTAGTCGTTCCTTGGGAATTCTGAGGGATGCTGGCTGCAGGGTTTGCCAGGCAGTAGTGTGGCACCACAGCAGTACTGAATAATAGCAAGTGATAGATAAAAAAGTTATACGCGCTGCGTAAAAATTTCATAGATTTAAAGGGTTACAAATGGAACAGCACGTGTTTAAGGGTAAATTTAACCTACCATCTAAATATCGGAAGAGCAATATTCTTTATAATAAGTTAAATCTTTTCTAACTCCTCCTTTGAATTTATATCTGATAGACAAAAAAGGCTTCAGTTTAGCAAAAAGAAAAAATTGAATACTTACCTTCAATGCTCTACCAATGAATGAAACGGCGATGAATTTATATTCGACAAGAAGTATATCTATTTTTTATGTGCTTCCTGTTATACACTTTCGCCGCACAGCAATTTCTAAGGATAGAATTGTGAACAACAAAATAAACTTATTAATTTCAAATATCATACTAGGTTTTTCTACAACCTCTTCTTATTCTGATGATTTATACAGCAAGCTGCCAGAGGCATTGACAGGGTACAAATTTATGATAAACATAGTACCTGAAAGATACGTTGCATCCGCATAATTAAATGAGTAGATCCATTCATAGGAGCATAATGCTCTATCCAACTGCAGGAAGGGTGGTAAATTCCAAATCGAATGTGAAAATGCTGTAATCACTTCGCCCTCAACTCAGAACTAGAGTTAAGGCCTCTTGTGACTAAATGAACCCTTATTTGTACCAAAGCTCACTGAAATGGCAACAATGTAGAAATAGGAAATAAAAATGTTTAATTTTTTTAAAGGACCAGATTCAGCTCATCTACTTCAAATATTACAGCAAACCCCAAGTCAAATCGTTCGGGTTAATTTCGGCTGGCTATTTGGTAACGTCTATTTTTTGAAAGCAAAGAATGATCACGATCTAACTGAGCTCATCAACCAATTAGATAATGAACCACGAGGCAGGGCTCCTATGGATATGGTTGACTATGTTTTGGGTGGAACTTCATTATTGGCAAGCACTGAATCCGATGCGATTAATTATCACCAGTGTTTTGTCCACGCAATGGCTCAACCCCGTAAATACATCGCATTAGGGCTTGAACATTTAAAATCTGGTTTAGATAGATTAGAGGAAAACCAACCTATTAACTTAAAAGTATTTCTCGCTCAATTGGTAAGCGCTTTATTTTTCCAAGGGTTATTTAATTTAAGTTCGGAGCAAGCTATTGATCACCCTTTTTTAGGTGCATTGGCTTCTTTATCAAAGGGAAATCAAGATTCCGGAGCTGATTTTGCAAACGAAATACGTCTTTATTTAGCTAACTTGCATTATCCAACACTCTTCCATCTTGGCTTATATGCTTCAGCCAGGAAAGGTCAACAAGAATATCAAATGCAAATTCAACAATTTCTTGCGAGTCAACAAGAAGCTATTTTGACTGATTTACATCATTATGGCGATCAGAATTATCCGATAAGAAATGTGTTAAGTCTGGCCATTATACATTTGATCGCAAAAAAACTAAAACTGAACTCCGATCGAGAGATGCTAAGGACACATTTACAAACCTTAGATAAATCACAGCTAGGGCTTTATTTAAATGAACCTATGATTAGAACCTTGCCTGGAATGTTGGTGGCTAGCACCGGGGTGGCAAGTATAGTAGCCAATGCTTTAACTGCATTAATGTCTAAGCCCAAGCTATTAAGCAAAGTTAGAAGTGCGCTACCTGCTGAATTGTTTTCGCACTCAGAAGATGAAATTTTTCAGCAAATTAACGATGACAAACAAAAAGGAGGTCTGTTACATCGTCTGTATTTGGAAAGTTGTCGATTTGCACGGGTAGAGGAATCCGTTGCAGAAAATCAAGTGGCTTCGAGATCTTGGCGTTTTACTACTAAGGACTTAAAGGTAGGCGACCAGATGATCTCTGCCAATTCAATGATTGTTATATTGCGTCACTGGCCTTTTTTCAATCACGCACTGGTTGGTGAGCAACCTGGACTTTTTAAGCCTTCTCGCTTTAAAAACACAGATGGCAGCCTAAATCAAGAGAGAGCACAAATAACACGAGGCATTTTTTTTCAAGGCAAACGACAATGCCCATCACATAATCTCGCTGAGTATCTTTTTAAGACAATAATAGCCTACCTGATTACGCATTATGAATTGACGTCAGCACCAGTTCATGATGGCACTGTTCACCTAACTCCAATTCAACTGAATCAAGTACTTTTTAAAAAATAAATGCTGAATAATGGAAAGAAGACAAATTAAGTTTTTATGCAGATTATGCACAGCATCAGAATAACGATGCAACAGGCAGATATAAAGCGACGATTTGTAGAGAGCTTAATCGAAATAAAAACTTATTCATACTCAGTTGGATTAGTGGCTTATCAAGCGAATTACGCACAAAAATTTTCAGTATTAGGGTACGATGGACACACGCAGATCACGATATTAAAATAACCAATGATTATTTAAAACTTAATGTTTTCTTAATCAAAACCTCTATAATTTGTACATGTACATAGGGGGTTATAATGCACACAATATCTTATACGGCAATGAGGCAAAATCTTGCTAAAATTTTGAATGAAAATAGAAATGGCGAAACTGTTTGCATTCGCCAGAAGGGGAAAGATGACTTAATTCTTAACCCTAAAACTGAGAAATTAACTCACCAAGAAAAAGTGAAATTGGCTCTGTCTAAAATAGAAAAGCGGCATGCCAGTGTCATTCAAGCTTTAGCTGATAGATGAAAATCGAAATTTTAGACGAAAAGGATATCATTTTTATTCAATCCTCTGTTCTGTCATCAGCGCCAGCGCACGATTTGGGGCGCATCAGCGGCGCTGCCAACAGAGTTTTAAATGCTTATTTTTACGATAATATAGCAGATATATATCTGCTTGCAGCTCTTTACCTATTAGCAATTGCACAAGCCCATGCTTTCCCAGATGGGAATAAAAGAACTGCATTCAAATGCATGACCACATTAAAGAAGAAATTGCTGGTCATTTAAAACAATTTACTAAGACATCTATATAAAATTAAAATTTGCATTTATCCTCAACGCTCCTAATTACAAGGAGAAGCAGAGCCAATTGCATTGGATTTAATGAATCCATTACTTGGCATCTAGGTCACTCTTATTGGTGGAGGGTTGAAAGTCATCATTACCCCAAAGGGTGGTCAAAACCGCTTCACATAATTAATACAGGAACTCAAGAAACTTGGCGAGCAGCTGCATATCATTCACGCGAAGCTTATAAAGGTGATGGCTGGTGGGTTAATGGATATCATTTTTCGTATCTAAAAGGGAAAGAAAGGTTAGATGTCATGACCAGCGCTGGAGATTGCAATATCTATGATGGCTGGTGGGATTATTAAGATTAAAAGGAAATTAAGTTATGAAAAAAATTATTTTGGCAGCATTAATAACAACAGCAATGACAGCAGTTGCTGAAGATACAGCACCCATTCAAAAGGTTAGAAATAATTGGGCGGTTGAACACTTTAAAAAACAAAATATGCTCTATCCTGATGGAGGCGTTCAAATTGTGCCTGAAAAAAAAATGTCTAGTTATTCCCAATTCAAAAAGGAGTTGGAAAAAGATAAGAATGATATTTCTAAATATGGTTACATAAACCAGCCAAGTGAAAGAGCGCAGCATTTGTTGAGCATTAAAACCATTGCTGAACATCAAATGAAGAAGCAAAACAATGATTACGATCCAAGGTCAACTCATATGCGACATTCTATTGGTGATCTCAAGATGGCTTACACATTTGTAGGCGTTCCATCAAATGACATCAGTGAATTCATTGGCGTTGCTCCTTATCTTACTTATTTAAAAGGTCAAGGATGGGTTGGTGCAATTCAATTTTTTAAAAACAATGACGTCGGATATTGTGCGTTTAGTGAAAATAACATTCGCTTAAGTCATGGCTCAGTTGTTATTGCCAAGGAAGCCGTGAGAAATGATGTCAACGAAAAAATTACAACTGTTGATGTAACTGGAAATAAACAAACTGGATTTGTTTATAATGTTGAGTGGTATGACAATACTTTCTTTAGGCAACTGGAATGTGCAAATCTTGAGTATTCTCAAACAATAACAGATGAAGTCATTGAATTAGCTAAACGCATCGACAAGAATGTTTGATTAAAAACACGGCATCCCAAAAGGGAGCCGTGTAAATTTTTAAATCTGATTAAAAAAGAATTTCCCCCTAAGTCTGATTATCAAAATAATCAGACTTAGGGGGGTTGTCTTTGGGGTTGAACGCAATCCCAGTCCCCTGTTTATCTTTTAAGGTTATACTGTGTTTCTAACTCTTCAACAATCGCCACACTTTCGGCATGTTTATTCTTGAAAAAGTAAGTTAAACCTAGAAGTTGCTCGTTATCTTTTCCTTCATTGTTTTCGCGTAAAGTAATAGCACAGCAACTAAGCTTGCGATCACGATCAATTTGAGCAACATCCATGTATACATCAACCATTTCTCCATTGAACGATAGTTTAGGCTCATCCTCTTGATATTCGATTATAACTTTTTTCTTTTTTCGAGATATTAAACTAAGATCTCTCGCTTTAACGTTAATTCCTAGTTCATTCATTTGATTTTTTGTTTGTTTTAAAAGAGCGCTATGATAAATCCAATCCTCTTTAGACATGGTTGTTTTCTGAATTTTATCGGTTCGGCGTCGGGCATTTTCAAGTTTATCGATGATATTCCAACTCATAATGCCGGAAGCTATGGGAACAATCGCGAAAAAAAAACTAGCACCTATTGCCTGCCATGTTGAAAATCCGCTCTGCTTTCTCTCCATCCTTGATGCTTGCACTGTGAAAAGTAAAGAGACCGGGGAATCAATGCAGCTAGTATTGCCAATACATTGTACATGTAACGAAATCGTTGATGGCGACGGTTTTGATCCTCATCTACGTGTAGATATAATTGCGTATGAATATCATAACTTTCAATCGTTCTCTCTTGCTTGGTTTTCATAATATTAATTTCTAATAATAATTGGCTAATATTTTATCCCTTAAGCCAAATAAAATCCATTGAGAGGATCAATACATGTCAAACCAACATTAAAATGTCCTTTTATATTCCAATTCTAATTCAAAAACTGATGAGGTAATGGAAGTTAATCAATTGGGGGAAGTTGCTGAATTATGTACGCATTTCTGGGTTACTAAAGCTACATAGTCTCGCTTAAACGTTTTAACCAATGCCTTCTTTAGCTTTTGCTCAGATCTCAAACAGCCTATGCAGATTCAAATATGCATGATATTGCAAGTTTTAAGAATATCAGGCTTAATAGCAATTCAAATATCTATGTGGGTATTAAATAATACAAACATCTCAGAAAACAATCTCTTATCGGAACGGTTTAATTGCAGCAGTCTCAAACCCTTAAGGTTTGTTTTTTCTGTGAATCACAAGATATAAGCTTGGTAAAACCAACAAGGTTAAAAAAGTTGATGATAAAATTCCGCCAATTACAACTGTGGCAAGCGGTCTTTGGACTTCGGCTCCTGCCCCTACATTAAGGGCCATTGGCACAAAGCCTAAACTGGCCACTAAAGCGGTCATTAAAATCGGCCTTAATCGTGTGAGTGCCCCTTGCGTAATCGCGCTCTTCAATGGAACTCCTGTTTGAATCAAGTTTCGGATAAATGAAATCATGACTACCCCATTTAGTACAGCAACCCCAGACAAGGCGATAAAACCAACACCCGCAGAAATGGAAAATGGAATAGCCCTCATCCAAAGAGCAACCACCCCTCCCGTAAGTGCTAAGGGAACCCCGGAAAAAATAATTAAGGCATCCTGGATTGAAGCAAATGCCATAAATAAAAGGCTGAGAATCAGCAATAAGGTAATAGGAACGACGATCATTAATCGCGATTGTGCTGAAATAAGCTGCTCAAACGTACCGCCATAATCAATCCATATTCCAGCTGGCAATTTAATTTGTTCACGAATATTTTGTTTAAGGTTATCAACAAAGCCACCCAAATCTCTATCACGCACATTTGCTGTGACAACAACACGACGTTTGCCATTTTCTCGACTGATTTGATTAGGGCCATAAGAAACGCTAAGTTTCGCAATTTCTTTAAGAGGGACGTAATTAGGTTGTTTTGACTTGGCACTTATTTTAGAACCCAGGGGTATGGGTAATTCTTCTAGTGTTTCCACATCGATGCGAAGTGGCTCAGGCAGTCTTACAACAATATTAAATCTCTTATCACCTTCGAATAACTGGCCTACATTCTTTCCCCCCATAGCCACCCTAATTACATCCTGTACATCAGCAATATTAAGTCCATAACTTTCCATTGCTGCCTTATCAGGGATAATTGATAACACTGGTAATCCTGTTGCCTGTTCAATTTTGATATCTGAAGCACCAGGGGTTTTAGCAAGCATAGCCTTAATCTGTTCAGCAATGTTCATTAATTCATCAATATTATCGCCAAATATTTTAATGGCTAAATCACTTCTCACACCTGAGATGAGTTCGTTAAAACGCATTTGAATGGGTTGTGTAAATTCATAGCTATTACCAGGAATGTCTTCAAGCACATTTTTCATTTCTTTAATCAAGTCTGCTCTTGGTTTTTTAGGATTAGGCCATTCCTCTCGAGGCTTTAGCATCACAAAAGTATCTGCCATATTCGGAGGCATTGGATCAGTTGCTACCTCAGAAGTTCCAATTCTGCTAAAGATTTCTTGTACTTCTGGAAATTGTTTAAGGCGTTTTTCCAGGATTGCCTGCATCTCAATGGATTGGGTTAAACTTGTCCCCGGGATTCGAAGAGCATGGATTGCAAGATCGCCTTCGTCAAGATTTGGAATAAACTCTGTTCCCATGTTCAATAACAAAATAAGACTAAGTAAAATTAGACATAACGAACAACCGATCACCTTCCATGGATAGGTGATGCTCCAGCTTAATAAGGGTTTATACCCTTTTTTTATAAAAGAAATAACGAAGTTTTCTTTATTTTCTACTTTGCCTGTAATAAAAAGTGCAACTGCTGCAGGGACAAAAGTTAACGAGAGTAAAAGTGAAATAGAAAGTGCCATGACGACAGTTATTGCCATGGGGTGAAACATTTTTCCTTCAACACCTGAAAGCGAAAAAATAGGGAAATAAACCATAGTAATGATGAGCACGCCAAAAATACTTGGGCGAATGACTTCTGCGGCGGCTTGTGAGGTTAAGTCGAAGCGTTCTTCTTTTGTTAGCAAGCGCCCTAAATCGTGCTGAGCCAATCCCAGCCGGCGTAAGCAGTTTTCAATGATGATAACGGCGCCATCGACTATCAAACCAAAATCAAGAGCGCCTAAGCTCATTAAATTACCGGATACTCCTTGTTCTACCATACCAGTAATGGTTATTAACATGGTTATTGGGATTACTGCTGCTGTAATCAGTGCCGTGCGAATGTTACCAAGCAAAAGAAAAAGAATGACAATGACTAAGAGTGCGCCTTCAAGTAAATTTTTGCCAACGGTTTTGATGGTCTTATCGACCAGTTTGGTTCTGTCATAAACAGGTTTGGCAATAATCCCTTTGGGAAGAGTACGATTGATTTCTTCCAGCTTTTTAGCAACCCGAACCGAAACTTCCCGGCTATTTTCACCAACCAGCATCATTGCAGTACCTAAAACTAATTCCTTGCCATTTTGGGTAGCGGCCCCTGTCCGTAAAGGTGAACCTAAAGCCACATCAGCCATGTCACCAACACGAAGAATCACCTCATCCCGTTTGTCGACAATAATATTTTTGATATCCTCTATGGTTTTTACTTGGCCTGGCAACCGAATCAGATACTGCTCGCCATTTTTTTCAATATAACCTGCACCCATATTGGCATTGTTTTTTTCTAATGCTTTAATAAGGTCGTTCATCGTCAACTGATAAGCCAATAATTTTTGAGGGTAAGGCATAACATGGACTTGTTTGTCTTGACCGCCAAGAGTGTTTACCTCGATCACCCCTTTTGTATTGCGAAGTTGAGGTAAAATAACCCACTTTTGTAAGGTCAGCAGGTCCATAGGGGTATAAGCGCTGGCATCTTCTTTGATAGCTCCAGGCTGAGCCTCCACTAAATACATAAATATTTCGCCCAGACCTGTTGCAATGGGACCCATTTCTGGAACTATACCTGAAGGCAATTGACTTTTTATTTGTTGTAATCGCTCAGCAATGAGTTGACGGGCAAAATAAATATTCGTGCCTTCTTCAAATACGACGGTCACTTGTGAAAGACCATAGCGTGAAAGCGATCGGCTATAATCAAGTTTGGGAAGCCCAGCAAGGGCTGTTTCGATTGGAAAGGTAATTCGTTGCTCTACCTCCAATGGCGAATACCCTTCTGCCTCGGTGTTGATTTGTACTTGCACATTGGTAATATCTGGCACCGCATCAATGGGCAAATTTTTAAAATTGTAAATCCCAAATCCCATTAACCCCAGGACGATCAATAAAACCAGCCATCGATGGCGAATGGAAAAATGAATGCTTTGCTCTAGCATAAAGAATCATCCTGATTAAAGTTCATGCTCTGCTTCTGCTTTTTCAATATCGGCTTTAATGATGAAACTGTTCTTTGAAACATAGGTTTCGCCTACCTCCAAACCCTGCTTAACTTCCACCCAATTCTTGTCTTGCTCACCTAACTTCACTTCCCGCATAAAATATTGATTTCCCACCTTAGTAAAAACCACGGTAGAGTTTCGGAAATTTTGTAAAGCGGTTTTCATTATCATGATGGGAACTTTTTTTTCTCCAATTAGAACATCAGCTCTCACAATTGCACCAGGACGCCAGACATTCTCTGAATTGGATAAAGCGACTATGGCAATGACTGTTTGGCTTAAAGGGTCTGTTGTTGGCAATAACATAGCAATGGGCGATTCTGCTGTTCTATCTCCCTCCTGAGAGTGGATAATAACCATTTGTCCTTCCTGGATTTTGTCTAGATCCCTTGGAAAAACATGAAGCTCCGCCCAAACATTGTTTAAATTGGCAATGATAAATAGAGGATTTCCACCAGCTACACTACCAGCAGAAATATTTCGAGCCAGAATCCTTCCTTCCGCTGGAGCTTTAACCTCATAGTCTTTGAGGCTTTCATTGCTCTCAATGGTTGCTAAAAGCTGTCCCTTTTTTACCGGATCTCCCCAATTAACAAAGACGTTTTTAACCACTCCCGGAAATCGTGCTCTGACTTCGGTGGTTGTATTTCGATTTAAGGTGATTCTTCCATTTAGATGGACATATTGTTTAATGATTCCAGGCCCGGCTGTCGATATCTCAATATGTGCTTCTTTTTCTTGTTGTTCATTTAATTGCGTTTTTCTTAGGTTTGAATCCCCACGGGCTGGTACTTCCTCCTGCTGAGAGGCTAATTTGCTGCATTTAGATAGGTGTGCTGATAAAAACCACGAAACGGCAGTAACAACAATGGCAGCGACTAGTATTGAATAATGGTATTTTTTCATCTCTATCCTTTATGAAATGAATGCATAGCGGGCCTTACTTCTCATCCCTGCCCCCCATTAAAAGGCCCTGGATTTTGATAAGAGCTTTATGATAATTAGCATGGGCCCTCGCATAATGTTGTTCTTCACGGTTCAGTACAAGCATGGCGTTATTAAGAACCAGATAACTATAGCGCCCTTGCTCAAACCCTGAGCGAGCCAAGCGAACCGCTTTTTTTGCACTAGGGAGCATTCTGCTGGTTACTATCTGGGCTTCTTCCTTTGATTGAGAGGCATCTAAAAAGCTCTCATATAACAAGGTTTCCAAATTTAGCTTTAATTGATGTAAATCTTGAATGGCCTGGTTGCGTTTTGCATGCGCAGAGTAAAGATTCCCTTGATTTTGATCAAAAACCGGTATTTGGGATGCTGTGGAAATTACAAGGGCTTTTTGATCATAAAGCTTAAAATGGCGAAAGCCTAATTGCACATTTAAATTAGGCCAGATTTCTTTAGCTGTTGCAGTTATACGAGCGCCCATCGCTTTTACAAGCGCCATTTGGGCTTTGATAAGATTACTGGTGATAAGACGATTTTTTATCGAAGGCCAGGTATCTAAATGATGGGAAAGTCCCTTTTCATTCAGTTTGGTTTTTTCAAGGCTGGAGACAGCAATTAAATTCGCTAAAAGTCTTTTGCTTTTCAGTTCATATCGCCGGGCTTTATTAAAGATAAGTATCGATTCATCAAGTCCTATTTCTGCTAATTTCAAATCAACTTCGGAATTAGCTCCTATTTCTAGCCGTTTTTTTATACTGGAAACGACTAATTGGTTAAACTTTACAAGGCGTTTTGAAGCTTGAGTCCAATATTGGGCATAAAAAGCATCTACGTAGGCATTCCCTACATCAATATAAAGATTTGATCGGCTAGCTTCAAGTTTCATACAAGCCGCGAAATACTCCATTTTGGCGGCGTTGCTTTGGTAATATATCCGGTTTCCAAGGGGTATTGGTTGTTCAATTGAAATGGTTTCCTCAGGTCCAGTATACCCTGATTCAAGTGTAGAAGGTGTTCCAATGTTTTCGGCTTGAATAGATAAACTTGGGTTGGGATATAATTTCGACTGAATAAACTGCCCTTTGGCATGTTCAACGAGAGCAACTTGTGCTTTTAGTGATGGATTGTTTTTATACGCCAAAAGGATTGCTTGCTCAAGCGTTAGCGAGTTTTGACTTTGTGCAGCTAACGTGCTCGCTATCAGAAAACCCATACATCCATAATAAAAACGCATTCAGAATCCTTACTAATCTATTATCTCGGGCTTAAATTCGCTATCAATTTACTGATCTACAATCCCAAACGTTAGCTCTGGGGGATTCCTTATTTGGGATTTAAATGTATTTATTCTTCAAAAATATGCGCTTCTTTATTGGGCAAAATTAGAATACCTTACCTATTCTATAGTCTTTACCGAAAGCTTATCATAAAAGAAATTAACACACACTTTGTGATAGGAGATTGTAAAAGTTGATGGCAGGACAGACTTCAAAAATTAAGCTTGGTAAATCGCAGCATTATTGCGACTAGATGATTCGTATCACTCAGTTATGGATTAATAGGTTGGGTATTAATTACAGCATCGATACTCTTTGGCTTTAAGCAATCAACTTCGGCATTCGATTGGTGGTATAGAGTTTTTACTATAATATATAACTGGATGGTTAATTGTCATATTAAGTTTTACTAACGCAGATAAATCAAGTGGACAAATAATTGAGGTGCGAGCTTATGGTTTGTGTACACCCTGAGTGGACTCCTGCTCTGAAGTCAAGGTCTAATTTTAGCCCACAAGAATTAAGACTAATATGATGGAAAAAATACATATCGGATGTGTGATAGGAACAAGACCTGAACTAATCAAAATGGCTCCGGTTATTTTTAGGCTAGAACAGTGTCCTTGGGTTAAATTGAGTGTAATAAATACAGCTCAGCACCGAAATTTGCTGGATGACTTATTAACATTTTTCCGTATTATTCCCAATGTTGATTTGAACAGTATGACAGTAAATCAGACCTTAGGAACTTTAACGGGAAATTTGTGCAGTAAATTTGAATTATTAGTAGAGACAACAACATTTGATGTTTTGTTAGCTGCCGGTGATACCACGACTGTTTTTGTTTCCTCACTGATAGCATTTTATCATCATATAAAATTTGGCCATATCGAAGCTGGGTTAAGATCTTATAATTCAGGGGAACCTTTTCCCGAGGAAATGAATAGAGTTCTAACGGCTCCATTATCTACGTGGCATTTTGCACCGACTCTTGCAGAAAAAGAAAATTTGCTACGTGAAAATATACCAGCATCTAAAATAATTGTCACAGGTAACCCTGTTATTGACACCCTGTATTGGACACTTGAAAATACCGTTGATCGAGGGGATTTTGACGAGCTTAATAATATAGTGATGGTAACTGCTCATCGCAGGGAAAATTTTGGCCAGCCGTTAATAAATATTTGTTCAGCTATTGTAAATCTTTCTCAAAAGTTTGATGTAAATTTCGTCTTTCCTGTTCATCCAAATCCAAAAGTTCAAGAGGTAACCGTCTCATTATTGAAAGACAGACCTAGGATCCATTTGCTTCCCCCACTTCGTTATGATGAATTTGTTCACTTAATGAGCCGTTCAATTTTTATTCTTACAGATTCCGGCGGAATACAGGAAGAAGGCCCCGCTCTTGGAAAACCAATCCTTGTTTTGAGAAACACGACTGAGCGGCCTGCTATCATAAATGAAGGAGTAGGCTTATTAGTCGGTACTGAAGAGCAAAATATTATTGATGCTGTTACAAGGTTGCTAGATCATAAAGACCTTTACCATTCCATGGTGAAAAATACTTCTCCTTATGGAGATGGGTACGCGAGCGAAAGAATTGTTGAGTTTTTACAACAAACATTACTTTCGCAATCGCTTGAGTATCAACGGCTTGAGTCTAACAGCACAAATTGTAAGTTAAAGGATTGAAATCGCAGTATAATATTTTCGATAAGAAATTCATTAGTAGGATCTTCAATTCCTATTTTTATTATTTTTTTTTGAGGCTCAAAGGAAATGACAAAAGCATTTTGTTCAATTAACCATTTATAATCTTTGCTAGAAAAATCCTCTGGTTTAGGTGGTATCTGAGATTTGGGAAACAATTCCAAATTGTATTGCTTGGCTAAGACATCAGTTAAGAATTTTTCATCTATGTAATGTAATTTCTCTAAAACCCTACCTAACCTTTCACCTGTTTTTCTTTGCTCCAATATTGCCTTTTCTAATTGCTCTGCTGAAATGAAATTATTTTGTAATAATAAATCACCTAATCTACGGCGATAGGAAATCAAAATATGGCTACCGGGATATTGGTGCTCAGTTTTATCCCAGCCAGGTTGTTTTGAGGGTGTTTTTGAATCTCCTAAAGTAGAAAAATAAACCCTATAAGCCCTTAAGATAGCATGCAGATTTAGAAGGTTTCCATAAGGAGTCCTGGGGATTGACAGAATGGCAGGTATAACGCCATAAACCCTATATACAGCAATAAAACGCTGCAGCATACGTTGTAACATGAGAAATGTAACCGCGATTATAAGTCCCCAGACCCAAGGATGTAGATTAAGTTGTTCCTGCAAAGATGGATACTCTGGTTTTGAGTAAGTAAACAGGCCATATATGAGCCAGAATATTAAAACAAAATAACCAAATCCATTAATAAAATGGGCAATGAAGGATTTTCTATCATGAGCCAAAGTGTATTTAACTTTCCATGACTTTGGCCATTTGGAATGAAGCCATTCCTGGAAAACTATCCCAATAATCCATCGAGCTTTTTGCCGCACAGCTTTTTTGTACTCCATAGGAAACAGGGCTCTTGTTGCTATGTACTCTTTGGTTTTCTTAAGTACATATCGCTTGCGTATTAAGCCTCGACGCTGCCATTTCATTCGAATGATAGTTTGAGTAACAAAAATCTGCTTAAGCCCTTCCAGCCTAATAGCAAGCGAGGTATGATAATCCTCAGTTAATGAGTCTGTTGAAAAGGGTTGGTGTGTTGTTGGATTTTCTATAGCCTTTAGCGCACTTCTGGAAAATGCTGTCCCTACCCCTGCGGATGGCACATGCCCTCGAATTGCCTCCCGTACGATAATGTCCTTGGTGTGTATTTCTGAGAATTCATCGGCATATAACCAGTGAGTAAAATTCCAATGATTCACCTCCAGAGGAAATACCGGGATTTGAATCATGTCTTTTCGAGGAATTAGAAAATTATAGAGCTTAAATGAAAGCGGATGAATCACATCCTCTGAATCATGGAAAACAAAAATATCAAATTGCATTCCCTGCTTCTCTTCAAACTGTTTCACGTAAGTATAAATGCCATTTAGATTTGCGGCTTTATTGGTGGGGCCTGAATGTTCGCCTATTACACAATGCACGTTGCTTATCAATGCTTCTACATCTCGTACTTCTGCTACAGTCTGTGGGTCATTTGGATATACCCCAACAAATAAAACATACTTTGTGTATTCGATTGAATAACAATTATGTTTCAGCATTGTGCCAATAACGCCGGCTTCATGCCAGCAAGGAATAAGCACAGCAATGTATTTTTCGTCTATAGAGACTAGTTTTTCATAAGTTAAAGGTTTAAACGAACGCGATTGCCATTTTCTTATTAAATATCGTATCCAATAGTAAAAATCGAAAAAGAGGTCATCAACCCCTGAGGCAATAAAAAGTAAAGCCAAAAAGATTAGAAAATACCACATGACTAAAAATACAACGATAACGTAGGTGGATTCCATTTATACCTTCACATAAAATAATAATTGCGCAAGTTTATTTGTGTAATATTTCCCATAAGGGTTAACAGAGCCGCCGGCTGGCAAATAGACCCCTTTAATGTATTCAAACCTTAATTCCAATCTAAAACGGTTTGATGGGATAATTCCAATCCCGGGACCTACTTCTGCAATATTATTGAAGAATTCCCGCCGAGAATCTTCAATAATGCGCGCCGAGGCGTATACGTTGATCATTGTGCTCTTGTATTGCGCCAAATGAATCCCTTGATGCGTCCTGAAAGTACCAATCACATTATTGTCATACCTTGAAAAATAAGTAATGTCTCCGTATAAACTACTATAATAATCAGGACTAATTCTAAGCGTGGGATAGTAGGCCGGTCTCACCCCAAACTCATTATAGTACATAAGCCCACCCCTCAAATCACCACGCCATCGTTCTCTATTACGGAACACCAAGTCATATGCTTCCCCTCCTTCCGCCCAAATGACAAGTGGAAAATTGTTAAATGGATAAGTTAGTGCTCCGACACCAAGAATCCGCACATTGTCTTCATAAATTTGTGGAATTTGTCCTGAATTAGTCGATTTATTATCATCAGTTTGTCTAAAAACCAGGTAAGTTTTTGTTTGCCAACTGTCATTTAATTCGACTCCAAATCGACTTATAAATGGCCTTACGGTAAGGCCAAATCTACTCTGTGTAAAAGGAGTAAAAAATATCTCCCCAAAATAAGGGGAAGGTAAGAATTTGGTTTGTAATCCTGCTAGGTTAGTTAAAGCGTTTTGCGCTTTAAGCTCCTGTTCTTTATCAGGGTTTAAGGTGGCTAGCTTAAAATATTGGTAAGCAAGATACTTATTTGAACTCTGATCATATAAATAGCCAAGTTGCAGGGCAATGTCAGGTTCGCTTGTAAGATGATAAACCCTTGTGAAATATTCAATGGCCTCCGTTGAGTGATGTAGTTCAAGTGCCAAGTACCCACCTTCTTTAAGAGCCAAAATATTTAATGGGTACTCTAAAATAATTTGTTTAATTAGTTTCCAGGCAAGGGCTTTATCTTTCTTTTTAAGAGAATAGAACCTATCTAGTAAAATTTTGTCTCGGGTTGCAAATTTAAACTGATTGCCAAATTTATCTTTTAATTGTTGAGGATAGGTTTCACTGGATTGGGCTAAAATAGAATAGTCTAATCCTCTGAGTGCTGCTAACTTAGTTTCTTTGATATTAGATTGTGATGCGATTAAAAAATAATGCGCAGCATTGGCTTTATCGCCAAGCTGCATATATAAGTATGCGATTTGTAAAGCGCTTTGATCCGTAGGCTTGTCCTGAAAAGCTTGTAAAAAAAACTGTAATGCTTTTTTCGAATGATTTCTTCTCAGCTCTAAAAATCCCATTTCTTGATTCAAAATAGGATTTTTAAAATCCAATGTATACAGTAAGGGTAATAATATATCAGCTCGCTCAGGCTGCTCGTTTTTTAAAGTATAAAACCAACTTAGAAAAATTTGGTTTATGTTTGGAGCGTTCTCATGCCCAGTTATAGCGGCTGTTGAGTTAGTCTTATAATTAGAGATAAAGGAATTCATCCGGTCTAACATGAGCAAGGACTGATGTTTTATCGTATAGTTTTCGCTTTGCTGGGTTAATGGATTAAAAATGGA
This sequence comes from Legionella jordanis, assembly GCF_900637635.1. NCBI lineage: Bacteria > Pseudomonadati > Pseudomonadota > Gammaproteobacteria > Legionellales > Legionellaceae > Legionella > Legionella jordanis. Next base: position 1,503,807 of record NZ_LR134383.1, read on the forward strand.
ATACGCTTTCTCCCATTGGCCTATCTCATAATATACATTTGCTAGCCGGAATAACTGCTTTTCATTGGGTTCAAGTTGCGCAATAGTTTGTAAAAGAGGTAAAGCACTTTTAAAATTTTTCTCCCGAAGATACAAATTGGTTAATTCTTTCAATGCAGCAATATTTTGTTTTTCTTGACTTAAAATGATAAGAAGAGTTCTTTTTGCTGCGGCTTTATCAGTTTTATTTAACAGATAATATTTTTCCATAAGGGCTTTTGTATCACGTTGCAAATTTTTTGCTTGTTTAATTGCAACGTACACAAAAACTATCGAGATTGTTATAAAAATAAAGACAACAAATAAAATTTTGTTTCTAAACATCCAAGCTTCCTGCCATTAATTTCTTAATTATTTATGAAAGCTATTGAAAGTCAATGGATTTATAAAATACCTATTACCAAAAGCCAAGCCTCAGGATAAAACAGGGTGACTTTACTTCGCGCGACGGAGCACTGGATTATCTCACTCAACAGTAAGCAAGCAACCCGTTTTAGATAGGTCAAATGTACTTCATCTATTTCAACTCCTCAATAAAATACTTTAAACTCATTATTGCAAATGTCCGGAATAATTTTGTACCATGCAGAATGAGCGAAACATAGATTATACGTATAATTACAAACAACCTGACGAATACCGCTTCAGTCTGGATTCCATCCATCTTGCAAAATTTGTTGCAACACAAATTAAATCAGACAGATCTTTCATCATTAAAAGTACTGGATCTCTGTGCAGGATGCGGGGTTATTGGCTTTGAACTGTCATGGCATCTTCAAGGAATAAGACAAATTGACTTTATTGAGGTCCAGGATATTTATACAGAGTACTTTTTTCAAAATGTAGCTCACATTAATCGACCTGAACTCCAATGTAACTGGCATCTTTTGAATACTTAAAGAGCACTGGACTGCTAAATTTGATTTAATCATCAGCAACCCACCCTATTTTCTGCCTGGCAACGGAATACTTTCTCCATCTCAATTTAAAAACCGCTGCAGATTTTATCTGGATAGCTTTTCACAGCTATATTCGAGCGATTGTGAATGCGCTTACAAACAAAGGAAAAGCTTATTTTTATTACGCTCATTAAAACATCATGGCCTGGATTTATTTTTAGATATACTAAAAATCTTAAAGGGAACAGCAATCACAGTTCAAAAAATCTCTTGTATTCGAGGGACGGATATAATTTTATTGCAAAAATGAACATTCTAATGATCTTTCCAAAGTCTCACTGATAAAACCTTCCTGCTCTATTTATTATGACAATCTTTAACCAGTTAATGCATTTGTATAGTACGGCACTTGCCCTTCATAGACATATACTTCAGATAAATCACTAAAAAATGCAAACTTTCCTTGGAAACCCGGGTGATGTCCTTTGGTATTAGGATGTATTTGCTTGTTAAATCGTTCAACCTATCTTCTCTTGTTGTCTGGTGACAGTTTCATATAGTGTATGTATTATTTGACTGAAGCGAATGAGCATTTAAGCACACTGAACATGTATTGTTGATAATTGTGAGGTATGTTCCCTTAGCATAGGAATAACTGATCTCCTTTTTCATTTATATATTCAAAAATCCCTTAGTAATGATGAAGAGTATTTATAGGTTTTAACTACATAATATTTAATCATATTTCAGCAACAGAAAATCCCACTTTATCAACGAAAAAAAATTACTAACATCTTTGGTATAGAGCTTTCTTAGCGCTGTATTGCTCTTTTTATCCAAGTAGTACACTGAGAGGACCACTATTACCATGTAATAAGCTCTTTATTAAAGTATATCCCCATCGGCAAGCCTGATAGGAAGAATGATGGACTATAAAGGATTTCCAAATGGTACATGACATGAAGTCGAGGTAATAAAAACGCATTCAGAATCCTTCTATATCTATTTCCACAGACTTAAATTCGTTATTAGTTTACTGGCCTATACGCTCCAAGCCCTTAGCTCAGGTTTGGATTTTAAATCTAGTGAGTAATCACATTATTGCTTCAGTATTGGGCAAAAAAGAATAACCGCATTAGCCTAGGGATTAGAATGATAGCAACTATCCCAATTGTTTACTGAAAGAGCTTATCATAAAAGAAATTAACGCAACACTTTGTTATAGAAAGGAAAACGGGTTGTTGAAAAAACCGGCAGATTTATTGTAAAACACAGTAAGACTATGTATATCCCTATTTATGGCCTACATAGATAATTGATATTTCCATCTTGAAATTCGGCAGTTGGTTGATAGCTTGGCTGATAGCCCTCAGGATACTTTTCCCCAGATGGGGTTTGTTGGCAGTAGATGAGGTCGTCATTTTCTGATTTTTTATCCATGCAAGATATAAGTTGTTCTTCAAACTGATCGATCTCTTCCTGGATAGAAGGCATTTGCCAGAGCACTGTCAATGCGGATAACCAAAACTTATAATGAAAACGATTATATTTTAAAGTGGCCCATGCCCCTGTTAATCCTGAAAGTCGCTGTTGCGTGAATTCTTTATACAAATCTTCCTTTCCACCCGCTGCCTGATAAATCATTTGCGTAAAATCCATGCATGAAAAAGAGAACAAAGAATAAGAAATTTCCCCTTTTTCAATTTGCGAGTAAATGGCTCGGATTTGTTTTAAGGCATTAATAGCTTCTTCGTCGGATATGTATTTTTTGAAAAATTTACCGTTGTAATATTTTGTTGTTTTATAATCATCCCTGAGAGTTCCTATAATTGGCCCATAAATGCTATTTTTATCAAAGTAAAAATGACCATTATCACAATTGCGACATAACAATTCGGTAAAAAAGTGATTGCTCGAGCCATAGATGGTGAGCGAATTGTTTAAAACAAATTCATTGGGATTTAAGCACAATCCATTATGCGTCAAATTTTGAAACTGATAAGAGTGGCCACAAACAGATTTAGCCCAAACCATGGGAGCAATTAAGTATATTAAGTACGCACTCCCAAACAAATACCAAGCACTTATGTACTTTCTATAATGTTTAAATACATGGAGGCTAGTCCAATGGCAAAAGTAGGACCAATTTTCAGACCAGGTTGCTTGGCTTGGGTTTGGTGCTAAATAGAAATCAAACAGTGCGTTTAATTTTTTGAAATGAGCTGATTCCTGAACCAAATTACAAAAGAATAAATTTCTTTTTTTATAACGACTGGGATGAGGTATAGAATGTATGTCTTTTTGAAACTTCTGCAACGTATAAATGAAATCAAGTTCATCACGACTGATATCTAAAAATTCCTTAAAAACCCGTATCATGTTTTCATCAATTGGTGAATACAAATACAGCATTACAAATTTTAACATCAATGATTTGTTGATTAACTTTTTCATTAGAGCGTTTTTGAATGGAGCGGTTTTAAAGGAAATGGATGATTATTTTGACAAATCCACTCACTGGGTGCAACAAAAGACCCTCCCTGCTTGCATTTCACAAGTCATGATAGAACATAAGACCTTTTAAGGCCGATACGTCAGCAACAGTAATAAAAAGCAAACACGAGGGTACTTTGTATTTGCATTAGTGGATCAATTATTTGATGAATATTAAAATTCCAAAATACTGCTTTAAAATAATATTATGTCTAGTGAGCCAATCATAGAATATACTTATAATTATCAACAACCTGATGAATACCACTTCAGTTTAGATTCGGTTCATCTTGCAAAATTTGTTGCGACACAATTTAAATCATCCCTGGATCTTTCATCGTTAAAAGTACTGGATCTCTGTGCCGGGTGTGGAGTCATTGGATTTGAGCTCTCCTGGCATCTTCGCGAATTAAGGCATATTGATTTTATTGAGATTCAAAATGTTTATACGGAACACTTTTTTCAGAATTTAGCTAATATTAATCGACCCGAACTCCAATGTCGTTGGCATCTTTTAAATTATGATGAATTACATAAAACGGAATGGACGGGCAAATTTGATTTAATCATCAGCAATCCCCCCTATTTTCTACCAGACCATGGGACGCTTTCCCCATCTCAATTTAAAAATCGTTGTAGGTTTTTTTTGGATAGCTCTTTTAAGAGTTATATTCTAGCTATAGTAAATACCCTTACAAACAAAGGAAAAGCTTATTTCTTATTGCGATCATTAAAACATCATGGTCTGGATTTATTTTTAGAAACTCAAGAAATTCTACAGGGAACGTCAATCACAGTTCAAAAAATCTCTCGTATTCGAGGGACGGATATTATCTTATTAGAAAAATAATAGATTCTAATGAATCTTTCCCAAGGGTCATTGGAATATCCTTACTTGCAAATTGCCAAACGCTTTACGACGAGACAGAACATGGAAACTCTGCTCCACTAATTGTTGAAAGCCGCTCTTATTATTTTTGGAAAGCATGGGTCTTCTTTGTAGTATTCCCCATGCTTCATCAGCGCTGTATTGCTCTTTTTATCCAAGGTAGTACACTGAGATGACCACTATTACCATGTAATAAGCTCTTTATTAAAGTATATCCCCATCGGCAAGCCTGATAGGAAGAATGATGGCCTATAAAGGATTTCCAAATGGTACATGACATGAAGTCGAAATGGTTATTAGGTTTAGCTGTAATTACTGTAATTATCCTGTTATTCCTGTTCTGGCAATACTTCCAACCTAAAGATATGGGTAGTGATTTCGCCAGTGGCAATGGACGAATTGAAGCGATTGAAGTTGATATCGACACTAAAATTGCTGGCAGAATTAAAAATATCTTGGTCGATGAAGGTGATTTTGTAAAGGCAGGCCAGATACTTGCTGTTATGGATACAGACTCTCTTGAAGCCCAGCTTCGAGAAGCAAAAGCCAGATACAAAGAAGCTCAAAGTAATGTCGTCAGTGCCAAATTTCAGGTTAACCAAAGGAAAAATGAAAAAGAAGTTGCTCTGGCTACAGTGGCTCAGCGCGAGGCTGAATTAAATTTAGCACGAAATCGCTTATCTCGAGTTGAAAAATTGGTGGCCAAAGAAGCGGCCTCAGTTGATAGCCTGGATGAGACGCGCGCCCTTTTCTTTAGTGCGCAAGCGGGATTAAAAGCTGCCAATGCTCAGGTTGCAGAAAAAGATGCCTTAATTGCAAATGCAAATGCGCAGGTTATGGCGGCTGAATTATCTGTTGAGGCGGCGGATGCCACCATAGAGCGTCTGAAGGTTGAAATCAAAGACAGTACTTTGATTGCACCATTAGATGGACGCATTCAATTTCGGGTTGCCCAACCAGGTGAGGTGCTTTCATCTGGGGGGAAAGTATTAAATATGGTGGATCTCACCAATGTATATATGGTCTTTTTTTTACCAACAGAACAGGCTGGAAGGGTTCAGATTGGGGCCCCTGTCCATCTTGTATTGGATGCTATTCCTCAATACGTAATACCGGCAAAAGTGACTTTTGTCGCAGACGTAGCCCAATTTACACCCAAAACAGTTGAAACAGCGAGTGAACGACAAAAATTGATGTTCCGTGTTAAAGCTCGAATTTCTCCTAAACTGTTAAAAAAGCACATCCATGCGGTAAAAACTGGTTTGCCAGGCATGGCCTATGTCCAGTTGAATCCAAAAAGTGAATGGCCTGCCAACCTAAAAGTGAATGTACCAAATGATTGAAGAGCCTTCACTTATTGGTCTGGTGGATAATGTTAGCTTCTGGTTTGGCAAGATTCAGGTACTCAAACAAATTAATCTCAAACTCCCTGCCGGTTGTATGATGGGTTTTATTGGTCCGGATGGAGTTGGGAAATCCACCTTGCTGTCCTTAATTGCAGGAGCGCGTGGAATTCAACAAGGAGGTGTAAGGATCTTAGACGGCGATATGAAAAGCGCCAGGCACCGTAATGCGGTATGTACGCGTATTGCCTATATGCCCCAGGGGTTAGGAAAAAATCTCTATCCCTCCCTTTCAATCTTTGAAAATGTCGATTTCTTTGGGCGTTTATTTGGACATGGCCGAATGGAACGCGAACAGTCCATTGTCCAATTATTGGCTATTACAGGGCTTTTACCCTTCAAGGATCGCGTTGTAAGCAAATTATCTGGCGGAATGAAACAAAAACTTGGCTTATGCTGTGCTCTGATTCACTCACCTGATTTGCTTATTCTGGATGAACCTACCACAGGTGTTGATCCGCTATCCCGGCGCCAATTCTGGGAATTAATCAGTGCGATACGTAGGAATAAACCCAGGATGACTGTCCTCGTGGCCACTGCTTATATGGACGAAGCAGCAGAATTTGATTGGTTGGTCGCGATGAATGATGGAGGAATTTTAGCTACAGGCACATATGAGAGCTTGCTTTCTCAAACCCATACATCCTCCCTGGAGGATGCATTCATTTCTTTATTAACCAAAGAACAGCAGAAACAACATCAAAGAGTAGTTATGCGCCCACGAGTGCAACAGGAACACTCTGAAGTTGCTATAGAAGCAAACCATTTGACTAAGAAATTTGGCAACTTTACTGCGGTCGACTCAGTCAATTTTCGGATTGAGTGCGGAGAAATTTTTGGGTTTTTGGGATCAAATGGTTGCGGTAAAACGACGGTGATGAAGATGCTGACAGGGCTTTTACCAATCAGTGACGGGCAAGTTTGGCTTTTTGGTAAAACCGTTGATGCGAATGACTTAACAATACGTCGTCAAATTGGTTACATGTCGCAATCCTTCTCACTCTATACAGAATTAACCGTTTCTCAAAATTTGTTATTGCATGCGCATTTGTTTCATTTACCTAAAGAAGATCTAAACACTTGCATTAATCAATTGGTGAAGCGGTTTTATTTAACTGAGGTAATCTATGAATTTCCGAGCGCTCTACCTTTAGGGTACAAACAAAGACTTTCTTTAGCTGTAGCGGTGCTTCATAAGCCGAAAATTTTAATCTTGGACGAGCCAACTTCAGGTGTAGATCCCTTAGCCCGTGATTTATTTTGGCAATTAATGCTTGATTTGTCGCGAAACGATCGGGTTACGATTTTTATTTCCACTCATTTTATGAATGAAGCGGAACGTTGTGATCGAATATCTTTAATGCATGCAGGCAAGGTATTAGTCAGTGATAAGCCAAGCCATTTAATTGAAATGAAAAAAACCAAAACTCTCGAGGAGGCATTTATCCGTTATCTTGAGGAAGCACAAAATGAAACTTCGAAAACACAGACTTCCTCATCAATAGATAATGCTAGAGAAAACTCTTTTTCGGTGGAACAAGCTCAAAGCAAGGCAGCATTTGATGCAAGGCGAATGTACAGTTACTGCAGACGAGAAACGCTTGAACTGATTCGTGAACCCATAAGGGCAGTGATGGCCTTTTTAGGCAGCGTCATCTTAATGCTTATTATGAGTTATGGCATTAATCTGGATGTTGAGAATCTTTCTTTTGCAGTATGGGATCGAGATCAAAGCACTTTAAGTCAGAATTATGTGCTTAATATCGCCGGTTCACGCTATTTTAGTGAGTACCCACCCATTCAGAATTACGAACAATTAGACAGAAGAATGCGCTCCGGCCAATTGAATCTGACCCTTGAAATTCCAAATGGCTTTGCGAGAGATATAAAGCGTGGCCGAACAGTGGAGATTGGAGCTTGGATTGAAGGAGTTATGCCTCAACGCGCAGAAACAGCAGAAAATTATATTTTGGGATTACATCAGCATTGGTTGGTCGCAAATATCCATGAATTGCAGCAAGTCAATTTGCTGGATTATTTCAATATAGAGACAAGATTCCGTTACAACCCAGACGTTAAGAGCTTACCGGCTATGGTTCCGGCAATAATCCCCCTCCTCCTGATGCTGATCCCTGCCATCCTGACTGCACTAGCTGTGGTGCGCGAGAAAGAACTGGGTTCCATTATCAATTTATATGTTACCCCAGTTACCCGCATTGAATTTTTATTCGGGAAGTTACTACCCTATATTGGCTTGGCCATGGTCAATTTTCTATCTCTGGTCACGCTATCCATATTCTTTTTTAAAGTACCAGTCACCGGAAGTTTTTTGACCTTGTTCATTGCGGCATTTCTTTATGTGGTAATAGCTACCTCCATGGGTTTTTTGATCTCCACCTTCATGCACAGCCAGATTGCCGCGATTTTTGGTACAGCAATTTTAACCATTCTTCCTGCCACTCAATTTTCAGGAATGCTTGAACCTGTATCATCATTGGAAGGCATAGGTGCAATAATTGGGAGGATATACCCTGTTACTCATTTTCTTGATATATCCCGTGGAGTTTTTTCCAAAGGTCTTGGATTTAGTGATCTATACAGACCTTTTTTTTCCTTGTTGTTTACGGTTCCGATTTTACTAGGCCTTTGCTTAGTGTTCATAAAAAAGCAGGAGTAGTTCATGGCGATTAGTAATATAGCTTATCTCGTAACTAAGGAATTACGTGGAATGCTCCGTGATCCCATCATGCTGGCATTAATTATTTTTGCATTTACAGTTTCTGTTTATGCTGCCGCAACGGCTATGCCTGAGACGCTGAATAATACGCCTATCGCTGTAGTTGATGAAGATCAATCCCCTTTATCGCAAAGAATTGCAGATGCTTTTTATCCTCCCCAATTTACTCGTCCTGTTCCCATCAAGTTAACGGAAATTGATTCAGCCATGAACTCTGGAACTTATACGTTCACCCTGGACATACCACCCGATTTTCAAAGAGATTTGTTAGCAGGACGTAAACCATCCATTCAGTTAAATGTTGATGCAACCCGTATGAGTCAAGCATTCATTGGTTCAGGTTATATTCAAACCATTATTAGTGGGGAAATCATTGAATTTTTAAAACATTATCGTGAAGTTGCTGTACCAGCCGTGGATCTGATAATGAGGGTTCGCTTCAATCCCACCTTGAGCAAAACCTGGTTTGGCGCAGTTATGGAAATTATCAACAACATAACCATGTTGTCCATTGTCCTTACTGGGGCAGCGCTTCTTCGCGAACGGGAACATGGCACTATAGAACATTTATTGGTGATGCCTATTACCCCTTTCGAAATTATGACCAGTAAAATTTGTGCAATGGGTTTAGTGGTTTTAGTGGTGAGTACCTTTTCACTGATTGTTATAGTACGTCATCTATTGGCGATTCCAATTGAGGGCTCCATCTTTTTATTTCTTTTAGGGAGCACCATGAATCTATTTGCAACAACGTCTATGGGTATTTTTATGGGAACCATAGCACGCTCGATGCCCCAATTTGGATTGCTGTTGATCCTGGTTATTCTACCTTTGGAGATGCTTTCAGGAGGCATGACTCCTAGGGAAAATATGCCTGAGCTGGTACGTACAATTATGCTTGCTGCTCCAATTACCCATTTTGTCATGCTCGCTCAATCCGTTTTATTTCGCGGAGCAGGTTTGGATATTATATGGCCGCAACTGGCAGCACTAGCCCTTATTGGTTCTATTTTTTTCTACAGCACTTTACTCTATTTTCGCAAAGCAATTAGCCTGCTATAAGAGCTCTCTCGTGTACACTCAAAGTGCGCGGATAATTCGTTGCAATGATGGTTTCGCTGAAGGCTGTATCTTCTGACTAGGATATGCGCTTCAGCGATTAAAAGGATCCGCACTTTAGATAAGATAAATGGGACTCACCTTATCATCCTGCAATTTATTTACGTCTGCCAAAATTTTGCTTCGTTGTTTGTTTTGAAAAGGCAGATGTTTTCTTTTTTGAGTTAGAGGGAAAGTTTTTTTTATTGGGAGTCGATAATGTGCTCTGAGGAACATTATGTGTCGGTTCAAAATCATCAATTTCAACTCGGTTCAGTTTGCGTTTGATTAACCGTTCGATTGCATTCAGTTGCCCTACTTCATCTGCACTGACTAAAGAAATGGCCAATCCTGAGGCTCCTGCCCGGCCGGTACGGCCAATGCGATGCACATAATCTTCGGCAACCTGGGGAAGATCGTAATTAATAACACAAGGGAGTTGATTGATATCAATTCCACGTGCTGCGATATCTGTCGCAACTAAAACATGTAACTCTCCTGATTTAAATTCAGCCAGGGCTTTGGTGCGCTGTGACTGCGACTTATTACCATGAATGGCGGCAGCATGAATATGGTCTTCAGCCAATTGTTTTACTAATTTGTTTGCACCATGCTTGGTTCGAGAAAATACCAAGGTCTGCCCCAGTTTATTTTTATGAATCAGATGGCTAAGTAAAGCCGATTTACGGCTTTTATCCACCGGGTGAACCGTTTGCTTTACAGCAACCGCAGTGGTATTGCGTGGGGTTACGTCAATTTCTAGTGGCTGTTGCAATATCCCTTTAACCAGAGTGCGAATCTCATCAGAAAAAGTAGCAGAAAACATCAAATTCTGTCGGTTTGCAGGCAATAACTTAATGATGCGTTTTATATCATGGATAAACCCCATATCCAGCATCCGATCAGCTTCATCCAACACCAAGACATCAACATCATCCAATTGAATGGCTCGTTGCTGCTGTAAATCCAGCAGTCGCCCAGGGGTGGCTACCAGGAGCTCTACGCCACTGCGTAATTTCATCATCTGTGGATTAATTTTTACCCCACCAAAAACTACAGCAGAGCGAAGGGACAAATGACGCCCGTATTGAATAATACTTTCATGGACTTGTGCGGCCAATTCCCGTGTGGGAGTAACTATTAATGCTCTGGTGCGGTTATTTTTAGCACGAGGTTTTTCATTTAATTTTTGCAGAATAGGCAAGACAAAACTGGCAGTTTTACCTGTTCCTGTCTGCGCTGAGGCCAGGACATCCTTACCACTTAAAATGGCGGGAATGGCTTGGGCTTGGATGGGCGAAGGTTCTAGATAACCCAATTCGTTAACAGCACGAACCAGGGGCTCTACTAAACCTAATAATTTAAAACTCATGTTGTTTTGTTTCCTATAAAAATTAACTAACTGAACATTACTTAAATTCGTCAGCTTATACTCTGTTGGTAGATGAAGATTTGGAGAGAAAATAAGGCTTGTTAGTCATACATAACAGAAGCTAGGTTAATCAAGTATATCATGGATTCATTGTTCTAAGAAAATACATCCGACTAACCATGCCCTATATCCCGCAATTAAGTTATGATTCATTCTTTAAGATCTCCTCATTAAATGGAACGACAATGAGAAAACAATTTGTCCTTTGCTTTGCCACGGCGATAATTTTAGCAATCCCAAATTCATTTGCGCAGGCAAATTCGCAATCCCAAGCATTAAAAGAAGCGATACAAACCCTTTCTAAAGCCCGCAAAATTGGAAAAATCACTAGTCCATCTAATTTGCCCATGCCCTACCGCTTTTTATTAACCCAGCCCTTAATGACGCAAGGCATTGAAACCTATTATCAACGCAAAGCAATCGTTAAAACGATTTATGCAGAGAAAAATGAAGCAACAAACAGCTATTTTCGGATGATTTTAATGTTAATTGATCACAATAAAGCGAGGAATAATCCAGAGATAGCTCAAGAGAAGAAGGAATTCGAAGTGGTTGAACTGGCTTTGATAACCATGAATTTCAATACCTTACCCAAGGAAGTGACACAAGATGTGCTTTCATCCAATATTCCCTTTGGTAAGTCCTTACTAAATCATCATATATCAACGAAATCAGCAAATCGGAATTATTTTTCCCTCCCTTGTGATCAAGCACTCGCCGTGTTAACCCATTGCACATCTGGAAAAAAACTATACGGGCGGACTAACAGTTTAATGCTTAAAGACAATCAATGGATTGCTCATGTTGTGGAGCTGTTACTATAAAGAAGATTTAAAAAGACAAGGCTATGTAGCAGTTGCTGGTTTAATTTTGTTAATGATGTCTTCTCTGCCCTTGTCTCGTCTTCCACCAGAGACCTGTTTGAGTTCCTTCGGGGAAATCGTTGCCTTGCTTGCTTTGTGAGATTTTGTTGAGGGGTATTTCATGTCTATTCCTAATAAAGGCAACTTGCTCCATCAGTATAGATTATTTGGGCCTTGTTTATCAGAGCAATCCTAAATAATTCATACTTTTGCATTATATTTATAGAGTGGCTAGGGATGAATTAAGGAGTTAGTATGAGAGCATATCCCATTTTTGCCCTTCTATTAGTACTAGTTAGCACAATGGCAACAGCCAACATCGCTTGTGACAAATTTCAAAAGCCTAAACTGATTAAGTCTCTGGATAATTGGGATATTATTGCAACGACTAAGGCCGAAATTAAAATCGCTCCCTATTTTAGTGGAGATGACCTAAGTTATTCGATTTCCTATCATGCAATAAATCCCAGAAATAACTTAAGCATTGATGCACACTCTGGCGTAATTAGTGTTGATGCCGAGGCACAGGATAATTTCGACTTGAGGGTCACTGCTAAAAATGCCTGTGGTCTTGCATCAGGCAGATTCAATATCCAAATTGATGAGGAGCACTAATCAATTTATTGACCAAGCACACTACTGTTTTGGTTTATTCATGCCGGGATTGGAAGGATCAGTGTGCCCATGGCCCTTTTTTGTCGCCGGTTTTTTGGATATTTTATGATTATTATGCGAGGTTTGGCCTGAAATTTGTTCGTCTTTATTTTGCCCTGGGTGAGAATGTTTTGTTTTTTCCATGAGAATGGCTCCCTTGCTCTTTACAGTAATTAAAGTATAGATCAGAGGCTAAGTAATTAATTTTTAAATACAAAATAAGCTGCCCCTATCATGCATAAACCTGCGCATAAAAAATTTAACCCAAGAGGTTTATTCATGTAGTAATAAGCAAAACAGGCAAAAACGCACATTGTTATTATTTCTTGAATAATTTTTAACTGTGCCAAGTCGAATTGTCGATAACCTATACGGTTCGCTGGCACCTGTAGGAGATACTCAAAAAAAGCAATGCTCCAGCTGACCAGAATGGCTAAGTACACAGGTTTGTTGTTGAGCGTTTTTAGGTGGCCGTACCAGGCAAAGGTCATAAAAAAATTAGAAGCAATTAATAGTAAAATTGTTTTCATGGTTGTGTTAAAAATCATGATTATATTTGTCATTAACAAAACACTCCAGGGGATACTTTGAATTAATGTCAACAGGGTGATGGATTTGAGCAACATATTTCCTCAACCGACTGAGTAAATACATGTAAGTTTGTATTTGATTCAAAAAATCTAGTTAATTAAAAAGTAAAGATTAATTTGTAGAACATAATGACTTACGGAAGTGCTATGTGTTAAAATAAAGAACTAAATGTCTTTAGGGTGTATGACAATGACTTTTTATTTGTATGTTCCTACTAAACAATCTGAAATGCCTCAAAAAGAGAGTGAAGCTCTACAGATCTGGATCGAGGCAGAAGCGCAAAAAGGGAGACAAGTCAAAGTCACTTATTATGGCCAAAAAGGCTTAATGGATATACCTGACCATAGTAAAATTTATCTGTTTATGCATGGTACCAATGTCTCTGCCAATCCTTTAGTCTCACAAATCAATGATCCTGAGCTGGTAAGTTCATTTCCGAGCCTCTCTGGTTTTTTAAAAGTTAGCGATGGAAAGAATGAGATTAAGATAACGGATGTGGCCGATCGGATGAAAGAAGATGGTCTGTTCTTTAAACCTAGGAACTACTTAAGAATCAAATTGTTCCAGTGCGACCCTATTAACAAGGCCAGAATAATTGCAGAAGCATTTTTTATCCGGCTGAAACGAATCGGTGGCGATGTGGTTAACGCATCCAACATTCGAATCGATTATTACCCCGCCCACTTTGTTGGTGTCGCTCAAGAAAACAACCGAATCCACCACAAGTATGCAACAAAGGGCATTGTAAAAAATTTTGATGTAAGGGCAAGTTCCATTCGCAATTCATTGTACACAGATCCAGCATCTTCACCTGGCCTAACTCTGGCTCAAGTGAATGACATCATCAGCGAGTATTATCAATATAAATCAGCAAGAGCATGTGGGTTATCTGGTTTATTAGGTTTAAACGGGCTGTTTTCCAGTGATGCAAGTGCCCATACCATTGCTGCATTACAAAATCCATCCATTAGCGATCAAAAGCGCTTTGAGATTGGCAGTCGTTTTATTAAATGTTTTGCTCATAATCAACTCGCTCGTTCTCTTGAACCTGCTGTTACTGAGGCTAAAAGAGAAAATCTGAAAATGTGGGCTGAACCGCAAGCCTGTATGGCAGATGAGTATCCCAACCTTCAGATTCATGCTGTCTGAAGTTATGCTTAATTGCATCCTTAAAATGTTTGTGTTGCCAAATGTTTAAGGATGCAATGGGTGCCATAGTGGGTGAATATGGAAGCTGTCCTCACCTATAGTTGGGAATGCCGCCCTTTCTTGTTGCCTAAATTTTCTAAAGGACTGAGATTGCAGCTTGTTTTCTTCTAAAGCAAAATCACTCATTTCACCAAATTGATAGTGATTAACGGCATCAATTATGAACTCAGCCAACCAATCTGTAAGGTCAAGGCCGAGGGCAAAAGCATAACTAACGGTGTCCATTGAAACGGATAAACATAAAAGAGGGATGTAAACTGCATGCAGGATAATTAAAATTGGAATATAAATCAGAAGAATATAGCTAATCAATAATGGCAATAAAAATAAAAACAGGATGCAAAAAAACTTTGAATTAAACCTTTCAGAAAGATGACCACCTAAACCGTTCTCCATAAACGATAAAAGAAAGTCGATGTAACGTTCAGTCAAATAGCCTGTCCAGTAAATATCTCTGTCTCGATTTCTGATTAATTCTGGTTTTTTGTAAGCTTTTTGTGGAATTGTGCTTAAAGCCTTATCATGATTAAGGCGTCTAATACGTTTACATAATGAATCTGCCTTTGCTCTCTCCGAGTCATTGAGAAAAGATAAAACGTGAATGATCATTTCATCCGGGAGACCTAATAGATCATTCTGACATTGTTGATTGGTTTTATAATTCTTTGTAGCACGATAACGCGATACCGCAGCGCTTGCTCTTGGGAAAAAAAGCATAATTTCCTTTTTGAATAAATTCCTAATCATTGACATGGGCGCAAATTATACAATTTAAGGAGGATTAAATAAAGAACAGGCGTCTTGCAAACCCATAATCCTGAGCTTATAGAAAGCAAATTGTCCATAAAGTCCTATTATTATTTATGAAGGATTATAAAAGGGACGATCATGACGCTTAAAAATGGAGTAAGGATGGCTTCTAGAACGGCCATGGTTGCTACAGGAGCTTATGCGCTTTATAAAGATTTAAGCTTACCCCCATACCAACCTCGCATGAGTGATAAATTGCAGGCTGCTTATGTAGTTGGGCAGGCAGTTTTTATTGACCAGGCAAAACCTGAATATTGGCAAAGTCAAAATAGAAGGATTTTGGAAGAGTGCTCTCCTCAAGCAGTTGTAGCGAGAGTGAATAGAGCTTTGGAACATTATCAGGTTGACCTCAGGGATGATGAGCTTGCTTTGTTTTTAGCACAGGAAAAACTTTTGGCAGACCTCGCGGACCCAGGCGAGGATTTACATGCCGAGAACTTAATCGCAAGCTCTTTTGCTGCTGAATATACCGAGCTGAGTGAGCGGGTCATCGATGAGTCTAGCCTCGATGATATTTCCATGGAAAAAATGAGAAGAAAAGCGGCTGCAGCATGGGTAGGTCAAATAGCTCATACTCTCTACGGCGGGTTTAAAGCTTCATTTAACTATGGGGCTGTTTTGGATGCAGATGGATATAATTTTGTGGTTTCAGAGGAAAGTAGGGAGCGATTTGAAGGGAAAGTCAGAGAAAGGGAAGAATGGCTTGCACAAAGAAAAGCCGAGACTTCGATGGCTACTACCAGAATGATGAAACACGCACTGCATGAGATTGTAGGCACTCACACGGAGCATGCTGTTGAGTCCCCTACTTCAAAACCCCCAGAGCTTAGATAGTTTAAAACAAGACAGTCTTTCACTATGGAAAGGCTGCTATGACAAACGGGTTAAAGAAATAGGAGGCCCTTGATCATCTTGTCCAATACTGGCAATCAGTCCCACAACATTGGATAGAAGAATTAATGTTTTCTTCGAATTACCATCGCGATCATCAATATAATACCAATGCCCTCGATAGGGAATAGCAACGGTTGCACAGGTTGGAGGTTTGTCACTATACCTTATCGTCATCATATTGCCTAAAACCAACTGCCAATCAAATACTTGACCATTCGGGTAACGAGTGATAGTGAGCAGATGAGCCCTGGCGTCTTCTGGAGGTATCAAGACGCCTTTGGAAAGGTAATTCATCATGCCTAAAACAGATCGTGTAGACACATAAGCTTTGTGCGGCCCAGGTGTATTCGAAAAAACAATACGATTTTGATGAATGCTGATACCGGCCTGATGCAAAATCCTTCTATCCTGAGGACTAAGCGTGTAATTCGGACTGAGTTGAAGCACAAGCTCTTCAACTTTATCTTTCGTCATGTGATAACTTAATTGAATGGCATTGTTGCGTTGCATTTTTGCAAGCACCTGAGTCATGCTTAAAAAACTTCTAAATTGGGGAGGGTAACTTGATGTGGATCGTGCAGCGCTAGGTGCATTTACAGCAGTACCTGCTTGTTGTAAAACCAGGCGAAAGACTTGAGCTATGCTCCAGGAGGATTGCAGTAATAATGCGACCTCCTTCAGAGAGGTCATTCTGAGCAGCTGAGTAGTATATTGTTTATCATCATAAGGCAAATAATTAAAAATAGGATTTTCCGAATAATCAAGTTGTGCAAATGCTGTACCTTCTCCGCTGGTTGGTCCTGTTTGCGGAAAAAAAGCCCGGCTTGTGAGTGAGCCTGTGCGAGTGAATTTGGTGCTGGCGGAAATGGCTCCCACGTGAAGGAACATAGGAACCTGATCGTATCGTAAACGAACCAAATTTAATAAAAGCTCTTGTTTATTACTGCTGGCCAAAGCGATGTTGTAATCGTAGCGGTCCCGATGAACCACTTTTGGACCGATGGCACGACAACCACATAATAAAACCAGTAAAACCATAATCACTAAGGATAACGGTTTAATGTTTCTCATTTACACTTCCTGTTTTATTCAACCTGAACTTCCAAATTTCATTTCGGCAGAAAAGAATGTATAGATGATATCTTGTTGCCAAATATTTTGGTAGAAGTGACAACATGAAATTCTTGGTAATATTGCGCTGTCTACACAAGCCTATAAATGGAATTAAATTTAAATCCGACTACACTAGCCTTGATTTCATTCATCTGTTGATGAAGAGCTCGCAGCAAAAAAATACAGCTTGGTAACATTCATAAAAATTACAACAGCTAGAAAGATGTGGTCTTTAGTTGTTGTGAATGCACTAATCTATTTTAACAATTGAGGATTCCATAAAGTCGGATTTCATCTGCTCATGAGCAGAATGAGATTTGCAGTGGATTTCTGCAGGAACCCCCATCACTGTACTGTAATCTGGAACATTCTTTACTACAACAGACCCAGCTCCAACAGTTGCAGCACAGCCTATTTCAATTTGTTGGCGTATAGCCGAACCAATGCCGATCCAGCTTAAGTCAGCAATGCGCACGTTCCCTGCCAGGTGAGCCCCTGGAGAGATATGTACGCCATCACCTAAATTGCAATCGTGATCAATGGTTGCTCCTGTGTTGATAATGCAGGCCAAACCCACTTTAGCATCCGGATTAATTACCGCACCTGCAAAAATCACAGTTCCCATCCCGATATTGGCGAAACGGCTAATGGTTGCCCTTGGATGAATGACAGTCGCTAAGGGAATATTGTTCCTGAGTAAATGCTGACAGATGGACAAACGTTTTTCATTATTACCGATGGCCACAACAACGGCGTCAAAATGTGCAGAATTCAAATAAAAAGACTCGCTTCTGCCAATGACTTCCCAAACCCCTACTTTGCTTACATCAGGCCAGGCATCATCGAAAAAAACAATATTACTCCAGCCGGCGCAGAGTGCTGCGTCGGCTACAACTTTTCCATGGCCCCCAGCCCCAATGATTGCAAGAGATTTCAAATCAGCACCAAACCCTGTGTTCACCGGTTAAACGGCTTATCCTAATAATTTTTTTTAAAAATCTCAATGCAAAATAAATTTAGTAGCGCATCCTTCTATAATTAATCCTGGCATTCGGCGTGCAGTAAATCCCTTTTATTTTTATTTCATGGCAATATAATGGTTAAAATTTCAGCTTCATCAATGACAGTTTTCCTCAGGAGTTCAGCCACATGCAAACTATGAACAATAAAATTATCTTTATTACCGGTGCTTCAAGCGGCATTGGTGAGGCTTGCGCACGGATCTTTGCGGCCAGTGGAGCGAAACTTATCTTGTCAGCCCGACGAACAGAAAGGCTTAAAACCCTTGCAGAGCATCTGGAAGAAGCACATGGCACGAAAAGTCACATTTTGCGCCTGGATGTTCGTTCCCAAGAGGAGGTGGACACTCAAATTTCCAACCTCCCCAAAGACTGGCAGCCCATTGATGTTTTAATTAATAATGCCGGACTTGCCCTTTCCAGTGATCCTTTGCAACAAGGACATATTGAAAATTGGGATACAATGATAGATACCAATATCAAAGGGCTTTTGTATGTCAGCCGAAAGATTCTTCCTGGTATGCTAGAGCGCAATCATGGACATGTAATAAACATTGGTTCCGTTGCTGGTGAAGAATGTTACCCAGGGGGAAATGTTTATTGTGCAACGAAACATGCCGTGCGAGCGATTAGTAAATCAATGCGCCTGGATTTGCTGGGTACTGCAATTCGAGTCACAGAAATAGCTCCAGGAGCAGTAGAAACGGAGTTTAGCGAAGTGCGCTGGAATGATAAACAAAAAGCAAAAGCTTTTTATAATGATTTTACTCCCCTATCCCCTGCAGATATCGCTGATGCAGTATTTTATTCCGCGACCAGACCTCCGCATGTAGACATTTCTGTTTTATCCATCATGCCTACTGTTCAGGCTTCGGCACAAAACATGTTCCGAAATAAGCGGGATTGAGCATTATGCTTACATAAAGTATAATATTAACCCATAAGGCCGATAACAAAAACATCTGAGGGATTCTTTGGTTGAGGCATAACAGAAATTTTTAGGGGATTTCATGTATAGCGTTTCAAAATTTGGGTTTAATGTTCTAATCTCTAAGTATTTAAGCCGTTACCCTCAAACCTACAGTCAAATCCAAACGGCGCAAAAGAATAGATTTGAAACTGTTTCCGCCCTTTTAATGAACATTTCCCTTAAAGAGGAAGACTTTAGAGCCCGAAAGCAATACTGGCTCACACAAATTCACTTTTTGATTCTATTGATACGCAATCATTCAGATGAATTTAGAAAAATTCTTTCTGATGTCTCAGAAGAAGCCCTAACTCAGGGCAATTTCTCAACAACTGTAAAGGCTTTAATGAAAGCTCTTGAAAATCCCGAGCATGTCAGACAGTTTGTTGAAATATTGGAAAAAGATGAGCTCAATATAAAACTGGCAACTATTCCGGAAAAACCACATTCAGATGTGAAAAAAGATGGCCTCCATTTAGTGAATGGTGATGTTATACAGCTCATCAAATCACAAATTGAATTAGGCCAACATGTTGTAGTAAATGATGCGGCTAACTCCCACCGAGATGGCGCAGCGAAGTACAACAAGGGTTCAGTGGAGGAATTAATAGCTCGTCACACTGACGCTGGATGGAAAATGTTGCTTCATTTTGAAAACGTTCATAAGCGAAATCTGGCAACCGATAAAAGCACGATCCCATCCGAGGCTCAAAATTTCCCAGACATTGACGTAATCCGTTTCCAAGGGCGTTATCTAAAAATGATGTTGAACATCATCAGCAATGTTGTTGAGCATTCAGAAAATTATCTCAAATCGCAAGCTTTTTTAAGTGATTTATTTCTTTCGCAGCCCGATCCGGATGATCCACAATCCCTTCCAATTTATTTTGAAATGCAAAATAATTGTTACGAAGTACCCATTGAGGGATTTACCTCCGAGCGCTGGTTTTCAGATTCCAGCCCGCTCCAGTCTCTAGTTGACGTATTTAGGGAACAGGTGCAAAGTTATCCTATCACTGTGGTTAGCTATGCGGCGGCTGACCGTCGTACTTTCGATACTTCTCCAATGGATCAGCATTGTACTTCGAATAAAATTTTGCAAAATCCAAGTGAGGAAAGTCAAAAACTAATGATAGAGGAAGGAGTTAAAGGGCAATGTTTCCAGGCAGTTGAACTGAGTGAATTTTTTCGAGCAAACAAAATTCAGAAATCCATCAGTATTATTTGCCTAATGCCCGGCTGTGGAGCATTTGCTAATCCAGCACAAGAGACTGCAAGATATTTTTTCGAAACGCTAAAAAACAATTATTCTGTGTTAGAACAACATGAAATTACATGTTTTGTACCTGAATTCAGTGAGACACTCTTCAACCTCATGGCCAGAGAATGCGACGCTTCGATGAGAAGCTCCCATATTCAACGGCACGTCCATCAAAAGAATAAACCCTCTCATGGAATCTGTTTTGAATTTTTGCACAGCAGCATTGAATTACGGTTAGAGAGTATTAATTTAGGGAAGCCGGCTTATCACGGGTCTGGTGTAGTTACTATTCTGCCAAGTAATTTAGCAGGGAGCACAAAAAAGAGTGTAGGCTTTTTTCAAGAATGCAAAGATGTGATTACAACGAACATTCCAGAAAGGAAACATTCCAAAGAACCCTTGAAGACCCTCACAGGCGGTTATCTAAAAGCTTTGGATGAGGTTCCGCCTGATACTATTGAGATTCATCTTATTTTAATGGGAACAGGCGGTTTAAAATACAGCATATCTGAAAGCATCACAGCATTAATGGATGCATTGGGCAGTAAATATCAACATGAATTCAAAATGCCCAAAATTATTTTGCATATTAATGAAAACTCCCCGGGTCAATTTCAGGAGTGCCAAACAATACTTTCAGAAGCTATCCATCAAGTTAAAATGAGCAGCAGAACGTTCTGAACTGAAGATTGAATTATCAGTTTTCTGCTGCTGTCTGATTGGTGGTTTCCAAAGAGCCTAAAGTTAAATTTTGTTCTTCTAAGGCTTAGATTTTGCCTCAACAGCCTGTTGCTGAACTTGCTTAATTTGTTGCTCCAAACTGGATTGCAGCTGTTTCATTTGATTTTGGGTGTCCTGATTTAACTTCTGAATTTGGCTCTGCAATTGACTTTGTGTCTGTTTGATTTGGTTTTGCAATTGGTTATTTAAGGTTGTCAGTTGCTGTTGTTGCTGGTCTTGCAACTGTTTGAGTTGGCTTTGGATTTGGTTATTTAATTGTTGGATTTGCTGTTCTGGAGTACCAGACAACTGGGATGCTGCAGCATAGATATCTACACTTATAAATGCCGCACAGGCAAAAAGAGTTATTTTTTTCATTGAATTTCCTTATTATTACATTTGGATTTACTTTAACAAGTTTTCGGGACATTGCAACTCAGCGTGTTGTCTTCAGTAAATATATTGCTAAGATGCCAACAATATGTTAAATTATTGCACAGTATATGTACTTTCAGGCTGTATTATGTGGGTTATGGATAGGAAAAATTCAGAGCAGGCTGTAAATCCCCAAAATTTAATCAATTATACAGACTATATAAATCAAACGTGTAAAAGTTTGTTTAAGCTTCTGGGCATTAATCACTTTAGTTATGTGGAGATTAATTGCGATGGTGAGTTTTTTTGGTTAGGCAGCAACAGTCAGTATTTAGAACGCTGCATTCACCAGCAACTAGTGGATGAAGCACCGGTGAGTATTTTAAAAACTTATCCTAAAAGTGGTTTTTATTTGATTGATGCATATCAAGAGGAATATAAGGCACACAGTTTACCGGTCTTTGAACTGCTTAATGATTTTGAATATGGCCATTCGTTTCGTATTTTAGAGGTGGATAACCAACGAACTGTTAAGCTTTATTCTTTTGAAGCCCCTCTGCAAAGACCGGATATTAATCAAATTTATTTAAATAATCTTGATGTATTTAAACGTTTTAACATGTATTTTGAAAATAAATTGTCTTTTATCCGTGAAGGGATACACAAAAATTACATAGCCAACAGCCGCCACTCTGAGTTTCTTGATCTGCTTAATGCCCCTATTCAGCAAAATAATCGCATTGTATGCGAATGGGAAAATGAATTTCACAATGAAAACGAGGTTCAAATCACCCCTCGAGAGAAAGAAATATTAATGTGGTATTTAAAGGGAAAAACAGCTGAAGAAACCGCCCGATTGCTGAAAATATCCAGACGAACTATTGAAAGACATTTTGAGAATTTACGCGAAAAACTTGGTTGTTTTTCCAAAAATCAAATTGCTTTAAAATTACTCCGTTTAATTTAATTTGATTTAAAACTATTTGTACGATTGCAAAATTTCATTGGTGAAGCGACTTCTTAAATAAAAGCCGCGTGGAAGCGTTAAAATTTTATTGCCTTCCTGATCAAACCCATAACACAGTGATTTGGCATTTGCGGCTTTCGGCCTAACTTGCAGATACGTTCCCATGCTGGCATTCAACTCTTCCAATCGTCCGCTACTGATCATAAAAACCAATTCTTCCCAATCTTTCTCGAGAATAGCTGTCTGTTCAGGACTAGGAGACCACAAAAAACCCTGACCTATGCGCCTTTGATGAAACGGGATATTTCTGTCCCCTTCGATAGGGACCCAAAGAATACGTTGCAATTTGCTCCAGCATTGGGAAGTAGTCCATTGCTGTGTATGGATGCTTAAGAGAGGAATGCTTGTAACAAAAGTTGACTCTGAAGGTTTGCCTTGACTGTTTAAAGGCAATGTTTTCAGTTCGATCCCGAGTTGTGAAAAATCAGGGACAGCCTTATTTCCTGCAGTTGCACCAAGAGCAAGCTCGATCGCCATTCCCACCCAACCTTTGCGTCGATTATTATCCTCGGGAATGTTTAACTGCAGTAAACTGGCAAGCTGTGCAAAGGTTAAGCTTTCGATGCGAGCACAAAGCGCCAGCAAATCGCCTTCATTCTTCAAAAGCTTTGGATTTGGCGGTTGAAGCATGCTGCTCCCCTTCTTTAAATTCAACACTTATGGGAGGAATTGGAGGTTTGACCCCTGCTGCTTTAAATTGGCTGGTGATGGCAAAGAGCACTTTTGAACGAATTTCAAATCGAGTGTGTAGCTGCACATTAATAAAATATCGTATTTCAAATTCTATTAATGCATCATCAATCTGTTTTAAAAATACTTGCGGCGCAGGTTCGTTAACAATCTCAGGAATGATGGCCAAAACGTCCAAAATAAGTTGTTGAACCATTACCGGATCATCGGCGCGGCTGACTTTAATTGGAATAACCGTACGTACAATACTGTCTTGATGCGTCCAATTGGTGAAGGGTTTATTAAAAGTTTCTGCATTAGGGATAAGCACTTCCATATTATCCCAGGAACAAACACGCATGGATCGTATTCCAATGTGCGCCACTCGGCCTTCATAGTTTCCAAGTGTAATTAAATCCCCTTCTCTCACAGGCCGCTCTATGAGTAGCATAAGGCCGCCAACAATATTGGAAGCAAAATCTCTCAAGCCAAAGCCCATGCCAACAGCCAATCCTCCAACTACCATGGACATCCCGCTAAAATCGAGTCCTAAAACACGAAGGGCAATGAATCCTCCAACCAGGATAACCGCGTATTGGGTGAAGACCGAAAGGCTATTGCGAATGCCGGAATCTCTGGCATCTCGATAAAGCCATCGATAACCAAATTCCCTAGTCCACTTGGCAGCCCAGGCAAACACAGATGAAACAATAAGAAACTCAAGAATGCTGATTGCTGTAATATACACTCCAGATAAATTGACCAATGGATATTCGCCGAACTTCAGCAAACTGGAAATAACAGCGGATTCAGAGTTCCAGCCAAACAACTGACATAACACAAAAAAACTAAACATCAGTAACAGAACACGGAAAATTTTATCAAGAGGTTTTAAAAACACCTCAATCCATAGCCATCCGTTCCTTAAGGAACTGATCATCCATTCAGACAGAAGCTCCAGGGCATCAATTAGTAATCCTCGACAGACCACATAACCTGTCATGATCATTAAAATTTGAACTTCGTATCGGCTAATGGTCCAGGCCAGGTTAATATAACCGATCAATCCAATCATGGCAGTGGTGAAAAGAGTTAAGGGAATTAATATCACCAGCAACATAATCGCGTTGCGAAAGTAGCGCTTTCTATTTTTAAGGAATGGGTGCAGTAAATGTTTAATTACTTCTTTGCTTTTCCAGCTAACGATAGAAACCGCGAGCAGAAAAAGCATAAAAAGACGATTAAAAATATCCTGAAGCAATATGGAGAGTGGCAGCAAATGACTAACCACCATCAAGGCAGTAGTCCATCCACCTGCTAAAAAAAGCCATTTCAAACGATGATACAAACGAACGTCGGTGCCTGATGAGTCGCTGATTCTTTCCAGTAGAACCAGGCGGGCGATAAAAATTAATACAAGAAAAAACAACCAGACGAAGGTTAAATTAAACAACAATTGATAATTTGAAAATGGAATATGGCTCAAATAAGGAATGGCTAATAGCAAAGTCGCAAGAGTGAAATGAGGAATATTTCGTCTAAGCAAGGTAATGGCACCATGATATAAATGGCCTGATAAACGCGAGCGCTCTTTGTCCAGGCTCAAACGTTTAAGTAGCTTATGAAGCCCAAATGCCAACAACACAATAAAACCTAACGTTGCCCATAATAACGTTGCGGGCAATCCATCTTGCCATACATAATTATCCTTAACTTTTAAAGTTAAGGATTTAAGATAATTGTAAAACTGGTTTGGAATATGAGACAGTTGATTGATGATTGCCGGCCAGCTATCGAGGCTATACTCTGAGAGACTTTGTCGAACTGAAATTTGTTTTTTCAATTCTTCCTGATGATTTTCAAGATCTTCTTGTAGAGTCTGTTGTTGAATAGCAATTCCTTCAATTCGGGAATTAACAATGCGCAACAGGGCGGAAAATTGCTGCTTTAAGCTATTTTCAGGTAGATGAGATTGCTCCTCTGTGAGCATAACGACCATTTTCTTTAACGATTGCTCCATATCAGACAACTGTCCAATGGATTCTTTATAAATTTCTGTGACTTTTTGCAGTGTTCTTATATTTGGATCTTTTAATAATAGATAGTCGGCTTTTACCAGCTTTTTTTGTAATCCAATTTCAGCTATTTTGGCTTGCGTCAAATTAACCACCTGGTTATTTAGCAGTAATTTGGCTTCAGCAGCATAAAGGGAAGGAAAACCTGCGTCCGTTTTAATTTCTTGTTGTAATTTAATGGTGTTATCATACAGTCGTGTTAGTGATTCATTATATTTATCTTCCTGAGCTCGAAGTTTTTGCAGCTCTTCTTGCATGTGTTCTCTTGATTTCCATAGCTCAAGCTGCTGCTTTCTAGCAAGCAAAACGGTTTGATAGTTATTAGCTAATGATAAATCTTCATTTATAAGATCAATTGTTCTTTTATTAACGTCCGTGAGTGTGCTGATCTTTCCAATGCGTTCTTGCGAATTGGTTTGATCATTTTCTGACAAGGGTGTTTGCTGCAACCGTTTCAGCTTTTGGCTAAAATCAAGCTGCAACCGCTTCTGATTGGTTAAGAAGCTTTCGAGGCTGCTGATTTTGGCTTGATTGAGGGCCAATAATGCATTGGTTTCTTGTTGTTGTTTAAGATAGGCGGCATGATCAAGCGGTGGCGCCATTAATTTGGTTTCATTAATGGCAAGGGTTAATTTCATCCGCTCCTGTACCAGGTATTCAATTAATTTATTAGGACTAGCTTCAGATTTGGCATGCAGCTCTCCATGGCCCATACCAAGGGAGGCCAAACCGATAAAAACACACAAATAAAACCAGCGTAATTTCATAATTACACTGGTTTTCATTTTATTTTTTCGTTGAAGTGGACGCAAGACGAATTCCCAACTCATTCAGCTGAGCGCTACCTACCGCTGTTGGCGCACTGGTTAAAAGACATGCTGCCGTTTGCGTTTTAGGAAACGCAATTACATCACGAATGGAACTGGAATTGGTTAAAAGCATAGCTAGACGATCAATGCCTAAGGCAATACCTCCATGAGGTGGACAGCCAAATTCCAGTGCATCCAGTAAAAAGCCAAATTTATCTTTAGCTTCCTGCTCACCTATCCCAAGTAAATCAAATACGGTCTGTTGCAAGACTGGATTATGAATACGAATTGATCCACCACCAATTTCATAACCATTAATAACAATGTCATAAGCTTTTGCCAAAGTTTTAGTTGGTTGCTGGCGTAAATTCTCCGCAGATAATTCTTTTGGCGAGGTAAATGGGTGATGCATGGCTTGCAATTGGTTAGTTTTCATATCGACTTCAAACATTGGCCAATCAACGACCCATAATAGACGCCAACCACTTTCAACCAAACCGCGGTCATGACCGAGTTTTACTCGCAAGGCGCCCATCGATTCATTCACCAATTGGTGATGCCCTGCCCCAAAGAATAAAACATCACCGGTTTGGGCATTAGCGCGATCCAGAATGGCTTTTACTGTATTCTCATTTAAAAACTTAAGGATTGGTGATTGCAATCCTTGCATGCCTTGGCTTAGGTCGTTCACCTTAATGTAGGCCAGCCCCTTGGCTCCATAAATACCTACAAAATCCCCATAGCCATCTAATTCTTTGCGGCTTAACTCACAGCCCTGCGGTAATTTTAAAGCCACAACTCGCCCTTCGGCACTGTCAGCCGCAGCAGCAAATACATTGAAGTCAGATCCTTTGACCAGATCAGCGATATCTATCAATTCTAATGGAATACGCAAATCCGGTTTATCACTGCCAAAACGCCTCATAGCTTCAGCATATGTCATACGGGGTAATTGCTCAGGTAATTCAACATCCAGAGTCTGTTTGAAGATTTCTTTCAGCATTCCTTCAATGAGCGCTTGAATATGAGTTTCATCAATAAAACTCATTTCAATATCTAACTGGGTGAATTCAGGTTGTCTATCAGCCCTTAAATCTTCGTCTCGAAAACAACGGACAATTTGATAATATTTGTCAAAGCCCGCCATCATTAATAACTGTTTAAACAGCTGTGGTGACTGAGGGAGCGCATAAAACTGGCCAGGATGAACGCGCGATGGAACCAGATAATCTCTTGCTCCCTCAGGCGTTGCCTTGGTTAACATAGGTGTTTCTACATCTAAAAACCCCTGGGCATTCAAATATTCACGCATGCAACTTATCATTTTATGCCGCAAAGATAAATTGTGCTGCATGCCTTCACGCCTTAAATCAATGTAGCGATAGCGATAACGTAAATCTTCACTTACAGTTTGATGTTCATCAGGTAAGAAAGGCGGCGTCTTGGATTGATTAAGAATTTCAAGTTCAGCTCCAAGGATTTCTATTCTTCCAGTAAGCATTTTTTCATTGATCATCCCTTCAGGTCGACTCCGGACAGTACCCTTCACAAGCACGACGTACTCGTGTTTCAGCTTTTCTGCGATGTTAAATACGGATTTAAATTCCGGTTCATAAACCACTTGCACCAAACCTGAACGATCACGAATATCTAGAAAAATAACCCCGCCATGATCTCTGCGATTGTGTACCCAACCACAGACAGTAACCGTTTGTCCAAGCATTGATTCATTAACACTGGTGCAATAATGTGATCTCATAAGGCCGCCTGTTTAGATGTATTTTTTAAATTGGAGTTAGCATGTTTTAAATTAGGTTGCATCACACCGAGAGAAATAATAAATTTTAATGCTTCATCCACCGTCATATCGACTTCAATCGCTTCTCGCTTCGCAACCATGAGTAAGAAACCTGATGTTGGGTTTGGAGTGGTGGGGATAAATAATGACACCATCTCTTCTCCTGTATGCTCTGAAATGACTGAGCCGTTTGGATTGCCGGTTAAAAAAGCAATACTCCACACGTCTTTTCTAGGATATTCAACTAACAGCACTTTACGAAAAGCTTGGCTATTACTAGCAAAAAGGGCATTAATTACCTGTTTGGACGCATTATATATGGAGCGCACCAAGGGAATTTTTGCGAGAATTTTTTCGCCCATCTTGACTAGGCGTTCACCAAAATAGTTGGTGGCGATGATGCCAGTCAATAAAATAATTGCCAAAGATAAAATAACGCCCAATCCTGGAATATGTACTCCAAACACGCGATCAGGATGATAGGAATCGGGAAGCAATGCTATGGTTTTATCCAGCATTTCGACAATAAAGTGCAGTACAATAAATGTAACAACGATAGGCAACCATACTACCAAACCTGCCAAAAGGTAGCGGCGCAGAGTTTTTGACTTCAATCTTTATCACCTTTCTTATCGGATTTGGCCGGTTGTGTTTCGGTGGATTTTGGTTCTGAGGTTGAGGACTCTTTGGTACCCGGTTTGGCCTCTTTTTTGTCCTTGTTTTTAAAATCAGTAACGTACCAACCAGTTCCCTTCAATTGAAATCCGGCTGCGGAAACTAAGCGAACAGCGGTATCTTGAAAGCATTGCGGACATTGTTTCGCAGGCGCGTCCCCTATTTTTTGCATCAAGTCGAAATGGTGATGGCAACTTTTACATTCATATTCATAAATTGGCATCAACTAATCTCCACAAATTATCCAGTTACGCTATTTTTTAGCTACTTTTTAAATAGTATTGAATTATAGCTAACATCAGCATTATGAACAACAACATGACCAAAGCTAATGGTGATAAATCATTGGGATTTCAAGAGCAACCCGGGAAAAAACCCTTAAAATGGCCTTTATGGTCAACTCGACCTAAAAACGGCATGGACATTTTCGTTTTTAAGGTTTCGATGCTTTCTTCCAAACTAGGCATCCCAGGATTTAAACAATTGGCAATCCATCCAGAGCATGGGATTGCTGCCTGTTTTAATGTCATTGCAGTCAACAATGCATGATTAATGCACCCCACCCGCATACCAACCACCACAATCGCCGGAATTCCGCTTAGGTTTAAAAAATCAAGCCAGCTGTCTTCGTCATTAAGGGGGACCATTAATCCTCCTGCCCCCTCAATCAAAAGACAGTCCAGTCCTTGGTAAGCTTGATTACAAAAATCGGCAATAGCTTTAACATTCAGTTCAACCCCTTCCTGCTTTGCAGCAAGATGAGGTGAAATTGGCGGGCGAAACATCCAGCCATTTATATTCAAGTTTCCATCGCCATTATGCTTTTGCAAATGGACGACATCCTCATTAATCAATTTTCCATTCGATTCATAGGCTCCACTCGCCACGGGCTTGATGGCTTTTGCTTTAATTGTTCTCTCGTTTAAATAATCAAGTATTTGGCAGGTTACATAAGTTTTACCGCAATCTGTATCAGTGCCGGTTATAAAAAAACGTTTCATTCAACACATACTCCAAATGTTCAAGAAATTCGAATTGATGCGATAAAAATGGCATATGGGCTGCCCTTGGAAATAAGACATAATTGAATTGGGGGTAATGGTTTTGCATGGCTTTCATGGTTTCTATGGGGGTAATGGCATCCAGTCTGCCAAACCAATAACTTGCCGGTTTTTTAAAGTTTAATAATTGTTCTCTTAAATCCCATTGTTCAAGGATTTCCAATCCTTTTTTTAAAGGTGCAATTGTTGGGTGAAAATCCAAAGCAGGAGAATGATTCAAATTGCGGAATTGTAAACTAATAAAATCATTGATTGTTTTATGGGGATCAATTGCCAGATTTTTAAAAAAATTTTGAAAAACAATCTTCTCGACTCCAGGCCAATCTCCTTCTTTAATGAATCGCGGGGATGATGCAATATTAACCAAATGGAGTATTTTCTCCTGAGCTTCCAAAGCTAATTTACTTGCAAACAGGCCTCCCATTGACCAACCAACGAGAACAAAACGCTCTGGAAGCCGATTAAGAAGCTCCTCTTTGAATTGATCCCAACCCATTAATGGGCTGAGGCCAAATCCTGGCAAATCCACTAAATAAAGTTGATATTTTGTTGCTAATGTATTCGCCAATGGCAGCCATACTTTATGATCAAAACCCCATCCATGAAAAAATACAAGGGCAGGCCCTGAGCCTATAATTTTAATGTTCAGTTGCATAAATATCGTGAAGTTGAGAAAACAAAAAATTTATATCTTTAGGTTCGTGATGATAATTTAAAATGATGCGAAGGCCTGTTTCTTTACGGGTGACTGTCGGTTCACGCATCGGTGAGCAAAAAATCCCTTTTTCCCTAAGTTTTGCTCCATATGTTAATGCTTTGTGTGGGCAGCCCAATTGCAGTTGTTGAATGGCTGTAGAGGAATGACGCCATTTCAGTGGTGAGTTCTTAATGGCTTGACGAAAGTGCTCAACCAGCTCATACAATTTTTTTCTTCGTTCATCGGCAGCGAGCACGATGTAAAATGTTTCAAGCAGGCCATAAGAAAGAGCCGGGCTAATGGCGGTTGAATAAATGTGTGAACGAGCTGCTTGCAGTAAAGCCTCAATCCAGGGCTTTCGGCCAACAACAATGGCGCTTTGACAAGCGAGGCTTTTACCAAAAGGAATAATTCTTAAAGCCACTTCTTGCTGGGTTAAACCATGATGTTCGACCGCCCCTAAGCCTTTGTGTCCTAAAACTCCAAATGCATGAGCCTCATCAACAATTAATTCCGCATTTGATTTTTTGCAAATCAAGTGCATTGCGGATAACTCCGCGACTTCGCCACTCATGCTAAAAATTCCTTCAGTGACGACTGTGCCAGGGCTGTTTATAAGGTTTAATTGTTCATCCAAGCTTGCGAGATTATTGTGCAAAAATCGTTTAAATTCCGCTTTATGCAATTTTATACCGTCGTAAATAGAAGCATGAATGCCTTTATCGATACAAAGCTTGATTTTAAGTCGCGCCAGCAGTGAAACTACGGCTAAATTAGCAGCATATCCAGAAGTAAACAAAATTGCATCGTCTGCATTTAGCTCTTGTGCAAAATTATGTTCAAGTTCTTTGTGCATGGGGTGATTGCCACAGACCACCATTGAGCCTCCGCTCCCCGCGGAATATTTCTTAAACCCTCGTTGAAACGCTTGTTTAACGAGAGGTTCATTGCTCAATGAAAGATAATCGTTGGAGCTAAAGTTCAACAAAGTATCATGACTTCTAATAAATCGAGCCCGATACAAACCTCTGTCCTTTAGCTCCTGGCAAAACTGATGTAGCAACGTATCCATCATAGACTTTCAAAAGCTTTAATTCCTAACTTACTTAACAACAAATTATCTTTATCTTGTTTGGGATTGGCTTCAGTTAGTAATTTATTACCGATAAAAATGGAGTTTGCTCCAGCGAAATAACATAATGCTTGCAGCTCATCGCTCATTTCTGTCCGACCAGCAGTAAGCCGAATTACGCTCTTTGGCATAAGAATACGCGCAGTTGCAATCGTTCTTACCAACTCAATTCCCTCCACTTGCGGGGATTTAGCCAAAGGAGTTCCTTCAACTGGAATCAAACGGTTTATCGGAACGCTCTCTGGCGGGACTTCCATATTTGCCAAGGTTTGTAAGAATTCGATTCGATCTTCCCTTGTTTCACCAAGCCCAAGAATCCCCCCACAGCATACCGCAATGCCGGCTTTACGCACACGCTCCACGGTATCCAGACGATCCTTAAAGGTTCTGGTGGTGGTTACTTTATCGTAATGGGAGGGTGAAGTATCAATATTATGGTTGTAATAGTCTAAACCGGCTTCTTTTAGTGCTAAAGCTTGCTCGTCTTTCAGCATGCCTAAGGTCATGCAGGTTTCAAGACCGAGCCCCTTAACCTGGGTTATCATTTCTTTCAGTTGCGGCATCGCTTTATCTGGAGGGCAGCGCCATGCAGCTCCCATACAAAATCGCTTTGCACCCTGTTCCTTAGCCTCTTTCGCTTTAACTAAAACTTGCTCAATGGACATTAATTTTTCTTTTTCCACGTGCGTACTATAGTGGCCGCTTTGTGAGCAGTAACCGCAATCTTCCGGGCATGCTCCTGTTTTTATGCTTAATAATTTTGCGAGTTGGATGGAGTTCGCAGGCTGATTTTCCTTATGGATTCGATGTGCTTCATAAAGCAGATCATTAAAGGGTTGTTCGTAGATGGCAGCTATTTCATGAAGATTCCATTGCTTGGATGTAGTCACATTTTCACCTTGCTGTTGTCAAATATTCTTTCTCTTAATGGGTCGACATGATAAAGTTCCGGCTTTTATTGTCAACCAAAAAATTTAATATGGTTAACGTCAACGACATTATTCAAAAAGATCTCAAACATTTTTGGCATCCCTGCACCCAAATGAAAGATTTTGAAATTTGTCCTCCTTTGGTCATTGAATCGGCTAAAGGCAGTTATCTTCATACGAACAAAGGACCGGTCATTGATGCCATTTCCAGTTGGTGGTGCAAATCTTTAGGTCATGGGCATCCTGCCATTCTCGAGGCAATCCAGTCACAACTTGGGCGATTTGAGCACGTAATTGGCGCCCATATAACGCATCCTTTGTTGATTGAGTTAGCAGAAAAACTTGCAAACATTAGCAACAATCAACATGTATTCTTTGCCAGTGATGGATCAAGTGCTGTAGAGATTGCAATTAAACTTGCTATGCATGCAGCTCAACTAAAGGGGCAAGGGCATCGCAAGCAATTCATTGCGTTGCAAGGAAGCTACCACGGAGAAACCTTGGCAACGCTTAGCGTCAGTGATCTGGGGCTCTATAAAAAACCTTACGACGGGTTTGGGGTTAGCTGCCATTTTCTTCACTCCCTTCCTTATGTCTGCAACACATCTGATCCCCTGTGGTCAAATTCTGAAACTTACTGGCCTTCTATTTTAGAGCAGCTTGAAGCCGTGAAAGAAAACTCATGCGCTATTCTGGTCGAACCTATCATTCAAGGTGCTGGGGGAATTCAATGTTATAGCGCCGATTTCTTAAAACGATTAGCCGCTTGGGCGAAAGAAAATGATTTGTTTCTAATTGCAGATGAAATCATGACTGGATTGGGGAGAACTGGCAAATGGCTTGCCTGCGATCATGCTGAAGTTCAGGCGGACTTAATTTGTTTATCAAAAGGATTAACCTCTGGCTCACTACCACTTAGTTGTGTATTGATTAAACATAACATTTACGAGTTGTTCTACGATGATTACGAAAAGGGCAACTCTTTTTTGCATTCACATACTTATAGTGGAAATGCTTTGGCTTTGAGCGCCGCGCTTGCAACCATAGAGGTAATGGAGCGTGAACAAATCAATGAACAGGCTGTAATTTTAGGGCGGCAAATGGAAGAAAATCTTAAGGAAATTGCCCAATTAACAGGACACTTAAGCAATGTACGCTCCATCGGTGCTGTGGCCGCCGCCGAACTGCCAAAAGACGGTTCCAGAAGGGTTGGATTCGAATTATATCAAGAAGCCCTAAAGCGTGGCGCCCTCTTAAGACCATTGGGGAGAACCTTATATTGGATGCCTCCACTCAATTGCGACAGACAGACTATTGAGAAATTAGCCGATATTACTCTAAACTCTATTAAAGCGCTTTATAGCCAATCAAGATGAAAAACAAACTCCAGGAGAGTTCGGCAACGGTACAGCAGGCACTGAATATTATTTGGATGCTGCTTACGGTCTTTTTTCTGCTAAATGCTTTATATTATCAGTGGATTCATTACAAGGAAGACACTCATCGTAAGTTGGAATCTATGGCTGATGAATCCCGCATCAAACTGGATAATTTAATTGAGAGCGTGCTTTCAACTGCATATTCCCTTCCACTTTCAGAGTTACACTCTTGCGAAAAGCTATTGCCCGTATTAAGAAATGCAATCTTTAGTAATCCCCAGATCTCAGGACTGGTTATCAGTAATTCCGATAATCAACCGATTTGCTCAACCTTAAATCAAACGAGTGGATTGCCTAAACCCTTTAGCAAGGGACCGGTATTGTTTGGGCCTGTAAAATTACCCTATCTGACTAATAAAGTTTTTTTACTACAGCAAAGGCTAGGCCAGAATTATATTGGCATATATCTCATTGGCCGCACGATTGAGCAAGCTTTCTCGTATACATCCCCTGAAGTGTTGGATGCTATCTTATACAACAAGAAAACTGGAAAAATCACTTTGCAGCGTGGCCAAAAAATTTTTTTTAAACTAAACGATTCCTCATTGCATTTGGCCGAGGCTCAATTGCAAAATTTGGATAATTTTAAAATAATTTTAGTGGGAAACTCCAAGCAATATAAAGATGCCCTGCTTTCCCATCTTCTTGTGGCGGGCTTGATCATTCTTTCCATTTCTATTTTTTTATATTTGCAGATCAAAAATATACTCAGTCAAAGATTTTCAATGTCTTATGCTTTAAAGACCGCACTTAAAAGTGATCGGTTCCATCCGGCCTACCAGCCGATTATGGATGCTTCGGAAAATCGCTTTTGCGCTGCCGAAGTATTGACCCGCTGGTTTACTGATGATGATGAAGTGTCCCCTGATGTTTTTATTGAGGAAGCGGAACAATCCGGTTTAATTGTTCCCATTACTTTAAAAGTGTTAAAAAAAGTGTTTAAAGAAACAAAGTCAATATTGGATCGCTATCCTTACTTTCATCTGGCTATAAATCTTTCTGCAAGCCATTTTCACGATAAACATTTTTTTGCCGATTTTTTTAAATTATGTGACGACTATCAAATTCAGCCCAGGCAAATTATGCTTGAGCTGACAGAAAGACAATTGCTGGATCAAGAAAATGCCGATTTAATGGCCAAGATGCATGAGTTGCGAGAAAAAGGTTATGCTCTAGCCATTGATGATTTTGGTACGGGACATGCTAGTATTAAATACCTTCAACACTTCCCATTTAATTTCTTGAAAATTGATAAAATTTTTATTCATGCCATAGGGACAGGAGCAATTACAGAAAGTTTAAGTCAGGCGATTATACACATGGCCAATTCTTTAAAACTTGAAATCATTGCTGAGGGAGTTGAGACTGAAGAGCAAGTTAATTTTTTAAAAAAATACCAGGTGAAATATATGCAAGGATGGTATTTTAGCAAAGCAGTACCCGTTGACCGTTTATATGAAATTATTACCGGGGTTGAACATGACTAATACAGGTCGAATATTCGCAATAACTGCATTATATTGGATAATATCCAACACATACGCAATCACTGTCGTTGAGTCCACCTATTGGAAATGCACCGTGTCGGATGCGGAAAATCGCCAATGGCCAGGCCAAGCCGATTATCAGGTTAGCGCTATTAATCGTGCTTTAGAAAACTGTAAACGGGAAAGTAAAGTCCCTAAAACTTGTAAAGCCGCAAAAGAAGCTTGCGAAATGATAGTAAATGGCGTCACAACTCGCCCAATGTGGCGTTGCCTCGCCCTTGATCAAGCTGCTGTACCCTGGTTTAGCAATATTTACGATCACGGTGATGACGCAGCCATGGCGGCTAAAGCCTATTGCCAGGCAAACAGTACTTTACCTGAAACTTGTTACGTGTATTTGTTCAACTGCCGCAATTTAAATATCCGGAATTTCTAATGTATTGCATTGGCTTAACTGGCAGCATTGCCAGTGGAAAATCCACGGTTGCCTCTTTTTTCAAAAGAAAGGGAGTTTCAGTGATTAGTGCCGATGAAATCTCCAGAGAAATAACAGCACCAGATGGTATTGCCTTGGCCATGATTGTACGTCATTTTGGGGAGTCAATTATTACGGCCAATGGAGAGCTAAATCGAACAGCACTCAGGCACATAATTTTTCAAAACCCAAATGAACGATTATGGTTGGAGCATTTGTTACATCCACTGATTAGACGACGCATCATGGAAGAGGTTAAGCGCAGTAACTCTCCTTATAATATGATTGAAATTCCTCTTTTAAAAGATCGGGATTTATACCCATACTTAAATCGGATTTTACTGATTACGGCGGATAAAGAGCAGCAAATTAAACGCGTTATGGCCCGGGATCAATGTTCGCGTCAACAAGCTGAAGCTATTTTGGCGGCGCAACCACCTGATCATGCACGCGAACGAATTGCTGATGACATTATTATTAACCATGGCTCAAAGCAGGAATTAGAATTAAAAATTGATAATCTGCATCAACAGTATTTACAATTTGCCAAACAGATTGATATGTAAGTTTTTAATTTTATGAGATTTTTGGAGTTATTAATCTTTATGGTACAATTTGCATAAAACGAGCTAAGGACAGCATTTTTCTTATGTTTGACGACACCATCACTTTTCAGTTACCTACTCACTACCTGCCCAAAATTGCATTAAGGCTTGAGTATTTGTATCAAACCATCGAACAAGCCTGCAGAGAAAATCATCCGGTCGTCCATCATTATGCCTTAAAGAACATCATTGAAATTATTAAGTTAATTGAAAAGCCTGAACTTAAAAGTCGTCTCCTAAAAGAGCTGATGCGTATCGAGCATAGCCTAAATAAATCCAATGCTGCTGTCCCAAGTCATTTATATAATGATTTGCACAGTCAAATTTTAGTGTTAACTCATGTGGTTGGACGTTTTGGCGGGAACATACACAATAACCCATTTTTGCAATCGATAAGGCTTTCTTTGGCAACCCTTAATCATGATTGCGAAATGTATGCTCCGCAACTTCTACTCTGGCTTGAATCTGAACCTGCTTTAAGACAAAAGGATTTGTCCACGTGGCTGGATAACTTAAAAGCTCTATCATCTGCAGTCAGTCTGTACTTAAGTTTGCTTCGTCAAACAGCAGAATTCGATGAAATAGACATGTACAATGGTTTTTATCAACGCTCCTTACCGCCTAAAACTTCATGTCATCTCATTCTGCTAAGGATTGAGAAATCTTTTGGTATTGTCCCCCGCATGCAATTAGGACACCATGGTTTAAGTTTACGATTATGCGAAATTGCTACCATGCAAGAGGTCCGAGAGACCAACGCCAAGTTGGACTTAGCGCTCTGTCAACTTTGACTCCTATTACACTTTAGGAGTAAATTGAGCCAGGTCATAAATGCCTAATGCTTTCTCTATTGAAGCCACCTGAAATAGTATATTTTCAAATCCTTTCTCACCAAAACGTTTATGTTCTTCATCTTCGAATTGTTCTCCCAACTCTTGATATTGGGCCTCAGACAGGATTCGATGAAGAGCAGGGAAAAGAACCGTATCCTCCCTGGCAGCATGAGGCTCATACATTGTTATGAATTCCTGCATAGCGGAGGCAAGCTGCCGTTCATGGTTTGAATACGTTGGCTTAGAGCTGCTAAGTTCAATAATACGCTTTGTTAAAGTTCTTCCAGCTGTGTGTTGCTGCTTTAAAATCCCCACCAAATTAGTCAACTGCCCTGCTTTTTCAAAACGAGGAAAAAGGAAGTGCTCTTCCAGCTCCTCATGATAGCCTTCAATGAACTCTCGAATGATGCTGGCGGCCTCATGGATTGAAGCAGGATTTAGTTCTTTCTTTTGATCAATTCTTAAAATCCCTTCACGATAAATTAAAAGAATACGGCGCAAAACCCCATGTTCTCTCATTAAATCTTCATTTGGAGAAATGTCTTCCTTTTGTTCAAAATGTTTTAAGGGATTGGCAATAAGTGTTGTACTGGCTAAAACAGTACCGCTTATAAGCATAGCTGTTTGTTTAATAAAGTTTCGACGATTTAGAAAATCAGACATACATTCCTCCATGAATACCGGTTTATTTGCCAATCCTTGGGCATACTGGTCGCTGTGAATAAAAGAATTATCCTCTTTCTGTTGTAGTTCTGCAATTAAGGATTTTGTCAATTAGACTTAGAGGTTTATTGAGCACTTAACACACAGACAATAAACGGAGCGATAAACGGTATGAACTAATGGTAGTTATCGGTTATACTAAAGCAGTTTTAGAAGAAATAAAAATGCAATCCTTACATCCGTTGGGCTATAATTCGTTGTTATTGCCGAACTTAAAAATAAAAATGAATTGATCCACCCTACTCTTATGTGATTGTTGCTCCTGAGTCTTTATCATCCTAGCCTTCTAAAGGAGTAAAATTTTAATTTCTGATGTAATGAAGTTACGATTAATCCAGATGCAACAGGCAAGTTAGCAATTGCAAATCTGCTTTAGAAAATCTATTAGCAAAAAATTGACTCAGAAAATCATCCTTATAGAATCAAAATGATTTAATATCTTTATGTATGCTTGTGGAAAAGAATAAGATTAGATAAACGCTAATCTCAATGGGCAGGCTTGTTTGGCCTGTTCCGTTTATTTTCAAGAGCCCTTGTTCGAGGTGACCCCGGTGTCTGTAAAAAATTATGGTGCCTTCTACGCAACCCTTTCTGGGCTTTTTTTTGGCCTAATTGGTTACTTTGGCGTTAGTATTATGAATGCCCATGTTTCTGTAAATAACATGTTGTTCTGGCGTTTTTTGGTCTCTGGACTCTTTATCATTCTTCTTTTGACTCCAAATTTAAAAAGTTTACAGATTGGCATTAAAGAAATAGGTAAAATCAGTTTCTATGGAGCAGCATTTTATGGCACCTGCTCCATACTTTATTTTTTAGCCACAGAATACATTGGTTCGGGCTTGGCGATGGTTATTTTCTTTACCTATCCCAGTATCGTCTTATTGATTAACTTTGCTTTCTTCAAACAAACGATTAGCAAAATTTATTATCTTTCTTTAACAATTATTTTTTCAGGTATGTTGCTCATGATCAATGGCAGCAAAGTGCATTTTGATTTAATTGGTGTGGGCTTAAGCCTTTTGTCGGCAATTCTTTACGCCATGTATCTAATCGTCAGTAAAAATTGTAAAGCTCCTGCTTTGGTTTCGACTTTGTTTGTATCTTTAGGTGCGATGTTGGTATCCTTGTTTGCTGCGTTATGGGA
The DNA here is from genome assembly GCF_900637635.1 of Legionella jordanis. NCBI lineage: Bacteria > Pseudomonadati > Pseudomonadota > Gammaproteobacteria > Legionellales > Legionellaceae > Legionella > Legionella jordanis. The sequence goes on from NZ_LR134383.1 coordinate 1,542,851, forward strand.
GAACTCTTTTTTCCTGCCACTGAATGTAGACGTTTGGTTTAATATTTGTGGTATTGGTGTTGTTTGCACTGCCTTACCTATTGTTTTTCTTCTTGAAGGTTTAAAGCATATTAGTTCTCTACAAGCATCTATATTATCGGTTCTTGAGCCAGTGTTTGTGGTAATTTTTGGCATCCTGCTTTTGGGTGAGAAAATCAATATAACCCAAGCTTCTGGAGTTGTTATCCTTCTTGCAGGAGCTTTGCTCTCATTGTTGAGCAACCGCTTTGAGAGGTAACTACAATTTGACTTTTCCAAAAATGGCTAAGCCTTGTGTGTTAAACCAATACTTATCTTCTCCAAGAAAATGATTTTTCAGCCCTGGAATGCTTTGGATATCTGGATGGCCAGTTGTGACGAAATAACTTTGTCCACCCAGATAAAATTCTTTAGTTCTTTGTGAAGGAGTAACTAAAATATGTCCATTTGGCACCAGTTCCAATAATTGCTGAATAAATCGAACAACATCTTTTTCTTTTTCAATGCCATTATTCACAGCTAATAGATAGGGAACGTAGGCTGTATCAAAAGTTAGGCATTTATCGCTTTTGAGCAACTGTTTAATTTCTTTAGCGTAAAATATTATGTATTTTTGTAACTCAAACTGATCATTGACTTTGGACAAAACGGCAGCTCGTACCAATTGCAGAAGATAAACAATGTAAATTCGCCTCAAAGCCTTAGGCCTTATGAACCAAAAGAGAATAGTACGTAGCTTAATTTTGGGTAAAATAATGAGTGGAGGATACCATTTGGTCAGTGCAGTGAGTAACTCACCAATTGTTGGATAGTTTTTTCCTTTAATACACTCTCGATAGTGGTAATATTTCTTAAACGCTTTAATCCAGGCAATTGTCACTGGGTCTTTGTCGCATACAGTAACTGATTTTGCTCCAGCTTCGGCAAACAGGAAAGCAGTGTTTCCATAACCAGGTACCAATAACACATCTTTTTCTTTTATGTCTTTGCCAATATTATATCGATCCTCGCGAGCGCCTGATAAAACGGAAGCCAAAAATCGTTCAGCACCCATCGGATATATCAGAGCCTCTTCATTGTCTGTGAGTCTCGTAATTCGCTGCTCTATGATCCATTGTTCTTCTTGCTTGCTCAGCCTGATTTCACTCATAATTTCCCTATGGGATAAGCAGATCCGCAATCATTTAAGAATAGCTTCAGAATAAAAAAATGGTGACAACTTATTTATCTAGTAGATTAATAATCTTGTGGTTGGCTTCGGGAAACTGGTAATTAATTAATTCACTCACTGCTACCCAGCGAAGATCCAGTTGTGATTCACGGCATTCAGCCTCACCATTAAAACCATCGATGGTAAAAACTAGCAGATGAACGGTTTTAGCTCCATATTGATGAGTTATCTCAGTGAGAAAAGAAGAGCTGGTGATTTCAAGCCCCACCTCTTCTTCCACTTCCCGTTGCAATGCCATTGCAGGTTCTTCATTAAGCTCCAGTTTTCCTCCTGGAAATTCCCAAAAACCCCCATGTGCAGTTTGTAAAGGGCGACGAGTAATTAGTACTTTGCCCTCTTCATTAAAAATGACCGCTACCGCTACTTTCAAACCAAACTTCCGTGACAAACTTTATATTTTTTGCCGGAACCGCAAGGACAGGGATCATTTCGGCCAATTTTTCTTTCGGTTCTGCGGAATGTTGTATCTCCCCGCTGCTCAGTGTCAGACTCAAATTCATCTTGATGGAGGAATTGCATCTTTTGGGCTTGCTCTGCGCGTCTTTGCTCTTCGACCGCATCCACGTCTTCGGCAGTTTGAACCTCTACTGAAGACAATAATCGGATGATGTCATATTTCAGACTATCAAGCATCATGGAAAACAGGCTAAATGCTTCCCGTTTGTACTCCTGTTTTGGATCTTTTTGAGCATAACCCCGCAAATGAATCCCTTGACGCAAATGATCCATCGCAGCCAAATGTTCACGCCAGTGATTATCCAGCGTTTGTAAAATAACTGATTTTTCAAAATTTGCGAGAACTTCCCGACCAGTGATTTGTTCTTTCTCCTGATAACGATCTACGCAAAGTTGATAAATTTGTTCTCTGATTTGCTCAGGCTGCAGGCTGTGATCTTTTTCAATCCACTCACTCACGTTGGCTTTAATTTTAAAGTCTTCTGATAATGCTTGAGTAAGTCCTGGTAAATCCCATTGATCTTCCAGACTTTGTGGTGGGATAAAGCTATCGACCAGACTGAAAATAACATCCTGCCTCATTCCGTCGACAACTTCTTTTGGATCTTTCGTCGCCATGAGAGCAGCACGCTGGCTGTAAATTACCTTCCGCTGTTCATTGGCAACATTATCATAATCCAGTAGTTGCTTACGAACATCAAAATGATGCCCTTCCAACTTGCGCTGTGCGTTCTCAATCGCTTTGGTAACCAGGCTGTGTTCAATAGGTTCACCCGGCTTCATACCCAATCGGCGCATCATCGAGGCAACGCGCTCGGAAGCAAAAATGCGCATGAGGTTATCGTCTAGGGACAAATAGAACCGGCTGCTCCCTGGATCCCCTTGACGACCCGCACGGCCCCTTAACTGATTGTCAATACGACGGGATTCATGTCGTTCTGAGCCAATGATGCGCAAGCCACCAGCTTGTATAACTTGTTCATGGCGTTTTTGCCAATCGGTCTTAATTGCTTCCCGTTCAGCAGCGGTGGAGGTTTCAGGCAATTGGGCAAGCTCAGCAGAAAGACTTCCCCCTAAAACAATATCCGTTCCACGGCCAGCCATGTTTGTAGCAATAGTAACCGTTCCAGGCCGACCTGCTTCAGCGACAATTTGAGCTTCTTTTTCGTGGAATTTGGCGTTTAGCACTTGGTGTTTAACGCCAGCCTTTTTTAGCAGATGGCTGAGCAATTCAGAAGCTTCAATGGAGGCCGTTCCAACCAGCACAGGTTGTTTGCGAGCCACGCAATCTTTAACGTCTTCGATGATGGCTTGGTATTTGTCTTGTTGGCTGAGATAAACCAAATCAGCTTGATCTTCCCGGCGCATGGGTTTATTGGTAGGGATAACCACTACTTCAAGGTTATAAATTTGTTGGAACTCGTAAGCTTCAGTATCAGCTGTACCTGTCATACCCGACAGCTTGTTATAAATTCTGAAGTAATTTTGGAAAGTAATGGAGGCTAAAGTTTGGTTTTCATGTTGAATGGCTACGTTTTCCTTGGCTTCAACGGCTTGGTGCAAACCTTCAGACCAACGTCTCCCCTGCATGGTACGACCGGTGTGTTCGTCAACGATGACCACCTGATTGTCTTTTACAATGTAATCTACATCGCGGTGAAACATGGCATGAGCGCGCAGGGCTGCATTCACATGATGCATCAAAATAATATTGCTGGCATGGTATAAACTTTCGCCTTCGTCCAACAAATTATTTTGGGTAAGCAGTTCTTCGATAAATTGATGCCCTTCTTCCGTTAGATGAGCCTGCTTTTGTTTTTCATCAATTGTGTAATGGCCACCATCACCTTCCTCTTCCTGCTTTCTGAGGCGTGGAATTAATTCATTCACTTTTTTATAAAGTTCTGAGCTGCCCTCTGCTGCGCCTGAGATAATAAGAGGCGTTCTCGCTTCGTCAATTAAAATGGAGTCTACTTCGTCAACGATGGCAAAATTTAATTCACGCTGAACCTTGTCCTCAAGACTAAAGGCCATATTGTCGCGCAAGTAATCAAAACCAAATTCATTATTGGTTCCATAGACGATGTCAGCTCGATAGGCAGCTTGCTTTTCAGGATGAGGCATGTCCGGATAAATAACCCCAACACTTAGACCTAAAAATTCATAGATGGGCTTCATCCATTGGCTGTCGCGTTTAGCCAAGTAGTCATTTACCGTAACAATATGAACTCCGCGGCCGGTTAACGCATTCAAATAAGCAGGAAGTGTCGCCACCAGCGTTTTACCTTCCCCGGTGCGCATCTCGGCAATGTTGCCTTCGTGGAGAACCATACCACCAATTAATTGCACATCAAAATGCCTTAAGCCTAAAGTGCGAACTGCCACCTCACGGACTGCCGCAAAGGCTTCCGCCAGAAGTTCGTTTAGAGTTTCCCCTTCAGCCAAACGTGATTTAAACTCGGCCGTTTTACCCGCTAGCTCTTCATTGGACAGTGCTTGCATATGGGGTTCAAATGCATTAATCGCCTGCACTGTTTTTTCCATGCGTCGTAAGGTTCGCTCATTACGACTTCCAAACATTTTCTTCATCAGGGTATTTAACATAGCCTTGATAATCCTCTAGACAATTCCAGCTTCAAAACTGCTTAATTTACTAGAAATTTGCTGAAAATACCATGCAAAGCGACGGAAATAACTCAGTGGAATCCTGAATAAGCAAGACAATGGAAGGTTTTGCTGAATTTTTATCCTAAACAGCCAAATTTCTCATCATAAAGCCTCATTTTCTCAACCTGAGACATGTTTCTAGTAATCACAAATCTTAATAACTGTATTATAGTTCTGTTAATTTGATAAATCCCCAAATGGGGGCAGGAAATTAATTTTCAAGCCATTTCCGTAGGTAATTGCTGTTCAACCTCAGCTAACCTGTCTAAAGCTTCATACAAAGAGGTGAGTTGCTTGCATTGTTGAGCCTTTAAAAGCATTTCTTTCCAATATTTGGCCCCAGCCAGTCCATGGGCAAAATTAAAAAGGGGTTTAAGCAAAATACTTAAAGGTATACCCTCTGAAAATTTCTTTTCCAGGTAGTTTAAATAGGTCTTAAAAATCTCATAACGTGAAGCAACCGGGGTTTCTGGATAAAAATACTGATGGATGTGGGCTAAAGCATAAGGATTTTGGCAAGCCAAGCGCCCCAGCATGACTCCATCTACCTCAGGCATATGCTGTTTGATTTCATCCAAATTGCCAATATTTCCATTGATGACAATGGGCAAGTTTGGGAATTCCCGTTTAATTTGATAAACGTAATCATAGTGTAAAGGTGGGATGCTGCGGTTTTGCTTTGGGTTTAAACCAGTCAGCCAGGCCTTTCGGGCGTGCACGATTAATTTATCGCAGCCTGCGTTGATTAACTCCTTTGCGAAAGCTGCAAAATAATCATAACTGTCCTGATGATCAATTCCAATCCTGGTCTTTGCAGTAACAGGAATGCTAACTGCCGATTTCAAGGCTTTAATGCAAGCCGCAACTCGTCCAGGTTCCGCCATCAAACAGGCCCCAAAGCGACCTGCCAATACGCGGTCACTGGGGCAACCCAAATTGAGGTTAATCTCATCAAAACCAAGCTCTTGAGCAAGCCTTGCAGCGGCTACCAATTTTTCTTCATCGGCACCACCTAATTGCAACGCGAGAGGATGTTCGCATGGATCAAAGCCTAGAGCCCGGTCAGGGTTATTAAGCACTGCTCCAGTGGTTTGCATGTCGGTGTATAACAAAGCCGATGGGGCAATAAGACGCATAAACACACGAAAATGCGTGTTCGTCCAGTCAACCATAGGTGCAATGGCTAAAGGTGAAAACAGGGCTGGGAATGACAAATCAATGCTGCTTTACTAATCAGTTAGTTTCAAATTATACAATTAAAATGATCAGCTGAAAACCTTAAGACATGCATCATAGGTTATGATAAATAGCAATGTGGGGCTGAGTCCAAGCGGCATTCATTCATTTAAGTATAGGTTTTAGATTATTTTTAATGATGAAGAAAAATAATTAGTAAAAGCATTCGAATGATTTTCTTTTAGAGTGCAGCCATGCAGTCGATGTGCCATTTAAGCCCATGACTTGTAAGGGTTTTAACTGCCTAAGACAAGGCCCATTCCGGATAACTCCCAATGTCACTTTTCTTTCAGCTACCTTGTAGTTACCATCCCCTCAGGCTATACCTATAAGAATGTTATAAGGATCTTTTATGCCAGAAAAGAAACTTAGCCGTCAGAAAAAATCTTCGGTCAGAGTCCCTCTTTTATCCCACACCAACAAAAGCGTGCTGTTAAGCATCATCAAATCCTTACCCGGCAGTGTGTACTGGAAAGACAAAGATGGTAAATATTTAGGCTGCAATGAGGTTATGCTGCAAATGGCAGGCCTATCTTCTGTCATTGGAAAAACTGATTTTGACATGCCTTGGGCGGATTCCGCTGCCTCTTTGCAGGAAAATGACCGAAAAGTCATGGAACTAAATATCCCTTTGGAAGTAGAAGAAACCGCGACACTTGCCTCAGGTGAAAAAGTCGTTGTGCTGACGAGAAAAGCCCCCCTTCACAATGAAGTTGGTGAAGTAATTGGCATTATCGGCATCTCACTCAACATTACTCAACGAAAGGAAGAAGAATCCTTCCTACGCTCAAGCCAAGAACAAATGCAATCCACCTTGGAAAACATCGTGGCCAACATGCCGGGACATGTGTTTTGGAAAGATAAAAATGGAGTGTATTTAGGGTGCAACAATCGTCAAGCTCAAAGCTTAGGTTTCCGTTTTGGCTATGAAATTGTTGGCAAAACCGATTTTGATTTACCTTGGGGAAACAACAAAGCGGAACTGTTTCGAAGACATGACAAGCTGATTATGGAAACAGGAACCACACAGATTATTGAGGAAAAAGCCCAAGTGGATGGCAAAGACGCGACGGTTCTCAGTCATAAATCCCCCATGCGAAACAAAGAAGGTGAAATTACAGGCGTACTGGGCATCTCTATTGACATCAGCGATCGCAAAAAAATTGAAACTGAGCTCTATTATGCAAAAGAGCAGGCTGAAGCCGCAAGCCGTGCCAAAACTGAGTTTCTGGAAAACATGCGTCATGACATCAGAACACCGCTGACAGGAATCGTTGGGTTTTCTGAAATCATTAAATCGGAAGCCATTAACCCTCTTGTCAAAGAATACGCAGACAATCTCATCGCCTCAAGCCATGCTTTGTTGGATTTAATGGATCAAATCCTTGAAGCGATACGTGTAAGTTCAGGCGAAATCCCAAAGGTTAAGAAAAAATTCGTTTTAAAAAACCTTGTACAGCAAGCCATTGATTTAAATATGGCCAAAGCAGCGTCAAAACAACTTAACTTAACGCTCGAATACAATGATGAAATACCTAAATATCTCATAGGAGATAATGTAAGAATCCATCGTATTCTCCTTGAACTACTCAGCAATGCATTAAATTTCACAGATTCTGGATTCGTGAATCTAAAAGTCCAGCTCGCAAATCGGCATCATCGAGAAATCGTATTAAAATTGGTCGTTGAAGACAGTGGTATGGGGATTCCTAAAGACAAACAGGAAGAAATATTTCTCCACTTTAAACGCTTAACTCCATCCTATAAAGGAATATACAGAGGCGCAGGACTCGGGCTTTCCGTTATTAAACAATTTGTCGACGACATGGATGGAGAAATTTATGTGGACAGTGAGTTGCGCAAAGGAAGCACATTTACTTGTGTTATTCCTTTAAAAGTTTCTCTTCTTGAAGACGACACAGGGCTTTCCAAAACCCAGGAATTGGAACTCATTTCCTCATCCAATTTACCCAAAAACTCCACCCCTAACCCTGATAAAGTCGATAAACAAACTCATGTATTGGTCGTTGAAGACAATGCAATTGCTCAAAAGGTTGCCAAAGTCATATTATCTCAATTGCAGTGTCAAGTTGATGCCGCCGTCACTGGCCAAGAAGCACTAAGTCTGTGTAGTAAACACGAATACGATTTTATATTTATGGATATTGGACTCCCTGATCTTGATGGTTATCAAATCACTCGTCACATTCGTGCTCAAGAATTCACTAAAAACCACCACACTCCAATCATTGCACTTACAGCGCATGTCGGTGAAGAAGATAAGAAACGATGCATTTCATCCGGAATGAATGCGGTGTTGACTAAGCCCTTAACCCAAAAAAGCTGCAGTGAAATTGTGCACTCTTTTGCACCAAAGCAACAGGAATTGGGGAAATACATTTTGGCCTCCGACTTACCTCAAAGTGAGAAAGAACTATTTGAGTTAAGCTCATTTCCAATGCTAGACATTCAGGAAGGGATTAAAACCACTGGCTCAGAAGCCATGCTGGTAGAAATGTTGCAGTTTACGATAAGCTCTTTGCCGGATGATTTAACCCTCCTGAAACAGAACCATCAAGAGCAAGATTGGAAAAAAACGCAACAAATAGCGCACAAAATCAAAGGTGGTGTCGTCTATGTAGGAGCAATCCGACTAAAAATGGCTTGCCAATACCTGGAGCGCTACTGGAAAACAGGAGGCCGTGATTTATTGGAGCAGCTTTACGAACAACTACTCCAAATCGCAAACGAGACTATTGTAGAAGTTGAACAATGGATAGAAAGGCAGCCATCCACTTGATCACTCATTAATTTTCAATGGATGTCTGAACAACAGCTTCTTCTTTGATCTGAAATTCAGGATTAGCTTTAGCAGGGTACTTTTTAAAACGAAGTGCAACCGGCCTTAATAAAGTAGGATGAAGGGGTTTGATTAAGTATTCATAAGTAGCGCCCATGGCTTTATTTCGACCGCTGGGATATACCTCAAAATCATAACCCTTTTGCGTCCATAAACACATGACTGCACATTCTTCAATCAAATAATCCAGACAAAGCCTGAATGCCCGCTGTTGATCGATGTCTTCTTGGTTGTATCGACTTAAATATCGAGTTAAAAATTCCTCAATATTGGCATGGATTGCTTTCTGGTAAGCCTGATTCGTTTCGTACTCATTTTGCACACGCAAATGGCTGTTAATGTAATCAGTACTATTGTACCAATCGTCCCATCGCATGATATCTACTGGAATTGACAATTGGTTGATAGCCATCTCATTTCGCTTCAACCAATGATCCCCCTCCTCCACCGCTAATTGGTACAATTCATCGGGAGAAGCATCATTCATAATACCAATGGTATGTCGTTGAACGCTATCATCAACGAGAATGGTGCACTGTTTGAATGAGGAGTTTATGAGTTTAATAACCGCTTCAAATTTGGCTCCCTCATGAATGGCCTGTCCAACACTAATTGGCATTAAGCAGGAGGATTGAGGGAATAATTTCCTTTCTTCAGGTGGATTTTCTCTAAAAGAAGCCTTAACAATTCGGTTATCAACTAAACTCATCCTTTAACCTCCATACGAATTATTTACGACCATTTAATCTATGCAACAGTCGCTAGAGGTCATATTCTATACCATTTGACTTATTAATGTCCAGTTAATCTCTCATTCTATTAAGAAATTCGCCTTTAGCATTAAGCTCATCAACCGCGGGGCCAGCTTTGGCAGCAAGCAATAAAGAGTTATTTATTAGAAAATTAGCTATCTGAGCATCGTTTAAACTTGTTTACATATTCTATCGTTTTTCAACGGATTGGCCGGAAAATGCGAATACAATGTTTATTGAAAATTTAAGTAGGGAAAAATTATTTACTACTAAAATATCTATTTAATTAAAATGAGCTCTTGTCATTGCAAAAATTATAAAAGAACGTTTCTTTAACATCACCGACATCATTTCTAAGGGTAACAGAGATAAATTCGGCGATTGAGTGTGTTGCACAATTTATGGCCTGGATAAACATCAATCTATATGTCACGATTTATTCATCCAGGCATTGAAATGGGTAAATTTACCTAAACCCTAGGCTGAAATAAGTTGCAAATTTTCAATAACCAACTGCAGGCGACTTCTCCCTTGATAGACATTCACATCCAGCTTATAAGCAGCATGAATTTGTTTGGCTCGATAGTTGGGCCATTGATTTAAATCAATATTAAAAGCAATGGCTTCGAAACTGCCTCCCTCAGGATGGGCCAAAGTTAATTTAAGATGATTTTGCCCAACCAGACGCTGATCAAGAATTTCAAAGATGTTATCAAAGCAAGGCTCGGGAAATTGCTGTCCCCATGGACCTGCTTGTTGCAACAGCACTGCAGTTTCGATGCTTAGTTCATTAATGGTGAGTGAGCCATCTGTCCAAAGTTCAGCTTCATATTGGGCAGGATCAATATGCTTTTCCACTTCCCTTATAAACATTTGCTGAAAGGGTTTAAAATTTTGGGGAATTAAACTGAGACCGGCCGCCATGGCATGGCCGCCGAATTTGGTTATTAATCCGGGATTATCCTTATCTACAGCAGCTAACACGTCGCGAATGTTTAGACCGGCTACAGAGCGGGCCGATCCTTTTAGCTCAGAATCGCTAACTTGTGCAAAAGCAATAACGGGTCGATGATATCTCTCTTTTAAACGCCCCGCTAAAATGCCGATAACCCCTTGGTGCCAGTTTGGATCCATAAGGCAAAGTGCGGCTGGCAAGTGATTGCTGTGCTCTATTTTTTTGCTTAATTGGTCTACGGCAATCATAGCCTGCTCTTTCATTTCTGCTTCAATAAGGCGTCGCTCCTGATTAAGCTCATCAAGATGCGCAGCAAGCACTTTGGCCTTCTCCAAATTCTCACTAAGGAGACAATCGATTCCCAGAGACATATCGTCCAGCCGCCCTGCAGCATTCAGTCGTGGAGCGATCGCAAACCCCAAATCAGTTTCCCGTAAGCGCGCACAGTCCCTGCCGGCAATTTCTATCAAGGCCCGAATTCCAGGACGACATAAGCCCTGACGTATACGAGCTAAGCCCTGATTAACCATTATGCGATTATTTTGATCCAGAGGCACCACATCGGCAACCGTACCTAAGGCTACTAAATCAAGAAACTGTGCCATATTAGGTTCAGCCAGACCTTGTTCACTAAACCAGCCGCTTTGTGCAAGCTGACGCCTTAAGGCCAGCATCACGTAAAAAATAACCCCCACACCGGCAATAGACTTGCTTGGAAAAGGGTCGCCTGCCTGGTTTGGATTTACGATGGCACAGGCCTTAGGCAGGATTTCTGCAGGTAAATGGTGATCCGTGACCAGTACATCAATGCCATGGGCATTGGCCGCATCCACTCCCTCAATACTGGCAATACCATTATCCACAGTGATGATGAGATTAGGTTGCCATTTTTTTGCCACTTCGATAATGGCTGGGGTTAAACCATAACCAAAATCAAAACGGTTTGGGACTAAAAATTCAACGTTTGTTGCACCCATTAAGCGCAAAGCAGAAACAGCGAGGGTTGTCGAGGTTGCTCCATCTGCATCAAAATCACCGACAATCAGGATTTTCTCTTGTTCTCTCAATGCTTTTTCAAGGCGAGAAGCCGCTTTCCCAATATCCATTAAATCTTTAAAAGGCAACAAAGCTTGAAGATTTTTATCGAGCTGGGCCTCATGAGTAATTCCGCGCGAGGCAAAAATCCGTTGTAAAAATTCAGGGTAACTGGACAATGACGCCAAGGGTGCGGGTACCTGTCGTTGTTTGATACGCATTTATTATTTTCTCCATAGCCTGGACCACCAACCACGAGGTTTCAGTGAATAGGCTAAGTTATTCCAATACCATTGAGATTGATTGTTCTGCGTTTGTTGCCGTAACTTCTGCAAATCCCATCGTTGTGGATGTTTAATCAAAAGCAAACTGTTTTTTCCAAACTGGTTTGTTGCATCAAGCTTATGAACGATTGCGATGCTGTTGTGAGGCGGGCTTAAAAAAATGTCATCGTCGCTGTAAATCATCTGAGAGGTGGAAGGCTTAAAGGCGCCCTCTCCCCAAAGCCATAGGCCATTGACAATTAAGCTATGATCTCGAGCACTATTTAAGGGATGAGCACTTAGGAACATTTGTATCTCAGTTAATAGACGTTGCCAAAAAAAGGTCTTATCCATTTCGCTAATCACAGGCATCATGGAGTGGTGGAGCATGTTTGAGATGGACTGACTGGTAATGGCAGGTAAATGGTCTATTTTTAAAAGCCAGAGGTGTGGGCTGAAGTAAGCGGATTGAATCTCATAGCCTTTCAAAAAATCGGTCACTTGCTCAAATAATAAACGAGATTCACTATCGTCCAGTGCAAGCTCAGCTCCAGCGGCGACAATCATGGCATCGTTGTGAGTGGCTTCCCAATGTATTGGAGAAGCAATCAGCCATTGCCCTTCCAGGTGCATGGCCCGACGTAGAAAATCTCCTAAGGGGGGATTGTCTGGCTTGCAACCCAGGGCAAATAAAGCGTTTTGATAAAATTCGCCCCGGCTTGTCAGTGGTTTGCTATCAGCCGGTGCAAAAGGAGTAGAAGCATTAACTATGATTTGCATGGTTATACCGCTTGCAAATAACCATCCCGCTTAAATAATGCTTTCAAATTGCGCAAAGCTTGTCGTGTGCGTTGATGGTTTTCGATTAAACCAAAACGGACATAGCCATCACCCTGCTGTCCAAAACCAATTCCAGGTGAAACAGCAACAAAGGCTTCTTTAAGCAAATATTTTGAGAATTCAAGGGACCCCATGTGTCGATAAGCAGCCGGGATAGGCGCCCAAACAAACATAGTTGCCTTGGGTTTTTCAACGTACCAACCTAAATCTTGTAAACCATCACACAACACATCACGTCTTTGCTCATATAATTTACTAATTTCATGGACACAGTCGTCTGGTCCCTCTAAAGCTGCAATTGCTGCAACTTGAATGGGAGTAAACGTTCCATAATCCAAATAGGATTTGATGCGGGTTAGAGCAGCAACCAACTCTTCATTGCCACAAGCAAAACCCACTCGCCAGCCAGGCATGTTGTAAGATTTAGACATGGAATAAGTTTCGATTGCTATGTCAATGGCGCCGGGCACTTGCAGAATTGATGGAGCTTTGTAGCCATCAAAAACAATGTCGGCATAAGCCAGATCGTGGATAATCCAAATACTATGGCGTTTAGCCAAAGCGACCACACGCTCAAAAAATTCATATTCCACGCAATGAGTACTGGGATTGGCCGGAAAATTAATAACTAGAGCTTTAGGCCGGGGCCAGGTTTGCTCTATAGCAACTTCAACCGCCTCTAGAAACTGATTCTCATCGATGAGTGGAATTTGCTTAACATTGGCACCTGCAATAATGAATCCATAAGTATGGATAGGATAAGCAGGGTCAGGAACAAGAACCGTATCACCTGGCCCGCTGATGGCCAAAGCAAGATGTGCCAAGCCTTCCTTTGAACCAATTGTGGTTAAAACTTGAGTTTCACTGTTCAACTCGACGTCATAATTTTTCTTATACCAGCTTGCCATTGCACGACGCAGACGTGGGATTCCTTTTGACATGGAATAGCGATGGGTATCGCCACGCTGTGCGGTTTCAATGAGCTTGTCCACAATATGCTGAGGCGTGGGCTGATCCGGATTGCCCATTCCAAAATCAATGATGTCTTCCCCTCTTGCTCGCGCCTCAGATTTCAACTGAGTTAATGTATTAAATACATAAGGTGGCAAGCGTTTGATACGGGGAAATTGGCTCATGTTTTTTGCCTCTGTGGTATACTGAGCAAAATAGTATAAATTAATGTCCTATTAAAAACCATGCATATTAATCTAGAGGCAAATGACAAGCACAGCATTCAAGCTTATACAGAACATGAGGTTCGTATTGATTCAATTAATTATCAATCAAGCCTAATTGTTAACTCTCAGGAAATTATTGCAAATTGGCCGATACGCCGGATTCAAGAACTGGATGAGCAATCTTTGCAACCGTTGTTACAATGGCAACCTAAAATTATACTCATCGGCCATGGTCAAACTGGACATTTTCCTTCTGCGCCTACCTTAAAAACCTTAATGAAACTTGGGATCGGACTTGAATGTATGTCCATAGGAGCTGCTTGCCGAACCTTTAATGTTTTACTAAATGAACAAAGAGAAGTTGCCTTAGGACTTATTTTCTAATTTAAGCCGCTGTTTTGATAATGAGTTCCCGGGCGTCGGATAATCCGTGCTCATCCACGACTCGAACAATGAATTTTCCTGGTCTTGCTGTCCAGAAAAATGGCTGGTCTGGCCGAGCTTGCCCGACAAAACTATCATTGATAAACCAAAAAATGCTGTGAACGTCCGCATCAGTAACAGCTGCAAAAGGGATTAAGGTGCTTGCTTTGGAATTCAGGGGCACCACATAACTTAATTCAGTTTGCGGTGATGTGATTTGCGGGCTTAAGCCTGTGTTCGCAATGGCTGAACACCCTGGGTTATAAGGCGGCGGAACCCTTCGCTGAATTCCTGCTTGTTTAAAAATTTTCAGCAGGTCGCTGGGCCAGAATTCATAAATTTCAAATCGCGTATTTTGAGCGAAATGGCAAGCCCTGAGACCTGTTTTATTGTCAATAGCCACTTCGCGGTAAATTTTATCGGATTGAATTGGAGATTTACCAGGTATGAACCAGGTCATTTCCTTATCCTGACAATAGCGGGTGGGAAGCATCCCTGAAGCTTTGCAAACTTCAACCCGTTGAAGGTTAAGTTGTTCTGGTCTTGGCCAATTGAATGCTATTTGGCCTTTCACTTGTCTAATAGCATCAATTAACTCGAAAAACAAAGGCGCAGCTATATTTTTTCCAATGAAAGCCGGATTTCCTTCATTGTTAAAATTCCCTATCCAAACTGCCATCACATAAGGTCCGAATACACCTACAGCCCAGGCATCACGATAACCAGAAGAAGTGCCTGTCTTCCAGGAAACAGGCAAAGAATTGCCGAGATGTTGTGAGTGGAGTTCAGGCCTCGGAGTTTCTTTAAGAATATCCATCACCAAAAAAGCAGCCTCTGGGCTTAGCAGACGCGTGCCCGTTTCAAAGGGAGCATCCAAACGAAAACGCAGAGGATGCCAAACGCCCTGATTGATCAACATTGCGTAAAGAGTCGTGAGCTCTTGCATCGTCAATTCAGCGCCGCCTAAAGTAAGCGCCAATCCATAATAAGATTCAGGTCTAAGTTGACTGACGTGTGCTTCTTCCAGAAATTGATACAAATTCGGATTAATGAGTTTACTTGCTAAAAAAATTGCCGGAATATTTCGGCTGAGCACCAAAGCATCTTTAGCTTTGACTGGTCCCATGAAATCGTAATCAAAATTTTCCGGGTTATAACTGCCAAAACTATGCGGCACGTCTTTTAAAACCGTGTCAGGATGAATAAGCCCCTGGTCGAAAGCCAAGGCATAGATAAAAGGCTTAAGAGTTGACCCTGGCGAGCGTTTGCTGTCAGTACCATTAATTTGTCCATTAATCTGTTTATTGAAAAAATCCGCTGATCCGAGTAATGCCTGGACGGACATGTCCCTACTGTCGAGCACTAAAACGGCAGCATTATAAACACCAATTTGCTTGTTTCGGCTGATGTAATTAGTAGTAATAGAGCCAACTATTCGTTGTAAATCACGATCAAGAGTAGTATTAATTTCCTGCTCGTTGAATGAATGCCCACGCAGTATTGCATTCACAAAATGTGGCGCTATAAAGGGCATATCCCATTTATTTCGCATCTGCAAAGGTAAATTAATCATGGCTTTTTTTTGGACATCTTGTGGGTGAATTTTTAGCCAGCGCTCGAAGAGCTTATTGCGAATGCCTTTAAGGCTTTGGTTGTTCGGAGTTCTTTTTGTGGGATTTTGGGGAATGACGCTCAGTGCCAAAGCTTCCGAAAGACTTAGTTTAGAGGCAGGTTTGTCAAAATAAATTAGACTAGCGGCTCCGATGCCTTCAATATTCCCGCCGTAAGGAGCCAAATTTAAATAAGCTTCCAATATTTGTGTTTTACTGTAGTGCCGCTCAAGCTGTAGTGCTCGAACAATCTGCATCAATTTTCCGGAAAATTTTTTACTATTTATCCCATAACGTATACGAGCCAGTTGCATGGTGATTGTTGAAGCACCAAGGCGTCTTGATTTAACAAAATAGGTTTGCCAACCTGCTTTAAATACGGCCAGAGGATTGATACCAAAATGCCAATGAAAATATTGATCCTCTTGCAACAAAGTTGCGGAAATTAGAGCCGGTGATATGTGCGATAAAGGTGTAAACAGGCGATATTTTTCATCGCGACTCAGAGTTAACCGCAATAGACGATGTTTGTTGTCAAATACGGCCGTAGAGAAGTCGATTCCTTTTATTAGAGGGGGTTTAGGAGAAAAAAATAATAAGAGACTACCACCAATAAAAACGGTTAAAAAAATTACTGCAATTCGCTTTAAAAGTGGTTTCATCATGTTAATATAGATTGCGTTATTAGAGGGCCATTTTGAATTGATTATTTCAGCTAAATTTGATCTCTTTTTTTACTTGATCAATAACCAGTTTCACTAAGTTATGAGAATTTCTCAATAAGGCACTCGGATCTTTTATGATTCCATAAATCAGGCATGTTTTATAGCTGGATATTATATGAACAAAAAATCTTTTTCCCAAGCGTTTGCTGCATTTTTTACCCTTATTTTTGGTCGGCTGAATTGGAGCAGTCCACCCTGGGTTAGAGCACTACGCAGTCAAGCTCAAAGACATCCCAAGCCATTCTATGGAACAATAATTACTCTTCTACTATTTTTGATTGCTATCGCGTATGGCCTTTATTGGTTTGCTCATCTTCCCAAACCTCAACTCATTACAGCTTTCATCAGCGCTCCTGAGATTACCCCTATTGAGGACAACAAATTAGCACCTCGAAATTTGACCATTGATTTTGGGTTTCCCTCATCTAATCCTGACAAGAAATCTACGCAAGAGGCTAATTCGAATTCTGAAACCAGTAGGGCTGAGGAAAATTCAGAATCCAATGCAAGTAATGAGTTTACAACTAAACCCGTGGCGCCTCTTAATATGTTAGGCAAGGAAGTGACCAAAGGCATCGACATTCAGCCTTCGATAAAAGGGACATGGCTTTGGGACAATGACAGTCGGTTGATATTCACGCCTCAAGAAGATTGGCCAGCAGGACAAACATTTAAAATTCGTTTTGCAAAGGATGTCTTTCGCGCTGATACAAAACTAGAACGCTATGACTATTCATTTGATACACAAGCTTTTCAGGCTAAAATTAGTGATCTCTCTTTTTACCAAGATCCTGTAAACCCCAAGCTAAGACAAGCAACGGCCACCATTGATTTTAATTTTCCAGTAGATCCTTCCAGTTTAGAAAACAAGACGTCCCTTATCCTTCAAGAAGTAAAAAACGGCAAATTGAATTTGAATGCCCAACAGTTTAAATTTAATTTAACGTTTGATGATCATAAACGAGTGGCCTATCTTCGCTCCGAACCACTATCATTGCCCGAAGTGCCTCGCTTTCTGCTCTTGACTATTGAGAAAGGTTTAAAAGCATTGAAAGGAGACGGACACACGCAAGTTTCTTTAACTAAAAATTTGCTTATTCCGGATGCAGGAAGTTATTTTAAAATAACCGCCTCAAAAGCATCCATTATTCGAAACGAACAGGACCGGCCTGAACAGATTCTCACAATAGAAACTTCTCTTGGAGTTACAGAAAAGGAGTTGGCTAAATCGCTTAAGGTTTACCTGCTGCCGCAAAATTACCCTGCAACTGCACATGAAGACGAAAAAGAAAATTATGAGTGGCAAAACCCCGGTGAAATTACGCCCAATATTTTGAAGTTATCCTCCCCTCTTTCCCTGCAAGCAATTCCTGCAGATCGAAACTTTGCTACTCTTCGTAGCTATAAATTTAATGCAAAAGCACCGCGTTATATGTACCTTAAACTGGATAGGGGTACTAAAGCTTTTGGTGATTTTGTTTTAAACCAAAGTTACAGCACCATCATTAAAGTCCCTGAGCTTCCAAAGGAAATTAGTTTTTTACATAAAGGCGCCCTCCTTGCTTTAAATAGTGACAAAAAATTATCGGTACTGGTCAGAGGAATTCCTGCGGTTAAGTTTAACTTTGCCAGAGTATTACCCTCTGACATCAATCAACTTGTCACGCAGACGGAGGGAGATTTTAATAACCCTTATTTCATCAACCAAAATTTTAATCAACAAAACATCAGCCAAATTTTTTCAGAAATTCAACAATTTGATGATTCCGATCCCAGCAAACAACAGTACACAGCAGTGGACTTTAACAAATATCTTTCTGCCAGTGCGAACCCCAGCGGTCCTCAGGGATTGTTTCTTTTGCAGGCCAATGGTTGGGATGTAACTACGAACTCCCCGTTAGATGTCAAAGCAAGTCGTTTGGTTTTAATTACCGATTTGGGTCTTGTTGTTAAGGATAATCGAGATGGCAGCCATGATGTTTTTGTACAATCCATTACCGAAGGTGTTCCTGTTCCTAATGTAAATGTCAGTGTTTTAGGAAAAAACGGTTTGCCTCTGTTAACCTATGCAACAGACGCTCAAGGTCGTGCTAATTTCCCATCCCTGACTGATTTTTCGGATGACCGCGAACCAGTTGTTTATCTAGCCAGTCAAGGGGCAGATGTTTCTTTCATTCCCTATAACAACCCAAATCGCCAGTTAAATTTTTCCCGGTTTGACGTAGGTGGCGTTTATAGCAACTATCCAGATCAAAATAGCCTAAGTGCCTATTTGTTTTCAGATCGTGGTATTTATCGACCAGGAGACGAGGCTCACATTGCCATGATCGTTAAACAAGCTTATGCTCAACCGCAACCACCAGGACTTTTGCTTGAAGCTACTGTCACTGATCCTAGAGGAACCAGCATTTATGACCAGCAATTTACCCTCGACAACTCAGGTTATTCCAGTTTTGATCTTCCGACCACAGCCACTACCCTAACAGGGCAATATCAAGTCAATCTCTACATTGTAAAAGACAAGCATGCGGAAAATTTACTGGGTTCAACATCCTTTCGTATCGCTGAATTTCAGCCTGATCGCATGAGGATTTCATCAAATTTTTCCCAAGGACCTACAGAAGGCTGGGTAAATCCAAAAGATTTAAACGTCAAAGTCCACCTATGGAACCTATATGGATCTCCAGCGGTAAATCGACGTGTAAATGGCAAACTATTGCTATCGCCTAAGCGCATCGAATTTAAAAAATACCCCGACTATATTTTTGCTGATCCTTTAGTTGATCCACAAAAGCCTGCCAAGGTGTTCACCGACAATTTAGCGGATGTTAAAACAAACGAACAAGGGGAAGCAGAATTTAAACTGAAACTTGACCGCTTTGATAAGGCAACGTATCAATTAACATTTTTTGGGGAAGGTTTCGAAACGGAGGGCGGGCGAAGCGTTAGCACGCAATCCAGCATTTTAGTTAGCCCATTAGACCATTTGCTAGGTTATAAACCAGATGGTGATCTTTCCTACGTGAAGCAAAACAGTCAACGTTCAGTCAGTTTGATGGCAATCAATCCCCAGCTGCAGCCTATTGCGCTTAGCAATTTGAAAGTGCAATTGCTGTCTTTACATCCAGTCACTACCCTGGTTAAGAAAGATAATGGCAGCTTTCAGTATCAATCCATTATCCAAAGCAGCCTCTTAAGCAGTAAACCTTTTAGCATTGATCCGAAAGGCAATGAGTTGGTTCTTCCGACAGACCAAATTGGGGATTTCGCATTTTCTATTCTAGATGAAAACAATACTGAGTTGAGCCGCTTCAAATTTTCCATAATTGGCGCCAGCCAACAGCCTCTCGCCAAAAATGCGGAGCTTAGCGTCAAGTTAAACAAAACTGAGTTTAAGGCTGGTGAAGATATAGAATTACAAATCACCTCACCCTATACCGGTTCAGGATTGATTACCATCGAACGTGATAAGGTCTATGCTGTGCAATGGTTTAAAACCAGTATGACCAATTCGGTCCAAAGGATTCACATTCCTGAAAATTTTCAAGGAAATGGCTATGTCAATGTAGCTTTCGTCAGAGATTGGAATTCGCCCGACATTTTCATAAGCCCTTTAAGTTACAGTGTAACTCCGTTTGCAGTTGACCATGACAATCATAATATTCACATAAATCTGGAAACAAAGGAGTTGGCTAAACCCGGTGAACCGTTCGTGATTAATTACAGCAGCGATAAAGCCGGCAAAATAATCGTCTTCGCTGTAGATGAAGGAATTTTACAAGTAGCCAATTACAGCACTCCAAACCCACTCGCCTTCTTTTTCCAAAAGCGCGCACTGGAAGTGTTGACGCAGCAAACAGTCGATCAAATTCTTCCGCAATACATCAAAGAGCGGGAGCTGTCTGCTGTTGGAGGTGATGGCGGAGAAGAAGCATTACGTAAGCACTTAAATCCTTTCAAGCGCAAAACCGATTTACCCGTGGTCTTTTGGTCTGGAATAATTGATACGGATACTAACACTCGGCAATTGTCTTACAATGTCCCAGATTATTTTAATGGCACATTGCGCCTAATGGCTGTTGCTGCTTCAAGTGATTCTGTTGGTTCAGCGGAGAAAAAATCTCAAATTCGTGGAGATTTTGTAATTAATCCCAACACTCCAACATTTGTTTCACCAGGGGATGTCTTTGAAATTACCGCAAGCATCGCAAATAATGTCACAGGGGCAGGACAGCACGGGAAAGTTGATGTGCAATTGACGACTAGTCCTGGTCTTGAGATTGTGGGACCGGCAACGACAACATTAACTATTGCCGAAGGTCATGAGCAAACGGCTCGGTTTAAGTTAAAGGCAAACACTTCTTTAGGTTCAGCAAAAATTAGTCTGCTTGCCAAAATGGGGGATCATTCCAGTAAAATGGATGCCAGTTTAAGCATCCGACCTGCCAGCAACTACCTCACAACCATGCTAAGTGGCATGACGAATGATAAACAAAAATCTTTGCCATTGAATCGGCTACTTTATCCAGAATACCAAAATACGACTGCAGCTGCATCAGGGAGTCCAATGATCCTGCTAAGCGGGTTACAACAATATCTTGATAGTTTTCCCTACGGTTGTACTGAGCAATTAACCAGCAAAGGCATGCCTTTATTGGCTATGGCTGACCAGCCGTGGTTCAGTTCGAAGCTTAAGTCCATCGATAAGCTTTTGGCGGCCACCGTGCAAATGCTCAGCCAGAGGCAAATGTCTAACGGCAGCTTTAGTTATTGGCCTGGACAAGGTGGCGATAACTACAGCACTGATTTCTCAACCGTATATGCGATGCATTTTCTAACGGAAGCCAAAAATCAAGGTTATAGCATTCCTAATGATATTTACAGCGGTGGTGTTGGTTATCTAAAGGATTTAGCATCAAAAAGTCCAACCGACTTCGATATGGCGCGAGTACAAGCTTACGCCATCTATATTTTGACCCGCAATGAAATTGTAACGACGAATTACCTGACCAATTTACAACTTTATATGGAGAAAGAATATTCTCAAAAATGGCAACAAGATATCGCTGGGGCTTATATGGCTTCTACTTATCAAATGCTCAAGAGTTTCAATGAGGCTAATGAACTGATTAGTAAATTTAAAATTCTGGATCAAGTTAAGGACTTTAGCGATTTTTATGATGCGAATATTGCGAATGCGCAATATCTTTATTTAATTGCCAAGCATTTCCCGGAGAGATTGCCAAAATTGGGAAATAATTTAGTTAATAAATTAGTTTCAGCTATGAATTCTGCAGAGATAAATACCGTTTTATCAGGCTACATCACTTTGGCATTCAGCGCTTATGGTCAATCATCAGTCACTGAGGCAGTTAATTTATCAATTGGTGAAACGTTAAATAATAATCTCAGCCGACTGTTAAACTCAACTGAAAACAATTACGTTAAAGCCAAGATTGATGATGAAGCCAAGCAAGTTAATTTTATTAATCCCAATCAGCAGAATTTCTTCTACCAATTAGTTCAGTCGGGTTTCGATAAAAACAAAGTCTTATCTCCAGTAAAGAATGGAGTGGAGATTTATCGCGAATATCAAGATGGTAAGGGCAATGTAATCAATACGGTTAAACTGGGCGATGAAATTGAAGTACACATCCAGATCCGAGCCCTTGAGGATCACTATTATAGCAATATTGCCATTGTCGATTTATTACCAGGCGGGTTTGAAGTCGTTCGAGATTCAGTAAAAAGTGACAATCTGGATTATGTAGATATCCGGGAGGATCGTGTTATTTTCTTCACTGGTGTTGACGCCACAAGCAAACAACTGGTCTATCGCATCAAAGCTACAAATATTGGGAGCTATCAGGTTCCAGCCGTATCGGCAGAATCAATGTATCATCCTAATATTCACGCTGAAGGCATTAGCAGCATGATAGAAGTGAGTAGTCCAGCTCATTGAAACGGGCGGACGCGCGAGCGTCTGCTTTTTTTAATCGGTTAAATCACAATCTCCCCTGCCATTCGAATGCCATCGCGCCTGAATAGTAAACGCAGAAGTACATGCGTTGTCTTTGCAGATCCTTGTTGCTGGAATGATTTGGCAAGCAGTTGCCCAGCCAACACCATTAAAAAAGCTTAGTTGCAGACCTTCGGCCCCTCTCGGTAAAGAAGTTATTCCCAAACTTTCTGCGGTACTACCGGCTACTGTCCAGTTGATTTGAGAACCATCAAGGTTAAAACTGAGGATTAGTTTTTTTACTGGACCTAGATCTCCGCGCCCAAAGGCTACACGAATTGTTTTAGGTAATGCACCACCACTGGGTTCATTGTCATGATCAAAGACATCAACTCTCAACGGGGTGATGTAGTCTTCTCCTTCAAATTTTCCACCGTATTGCAAAGGATTAAAATCAAATTTATTCAGCAGAACCCAGGAAGTAGCACTTAAACTAGCTAAGGTATTGGCATTCCATAAAAATGGAAAAGGGAGTGCAAAACGTCGACTTGCGTATAAATAGGCTCGTCCCATCGACTTAGGTAATTTAATAAAAAATTCTTCTGGTGTTGCGTCTATAAAGCCTATAGCCAAATACTGATCGCTTCTAAGATTAATTAGATTATCTTCCATGCTGAGAGCGTCAGCTTCCAGATCCTGTGTATCCAGCCCCAAACCTGAGTAGTAGTTAATTAACATCCTTAAAGCATTAATTGCGCTTGCACTGTTCTCCCCAGACATGATGTCTTCAGGTTCAACCTCAGTATGATTATTCAACGTGTAACCCACACCCCATAACTCATCATTTTGGAAATACCCACCCTGATTACGCACGATTCGCCACAGATTACGGGCAGTGCCCTCCCCAAACCACTTATCAAGGGTTTCCACCCCTAAAGCAGAAATGGCCAATAGATTTACATTGACCGACATTCCAGATAATTCCCGCGACGTATCCGGAGACCAGTCGTTTTGCAAAGAAGGATTGTTAATTGAGCCTTGAGTGAAGAAAACCTGATTTTCATTATCAAAAGCTCCATTGTAGATAAAACTCAACAATCCCAAAGTTTCCCAGCCATTAATGGTCTTCCCACCGTTTAACATGACGTCAATATTATGCAAAGCACTTGCTACTTCGGCAGTTTGCTCTGTGTTTCTAAGGATATGCCGCAGGATTTGCAAACCGGCAAGCACTGTAAAATTGTCTTCAATAGATACAAGACCTGGCGGAATCATTCCCTGGCCATCTAAAACGCCAGCGGGAGCATAATAAAACGCTCCTACGGCAGTTTGCATGGCAGAAAAAGCATAAAGACTATTGATTGCATTCTTAATTGCAGTGGAACTGGAAGACGGTTTTCCATCATTAAAAATGTATTCAGCTTGCAAAGGAGCTATTAATTGTGCCCAAGCATTCTCGCCAGTTAGGGGTTTCCAATCAGACCAGCTGCTAATGTATCTAAAGAAATCCGGGCTATGGCCTTCCGGATCATTGGCGGCTAAAATGGAGGGGTTATAATCCCATGATAGAAAGTTTTGGTAACGCCCACCATAAAATGGGTCCTTATTGTAATAATTGCTGGTAAGCAAGCGAAAACTAAAGGCTTTACCAGCGTCATCAATGACCAGCTGATTGCCATACAAAAACAGTGGAGCAGTAGCGCGGTTGCCAGGCAGCGAAATTGTGTTTAGCTGATTATTCACCAAAGCTTTTGCCTTACTGCTGCTTAGATAACCGTTTCTTGCAGCTAAAGCCAAAGCAATTTGCCAAAGAGCTGCGTGATAGATATCCGTCCCATATTTCAAATTACTTCGTTCAATCTGGGCTTGGGCTTCAAACCATTGCTGAATCGTGCCATCTAGAGGGTCTAAACCACGGCCCAATATAATGAAAGGGCTAATTAAAAAAGAATAAATCTGACTGTAAATTCGGTCAACAACTGGGCAACTGCTTTCTGGCCGGCAGATAAAATCACCCAAATATCGAGCAATATCTTCAGTATTGCCTAAATAAAAACTGAGAGGTATTGCCAACCCCGATTTGCTGGGGGTTAGCATGGGTGAAGAATTTAAAAAAAGAACCAAATCACTGATTTCCTTATCTCGATTGGCTGAGTTCAAGGAGCTGCAAGTGCTGTACAATAAAATGGCCACAATAAACGATGCAAATTTTCTCATTCCTATCCCTGGTCTTCTGTAGAGAAAAGCTTGCCAATATTTTTAGCTATGCTTTATTTTTAGCATAGGTTTTTAAACTGTGTTTAAATTCCCCAAGATTTAGCGTCTAGATTTGTCTTCTTGCTTCTAAAACATTAGGCACTTGTTCCAATTTAGTCAAAAGTCGGGACAAACTGTTTAAACCATCTATTTCAACGGTCAGTTTAATAAACGCTGTATTGTCTTGTTTATTGCTTTGTGTTTGCAAAGCATAGACATGAGCTTTTTCATTAGCGAGGATTGAAGTGATGTCACGCAATAAATCAGGTCGATCGAATGCTTTAACCAACACGTCTACAACATAGTGATCACGGGTCGTGCTGCCCCAATTAACCTGCAGAAACCGTTGTCTCTGCTTCTCACTGGCATGAATAATGTTTGGGCAGTCTTTTTTATGAACAGAAACACCCCTGCCGACTGTAATATAACCCACAACGTCATCACCAGGCACAGGCTGGCAACAACGAGCCATATGGGTCAATAAATTCCCTACTCCTTCGATTTTCAGATCACTTCCTGTAATTTCAGGCTTACTTTGGGGTTTTACAATATGTTGTATTGGTGGAGAAACTTCTTCAGTAGGCGACAGTTTATTTAGAATATGTCCCAATTTAATGTCACCGCGTCCCAAAGCTGCTAATAGATCATCAATGCGTTTAAAATTAAAATAGCCTAAAATGTCATTCAATCGATCAGATTTAAGACCAAGATTTTTTAATTCTTTATCTAAAATCTCCCGACCCTCATCACGGTTCTTGTCGTAATCTTGCATTTTAAACCAATGAAGGACTTTGGCTTTGGCACGTGATGTCTTTAAATAATTCAAGTGTGGATTAATCCAGTCTCTCGACGGGCGCTCATCTTTGCCGGTTAGGATTTCAACCTTATCACCAGTCTTTAGTTCATAAGTCAAAGGCACTATGGTGCCATTCACCTTTGCGCCGCGGCAACGGTGGCCGATTTGGCTGTGCACATGATAAGCAAAATCAAGAGGGGTTACCCCTTGCGGCAAATCAAGCACATCTCCGCCTGGCGTAAAGACATACACTCGATCTTCAAGGAACTCAGACTCAATTTCCTCTGAAACGCCTTTGGAAACCGCCATTTCCCGATGCCAGGCGAGAACATCACGAAGCCACTCAATTTTACGCTCATGGCTTTCCTTTTGACCTACACCTTCTTTGTACTTCCAGTGTGCTGCAACGCCCATTTCAGCCAAATCATGCATTTGGAAAGTGCGAATTTGAACCTCAAACACGCGCCTTTCAGGGCCTTCGACAGCTGTATGCAACGATTGGTAGCCATTGGCCTTAGGGTTAGCTATGTAATCATCAAATTCGGCAGGGACCTGTTCCCATAAGGCATGCACCAAACTCAATACCTCGTAACACTGTTCTTTACTGTCCACTAAAACCCTAACAGCAGTCGCATCATAAATTTCCCCAAGCGACACATTCTTGCGTTTCATTTTTCGATAAATACTATGAATATGTTTAGAGCGTCCATAAACGCCAAAATGTTTGATGCCAAGAGAATTGATTTGCTTGTTTAATTCATTAACAATGAAATCAACATACTTATCCCGTTCAAGACGTTTAGCATTTAATCCCTTGGCAATGGCTTTATATTCATCCGGATGCAGATAGCGGAATGCCAGATCTTCCATCTCCCACTTAATGGCTCCAATACCCAGACGATTGGCCAAAGGAGCATAAATTTCCATCGCTTCGGTGGCAATTTGTTGACGCAGGGTTTCTGGAAGTTGGCCTGAAGTTCTTAAGATACAGAGGCGCTCGGCAAGCTTGATGAGGACTACCCGCACATCATCCACCATGGCGAGTAACATTTTTCGTATGTTATCAATTTGCTGCTTGTTTTGAGGGTATTTTGCCAAGGCTTGCAAATTATGCATGGCACTCATTTTTTCGATACGTCTGACCAGTTTGGCAATGGAGGCCCCAAGTTGTTCTTCAACGTCGTCTAGGGATAATTCGGCATAATGGACATTTTCAAAAATAATAGCCGCAGCCAGGGTCTCCTGGTCAACCTCAAGGTCAGCCAATACGTCTGCCATGGATAAGCCGAGCTGCAAGCAAGAAACACCCGTCTCAGTAGCATGATCCTGCCCTGCCAGTTGACTTAAGGTGCAAGCACTGCGGATTAAACTTAAATCCTGGAGATATCCTTTACTTGCTAATTGGTGCAACCATTGTTCAACATCAATTGTGCCATCTACGGACACAACTGAAGTTTCTTTGACTCTCACCATAACTATTATCCTTTTTCAAACAAGGCAATGGATTCAACATGTGAGGTATGGGGAAACATGTCCATCACCCCTGCTGCCTTTAATCGATACCCTTGCTGATTAACCAGCACGTCAGCATCTCTAGCCAAGGTAGCTGGATTACAGGAAACATAAACAATTAAATTAAATTTAAATTTATGTATCGACTTAACGATCTCAAAAGCACCTGATCGAGGTGGATCAAGCAGCAGTTTGCTAAACCCATAATTTTTGAGGTTTGTTAAGGCATCAATTTGTTCCAAATTAACGCAATAAAATTCTGTATTGTGCAAATTATTCATTTGAGCATTCATTTGAGCTCTGGCCACCATCGTTTGGCTTCCTTCAATCCCAACTACCTTGGCACAATGTTTGGCAATTGGAAGTGAGAAATTGCCCAACCCACAAAACAGATCCAACACCACATCTTCTGCATTCAAATTCAAGAGCTGCAGGGCTTGGGTAACCATAAGCTGATTTAAACCAGCATTCACTTGAGTAAAGTCCGTAGGATGAAATTGAAATGTAATGCCTTGTTGAGGTAAAGCATAGCTTAAAAATTCTGGGCTTTCCTTTGGATAGAACAGCTGCACGCTGTCAGGACCGCCAGGTTGTAAAAACAATCGAAACTTTGTCCTTTGGCCAAACGCTCTTAATTTTTCCTCGTCCGCAATGGACAACTCATTAAGGTTACGGAAAATCAAGGCAATAACTTCATCTCCGGCAGCAACTTCAATTTGGGCAATTGCGCGGGGATCATCGAGTGAATCAACAAGGCTCCTTAAGTTTTTAATTTCCTCATCAATTTGCGTATTGAGTACGGGGCATCCATTAATTTCAGTAATAAAGCGGGGGTTAATTTTTTCCCGAAAACCTACCAGACTGGCATGTTTCTTTTCTACAAAGCGAACACTCAATCGAGCCTTATTGCGGTAATGCCAACTTTGACTTCTAAGGGGGGGCAGAATTAGCTCAGGTTCACAATGACCAATCCGTTGTAGAAGATTAAGCAGCAACGCTTCCTTTTCCTGGATTTGAGTTTCTTCATTGAGGTGCTGAAGAGAGCAGCCACCACACATCTTGTAATGGGAGCAGCGAGGTTCTACGCGGGACGGTGATGAGGATAAAATGTCGAGGACCCGGCCTTCATCAAAATCACTTTTAATTGTGCTGTATTGAAAAGACACTGTCTCACCTGGTAAAGCTCCTTGTATGAATGTAGTTTTGCCGTTCAATCGAGCGATACCACGACCATCATGGCTAAATCGTTCAACCTCTGCAATTTTTGGTTCTGTCGGTAATTTTTGTCTTCTTTTACTCATCACTGCTTCTCGTTAGGCAGAATCTGCACACCGCCATAATATTTTTGGCCTTGCTGTGTATTTTTAAGGCGGTTAATTGAAAAAATAAAACAAAAGAATAGCACAAGCCAACCCAGACTGTCATTGATGAATCGTCTTGAAAAAAGAATGAAAACACCTTTCGGTTATAATCAGTAAAGCATTAATGAAATTGGATTGGGAGCAGTGAAGCCCCCTAATGCAGTTATAGCAACAAAGCAAAAGAGCCACTAACGCCATTTGCGGCTAACTTATTTTTAAGACTGTCTGACATTTGCTTACTAGCAAACGGACCGACACGAACGATGTATCGTTGCTTGTATTTCTCAATAATAACGGGTGAAGGTGTTAATTTGGCCAATTTGCTTTTTAAGGCTAAGGCCAGATTTTGCGAACTGAAAGCTCCTGCCTGAACATAATAATGGGCCACTCGTTTACCCATATTTAATGCCTCAATTTCAACAGGCGCTGTTCCCTTTGGAAGCAAGCCCAGCTTGGCCGCTGCAGCATAAGAGAGGTCAATTACCCGATCATTGCGAAATGGTCCCCTATCATTGACTTTCACAATAGCAACTTGTCCATTGCTTAAATTTTTTACTCGCACATAGCTCGGTAAAGGCAAAGTTTTATGGGCTGCCGTCATAGCATACATATTGTAATCATCGCCGCTAGATGTTCTTTGCTTGTGAAACTTTGTGCCATACCAGGAAGCTACTCCCCGTGCCTTGTATCCACTTGAGGATTTCAAAACTTGATAGCGTCGACCTTCGACCAAATATACATCGGGGTTCCCATAGCGGCTAAGCGGTTCAGACTTAGGTTTTACCTCTTTAAAGGTTGTGGGAATTGGACCTGCTGGAGCCCCATCATTGGCTTGTTTATAGCGGGATACGGAAGAGTATTTTCCCTTGGTGTTGCTTTGTTTGTGTGCCGTTACATGTCTGGATTTTCCAGCCCCTTGCTGGGTAACCGGTGCAGTCGCGCAAGCAGCGAGAAGACAGAAGGCTAAAAGATAGAGGACTCGCATTAATATACTCAACTCCTATTATTTTTTTTCTGTAATATATACAAAGAAAATTGGCATTAAAATACTTTTTAACGGATTCATGGAGTGGAAAAGTAGACAATACAAGCTTTTACACTTGATTCTTAAACACAATTTAAAAAAATTCTGCTGTCATGGTAAGCAAAATCACAGTAAAAAATTTTCCAGCACGATGAGTTTGGTTCGGATTGAGGCTGTGATAACATGACGGAATTTTTGTAACCATGAGTAAAGAAAACATGAAGTCATCATTCTCAAAATGCAAATTGCTAACCAGTGCCAGTTTGATTTTCGGTTCTAGTTTATTGTTTGCAAGCGCAGATGTTCTACCGACAGCTAACTTGTCCAATAGCATTCCACCTACGGCACCGGTAAATAATAAGCCACTTATCACGCCCTCGGCTCCAACATTAAATGCGAAAGCTTACATTCTTATTGATGTGAACAGCGGTAAAATTATTGCTGAAAAAAATAGCGATCAGAAATTACCACCCGCTAGCCTAACCAAGATGATGACACTTTTTGTCATTTCCAATGCGCTACAAAATCAACAAATTCATTTAACTGACACAGTGAGGATCAGTCGTGATGCCTGGAAAACAGGCGGCTCTCGCATGTTTGTCAAGGAAGGCCAACAAGTTTCAATTGAGGATTTACTCAAAGGAATCATCGTAGACTCTGGGAACGACGCCTGCGTCGCTATGGCCGAGCACCTCGGAGGCAGTGAGCAAGGCTTCTCAGAAATAATGAATCAACAAGCCCAGAATTTGGGAATGAAGGATAGCCATTTTACAGACAGCACAGGCTTACCTGATGAAAATCATTACACCACTGCCAAAGATTTAGCAATTCTTGGGCGAGCTCTAATTCTTAATTTCCCCCAATACTATGAATGGTACAAACAAAAATGGTTTACTTATAATGGTATCAGGCAGCCAAACCGCAATCGTCTCCTTTGGAGAGACAACCAGGTGGATGGAATAAAAACCGGGCATACCAACGAAGCAGGTTTCTGCCTCGTCTCTTCTGCTAAACGCGATAACATGCGTTTACTGGCTGTTGTTATGGGATCGCCAACCGACGCTGCACGTGCGGATGATAGTGAGCGACTGTTAAATTATGGATTTCGTTTCTTTGAAACTCATCAACTTTACAAAGCGGGTCAAACCATTAGTGAAATCCCGATTTATAAAGGGGCTGTGGATAAATTAAACGTAGGTTTGCAAACCGATCAATTTGTAACCATACCCAGTGGTCAGTACCAACGTTTGAGCATCAATACAAAGATACCTCCTAATTTGCAGGCTCCTATCGAAAAAGGCCAAAAAGTGGGCGAATTAGTTGTCCAATTTGATAACAATATTCTCTCCAGCTACAATTTGTATGCACTACAAGCCGTGCCTAAAGGAGGCATGTTTACATGCATGAAGGACTCTATCCGTTTGGCATTTAGAAGCTGGTTTGGTTAAAAGGGATTTATATGATGGGCATTGTCTATCTTAATGGTGAGTTTGTTGAAGCTGCAGACGCAAAAATTTCCATTTTTGATCGTGGCTTCTTATTTGCAGATGCCATATATGAGGTAATTCCAGTCTATCAAAGCCGCCCTTTTTTCGTCGCCCGGCATATGAAACGATTGGAAACCAGTCTTGACAATGCCAGAATTCCAAAGCCAAATCTAGATTGGTTAAACCTGTTTCAGCAATTGATTGAATTAAATGGCGGAGGAGACCTGCAGATTTATGTACAGGTTACACGTGGAAACCAAGGGGTTCGTAAACACGACATTCCAGATGGGCTGCGCCCCTCGGTGATTGCATTTACCATTCACACCCCTTATGCCTCCTTCGAAACCAAGGCAAAAGGTCTAAGGGCCAATGTGATTGAAGACATCCGTTGGTTACGCTGCGACATCAAAACCACTTCTTTGCTTGCTAACATTCTGCTCAATGATGCTGCCGTGTCGAATGGCGCTCATACTGCAATTTTATCTCGCGATGGCTTTTTAACTGAGGGAAGTGCAAGCAATATTTTCATGGTGGATGAGGAAGGAATTGTGCTAACCCCTCCCCTGGATAATTTATGTTTGGCAGGTATCACGCGTCAAATTACCATTGAACTGCTTCGATCTATGTCCTGGCCATTTCGAGAAGAAAAGATTCCTATAGGGCGTTTGTATCAAGCTCAGGAAATTTGGCTTACCAGCACAACCAAGGAAATTTATCCTATAACTTATATTGATGATGTGATGATAGCCGAGGGCCGTGGAGGTTCATACTGGGATAAAATTCATCGAAATTTTAAACAATTAATCCAAAGCAATTATGACTGATAAAAAATCATTAATAGAATTCCCCTGTAATTTTCCTGTAAAAATTATCGGCAGGAATAACGATGACTTATTCAAAGAGATTTGTGGAATTGCAAAAAAACATTTTCCTGACACGCTTGATGATGCAATTAGTGCCAAGGAGAGTGGGCAAGGAAATTATCTTGCCATCACAGTAATAATCTATGCTCATAGTCAACTTGCTTTGGATGCTCTTTATCTTGAATTAACACAGCATCCTGATATTAAATGGGTATTATGATGCTTCAAATAAAATATTTAGGGGTGCAACCCTATCTGAGTGTTTGGGATGATATGAAGCGATTCACGTCTTCAAGAGATGAAAATACGGATGATGAATTATGGCTTCTTGAACATCCAGCCGTATACACTCAGGGACAGGCCGGGAAAGCAGAGCATATTTTAAATCCTTCTTCAATTCCGGTGGTGCAAACCGACCGCGGTGGGCAGGTTACCTATCATGGACCTGGACAATTGGTTGCTTATGTTCTAATGGATATCAGCAGACGAAATCTTGGGGTAAGGACCCTGGTGGCAAAACTCGAACACATTCTAATGGATTTACTAGGTAAATACGGCATCGTAGCCAATATTCAACCTGGGGCGCCAGGTGTATATGTCGACGATAAAAAAATTGCTTCAATAGGACTGAGGGTAAAAAATGGCCGTACTTATCATGGGATTGCTTTAAATGTGGCAATGGATTTAGAACCTTTTAATGGAATTAACCCCTGTGGATTTGCCAAATTAAGAATGACGCAGATTAGTGATTACTTTCACCCTGTTAGTGTTTCAACTGTCAGCAAAGATTTTGCTGACACTTTTTTAACCTATTTTGAACGCTAATTATGCATTTTTTCTCTAATTATCTTCAACCACTTGTACTTTGGCTTCATGACCATCCCAATTGGGCATTATTGATCACGTTCTTCATTTCTTTTGCTGAATCTTTAGCCATTATTGGCAGCATAGTGCCTGGCTCAGTAACTATGACTGCGGTTGGAATTTTGGCTGGATCTGGCGTCATGAGAATTGATTTAACCTTTGTAGCTGCCACTCTTGGAGCAGTGGCCGGGGATGGAGCAAGTTACGCACTTGGCTACATTTTCAGAGACCGACTCATTAACGTTTGGCCCTTTAGCCGTTATCCAAACTGGTTATCGCTTGGTAAAGATTATTTTTCAAAGCATGGAGGAAAAAGTGTTGTCGTAGGACGCTTTGTAGGTCCTTTGCGCTCAATAATTCCTGTTATTGCCGGAATGATGGGAATGAGTCATTGGCGTTTCTTCCTAGCCAATTTCATATCTGCACTGGGTTGGTCAATCCTTTATGTATTACCCGGTGTTTTAATTGGTGCCGCAAGCAGTGAGTTATCCCCTGAGAGTGCAACTCGCCTGTTTTTGCTTGTTTTATTTTTACTTGCTGGACTTTGGCTTTTAAGTGTGGGTTTGAAATGGCTATTTATTCGTTTAAACCACATCCTGCGGAAGGGTTTACACAGTTTCTGGTCCTGGTCCCGCGAACACCCTTATCTGGCCAGGCTGTTTATAAAGGTTACTCCCGTCGATGAAATTAATTATTATCCCACAGCGGCCATCGTTATTCTGTTTATCTTAAGTTCGGTTCTATTTTGCCTGTTATCCATACTCGTTATCCACCAAAGCTGGATAACAGACATTAATGAACCGGTTCACTTATTTTTACAAAGCTTACGAACAAAACCATTTGATTCATTTTTTATCGTGGTTTCAGAGCTATCCGGATCAGTTGCTGTTGTTACGCTAATCATTGCTGTTGCGTCCATTGCCATTTATTTTCGGGATTGGCGCTCACTTTCCTATTGGCTTAGTCTTTGTCTCACAACCACCATTGTATTGTTGTTTTTATATGGATTCATACACTACCCAAGGCCACGTGGATTGTTGGAGGTTCAAACTGGTAATTCTTTCCCATTGATTGGTTTGACTTATGCTGCATCTCTTTTTACAGCATTTATGTTTTTCTTAAATGCCTATTGCGTTAATTTAATCAACCGGTTTGTGAAAATCATTCTCTCCATTAGTTTATTTTTAGCTGGATTTGCTCCAGTTTATCTCGGAGATAACTGGTTGACTGACGTCTTGGGGGCTTACCTTTGTGGTTTCAGTCTTAGTTTAATTCATTGGCTTTTTTATCGCCAACAGAAGCCAGTCATCCACTGCTCAGCTTATGGTCCTCTTTCCTTAAGCCTTGTCCTGATTATTTTTAGCTTTATGGAAGCCATCCCCTTTTATCGACAGGAACTGCATAATCATCAACCTTATTTAGCACAATACCTCTTCACCGATGATTTATGGTGGGATCAAAGTAAACCCCTTTTGCCTATTTATCGTACTAACCGAATTGGCAACCGCATCAGTGTGTTTAATATACAATATGCTGGCTCATTGAATAATCTTGAGCAATCTCTTAGCTCCTACGGCTGGCGAAAAGTAGATGATTCTTTTTTCAATTCCCTTATTTCTCGGGTGAGCGGTCAACCGGCTGCACAAGATTTGCCTTTAATGGCGCAGCTGTATCTAAACAAAAAACCTATGTTGATGATGATTTTTCAACCCAACGATGGAAATCCAGTACAGGTTTTACGCATTTGGCGATCCAATTTTCACTTGAAAAGTATGAAACAACCTATCTGGCTTGGTAGCGTTCATCCGAGAAGGTTACCTAAAAATCAAATTAAGAATCAGCCAATAAGCAATGTAAAAAATAGACCAGCATCCATTTATTACGTAAGTGCTGCTTTATCGCAATACATGCAGAGACAAGTTTCCCTGCCCATTAAATTTAAATTACCTGTAGAAGTAGAGCCGATTTTGCTATTGATAAAAGAGCCCTCTGTTTCGCAAGAGCCCTAGCCTATTTTTCATACTGGTACTTTGCAATTCGTCTTTAGCCTTGGTATTCTCGAGACAGAAGCTTTAGTCTGAGGTACACTAAATTCCAATTAGTCATTGTTCCAGGAAAGGATACTTTAATGATTAACATTGCGGACTTGATTCACATCATACTTCCATTCTTGGCGCTTATTGTTTTGGTTTTAGGACTTAAATTTAAGCGCAGTAATTATATCCTAATTGCCTTATGGGTAAGTTTAATTACCTTATTGCTGGCGTACCGAGCCTCAGGCGGTGAAATTTTAGGAAGTTATTTTAACTATCTTCATGCCTCAACCTATTCTTTAAATTTAATAATCCTTTTGGTCTCTTTCCTGTATCTCTTATTAACTGCCGTAGCTCGAATCAATCACTATCTAATCCGCTCTGTCTCCAGTTTAGTCTCAGCTGCATTAACAATTGGAGTGGTTTTTTTATTAATTAATTTGTGGGTTAATGCCATTTTTATTGAGCATCGCCTGGCAGGCACACCAATACTGCAAGTAGCTACCTTCAACAAACCACCTTATTGCGATTATAAATATGTTTTTTATAAAATCAGTGACAACAACAAGGTGAAATTCATGTGCCCAAATCACTATGGCCTTTTACCATCAATTGGCGAATTAAATGCAGCCCCCACCTTTGTAATAAAACAGCTGCCTACAGAGGTGAGAGCGAGGTTTCAGCAACCTACATAAGTGAATTATTGTATTGCTTAGTAAGGAGTTGAAGTCGTGTTATCAATTTGTTCTATCAAATATTTTTTGTTAACATACCGAAAATTTTTTGCCAAATCAATTATGCGCAGTTTGCTTTTATTCATTGCATTTTTGTTTTCTTCATTCACCTTCAGCATGGCCCCAAAACTTAATTGGGAACAGGCTGTTGATAAAGCAATTGCCAAATATGGTTTAAGAACAGAACCCGAATTAAAACGTTTTTTTGCGAATGCACACGTTGCCTACCCACCGAACGATGTTGCGCTTTTGGCCTTTAAAAAAGAAAGACAGCTAGAGCTTTGGGCTAAAGATGACAATCAAACCTGGCAGTTCATTCATACCTACCCCCTTACAGCATTTAGTGGACGATTAGGACCAAAATTGAAAGAAAGGGATGGACAAATCCCTGAAGGTATTTATCGCTTAATTACGTTTAATCCTTTCAGTTCAATGCACTTATCAATGATGATTGATTACCCCAATAATTTTGATCGTTTACAAGCGATTAAAGATGGACGCAAGCAACTTGGGAATAATATTTTTCTTCATGGAAAATCCCTCTCCGTAGGCTGTTTAGCCGTGGGGGATCGAGCAATTGATCAACTTTTTTTACTGGCAAGACGGGTGGGTTTAAGGCATGTCAAAGTCATCATAGCCCCCAATGATTTACGAGTGGCAAAACCAGCAACCTCCAATTTTGCCCAACCGCGATGGTTGCCTGAGTTGTATAAGCAAATCTCAACGGCTTTGAACCAATTCCCACCAGCACAGAAAAAAATACTTATTGCGAATAAATAATTTTTTGTTTTCTACTCTATTTCAGCCCTCGCAAATTTTTAAAGATTGCGTGACCATGATATTTTTCATCCTAATTATTTAAGTTTTGAACTGCAAAAAATTACTCTCTGCTGTTCCAAGTAGCCATCAAAACTGCAAGCCTTTGAGAAATCATTTAAATAACATTAGCTGCTCGGCTAATTACAAGAGCAAAACAACTATCATTTCCATTTAACTAGTTAGGTATCGATGCTTAACTGTGTTTTTATACATACAGACGCTGAATAATAAGTTAGTGTTCTGCAGCCATATAGAAAGAATGTAGGGAATTAAGTATTAGAAGATAAGCACAACTTTGGTTAATTATACCCAAGGATCATTTCTAATCTTTTTACCCTCTCATCTGCAAAAATTATTATCTATGTTAAAGATTTCTGTGTTCGTTTAAGGGGGGTCGCCCTATAATAATTATATATAAATTATTATTAAAATGGATTTATTATTGGAGGAAAATTTCTATGCATAGAAAACAAATTGTAGATAATCTGCTCGTACGTACCATTACTGATGCAGGCTATAATCCTAAGGATTTTACTTGGGACTATACGGATAGGTCAATAACCCAACCAGATATTTTCCTTATAGAAGCAGAGTTATTAGTGATTAAAAATGATAGTAAAAAAAGCAAGAACTATCAGTTTTCCTCATCATGGCCTGCTCAATTATGTAAAGATTTAACTGCAGGCTATTTTGATAATTAATGTATTTAAAATTTTTGCTTATCTTTAACGCTATTATGACGCGCAAGTAATTTTAGCTGCTGTTTATCCATAACCTGAAGCTGCAGTTTGAAATTGCTTCATGAGAACTTAACCCAGCACGTTATGATTTTCAGAAATTTCAAAATACTCAACCATCTTTTTCGACCTGTGCATATGAAAAGTTAACAAGTTGCCACTCCATCGAAATAGTTAAGAGTCGTTTACAGCACTAAACTAAATCTTGAAACCAATTCCACATTAATTTTCTTTTAACTAATTCTACGAGTAGTAAATAACTTGCAGTTGCAAGAACTAAAAAAACAAAGAAGCCCCATGGCAAGGGAACCAATCCGAGGTATGGGGCTATTGGGCTAAAAGGTAAAACAATTGCGAGGGTTAACGCAGCCAAAACACTCATTGTCAAAGGCAGGCTGGGTGGGCTTTTAAAGGGATTTTTTGCGGTGCGAATGATAAAGATTACTAAAATCTGCGTTGCCAGAGATTCTAGAAACCATCCGCTTTGAAACAGCGACTCAGAAGCATGGAATACTTTAAGCATTACAAAAAATGTAACAAAATCAAACAAAGAACTGATTGGACCAATGTAAAACATAAAACGTTTTACAATCGTGATGTTCCATTTTTTTGGTTTTTGGAGAAAACTGTCATCCACTTTATCGGTAGGAATGGTCAGCTGAGATACATCATACAAAAGATTATTAATCAATATCTGTGTGGGCCTCATAGGGAAAAATGGCAAAAATGGTGCTATAAATGCCATGCTTAGCATATTGCCAAAATTGGAGCTGGTTCCCATCATCAGATATTTCATTACGTTTCCAAATGATTTCCTTCCTTCAAAAATACCATTCAGTAAAACTTTTAAGTTATGCTCAAGTAAAATAATGTCAGCAGCTTCTTTCGCTACATCAACCGCATCAGCTACTGAGATTCCCACATCCGAAGCACGCAAGGAAGGTGCATCGTTAATGCCATCGCCGAGAAATCCCACGACATGTCCTTTAGCACGTAGAGCTTGTATGATCATTAACTTCTGCTGGGGAGAAAGGCGGGCAAATACATGGGTTTGTTCGGCAATTGTCGTTAGAGCAGAAGAAGAAATATGTTCCATCTGCTCTCCAACTAAAATGTCCTGGCAAGATAAACCAACTTCACTGCACACATGGCGAGTTACTAATTCATTATCTCCTGTCAAAATTTTAATTTGAATTCCTGCTCTCTTAAGATCATTAATCATCTGACTAGAATCTTTTAAAGGCGGATCTAGGAAAGTCAAAAAACCGGCTAAGACTAAATCTTTTTCATCATCTACCTGATAAATCTGCTGTTTTTTAAGTTGCCGATAGGCTACTGCAAGCACTCGATAACCGTCTTGACTTAAGGTATTAAATAAAGACCTATATTTTTTAATGCTGGAATCTTTTAAGGGATGGATCTCTTCTTGCATCATATAGAACGTGCAAAGCTGGAGTATCTGCTCAGGTGCCCCCTTCGTTATTAACCAATGAACATCCCCCTTGTCAACGACCACGCTGGAACGACGTCTTTCAAAATCGAAAGGTATTTCGTCCACTTTATTGTAAGAAGTTATATCCGGATGATGATGGCGCAAAATGGCTTCATCCAGAGGATTGAGCTTGGTATTTTCTAATATGGCTATATCTATGGGATTTTTTATTCCAGTTCCATATAAACTGTTTAGATAGGCCAATAACATAACTTGTTCTGAGTTGTTACCGGTCAAATCAATCGATTGCTCTAAAGTCATCTTGTTTTCAGTTAAAGTACCGGTTTTATCGCAGCATAAAATATCAATGCTGCCAAAATTTTGAATTGCTGTTAAATGTTTAACAACCACTTTTTGTTTGGACATCCGCAGCGCACCTGTTGCTAGAGTCACGGTGGTAATCATGGGCAAAAACTCAGGTGTGAGTCCAACAGCCAAGGCCATAGCAAACAATAATGATTCTATTGGTGAATGACCAAACCAAAAATTTATGACAAACACAAAAAGCACGAGAAAAAAAATGGTCTTCATTATAAACAGGCCAAAATTCAACATTCCTCTTTCAAATTCGGTCTGTACTGAAGTTTTTGTGAGCTCTTTGGCAATTTGCCCTACCAAACTGTTTAATCCAGTAGATACAACTAAAGCAATTGCATAGCCGCTTACTATTGAGGAGCCTGCAAAGACAGCATTGTTTGCAGCTGCAGGATTTGTAGGAATTACAGGAAGAGGCGCGAAGTCTTTTTCAACAGCTAAGGATTCTCCGGTTAGGACGGCTTGTTGAACATGTAAATCTTTGGCATTCAACAAGCGGCAATCTGCTGGCACCATATCACCCGCAACCAATTTGATGACATCACCTTGAACCAGCTCCTTTGAAGGAAGATTAATTTCCTTACCATCTCTAAACACTTTTGATAACTGCGCTACTGTATTTTGTAATTTTTCAGCAACCAACAGCGAACGATGGCTTTGAAAAAAATCCAGAAAAATACTCACTGTAATGACAAGAATGATAATAACTGCATTTGCAAGATTTCCTGTAAATGCCGAAACAACAGCAGCAAACATTAAAATTGCCACTAAGGGATTTGTGGAGTGTGAGAGCGCTTCCAGAATAATGGAGCGATAGCGCTTGGATTTGATTTCGTTTGTTCCATACCCTTCCAAGCGGTTTTGTGCTTCCTCAGCTGATAAACCTCCCCATGAACTGTGAAGAAACTGGAGAGCCATCTCGGCACTCATTTGCGAGAGTTCGAATATATCATGAGGCATAACTGTCCCTAGTTAGCTGTTATATTCCTTCAATGAGTAAGAAAAACAGGAAGGCTGTTCACGGACACTTCCTGCTAAAGACATCCCGCATTATTCGTGTTCAGGGGCCACAACAAAAATGCCAGGAGCGTTACGTAGGTATTCATTGTAGTCCATGCCGTAACCAAAAATATAATGGTCATCAACTCGCAAACCGACAAAATCAGCTTCTTTCAAGCCATTGGGTACTCGCTTATGATGTTTATCCACTAAAACGGCGCTATACACTTCACTGGCGCCCATGGTTTTGATTTCTTCTATAATTGCAGCCAAGGTAACTCCGCCATCGAGTATGTCATCGACGACCAATACCGTTCTACCTTGTAAATTTGCGCTTGGTTTTACTTTCCAGTGCAAATTCCCACCTTTAATTTCGCCGCGATATCGAGTCGCATGGACGTAGTCAACCTCTAATGGAAAATCCAATCGGGGCAGTAAATTTCCCATTGGTACCATGCCCCCTATCATGACGCACAAAATAACAGGATTTTTATCGTGCAGGCGTTCATGAATATTAATTGCCATACGATCTAAAGCAGCCTCAACCTCTTTGGTTGTAAACAGACAAGTTGATTTCTCGTAAACTTCTTTAATTTTGTTTGGGATAGACATTAAAATTCCTAAAGTTAAGAATTAATCTTTACGTTTGCTGGGTAAAGGAAACATACTGACTTTACTGTCATCCCTTACTTTATCATGAACCTTTGCAATCCCTTCTTTATCGACTTCATCAATGCGGAAAATGGCATGCATGGGGATGTAAGTCCGCTTCACACTATTAAATTCCACCTTTAAACGCTCTTCAGAAGGATCAACCACTAATGACGTGTGTTCACCGAAGACAAAATCTTCAACTTCCAAGAATCCGAACATTTCACTTTCACAAACCTTACGCGCATAAATTTCGTAAATCGCATCCTGATTTGCGAAGGTAATTCGAAAGAGTGATTTTTTTGACATGAGACAAACCCAAAAGTAAAGCCGGCCATAGTATAGCAAAGCTCTTTGTATAATTGCAGCAATTAGCTGCTCATCCACAAAAATCGGTTCATTTTACTAATCAGGACTGAGAGCGATCATGTGGGCAGATGGTTTGTACCGGCAGCTGTTCTCGTTCCAATAATTCATCCTCGAGAATTTCAGGCAAAAAATCCGTATGAGCCTTTTCGTATTTTTGCATCAACAAACAATAAAAACCAGCCGGGTAAGGCCACATCATTTTGCCTACTTCATTGAGAAACTCAAGACGATGAATCCAGGTTTCACTGTAAACAGGTGGAATAAAATAAAAACTGGATAAGCTGCATTGAATGTAACCCCTATGCTGCATGGCTCTTTTGATAAAGTAAAATGACATGGAGTTCGGTGAAGCAGCACCAAAACAAGAGTGGCGCCCTACGTGCATGAATAAGTTCCACAGGCTTAAAGGATTGATGCCAAGAAAAAGAATATAACCCATGGGCTTTAAAATTCTGTCTAATTCATCAATTGGATTGATTTGATGAGTGAAAGCTTGCAAAGTCAAAGGGGCGATGATGCAATCGATGCTGTGTCTATCTAAGGGCATGGCGTTAAAAGATGTCACAATATTACTTGTGGGGGCCGAATAAGGACTTGCTATCCACTTATAGCGATAGTGTAATACATCAAGCCAGGGATTATTAGCACAAGTCCCCAGTTGTAAGAGTGTATCTCCATAGAGAAATTCTGAAAGAGGCGAAATCTCCTTAAGAAAAGCCTGCCCAACATGAAGACCTTGATGGTTGGCAAACCAGTCTCGAAGAGCTTCAAATTTGTTTTTTTGATCAACCGACAAGTTATGACTCAATTGGAACAAATGATC
This sequence comes from Legionella jordanis, assembly GCF_900637635.1. NCBI lineage: Bacteria > Pseudomonadati > Pseudomonadota > Gammaproteobacteria > Legionellales > Legionellaceae > Legionella > Legionella jordanis. Next base: position 1,584,194 of record NZ_LR134383.1, read on the forward strand.
TTTTGTACCATATAGTTATAGCAACCAGCAAGATAGAGACCCCGAAGAGGTCTCTGCTTAAAACAATCAAATTTTATCGGTTTCTGTGCTTTCTAGAAAGCAGAGCAAATTATCAATTTCTGATACAAGCGTAACATCGGAAGTCCCACTACCCATATTTTCTTCAGCAGCAATCAATCTTAAATTGATATCATCACGCCAGTTTTTTAAAGCAATAATTTGCTCTTCTACCGTCAATTCTCCATCAGCCAAGATAGAGGAAGGTTGACAATAGTAACGTGGCGGATTTGCAATACGTTCACCATGCTCTAACATGTCTTCTCCTCCTTGTTTCTACAATATTTTTTTATCTTCTATATTAATTTTAGCACATTGACATTTTTGTGCTGCGGAGGTTTTGGTTTTAAGTTATAGTGTGCTTGGAACCGCAGCAAAGTCCTAATATGGAATACAATAAACAAGAACAAGATTTTGAGTCCATTGCTCACCTCTTCATTCAATGTAATCTGTTGACTGAGGATGAACTTATCCATTATCAATGTGATGCCCCAACATCGGGCTGCACACTCTTACAGTATTTAATTAATACCAAGTCCGTTTCCGCAAAACAGTTGGCTTTATTAATATCAGAACATTTCGGCTTGACTTATATAGATCTGGATGAAATTCAACTGAAAGACCTATCAGAGCAATTCATTGATTTTGAGTTGATGGTTCAACATCGATTGCTGCCTATTGCCCATAAATCACATCTTATTCTGGCAAGTGACAGCCCGGTTAGCCCCTCACTTCTTAGTGAACTTCGATTTACAAGTTGTCATGATTTTATTCCAGTGATCGTGGAAACGGATAAATTAGATAAATGGCTCAAACACCAGATCTTAAAAAGAAATAATCACTTAGAAATTCAAAATAAATTGAATGAGTTTGGTTTGAACCAGGATGCATCAGTGATTCAGTTTCTAGATCAGCTTCTTATCGATGCTGTCAGAAAAAAAGCTTCCGATATACATTTTGAACTTTATGAGGAAATTTTAAGAATTCGTTGCCGCTATGACGGCATTTTAGTTGAAGTTGGGAAATATACTCGGGATTTAGCGCAAAAATTGCTCGGGCGTATCAAAATCCTTGCTAATCTTGATATTTCTGAAAAGCGCGTCCCCCAAGATGGCCGCTTTCAGCTAGAGTATGAAGGCAATGAAGAAACGGTTGATTTTCGAATTAGCATCTGCCCTACCATCCACGGGGAGAAAATGGTAATTCGTATTCTTGATCAAAAAACTCCAAAGATCCCTGTTGAAGAATTGGGGTTTAACGCAGTGCAAAAACAAAATTTTCTAGAGGCAATTCAAAAACCACAAGGAATGATTTTAGTCACAGGGCCAACTGGAAGCGGTAAAACCGTAACGCTTTACAGCGCCTTACATCAATTAAATTGCGAAGATAAAAACATCTCTACGGCTGAGGATCCAGTCGAATTAAAAATGTATGGAATAAACCAAGTGCAAGTGCATGCCAAGGCAGGTCTGACATTCGCCAGCATTTTACGTGCCCTATTACGCCAAGACCCAGACATCATCATGATTGGCGAAATCCGCGATTTTGAAACAGCGGAAATTGCGATGAAAGCAGCTCAAACCGGACATTTAGTCTTTTCAACACTGCATACCAATAGTGCTGCAGAAAGTTTGACACGTCTTAATACGCTAGGGATTTCAAACTTCAATATCGCCAATTCGGTGAGTTTAATTGTTGCCCAGAGGCTTGCGAGGCGTCTTTGTGATCACTGCAAGGTTTCTTATCGGGCTCTTTCTGAATGGCCCCAAAATATCGGTAAACACCTGCAAACTGCTATTTATCGTGCAGTCGGCTGCAACCAGTGTAATCAAGGATACCATGGCCGCATTGGCTTATTTGAAGTAATGCCCCTATCTGCATCGATTGCCGAACTCATGGTATCAGGAGGAACCTCAGTAGAGATCCATAAGCAAGCTCAAAAGGAAGGCATGATAACTCTGTTTGAGTCAGGACTGGAAAAAATAAAGGCTGGATTAACAAGCTTTGAAGAAATAAGACGAGTAGCGGTGCAACAATGAATAAAACAAGCAAGATTAACAATTATCGTTGGCGTGGATGGGACAAATCAGGAAACAGGTGTCAGGGGTGGATTAAGGCACAAAATGCCTTAGAGGCCAAATATCAATTATTTCAGCAAGAAATTGCAGTTACAAAACTCTCAAAAAAATATTTTTTATGGCTAAACATACATTTAAAGGATAGCGCAGTCTTCAGCCAACAGTTGGCTACTTTACTGCAAGCGGGAATTCCCTTGTTGGCGAGTCTTAGAATTATGCAAAAAGGACAAATCAAACCAGCCATGAAAACCTTACTCATTTCCATTCAAAAAGATTTGGAAAGCGGTTACAACTTGTCAGAATCTCTCGCAAAGCAAGGCAATTGTTTTAATGATCTTTACTGTGGTTTGCTTAATGCGGGTGAAAAAGCAGGAGCACTGGCCATGACACTCCAACACCTTGCTCATTATCAAGAAAAAATTATGGAGACGAAAAGAGCTATTAGAAAAACCCTCGCCTATCCGTTAACTGTATTTTTCATGGCTGTTCTAATTTTGATTGCTATGTTAATTATTGTAATCCCTGAATTTGCTCGTATTTTCCAATCGTTTCATGCTGAATTGCCGGGCATAACCAAACAAATAATTTTTTTGTCCGAATTTTGCAGACTGTATGGTCTTTATTTTCTTGGATTTTTTTTCATATCTTTTTTAATTTATTGTTCTTTGAAGCAATTCTCGCCAGGTTTTAGCAAGCGTTGCGATTATTGGGAATTAAAATTGCCTTGGTTAGGCTCCTTTCGCCGTAAGCTGCTTATTGCTCAACTTACGCAAAGTTTAGCGATTACCCTGCCATCCGGTTTGCCATTGATAGAAGCCCTTCAGTTAGCTGCCGCTGCGATTGAAAATTTAACCTTTAAGCGGGTGATTGATGGCATAATTAGAGATATTTCTCAGGGGGAACCGTTGTCAGAGGCGTTTAAAGAAGGCAATGTATTTCCAGTAATGCTTATTGAGATGTTGGCTATAGCGGAAGAATCGGCAACATTAGATCAAAGTTTTCAAAAGCTGACTGACTATTACAAGGCTGAAATCGAATTTAATATACAAAGCCTAAATACTTTTTTGGAGCCCCTCATCATGTCAATAATAGGTTTGGCTATTGGAATTATACTGCTGGCCATGTATGTTCCAATTTTTAGACTTGGTACAGTAATTTAATATGACGAACTTTGAAATCTTACCTTCACCGGCTGCATATATCTTGCTTGCCTTATTTTCATTGGCTATTGGGAGCTTGCTAAATGTTATAATTTATCGTTTACCCAAAATGCTTTTTCAAGACTTGGAAAAGGATTGCTGCGAGCATTTCAATTTGCAACCTATGGAAGAAGCTGCAATAAACTTATTTCTTCCTCGTTCGTTCTGTGTGCATTGTAAAAATAAAATTTCGGCATGGCATAACATCCCCTTGCTGAGCTTCATCGTTCTTAGAGGGCGTTGTAAACAATGCGGTGAACGAATTGCCTGGAGATATCCTCTTGTCGAGGGATTGAGCTCTGCCTTGGCTTTGTTTGCTGCCTGGCATTTTGGATTTAATTTAACTCTGCTGTTTGTCCTTTCGTTTATATTCCTAAATATTTGTTTATTCTTTATTGATTTGGAGCATGGCCTCCTTCCCGATGGCTTAACGTTGAGTTTGCTATGGTTGGGCCTTATCGCCAACAGTTTTTCCTTATTTACCAGTTTGCCAGATGCCGTGTTAAGCAGCGCCGCCGCATTTTTAGCTCTATGGATATTTATTCAGCTGTTCTATCTTATAACCGGTAAAATTGGTATGGGGAATGGTGATTTTAAATTGTTTGCTGCTTTTGGAGCCTGGTTTGGTTGGTCGCAATTACCACTTATCTTGTTACTCGCCTCTTTCTCCGGCGCAATAATTGGCTTTAGCTATTTAAAATTTCAGCGAAAATCAATGGAAACCACCATTCCTTTTGGTCCCTATCTCTGTTTTGCGGGGCTAATATCAATTTTTTGGGGTAAGGAAATCATGCAGTGGTATTTGCAATTGTTTTTAAACAACTGACCTAACACACTTTAAAGCGTATGAACCCATTTCTCTGTGTAAAAAAACAAATCGTTATTGAGCGTTATTAGTGACTGAATTTAGGGTCACATCAACAAATGGATAATAGTTACCTGATGCTAATTAAAGAGCAGGTCGTTTAAGATTATTTGAATTGTTTAAATGTATTTAAAGAGCTAATTCTTCTTTCTTGAGGAATATTAACAGGGCTGTTAATATCCAACTAACTTTTTGCTACTTACAAGTTAAGGAACGAGGTTGTGCCTGTACCTAAAAAAAAATTAACTTTCTTTTTATCGGAACCTCCAGTAGCTAACTCAGCGTATAAAGCCTTAAAAGTAAAATTTAAAGATAAAGATGGAGTAGAAAAAGTTGGATTATACGAATCCAGCGCTTACAAAATACTTATAACTCAATATTCTATCTTAAGCTCCTATGTTCTTGACAAAGAAGGGACAAAGCCCCTCGTTTCTAACGAAGAGAAGGAAATTATTGGTGCAGTCTCAGCACTTCATACTGCTACTCATCCAGTTTCGCAAGAGGATTGCTCTTTGGGAGGACTGCAAAAATAAGGTGCAATGCCCATTAAAATTGCGATGCCAGCATGAAATGCCGAATAGTATAATAGTTTTACCAAATTACTTCTTTATCATTAGCCATAATAGATACAACATCAATTTGAATTTCAGTTAATTAATCAATTTAATGGCTAAATCAATAAGTGTGCTAATGATTTAAAAATACCTACTATAGCTATAGCAATAATATAGCGAGAGTTTATTGGACACTTATGGTATTAACAGTGCCTTAGCACTTGATAAATCTTCTAACCATAATCATCTTATACTAGGGGAGAAATGCAACACCGCTGTCATTGCTGCCTAAATTGTATGAATCAGAGCTCCTATCAAGCAGTTTTTCGGCGCTTCATGATTGCAGCAAAGAATTCAGGCTTGTTTAAGCCTATGGCAGCAAAAATCTGCGGCACCCTATCCCAACTGTTTTCTTGCTCAATGCTGGCTACGACCAATTCAAATCCTTTTTCTTTGTCCGCAGGCACTCCCCAGCCATTGATGTAGCATAACCCCCGAAGCCTTTTAGCCAATACATGCCTGAGCTTTTCTGCATTTTGCAAATAAATATGCGCTTCCTCATAAAGCTGTTTCATTTGGCGCTCATTGCTGGAGCTTGCAAAAAGGCCTTCCAACTGCAATCGCTCTCTAAATTTTGCTTCATCCAATAAAGTCTTGGCTAAATCGTATTGAGCATTGGCATCATCCAAAGCTCCGGCAGCACGCAGGCAAGCCTGGACCATATCCGCTGCAAAAGGATATTTTTTATTCCCCACTAAATTTTGATATATTTCCTTTAGCTCATGATAATAAGCAATCTCTTTAGCTAAAACCTCATCAGACGGCTGATTATGAATGCGATTTTGTTGCATTGCTTTTAGCTTTTTGGTAAGACGTTTAATTCGATAACGTTTTAAAAACTTCATCATTGCTCCTTAAACAGCAGCTGGGGGAATTGCAAGAATCCATTGAAGCACGGAAATTGCGATCAGAACCAGAACCACCAAGCCTAATATTTTTAACAGAAATACCAACGTTTCCTGCATGTCTCTTTTTATCTTTTCTCTTTGTTGAGGTTCTTTTTTCTCGGGAACCAAGTGGTAAATGCGATTATCAATGTAATTTGAGGCAAAATAAGAAATGTAGCCGCAAACAAGAGCAGGAATGATGAGCAATAAAAGAATTATCCAGGAGGCGCCCATAACAGTAAAATGGAAATCATCCCTCAACCATTCACGCCATACTAAAACAAATTGAGGAACATCATAAATCCAATTGAATAAAAGAAAGGGCATCAAATAAAAGCTAAAGGCAAAGAGGCTTAAGCTGATTAACAGAGCTATGATGCCAATTATAAATAATGTATGGTTTTGTTGAAAACGATCATATTCCATAGTTTACTTCTATTCAGAATTAACAAATCCCTTGCAAAAAGAAATCCAATCCAAGGTGCGTGTGCGGGAAGTGTATAATAATTCACTGAAAAATATCAGCGGCTTTAATTCCCACGATTTGAAGTTACTTTGAAACCATAGCAGAAGCCTGAGAAATTTCCAAGCAGGACAATGTTCATCAAATCAGTTCTGGTGGATGGGATAAATTATTGAGTAAACTTAGCAAAATCACTGGAGATTTCAAAATATGAAGCGTCATGTTTTTATGCTTTCCGATGGCACTGGAATTACCGCCGAAAATTTAGGCAATAGCTTGATCTCACAATTTGAAAATATTCAATTTGAAAAACAAACCATTCCTTATGTGGACACAGTGGACAAAGCGCAGATGGTGGTTGAGAGAATTAATGCTTGCTATGAAGAAACGAACGTTATGCCCTTAGTATTCATCACCCTTATCAATCCAGAAATTGTCAATACTATCAAACAAGCGAAAGCCAATATTTTCGATTTATTTCACACCTTTCTGGGTCCGCTGGAAGACACTTTAAATTCAAAATCCTCTTATACTGTTGGCCGAACTCATGGCGTTGCTAACAGTCAGATGTATAGCCAGCGGATTGAAGCGGTGGATTATGCCTTATCTCATGACGACGGCATTAAAATACGTGATTATGATAAAGCCGATATTATTTTAATAGGTGTATCTCGGTGCGGTAAAACGCCAAGCTGCATTTACATGGCTCTGCATTTCGGTGTATTGGCTGCAAATTACCCGTTTACTGAAGAAGATCTTACTTTTTTCAAATTGCCTGACTCTTTAAGACCTTTCAAACAAAAGCTATTTGGTTTAACGATTGACCCAGAAAGACTACAGCACATCCGTACTGAGCGCCGACCTAATAGTAAATACGCTTCTTTAGAGCAATGCCGACTTGAAGTAAAAGAGGTTGAGTCGATGTATCAGCGGGAAAAAATTCCCTATTTGAATTCAACGCGCTATTCAGTTGAGGAAATCTCTACGAAGGTTTTATCAATAGCTGGCTTGAAGCGTAAATTCTAAATACCCTTTAGCTCAGAGCTTCCAATTGTAGAACATTTCAATTGGAAGCTTCTATTGAGAGCGGATTGTTTTAATGGTTATCTCAACGACATTGTACTGGATTCCAAGTCCTCTAATGGAGAACGTTGAGCCCCAGCGGTAACAACTGAGTCAAAAAAGCCATATCTTTTAGCCACTACTTCTTTCTGAACACTTGAAGGCAGCAACTCTTTGAACTCACTCCAATAGGGAGATAATAATTCAACTGGGCTGATCTTTTCTGCTTCATCCGTATTCACCACTTTTAATTTCCACGCGCTCACTGGAATATCTTTGGCTAGTTGGGGATTTAAGCTAAAGATTGATTTCAGTACAGACCGGCCCTGTTTGGTTTGTAATAAATGATAAAGAGCCGTGCAGTTTTCATATGGACCTGCCTTTTGAGTTCGTGTGCGAATCAATGCATCCACTGGAATTGCCATCGCTAATTTTGGATTAGCGCTTAATAGTTTTTCAAGAATGGATAAACCCTCTACACTTGTAGTCAGCCAATAGAAAGCAGAACTGTTCTGGATATCATTTTCTTCAAGCAGAGGCGCGCACAAAGCATCTGCCGAAATTTGTCCAGCCAGTTGGGGGTTGTGTTTGAGTAAATTATCAAGCAAGGCGGGGAACATGGCCATTTTAAACAGGGGAGAGAGATTATTGTGAACACCCAAAAAACTGGGGAAACGCCTGCAAAGATCTTCACCCGTTAAGCCTTTAGCCACAGCCAGGTTTTCAGCGAATATTCTATTTAGAATTTCTCTGCCAGCTGAGGAAAAAGTCATCGTGTAGAGAATAGGTACAATTTTTTTCTCCTCGGATTGTCGAGAGTATTTACACAAGTATTCCGCTGTCATGCCCTGCACCAAATTAGGATTGACTTCCATTATCATCTTAAGAAATTCCAGTCCATCAGGTTGAAGAGCCAGTTTATAAAATGGAGAAAAGAGTAAAGTGCGGGTTTTATCCAAGTCCGATTCGTACAGAGCTTCAGTGGAGAGGTATTTAACTATTGTTAAATTTTGCTCCAAAAGAGTATAAAGAATTTCTCTTCTTTTCTCATTCAAGCTTAATAAATAAAACATTGATGGACAATTCGTGTTATTGAATTTAACAGGCCTACCGAACCACTCAGGAGTAATTGCTTGAGCTATTTTTTCATTTCCAAAAATTAGAGTACAAAAAATGTCAATTCCATCATCCGTAGTACTGAGCCAATACATAGCAGGCACTCCCGGCTCATGTTTATATTCAGAGATGGGTCGAGACCATTGCACAAAAGGAATAGTATTTATCAAATCAGGATTAAGTGCCAATAATAGCCTAAGCACAGCTCGACCGTGTTCATAAAAGCACAAATTACGTAATGTTGTATGCTCGACTCCAGGCAGAGGCGCGTATAAGAGCTCTGCAATTAAATCTTGAGCAATCCTGGGGTTTTGACTAATCAAATTATATAAAACCTTGCACCTCTCATCGGAACTGCTCATGTTGTATAAGGTGTGGTAAGCACCATTGATCATGGCTTCCTTCGGTTTGAAACCTAAGACATCATTCAGGGTTATCTCTTGTACTAAACTGGGGTTTATTTTGAACAATTTATTTAAAACATCCATCCCTTTATTGGATAAAGCTAACAAATATATTGGCGATTGAATTTGGCTGGGCCCTGCTTTTTTGGTTAATGTCCTACACAGGTCTTTGACTGTAATTTCTCTAGCCAGGTTTGGATTTTTCTCCAATAAATGCAATAAAATATCCCTGCCCTCTTCTGTACTAGCCAACCTGCAAAAAGGAGAGATATTATCATCAGGCTCACCGGATATGACTGGACGGCACAATTCGGTTGCTGACATTTCCTCTGCAAGCGTTGGGTTTAACTCCAATAATAATCTTAAGATGCCCTGACCGTCTGCAGTCGCTGCCAACCAATAAAATGCGGAGCGTCTGCCCCCTTGATACAAGGATTTGACTCGCATTTCTTTTGCTAGGCCGGGGTTTTGCAGGTAAATGATTTTAAGAATGGTGCGATTTATAGCTGTTGTTGTTAACCAATAGAAAGGGGTGGTGTCATCAACGTCTTTGGTATTGCTGGCTACACGATAAAGAGCTTCTGCTGTAATCAGCTGAGGCAGTTGAGGATTAAACTCCATCAAATTGCTTAATTCATTACGAGCTATCAGTAAGAATAAAGGCGAAGAATTCGTGTCATGCACTAATTTACAAGGACGACACAAAGCATCTTGAGAAATGGAATGAGCAATCTGTGGATTAATCTGAAGCAAGGTTTTAAACACATCACTTTTATCCAGATAAACAAGCCAGAATAGCTCAGAAACACCGCCATCCACTGCTTTACAAAGCCGCTCGGCTGTGATTTTTTTGGCTAGATCAGGATTTTTTAACAGGAATTGCTGAAACACCTTACCTGAGACTGAACTAAAAAGAATTTTCTTAAAGAGAGTCGGTCCATTTAAATAGAACGGTGTTTCAAATAGAAGTTTTTCGAGATTTTTATTTTTAAATAGATTGATTAAATTTTGTTCGGTAAAATTAGCGAATAGATTCGTGACGTACTGAGTACTAACAGCCATCTGCGAATTTTTTGTCCCTTCTTTAGTCGGAGGATTTTTCTGTTCACTTCTTGTGACGGTCTGCTTTTTGTCTGCCTCACCAGACGATATTTTTGGTTCTGAAACAGCATCGGTAGATTTCCTTGCTCTTGTCGAATTTTTGGACTGAGAGACTAATTCTGTCTTTGCCGGTTCTGCCTTTTGTGCGCTATCTGAACTCGTGTGTAGCATAGATTTCTTATCTTGCTCAAAAGAGGATAGATTTTTCCCAAGTTTATGGAGATAAATATTTTTTGCCTGCTCTTCATGACCACTTAAGAGCAAACGTCGAGCTTCTAAAAGCCATTTCTCATTTTGTTTGCTTTCCTCTTCTTCAGTGGTGGTGGTATTGCTTAACGTAGATACTGAAGCGGATTCTTGTGCAATGCTTTGCTGCAATTGTGAAGTTAATAGTTGTATCCCATGATTTGGAGGTTGATAGATGAACAGACGCTGTATCGCCCGAGTAAAAGCAGTAAAAACCTGGTTGCAATAAGGACCGTATTTATCTTCACCGCTTCCCTGTTTGGCACGATGGATTTGCTCCCTCCCTTTCGCGCTGTTTGAAGCCAGTTTGGCATTTGCTTCGTGACATAGCGGGTTATCAAACAGACGGAAACAAAGTACATTGTCATACTCTAATCCTTTGATCTCATCGGGAGTGAAGACCAAAGGGGTGTTAAACAAAGCCATCACTTCGTTTTTAAATTCTTTCGAGGTAACGATGGCAAAGTTTGTTCCATTGGCAAGTGGTTTAAGATCTTTGAGTTGTTCAGTATTTGAAAACCAATGCACCTCTCCCTGATTATCAAGGTTTTCCTGAGACACACTGATTTCTTGTTGTTCATCTTTGTCGGCTAACCCCCCTGTCAATTGAAATTTAATCTTTAACATGGCATTGGCTGTTTTTACCACCTTTGCAGGGCAACGGTAGGAGAAAGGGAGCACAAGATGCGTCAGATTAAATGCAACCGAGCGTAAAAAGTTTAGCAAATGCGGGCGTTTCGAACGATTGTCTTTCAAGCTTTGATGACTGTCCATGCAGTAACATATCTCAGATTTTCGTGACAGTTGATGCAATTGCTTAAGTTGCAACATGGAGAAATCTTGTGATTCATCGACCACTACGACAGAATACAGTTCCTTTTGCTCAAAGCGGTAAAACTCAGGGTGAACTTGATTATTGCCCTGCAAATGTTTCAGGTAAAGTTGATACAAATTAAACAGCCATTCTTTTTGAGAACGTTCGGCAAACAAAGACTGACGATTGCCTAAAGACAAATACTCTTCTTTGCTATAGCCTGAAATGATTCGAAACTCTTGATACACTTCTTCTCGTCTTTCGCTCAGAGCTGCGTAAAATTCTTTAAGTTGTTTTGAATTCTTTGCGTTTTTTTTCAGATTTTCACTTAACCAGCTTAAGCAATGGGCCTCGTCAACGAGAGTTTTATCTTTAAGTTTTGGATCTAAATCCAGCATTAACTGAGTATAGGTTTTAAATTGTACTTTCTTGCCATTCAATTGCTGATAAGAAGGTGATTGTTCCCAAAGGCTTTTCATGTTTCTTGCAAGAAGGTCTGACTGGGTAACATAAATAAATGCTTCTTCAGCTTTTTCTGGAGCTTCTTCGACCGCTCGTGTCAATAGAGATAATGCCAGACAAGATTTACCAGAACCTGCAGCCCCACTGATAAGAAGAGGTTTTTTAACGCTTAGCGCCTGTTGTTGGACCGTATTAAACTCAATTAACTTTTGGTTATAAAATTCTACAGCTGCATAATGCAAACTGGACTCTTTAAAATTACTCAGCGTTGGCTGTTCGTCCGGGGTAGTGAAATGTTCTTCCCTTATCTGCTCACACAAAGCTTGAGCATGGGTCTCGAGATAATGAGAAAGAACTGAAGACTTTAAAAAACGTGATTTTTGGTAGTCATGATTTTTAATGACTTCCAGAAGTAGTAAATATGAATTGCTATCTTTAGTTATGGTTGTAAACAGCAATCTATCAGTTGAATTGACCCGAATACTGTAAACGCGATGACCCGATAATTTTTTTAAATCCAAATCTGCCGCTTGATAATTACCCGTTAGCAATTTATTGATTGTGTCTTCGTAAGTACTTAATAATTCTTTATCGCCTAATATGCCTTGCCAATAGAAAATTTTCTCTTTCAAGATGACCTCAGTTATCTATAATTCGAACAAAAAGAATAAATTTTATTGTTTTTGACAAGGTATTGTCAATCTGAATAATTTTTGTCGTTGTATGATCAACGTCTAAAAACAATAATTTATTGGATGGATATATGAGCACAAATCAAGCAGCTCCTTGGCAGGAGTGGCTCGATTAAATTGAAAGATGGACTCTTTGGAATGCCTCAGAGTCCCAAGGAATGACGGATTAGGATTTCCACAAGTCCATAAAATCAACCACAGACATTGCAGCAAGTGTATTGGTGTCACTCATGGCTTGAGCGATTGTATCGACCTGAGATGGGACAAAACGAGTAGCCATATTGTGCTTGAATTTTGCCATTAAGACTGGAATACCCTCTTCTCTACGGCGCTTGTGCCCAATTGGATATTCAACCGTTACCAATCTTGATTCGGTGCCGTCTTTAAAGATTAATTTAATGCTATTGGCAATTGAGCGTTTTTGTGGATCATGGTAATCCAGAGAAAATTGCTTATTTTCCGATACATGCATTTTGGCACGTAACTCATCAATTCGAGGATCTTTAGCAGTCATGTCTTCATAATGCTCAGCCCGCAAATCACCATGCAAAAGCCCTATTGCGACCATATATTGCAGACAATGGTCACGATCAGCCGGGTTGTGCAAAGGGCCTTGTTTGCTGATGATGCGAATGGCGGATTCATGAGTAATCAATTCAATGCGAACAATATCATCGAATCGATCTCGCACTATCGGATGCAAAGCCACTGCACATTCTACCGCAGTTTGTGCATGAAATTCAGCTGGATAAGACAGCTTAAAGAGGACATGTTCCATAACATAACTTTCATAAGGTCGCTGGAATTTAAATGGCTTGCCTTCAAACAACACATCGTAAAATCCCCACTTGGGGGCTGTTAAACAACTCGGGTAACCCATTTCACCAGTCATGGAAATCAGTGCAAGCCGCACGGCCCTGGCAGTTGCATCGCCCGCTGCCCATGATTTGCGAGAACCAGCATTTGGGGCGTGTCTGTAAGTTCTTAAGCTTTGTCCATCGACAAAGACCTGGGATAAAGTACGAAGTAAACCATCTCTATCGGCACCCAGCAAATGGGCTGCGACAGCCGCACTGGCCAGCTTCACCAAAATGACATGATCCAGGCCCACACGATTAAAGCTGTTTTCCAAAGCCATGCAGCCCTGGATTTCATGCGCTTTAATCATTGCTGTAAGCACAGTATGCATTTTTAAGGAGGGTTTACCATTTTTAAGATTTTGTCGACTTACATAATCAGCGACTGCAAGAATAGCGCCCAGATTATCGGAGGGATGTCCCCATTCTGCCGCCAACCAGGTGTCATTAAAATCAAGCCAACGAACCATCGTTCCTATATTGAAAGCAGCTTGCACAGGATCCAGTTCATAATTGGTTCCAGGAACGCGCGCGCCACCTGGCAGAGTGGCGCCTTTAACAACAGGTCCCAGAAGTTTGCTGCATTCTGGAAAGTTTAAAGCCAGCATTCCACAGCCTAAGGTATCCATTAAACAAAGGCGGGCGGTCTCATAAGCTTCAACGCTATCAATGTTGCTATTTAAAACATAGTCAGCGATATCCGTTAATACGCTGTCGTAATCTGGTTTAATATTATCTTCCACAGCAGAATGCATTTTAGCCTCTCCTATCAATGGCAATAAATTGTTGTGGTTCAGGCCCTGTATATTCAGAAGTGGGTCGAATTAAGCGGTTGTCCGCTCTCTGCTCAAAAACATGTGCAGACCATCCTGTTATGCGTGACATGACAAAAATTGGGGTAAATAAATGAGTTGGAATTCCGCAAAAATGATAGGCTGAGGCGCTATAAAAATCCAGGTTGGGAAAGAGTTTTTTCTCTCGCCTCATTACAGCCTCAATTCGTTCCGAGACGTCAAACAATAAACTGTCGTTTTTAGCTTCAGCTAATTTTTTTGACCAGGCTTTAATAATATCGGACCGGGGATCAGATACTGTGTAGACGCGATGGCCGAAACCCATGATCTTGGCTTTGTTTGCCAGCATGCTCATCAATTCTTTCTCAGCTTCATCGGGGCTTTTGAATTGTTCTATGAGTTCCATGGCGGCTTCGTTTGCACCTCCGTGCAATGGGCCACGTAATGTCCCAATGGCAGTGGTGATTGCAGAATAAAAATCGGACAAGGTTGCAGCCGTTACACGAGCAGCAAATGTAGAAGCATTAAATTCATGTTCCGCATAAAGGATTAAGGAAACATTCATCATATCGCATTCCAGTTCACTGGGTTTCTTGCCATGCAAAAGAGCTAGAAAATGGCCACCGGTACTGGGCTCATCGCTTAGGCCTGAAATTTCTTTCCCTTGAAAATGATAGGCATACCAATAACACATCATGCCAGGAAATAAAGCCAGCAACCGATCAGCGATATCATACTGTTGAGAGAATTGCTCTTCGGGTTCGAGAGTTCCTAACATTGAACAGCCTGTGCGTAATACATCCATAGGATGGGTATTTTTTGGAATTAACTTTAATACTTTTTTTAAATCTTCAGGCAGATTTCTAAGCCCCATTAATTTTTTTACATAGTTATCCAGGTCTGCTTGCGTGGGCAAATGGCCGTAATGAAGTAAATAAGCCACTTCCTCAAAAGTAGCATGTTCTGCTAAATCATAGATTGAATAACCACGGTAATTTAACCCCTTACCCTCTTGTCCTACCGTAGCAATAGCGGATTGCCCAGCAACCACACCAGCTAATCCCGCTCCTGATTTATTGACCATCCTCAACCTCCATTAATTGGTCTAGTTTTTTTTCATACTCCTGGTAACCCAAAACGTTGTATAAATCATTTCGAGTTTGCATCATATTCACAACATCTTTTTGGCTGCCGGTTTGCATGATGCTGCGATACACCGTTAAAGCCGCTTGCGACATCGCTCTAAAGGCACTCAGAGGATATAAAATCAATTGAATACCTGCCTCTTTCAATTCTTCTCTTGAGAATAAGGGGGTTTTGCCAAATTCTGTAATGTTTGCCAAAACAGGTACAGTGAAATGGGAGCAGAATTCTTTATACTCTTCCAGAGTGGTCATTGCCTCAGGAAACAACATATCTGCCCCTAATTCTACGCAAAGCTGCGCTCTCTCCACGGCCGCTGCCATTCCCTCAACAGCATAGGCATCAGTACGAGCCATGATGACGAAATTGTCGTCACAACGGGCATCAACAGCTGCTTTGATCCGATCCCCCATCTCCTGTTTTGAAACGATGGCTTTATTGGGCCGATGTCCACAGCGTTTGGCAAGCACCTGATCCTCAATGTGAATGGCCGCCACAGAGGCTCGCTCCATGAGCTTAACGGTTCTGGCGATATTAAATGCGTGTCCCCAGGCCGTATCGACATCAACCAGCAAAGGAAGTGAGCAAGCATCGGTAATTCTTCGGGCATCCTCAAGGACATCAGGAAGGCTCGTCATTCCCAAATCCGGTAAGCCATAGGAAGCATTAGCCACACCAGCACCTGATAAATAAATGGCTTCACACCCCACGGATTCGGCTAGCATTGCAGAATAGGCGTTAATTGTGCCTACAACTTGGAGAGGTGAGTTAGTTTTAACAAGAGATCTAAACCGCTTTCCCATGGAAGACATGAGCTCACTCCTTGATATTGCGAACAGCTTTTTTAACACGCTGTTAGGATGATCGCAATGATAATTTGCAATTGTTTAATTTAAAAAATCTCAAAAATAACAATCACTAGCAATTTAATGTTCTATATGTTTCAATTTTTTTGTTAAGCGAATATTTTTTCTAATTTAGGATTGGTGTGCGTGAGAAGCGTTTATTTTTTAATATGCATTGCATTTTTTTTGCCTAAATCCTTGTATGCCGCACAAACCACTGAAAAGATATGGACGGTATTGGGTTTAAATACCACTATGGGTAAATTTTCTTATCAACTTGAACCGCAATTACGGCAAGCTGTACGTAATAACCTTTTTGGAGAATTCCTTACTAATTTCAGTGGCAGCTATCAATGGTCCTCGTCCTGGCAATTTTCACTAGGCACCACATCAATCAATGCCAAACCGTTGGGAGGACCCATGCTTCACGAGATGAGGCTTTGGGAACAAGGCACTTATAGCCATCCGGGTTCATTGTGGTTACTTCGCTCCCGCTTAGAGCAGCGAACACGCCAGGATTCAAATGAAATAAGTTATCGTTTGCGTGAGCGACTGCTAATAAAAAAGCCTCTTATTGATAAACTCAGTTTGGTTGTTTTTGATGAAATATTTGTTAATCTAAATAAACCAGATTGGGAAATAACGCCCACCATCGCTCAAAATCGTGTTCTTATCAGCCTGGATCAGCAAGCTTCAGACAGACTGACTGTTGGCGCAGGATACATTTTTCAGACTGTCTTTAGCCATCCCTTACACATTGGCCACGTAGCCTCTCTTTACTGGCAACTCTATTTTCCTGAGCAATGAGGTTAAATAATAATATGGCCTTTCATGTACCATCTGCAGTTACCTGAAAGATTAACCCTATTCTCAAGCACTTCACAAAACACTTCGCCTTTGCGCAAAGATCCCTGGATTCCATGTAATTCCTTTTTATTAAGCTTGGAAGACCAGTAAGGTGCCAAAACACAATGGGCCGAACCTGTAACAGGATCCTCAGGAATATTATGCTTGGGATAAAAGCATCGGGAATAGAAATCAGCTTCTGTAGATTTCGCAGTGATAATTAACCCGCGCTTTGTCAGGCTCGACAATATTTTAAGGTCAACTTGAGTTTGCAACACTTGGGATTCATTAGCTAATACAACCAGATAATCCAATTCACTGTCATAAATTTCAACGCAAGGTTGATCCAAACACTGCATGATGGCTTCTGGGGTTCGACTGTCTTGAAAGGTTAAGCGCGGGAAATCAAGGGTATAGCGCTCTCCTTGTTTATGCACTGCTAAAGCACCGCTCAAACTCGAAAAAATGACCGTTTCCTTGGTTTTCTTTAGTTCATGTAAAACAAACCCGGCAGCCAAAGTTGCATGGCCACACAAGCTTATTTCCCCTTTCGGAGTGAACCAACGAATATGAAAACCATTGCCATCCTCGATGACGAATGCGGTCTCAGAGAGATTATTTTCAACGGCAATAGCCTGCATCAGTTCATCATTCAACCAGTCATTCAATAAACAAACTGCAGCGGGATTTCCATGAAAGACCTTATCCGTAAAAGCGTCAATTTGATAAATAGCAAGATCGTGCACAGCCTACCTCTTCGTCATTTTCAAGCTGGGCGAAGAGTAACGGTCTAGATGATGATAAGCAAGTTTTATTTACCTAAGTTAGCCGGATGAAGGCTTAAGCATTATAAATTTATAGAGCCGTGAATTTCAGGTGACCATTTAATAAGTGGGGAATCCCGCCGATTCACTGATTGTCTAAAAGCCAAATTAAGAGTATTTGAGGGCCTGGTTACCGTCATATCATTAGAGATTTCTAAGTTCCTGTGGCTGTCTTGTAGCGCGGCAAGAACAAACTCAGCCAACTTTAAACCCTTAAACTCCTCTGTCAACCGATTTACTTTTTCAAGAAACATAGAACATCGTTGTGAAGTCTGCCCCCATAAACCCTGATCAATTGACTCCGGAGCGATAAATGAAATGGTCAATTTCTCTTTCCTATAATCCATGAAAATCTCCTTTGTTCTAGAGGAGTCAATCCTTCTTAAGAAAACTTGTCATTGTGAATGATTTTATAGCAAAACAATCCTCGCTAAGATTTTCTAATGATTGATTTGCGTATAAATCGTGCTGGGGACAAGGCTTGCATCAAATATCGCGGCAATACAGAAGGTTCATTATTAATTGAGGCGGCCAACCATTCAGCAGCCAAAGGTATCGTTGTTAAACCTCTTGAACCAAACCCCGCACAAAGATATAAACCGTTGTAATAAGGGCCCGCATAAGGAAGCCATCGTTTCGCATTGCTTTCCAAGCCGGCAAATCTTTGCCGAAATTCCGAACTATTCGGAACAGGTCCTACAATCGGCAAATAATCTGTTGTTGCACCTCTCACACCAGCCCAACTGCTTTTGCATTTTTTAGACCAAGTTAATCCTGAGGGAATTTTCTCCAATCTCGCAAGATTGAGCTCATCGTCCTCAGGACAACACTCGGAATCAAAGCGGGATAAATGATAAGTTGCACCCAAGGCATGCCCTTTCCCGAACATAGGAAGAATGTGGCCATCACCACATAAAGGAAGCTTTAGTAGTTGACTGTCAGGGCTCGCTTGAATAAAACTCATTTGTCCCCGGATAGGCTTGAGCGGCAAAAATTCGGTTTCCTTAAATTGCTTGGCTTGATAGCCATTGGCAATAACCAAAACTTCGGCTGACTGCCCATTGGCCCACCATCCACCATCTCGATAAACTAATTCATCAATGGAAGTATTTGGTGACCAAGTGATATTTTCATGGTCAGAGAGAATCCGGCAAAGCTTAGGAGAGTTTATCCAGCCAGAAAGAGGAATAAATAAACCGCCGCATTGTAAGTCAATCCCTGCGACTTCAGATGCTTCCTGAGCACTCAATAATTGTCCTAGTTCAGGATAACTAGCCAGCCACTCTCTCAAATCGAGATGCGCCCTTTTCTCTGTCTCATTAAAGGCCAACTGCAATATTCCTGATAGTTCTCCTACATCATATTGACCAAGAAATTTACTGTATTCTCGAACTGCAAATAAAAATCCACTCAGCATAAAAGCCGTCAAGGGCGAGTGATATGTTGATAACATGGGATAAAGAACAGCTTGCTTATTACCCGATGCACCAAGACCTACTTCGGATTGGGAATCCATTAATTGAACCTGCCAATTTCGCTTGGCCAATGCATAAGCTGTGTAACAGCCTGCCAACCCCGCACCTAAAACAATGGCTTTTTTCTGTTCAATCTTTGGCAATACATTGTGGTGCCAGGGCGTTATGCGATTTTTTCTTTTGCATTCCTTGGCTTCCTGATTGCATACTGCAGTAATCATATCCCTTTTGCGACCGAAGCCTTTGATTTTTTCAATCAGAAATCCAACCTTCCTGAGATTTTGCTTCACCAATGCTGCCGCGGAGAAGGTGGCTAATGTTGTTCCTGGTTTAGATAATAGGCTAATGGTATAAAATAAATCCTCTGACCACATGTTGGCATTTTTAGCAGGTGCAAAACCATCTAAGTACCAGGCATCAATAAATTGATTGCGTAATCTTGCCTCTAATGAAGGATCGCCACAGACTACAAGTTGCTGATAACAGGATAAAGCATCACCCAACATTAAAACGAGATTAATTCTGCCATCATCGAATGTTAAGAAGTGAAACCCGGGGGTAAGGACTGGATACTCTAATAATAACGTTTCAGCTTCGGTTTTTAGCTGCGGCCACAACTTAAGGCAACGAGCCAAATCGGTTTTGGTTAATGGAAATTGTTCACAACTGAAGTAATAGAGGCGGGAATTTTCAGGAGCATGCTTTTTCCAAAGAGACCAAGTCAGTAGGAAATTCAAACCACTACCAAAACCCGTTTCAGCAATTACAAAGGTTTCTGCAGACAAATTATGCCAACGATCAATCAATCGATTGCCAGTAATAAAAACGTGTTCAGCCTCTTTAAGGCCATCATCGAAAGAAAAGTAAATGTCATTAAATTCTTGGGAAAACGGCAAATCACCACGCCAGGATAAATTTGCCGTTTTTACTGGGACAAAAGGATTACTCACACATCTACTCATTAAGCGGCAACAGAGGCACAGTCCTCCACTACCGTCACTGCCTTGTCATTGATCCAGCTACGAATTCTGGGGGCTAATAAAAATAGAAGCACCGAAGCAGCAATCGCAAACAAGCCTAAATCTAGAAAGACACTACTATACCCATTATTGGTTATTAACGGAAGATTACTCTCTTTTCCATTAGTCATCCAATTGGAGCTGTAACTCGATAAGGTAGCACCTACGCCCGTAGCAAGCATCCACATTCCCATCATGATTCCCTGCAGGGAATTAGGAACCAAGGCCCCAACCATCGCATAACCAATGGGTGAAATGAGCACTTCACCAACACTTTGCAGGATAAAACTTAAAACAATCCAACCGGGCGAAACAAATCCTTGCGGATCAGCATTATGAATACCAAGAGGTAGCAGTGCAAAAGCAAGGCCAATCAGCAACAAGGCAAAGGCGAATTGTGCGGGTATATTCACCTGCATACCTCGTGAGCGCATCTTGCTAAACGCCAAGCTTAATAAAGGGCCTCCCAGGACAATACAAATGGTATTTATATTTTGGAACCATTGAGGGGCAATCGTTGCTACAGACAAATTACGGCGAACATTATTCTCAATAAAATGGGTCAACCCCATGGGTCCAATTTGATAAAGAGTCCAAAAAACGGTACTCACTAACATAAGAACCACAAACGCCAGCAACTTTTCACGGGCAGACCTTGACTCTTGATTAAAAACAAGGCAGATTGCAACAGCAAGAACCAATACACCGGTGACTAAAATTAATTTATTGGCCCAATCTGCATAATGAATAAGCTGACTTAACATAAACGGGAGGCCAATAATAACCATCATTCCGCCCAGTGACGCCCTCTTTTTATCTGAGTTGGATAAACGGCTCAACGCTGTATTTTGATCAGTTAAACTGTGCCAAAAGTAAAGACAAATGAAGATGGCAATCAAATTTCCTACACTGCTTAACAAAAACAAGCGGGAATAATTTTGCGACAGCTGAAAATAACCACTTAAACTAAAGCCAATAAAAAAACCAACATTCATCCCTGCATAATTCCATAAAAATGCAGTTTCCCTGCGGCTATCTTTTGCCTGGAAACGCTGAGTAACCATACAATTGATGCAAGTTACATTAAGCCCGCTTCCGGTCAAAAAGAACCCTAAACCACAGTATAAATAGGAGATACTTTCTGTGGCCAAAAATATGCAACCTACTACCTGCGCGAACATACCTAAGCAAAATAATGCTCTATTAGAAAGCAAACGTCCGCCGCAACAACCACCCAGCAAATGCAATGCGAAATTACCTGCAACGAAAATTCCTATGATATTATTGGCGTGCGGTACCGAAATACCGAGTTTTTTAGTAAGATAGAGAACTAACGTGGAGTAAAGCACACTAAAGCTTAAAGTCGAAAAAATCTGGATGAAAAATAAGGCTACAATTCCTTGTGGGAAATCACTCCAAACTACTTTCTTGCTATCAACTTTAGACATCAGATGCCCTCCTTTGTTAGCTGAGTTTCTTCGAATATGACACGCAAATTTTTAACTGTCTACGCCGAATTTGGGGAAAATGCTGTAAAATAGAATCTTCTTACAAAAACCTTCAGTTTCTTAACACAGCATGCATTTTCTTTACATTTTTTGTGGTTCTGTGTTTGAGTTCTATAGTAATCAATCAGGCTAATTTGAGGTTGTTATGCATAAAAAACTGTATTTAACCGGGATTGAAAAACGACCAGGAAAGTCTTTTGTTTCTTTAGGATTCCTCTCCTTGCTCAAAGAACAACAAACGTCGCTTAAATGTTTTAAATTATTTTCAGAGTCGGATAACTCTCAAATTCCTTTGATTGAGGCAATTAACGAGGAATCGGTTAAGCATCTTATGTCTATTAGTCAAGCGATTGACCTAATGCGAGACTCTCCTGCAGATTTGATCTCGGCAGCCCTTGAGTTTACTGATAGAAATAATGATGCCCAGATCACTTATTTTGAAGGCACCGATTTTGAAAGTGATCACGATCTATTTGAATATCAATTTAATCTGATGCTCGCTCAGCAATTAAATTGCGATGTGATTCTCGTCCTTTCAGCAAAAGACAGAACGTTAGAACACAGTGTGACCCTTTTAAGAAATGCTTTGGAAATTAGTCATAAGAGTCATGCACGAGTAACTGGGGTTATTGTCAATCGTGTCCCCAGTGCCATGGAAACAGAAGCCCAGGAACTGTTTGAAAAAAACTTTCCTGAATTGACCTTTATTGCAGTCTTACCCGAATTTGATGAACTCGCCCATCCTTCCATGCGGGACATAGCCATTAAATTGCATGCCCAAATCATTACCGGCACTAAAGAACTGCATCGTCCCGTACGACAATTTACAATCGCTGCAAAAACAGTCGGAAATTTTCTGGAATCACGCCTGGAACGCAATGGCATGTTGATTATCACCCCAGATGATCGAATTGATGTTTTGCTGGGTTCATTACTGGCCGATCAATCAGCCAATTACCCCAAAATTGCTGGCATTGTTTTGACTGGTGGTGAAATGCCAGGTCCAGTTATCCGTGAAATTCTATCAGGGCTTGAGTATACTTTTCCGGTTTTATTAACCAAGTTGAGAACTTATGAAACAGCTACTACGTTATATACTGCAAGGTTCAGCCTGAGCAGTACTGATCCGGCAAAGGTTAGTAAAGCCATTGAATCAATGCGGCCATTTCTGGTGAAACCCCTTCTCAAATTATTAAGCGACAAAACAAAAAGCCCAAGGTTAACTCCGGCCGTATTCTTGCATGACATCAGTTCGAAAGCGAAAAAATTAAAACAGCATATTATATTACCTGAAGGTGATGATTCCCGCATTTTGATCGCTGCAGATTATGTGCTTAAACGTCAGATTGTGAACCTAACTATTCTCGGCAAACCAGAAAAAATTCTACTGCAGGCAAAGCGCTTGGGGTTAGATCTGCCGGATGTGAACATCATTGATCTTGAAACCACCCCATTGAGAGAAACTTACGCTCAAAAATACTATGAGCTTCGCAAACACAAAAATATCAATCTGCCAATCGCCCTTGAACGAATGGCAGACGTGAATTATTTTGCAGCCATGATGGTTTACTGTGGTGATGCCGATGGCATGGTGTCTGGTGCTGCCCATACTACCGCCGATACAGTTCGTCCTGCTTTAGAAATTATTAAAACAAAACCTGATGTCAATAAGGTTTCTTCGGTATTCATCATGTGTATGCCAACGCGGGTATTAATTTATGGTGATTGCGCCATTAATCCTGAACCCGATAGCCAAACCCTTGCCGAAATTGCGATTCAAGCAGCGCAAATTGCAAAAAATCTAGGCATTAAGCCTAAAGTTGCATTACTATCCTACTCCTCTGGGCATTCTGGCAAAGGCGAAAGCGTGGAAAAAGTCGCTAAAGCATTGGACATTGTAAAACAATTGAAACCCCAATTAGTGGTTGAAGGCCCAATTCAATATGACGCGGCAGTTGATCCTGAGGTTGCCAGAAAAAAATTGCCTAATTCTAAATTGCTGGGTGATGCCAATGTTTTAATTTTTCCTGATCTCAATACGGGTAACAACACATACAAAGCGGTGCAGAGAGAAACAGGCGCTCTGGCAATAGGACCAGTTTTGCTCGGCTTAAATAAACCTGTGAATGATTTAAGCCGCGGTTGCACTCCTGAAGACATCATAAACACGATTTTGGTTACAGCCATACAGGCTAAAGGAGATAAGTAATGAATGTACTAACACTCAATGCAGGAAGCTCCTCAATAAAATATAAAGCGTTTAAAGTCGATCACGAGCAAACTCTTTCTCTGCTTTCAGGACTTATTGAAGGAATAGGTGAAATCAGTGGCCATTGGCACCACACTGATAATAAAGGAACAAAAGAAAGCAAAGCCTGCACTTTTTCGAATCACGAAGAAGCATTTACTGCTTTAGCCCACAAGTTAAAAGAAGATTTAGTTAAATATCCCATACAAGGAGTTGGCCACCGGGTCGTTCATGGTGGTAATGATTATTTTTTACCAACAATCATTAACCCTGAGGTGTTGGAAAATATTAAAAAACTTTCGCAGTTAGCTCCTATTCACAATCCCATCAATGCCCTGGGGATACAATTCGCCCAACAACATTTCCCTCAGGCTTTGCATGTCGCTGTATTTGATAGCGGTTTTCATCACAGCATACCTCCTCATGTACACAATTATGCCATCAATAGAGGGATTACCCAGAAATATCAAATCAAACGTTATGGTTTTCATGGCATTAACCATGAATACGTCGCGAGAAGCGCTGCTGCTTTCTTAAATAAACCCTTGGAGACATGCAATTTTATTAGTTTACACCTAGGTAACGGAGCAAGTGCCTGTCTCATAAAAAATGGAGAGTCTTTTGACACCACCATGGGGATGACGCCTTTGGCGGGTTTAATCATGGGAACACGTTGCGGAGATATTGATCCTGCAATCCCCTTGTATCTGCAGTATCAAGGAATGAGTACTGTCGAGGTGGATAACCTCTTGAATAAAAACAGCGGCCTTAAAGGGATAGCAAACGAAAATGATATGCGTCGCCTAATTGAACGGGCATCAGCAGAGGACGAATCGGCTATTTTGGCCATTGATATGTATGTCTATTCATTACAAAAAATAATCGGGGCTTATTGCAGTCAAATTGCAGATCTTGATGCCTTGATTTTTACGGGAGGAGTGGGCGAGAACGCGTCCATCATTCGTGAGAAAGTCATTGATCCACTCTCACACCTCGATTTTGAACTCAACCACAAAGTTAATCAACAAAAGGTTGACAGCAATTGCTTTGACATTTCCGCAAAGGGGAAGAGGATTCTTGTTATTCGTGGAGATGAGGAAGCACTAATCGCTCAGAAAGTCGAGAACATTGTAGTGAATTTATTCTAATTACATTTTGCTGGTAGAACCCATCTTATTCAGAAGATGCTGAATAAGATGGATTTTTGGAGTATGTGCAGTCTAGAACTCAGTTTCTTTGTCCTTGGCCTTTGCCAATCTTTGTCTTTCCGTGGCTAAACTGTAGTTATTTGCAATGAACTCACGTTTAATTGCCGCGACCTGTTCATCTCTTAAACGCGCTCCATATTGACTCACTACTTCAGCAGCAGCCCGATTGGCCAGGACGGTCGCTACCTGCGGTGCATAGCCATGAGTAATCGCATATAGGTAGGCGCCAGCGAACATGTCCCCGGCACCAACAGTATCCACGGCCTTAATTGGCAACGTAGGGATTCTTAGAATCTCACCGTCTATAGCCAGAACAGCTCCTTGGTCCCCACAGGTAATAATTAAGTGGTTGCTTAATGATTGTAATAAAGCAATGGCTGTTTCAAGATCATGGCTTTCAGTAAAGAGCAATGCCTCTTCCTGATTACAAAACAACAGATCGACCTGCCCTTCTATCACGGCCAGCAATTCTTGTTTGAAATAACGAACCATATTAGGGTCAGACAAAGTCAAAGCCACTTTTGTTCCAGCTTCTTTAGCATGCCTTCTTGCCTGCAGTAATGCCCTTCTGGCTGTTGGCGAAGTAATTAGATAACCTTCAAGATAAAGATATTCTGATTCGGCAATTGCTTGAAAATTAAGAACCTGAGGACAGAGAGTTTCTGAAATACCAAGATGAGTGTTCATCGTGCGCTGGGCATCATCGGTCACCAATACCAAACATTGGCCGGTAATACCTGGCGTCAAATCCTCAAACGCTAAATTGCATTCGATTCCCAATGCAAACAGTTCTTGCAGAAACAGTTTCCCCGCTTCGTCATTGGCAAGCTTGCAGCTGTAGAATCCTCGTCCGCCAAATTGATTTAGCGCAATTAGGGTATTGGCTGCCGAACCACCGCAGCCACTGTGACAAAATTTCCCATCTAAAGCACTCAGGAGCTGCTGATGTCTTACTGCATCCGTGAGAGTCATCACGCCTTTTTCAATGAGCAGTTCTTGTAAAAGATTTTCATCTACTTTGACATCTCGATCGAGTAAAGCATTACCGATTCCATAAACATGATATTTTTTCATTAAGCAGTCACCTTTTGGATCTGTGACAGTACGGATTCGGCTGCCTTTAATGTTGATTGAAGCTCTTCCTGTTGATGGGCAATTGAAACAAACCCAGCCTCGTACATGGACGGTGCAAAATAAATACCCTTCGCCAGCATGCCGTGGAAAAATCGTCGGAACAAAGGCTCATCCGAATCAGCAACGTCTTGATAATCAAGTACCTGGTCTTTGCTGTTAAAGCAGAAACCGAACATTCCTCCTTGAGAAGCATAGCAGAATGGCAATTTGAAGGAATTCACAATATCAGCCAACCCCTGCAGCATGGCTTGTGAATAATTGGCCAATTGCTCATAAAAGCCAGGTTTTTCAATTTCAGTCAATGTGGCCAATCCAGCAGCCATGGCCAATGGATTACCCGATAAAGTACCCGCCTGATACACCGCCCCTTCAGGTGCCAAACAGCTCATAATTGAAGCCTTGCCTCCAATTGCCCCAACTGGCATACCTCCACCGATGACTTTCCCCAAAGTCGTCAAATCGGGGATAATATTATAAAGAGCTTGCGCACCACCTAAAGCCACACGAAAACCAGTCATGACTTCATCAAAAATGAGCAAAGATCCGTTGTCGGTGCATAATTGTCTAAGTCCTTTAAGAAATTCTGGTTTGGGTAATACAAAACCCATATTTCCTGCAATAGGCTCTAAAATAACTGCAGCAATATCTCCCTTATAACGCTCAAACAAAGCAGCAGTTTGCTCCAAGTGATTAAAATCAGCAGTTAAAGTATGTTCGGTAATGCTTGCAGGAATGCCTGGAGTTGAAGGAATGCCTAAAGTGAGCAAACCAGAACCTGCTTTAACCAGCAATCCGTCACTATGGCCGTGATAACAACCATTGAATTTAATAATTTTGTTTTTGCCTGTATAGCCCCGTGCCAAACGAATGGCCGTCATCGTCGCCTCAGTGCCTGAGTTAACCATTCGAACCTTTTCTATGGCTGGCATCAATTCAGTGATCTTCTTAGCCAGCTTCACTTCCAATTCGGTCGGAGCACCAAAACTCATCCCACTGTTTAATACCTCACTCACCGCTTTAATAACTTGGGGATGGCAATGGCCAAGGATAAGGGGCCCCCAAGAACCGACATAATCGATGTAAGATTTGTCATCAACATCAGTAAGATATGCTCCCTTGCCTTTTTTAAAGAAAATGGGATCCCCGCCCACTCCCTTAAACGCTCGCACAGGAGAGTTTACTCCACCCGGAATTAGAGTTTGGGCCTCAGCAAATAGCTTTTGTGAAAATGTCATGATTTTCCTATCATTGAACTAAGCCTAATATTTTACAGTTTTTTTAGTGAGCTGACAAAACGCAGCTCTTTTACTCTTTACAATCAAAGAAGCAATCGTTAAATTAAGCCCTTTTAAAATTGAATGAAGATTATGCAAGAATACAAGCGATACATTTGCGTCATTTGTGGATTCATCTATGATGAGGCTGAGGGATGGCCAGAAGACGGTATTGAACCAGGAACCCGTTGGGAAGATGTTCCTGAAAATTGGTTTTGTCCCGATTGTGGCGCAGGCAAAGAAGATTTCGAAATGGTTGAAATGGATTAGAGCTTTTTAGCTCTAACTTCTAAAAAATTAAGCTTAAAAAGGCCTCACGACCACCAATAGAACAATCGCGATGAGTAAAACCGTAGGTAATTCATTGAAAATGCGATAAAATTTCGCACTTCTATTGTTTTTTCCTTCAGCGTAGCGTTTTCGATAATAGCCACAAAATCCATGATAGATCCACAATAACAAAACCAACCCTAACTTGGCATGCATCCATCCCGCCCTTAAATAATACTGCGGATTAAAAAGAAGTAGGCTTAAACCCAAGATGGTTGTTGTCAGCGCTGCAGGCCAAGTTATCCCATAATACAAACGACGCTCCATAACCTTAAAACGAGCAAGGCTAATGCTGTCTTGAGCATCGGCATGATAGACGAATAACCTTGGAAGATAGAAAAGCCCGGCAAACCAAGCCACCATAGCAATAATATGAAATGCTTTAATCGTTAACATCTTTATCTCTTACCCTCTTTCGCCGACGTTGGCGAGATCGCCGCAAAAGATTAAGCGATTCGACTCCTAAAGAAAAGCCCATTGCAAAATAAACGTAGCCCCTGGGAATATGGAAGGAGAAGCCATCAGCGACAAGGACCATGCCGATCAAAATTAAAAAACTTAAAGCAAGCATTTTAACTGTCGGATGTTTGTCAATAAAATTACTTACCGGTTCACTGGCGTACAACATGACCAGTATTGCACAAGTTATTGCTGAGGCCATGACGAAAAAATGGTTGGTTAAACCAACAGCCGTGAGAACACTATCCAGCGAAAAAATAATATCCATCACAGCCACTTGAAACACCACACTTCTAAATGTAACCCTCTTTTTAGGGAAAGAAAGACTTGCTTCCTTTTCCTCCTCAGAACCTGCGACTTCATAGTGAATCTCTTGAGTCGCTTTAACAATCAGAAAAGTACCACCCGCAAAGAGAAATAAATCACGCACAGACAATGAAAAAGAACCCCAGGTAAAAAAGGGATGGGTCAATTTCACAAGCATAATAGCGGATGCTAACAACAAAAGACGAGTTAACCAGGCAAAGGTTAATCCCCATCGGCGGGCATATCGACGTTGTTCCTTCGGCAATTTCTCCGTTAGGATTGATAGAAAAACCAAGTTATCAATCCCCAGAATGATTTCCAGAATGGTTAATGCCGAAAGACTGAGAAGAATATCTAAAAGCTCCATATTTACACTTTAGCCTTCCTGTAAAATTACTATTGTCTCCCGGAACTTGCAAAAGGTAAATAATTCACTTTCTTGTGGATCTAGGCTATACTTATGCGGCGTTAGGTGGCCATTACAAGGTGACGACAATAATTAAGTTAATCAAAAAGCTGTTACGTAAATCCAGGGCCAATCATCAGCCCATCGATGCAAGCTATATTATTCCACGTACTCAGCATAAAGTTTCCAAAACCGATATTAGCATTAATGCTCTTAAAGTCTTGAACCGACTCAATAGCGCTGGATTCCAGGCCTATTTGGTTGGAGGCAGCGTACGGGATTTACTTCTCGGAAAAGCCCCTAAAGATTTTGACATTGCAACGAATGCAACCCCCAACCAAATTAAAAAATTATTTCGAAATGCGAGAATCATTGGGCGGCGTTTTAAATTGGTTCATATCATTTTCCACAGGGACATCATTGAAGTGGCGACCTTTCGCAAAAGTAGCGAAAGCGAAAATGAATTGATGGCAGAACACCAATACACGAATGAAAGAGGAATGCTGGTCCGCGACAATGTATATGGCACACTCGATGAGGATGCATGGCGCCGCGATTTTACTGTGAACTCACTGTATTACAACATAGATGATGCATCCATCGTTGATTTTACTGGTGGTGTAAATGACGTCCATGAACGACTTCTTCGAATAATTGGGGATCCAGACAAGCGCTACCAGGAAGATCCCGTGCGGATGTTACGAGCCATTCGTTTTAGCGCAAAATTGCATTTTGAGCTGGCTCCAGAAACGGCTGCCCCTCTACCCAAATTGAGTCATCTTATTCGCCATGTTTCCGGCTCACGTTTATTTGATGAAATGACTAAACTGTATCAATGCGGAGAGGCCGAAACCGTTCAACGTCTTTTGGTGGAGCATGGTTTATTTCCCCATCTGTTTGAGCAAACCGCCAATTTATTTGCTAGCGAGTACCCCGTCAAAGCATTATTAGGCATCGCTTTAGAAAATACAGATACTCGTATTCGTGATGAAAAACCAGTCACTCCAGCTTTCTTATTTGCTGTCCTCCTCTGGTTTCCATTAAAAGCCCAAGCACTTGCTTTACAAGAAAGTGAAGGATTAGACCCTTTACCCGCTCTTGAAAAAGCCATGTCCCAAGTTATTTTTGAGCAAAACAAGGTAATTACCATACCCAAACGTTTTAGCCAAATTATTCGGGAAATTTGGTTGTTGCAATTTCGCTTTCCTAAACGATTTGGTGGGCGGGCATTTAACCTCTTGCAACACCCTAGATTTCGTGCAGCCTATGATTTTCTTGCCTTGCGGGCATTAGCGGGTGATGAATCCCTTGAACTGGCGCAATGGTGGACCACTTTTCAGGAAAGTGATGCCAAGGAGCAAGCAGCTATGGTTGCTGCATTATCTCCAAAGACTTTGCCTCATAAAAATCGAAAAAAACGTAAACCCAAAACGATAACTTCATCAGAATGAATCTCTGCTACCTTGCTTTAGGGAGTAACTTAAAAACGCCAGAGCGACAAATAAGGTTAGCTCTCAAAGCGCTGCGCGCTTTACCTTACACCTACGTTTTGGCAGTAGCAAAATTTCATCGTAACAAAGCTTGGGGAAGAAAGGCTCAACCTGATTTTATCAATACTGTTGTCAAGATAAAAACCAGGCTAACCCCCTTTATGCTACTTCAAAAATGCCATGAAATCGAAAAAGCACAGGGACGGGTACGACATGAGAAATGGGGAAGTCGGACCATCGATATCGATATATTAATTTATGGTTCTTTGAAAATGAGGACAAAGCAGCTTATTATCCCCCACCCCAGAATGTTTTCCAGAGACTTTGTCATGATTCCATTGTCCGAATTAGCTCCTGACCTCTACAAAAGGGCTAAACCCAGTTCCGGCCAATCAAAGGCTGAATAAAAATCCATCCCAAATTTTGACAAATGATGATGCAAAAATCCAAACCTGAAGGCAATCATTTTGACAGGGGTTTAAGGATTAAATGAGCAACAGGGAAGCTAAGTTCTTAATATTTTTCGAATTATCTACTACAATTAGCGTATCGGAATAGTTGAGAGAGGGAATCGTGTACACAACCATTTTGCACGCAACGGACCTAAGCGAAAATCATTTCAATCAATGTAAAAAAGCAGTTGAAATTGCCAAACATTTTAATGCCAAACTTCATTTACTTCACGTCATTGAACCTCCCGCAAGCTTACAGTTGGCTCAAGGACTTGGTTTCGCAGAGTTAGCTAATCCGGTAAAAGATGATGCGCAAACGGTAATGACTTTGCTGGGTGAGGCTCTTAACATCCCTGCAGAGCAACAGCACGTTGAAATTGGTTCACTCAAAGCGCATATTCTCGATAAAGTGAAGTCCCTCGGCTGTCAATTAATTATCCTAGGGAGCCATAATCCGAGTGCCGTACCTGCTTTTCTTGGTAGTACAGCCTATGCCATGCTTCACCATGCACCTTGCGATGTGTTAACGCTGCGAGCCGATGCTTTAGCTTGATTGATCAGGCAGTAAATCAGCGAGTCCGCAGCTGTTATTAAGTAGCAAAATCTTATGCTATTTTTTCTTTACTCGCTTCATTAAACGCTTCTTCTTTTGAATTTGTCTTGGCGTTAACTTATTTTTTTTGTCTTTAAATGGATTGACGCCACCTTTGAACTCCAGCTTTAAAGGAGTACCAATCAAACCTAAATGTTGAACAAAGGCATTGTTGAGATAACGTTTGTAACTGTCTGGTAAAGAATCCAATTGATTACCATGAATAACAATGACTGGCGGATTATGTCCGCCAGCGTGTGCATATCTGAGCTTGATTCTTCGTCCTTGTACCAAAGGCGGAGAATGCTGTGCGACTAAATCTTGCAACAAACGCGTTAATTTAGGCGTTGAAAAAGCTTGCATCGCGGAGGCATAGGCTTGCTCTATATCCTTAAATAGCAGACCTACTCCACTGCCGTGCAAAGCTGAAATAAATCTAATTTTGGCAAATTGTACAAAATGCAGACGACGAGAAAGCTCGTTTTTGATAGACTCTTTATGATCCTCATCCAGACCATCCCATTTGTTTACTGCAATTACCAAAGCCTTCCCTGCTTCAATAATGAAGCCTAACAAATGCATATCTTGTTCAGTCAGACCTTCACGAGCATCCAGGAGCATCATGCATACATGTGTTTCTTTAATGGATTGCAAGGTTTTAATTACCGAGAATTTTTCTATTTTTTCGTCAACCCTTGCTCTCCGGCGAATTCCTGCTGTATCAATTAGCGTGTATGCTTTATCGTCTCGCGTGAATGGAATGGCGATGCTATCTCTCGTTGTACCTGGCATGTCATAAACGACCACGCGTTCTTCGCCAAGAATACGGTTGATCAAGGTGGATTTACCCACATTAGGTCGGCCAACGAAGGCTATTTTAATCGACTTTTCTTCTGGCTCATCAACAGCAACTGGCTCAAAATCTTCGGTTAGAATGCCTAATAAAGAATTCATTCCCCGGCCATGGGCCGCTGAAATGGGGTGTACCTCTGAAAAGCCAAGCGATTGAAATTCGGAGCAAGCAATTTCCTCATTCAATCCATCGGTTTTATTGACCACAAGATAAATGGGTTTATTGATTTTTCGAAGACGAATTGCAATTTCTTCATCAACTCCAGTCAATCCTGCTCTTGCATCGACTAGAAAAAGCACAATGTTAGCCTCTTCCAAAGCCATTTCGGATTGCTTTGACATTAAGGCATCCACAGCCAAATCATCAACCCCCACACCTCCTGTGTCGATCACAATAAATGATCTTTGGTTATAAGATGCTTGACCGTATTGTCTATCACGAGTGAGGCCAGGAAAATCAGCAACCAAGGCATCTTGAGTGTGGGTTAATCGATTAAATAATGTCGATTTACCCACATTAGGGCGCCCTACCAGGGCAATAACAGGAATCATGCATTAACTCACAGAAAAACGATTTAATCGACCATTACTAGTCATGACATAAATATTACCATTGGAGATCGAAGGTGTGGTCGTTATGGCACTACCGAGCTGTTCTCTGGAGATAAAATCACCAGTACTGCAAGCTAGAACATGGATAAGCCCAGTCTTGTCTCCCACGATGAGACGACTACCCATTACCACCGGTTCCGTTAAGCCACGGGCCTTTAATCCCACTTGCTTCCAGTTGACCTGTCCATTTTGTCGGTTAATGGACCAGACGACGTCTTCGCTATCCGTAAGATACAAGGCATGGTCATCAATAGCCATGTTTTTATAGACGGAAGCGGGTTTTCGCCATAAAAACTCACCATCTGTCAATGAAAGTGCGCCTACGTAACCTTGATAACTGGCCAGATAGGCAATATTCCCTCGCACAATGGGATCCGCATCGATATCAATCAAGCGTTCAACATCGCTTGCACCACTCGCATAGGCAATGCTTCTTTGCCAAATTAATCGCCCAGTTTGAAGATCTACAGCATCCATTTTACCATCGGAATAACCAACGAGAATCATATTATTTTGGGGCAGGACCACGGGAGATGAGCTGGCTTTTAGAATTAAGCTTGGAGCTCCATGCTCAGAGACCCATAATTGCTTGCCGGAAGACAAATCCAAAGCATATAAATTGCCGTCGATTGTCTTGGCAATCACTTTACCATGGGTAATGATGGGTTTAGCTAATACTTCACTTGAAACCTTAGCATCCCACAGATCCGAACCGTCCTCCTGCTTCAGCAGAAGTACTGTTGACTTATCGGTTGCCAATGCGATAAACCCCGGGGATACAGCAGGTCCACTTACAATACCACTCGGTAATTTTTTCGACCAAATCACCTTCCCAGTGGTTTTGTTCACTGCTTCCACCAAACCGTTTGCATCAGCTGTATAGATATTGTTACCAACAATTTCAGGCTTCAGTCTCAAATGATTAGCGCTGGTTTTCCCGTTTACAGGTAAAGACCATTTTTGCTTCAGTTTCACCTTTGGCTGAATGGGCTGTAATTCAGCAGGTGTAGGGGTATTATCTTTACCCAGCATGTAATTGTCTAAATGAGTGCAGGCTGGTAGTAACAGAATAAGTGAGCTAAAAATTAATGTTGTTGTTTTCATTTTTACTCTCTAGGCAGCTTGGATTTTATTACTATCCCCACTCATTGATTGAGCAAGGGAAGCCAATTCATTGGTTTTCATTTCCAGGAAAAGATTACCCAAGCCATTTGTCCTAACTTCGGTAATGGCTTCTTTATAAGAGTTAATTGCCTGCTGATATTGACCTGTAGCAGCATAAATATCTCCTCTTAACTCATTAATCATAGGCATGTATGCGGCATCATTAACCTCTGTCAATTCAGCAAGAGCTTTATCGTAAGCTTTTTCAGCAGCCAACAGGCGGGCAATGCGTATTTTTGCAACCTGTTTTATGGCATTCGTTTTGGAATTCTGAGCTACCTGCTCCAAAGTTTCACGTGCTTTGGCATATTTTTCATAGCCGACATATATTTTGGCTAGGGCAAGGCGGGCTGCGTCAGCATAAACCGTTGTACCGTATTCTTTAATCAATTGGTTTGCATAAGAGCGTACACTTTTGTTATCTTGATTTGAGAAAGCCACCATCATCTGCTCATAGGTGTTAGAAGCTTGCATGCTTATTTTATACTGATGCCAAGACCAATACTTATAACCCGAAATGGCAATCAAAATAACAGACAGAATGACTGTAATTAAGGTATTGTTTTTCTGCCACCATTTTTTTATTGCTTCCAACTGTTCTTCTTCAGTCATGTAAACCGACATATTTTCAACTCCTACTATCTTCCAGATAGTTGTGTAAGTATTGGATTAGATCAACTTGCTGAATAGTTACTTGATCTTCATGTTTTCGCAAGTTTTTAATGCCTATTTTACTCTCTCTGACTTCATCTTCTCCTAAAATTAGGGCTAGATGAGCACCGCTTTTATCTGCCTTTTTAAATTGGCTTTTGAAACTGCCGCCCAGAGTATTTGTAATGACTTCCCAGTTGCTGTTTTCATTTCTTAACACTTCAGCCAATGACAGTGCCTGTTGCATGGCTACATCACCGGTTGCAATGATAAATAGAGAAAATTGACTTTCTGCATTCAAAGAAATGTTTAAAGTTTCTAGTAAGAGCAATAAGCGTTCCTCTCCCATAGCAAAACCCACTGCGGGGCAAGCTTCACCACCCAACTGCTCAACCAAAACATCATAGCGTCCGCCAGCGCAAACCGTGGCTTGGCTGCCCAATTTATCGGTTACCCATTCGAACACGGTGTGCCCATAATAATCAAGGCCGCGCACTAGAAATGGATTTATTGTATAAGGTATTCCTAATTGCTCTAAGCCTTCGCACAAATCATTGAAGCGTTTTTTGCTATCAACTCCTAAAAAATCCATCAGCTGAGGAGCTTCCCTTAATAATTCCTGCATGTGTGGGTTTTTACTATCAAGAATACGCAGCGGATTTCTCTCAAGACGCCTTTTACTGTCTTCGTCCAATTGCTCAAAGCGGTCTTTAAAATAAGCAATCAGATGTTGTCGATAATTTTGCCTTTCACTAAGCTCACCCAAAGT
This sequence comes from Legionella jordanis, assembly GCF_900637635.1. Lineage (NCBI taxonomy): Bacteria > Pseudomonadati > Pseudomonadota > Gammaproteobacteria > Legionellales > Legionellaceae > Legionella > Legionella jordanis. The sequence goes on from NZ_LR134383.1 coordinate 1,619,512, forward strand.
ATTGATTTGCAATTCAACATGCTGCTCAATACCAAGTGTCTTCCATAATCGTCGGCAGAGTGCAATTAACTCAATTTCAATGGCAGCTCCACTAATGCCTAAGGCCTCAACCCCAAACTGGTGGAATTGTCTGTATCGTCCTTTTTGCGGCTTTTCATGGCGAAACATAGGCCCCAAATACCAAAGTTTCTGCTGCTGATTATGCAACAATCCATGTTCCAGGCAAGCGCGCAAACACCCCGCTGTCCCCTCGGGTCTTAAGGTGATGCTGTCACCATTAAGGTCGACAAAAGTGTACATTTCTTTTTCAACAATATCGGTAACTTCGCCAATGGAGCGTTTAAAAAGCTGTGTGCTTTCTACATGAGGAAATCGAATTTCCTGATAACCGTATTGATGCATGCAACGAATAAAGGCTTGCTCCAAATTGCGCCAGGCGCGAGTTTCTGAAGGCAGTACATCATTCATGCCTCGAATTGCTTGGATTTTTTCAACCACCTTGATTCTCCAATGGAGTTAGCTGACCAGTAGTGCTGCTTGTGGTAAACATGGCTTGCATTTTTGAAATATCCGTCAAGTTGATGTCATTTTCAGCTTTGCTTGCAGTGATCTCAGGGGCTGGATTCTTGGCTGTGGCAACGACTTGCTGGCTGTCTTTATTCTTTTGCCACCAAATACCAACTGCCACCACTGCCGCGACAGCTACAATCCCCGTAAGCCAACGAAGTAAACGCTCTCCTTTATGTGATTCTCGTTTACTTTGCCATAATGCTTTCTCGACCTTTCTTTCAGAAGTGTGCATGCTATTAAAAGCTGTCAAAAAAGGTTCATGAGAAATACCTAATAACTTTGCATAAGCTCGAAGATAGCCCTTGATGAAAACAGGCTCAGGCATCTGATCGTAGCTATCTGATTCCAATAGCTCAATAATTCTTACTCTAAGATGAAGTTTCCCTGCTACGTATTCTTGACTATATCCTTTTTTTTCACGTACTCGAGCCAGTTGCATACCTGGCATTTCGTGCTCGTTACGAACTTCATCCATTGCTGCTGTTGTATTCATTGTTTGCTCCGGTATAGTCCCTAGAATGTTTTATTGTTGCAAGACGCTTGCGATAAAGTTCTGCAAGTTCAACGTTTCCAGTCTGGCGAGCAGCATTTACAGCCACAGCCAATAATTCTGAATTAGTATTTAAAAGATTTGAATAGTTTTGAAGGTGCAAAAGAGCCAATTTTGGTTTTTTTTGCTTCAATTCTATGTTGACTAATTCTAATAAAGATTGCTTCCTTTTTTGATCCTGGGTTAAGGCTTTTAAAAAATACTGTTTCGCCTTCTTGTAATCAGGAATGGCTGCGGCACATAAACCCGCATTTTCATAGGCTGCTGCAGTGTTAATATAATGGATATCCTGGACTGCTTTTAGAAAAAGGCGTTCTGCATTGCGATAATCTCCTTGACGGCATAAAAAAGCTCCATAGTTATTTAATTGTGCACCACTATGAGCAGAAAGTGACAGAGCTCTTTGATAATAAGTCTTAGCTCCCTTGCTATCACCAGTTTTTTCAAGGAAATAAGCCATGGAGGCATTCACATCGGACGAACCTGGATTTAAGTCCAAAGCAGTAAGTAATTTGCGCTTGGCTCGGGGAATGTCGCCTTGTTGCAGGTATGCCATCCCTAATTGGCTGTTATACGCTGCGGCCACTTGAGCTTTTGCTGCTGTCTTAAATCCTTGCTCGCCATTTATTTCTTCATGGCCATGGCAAGCTTGAAGAAATAAAAGACTTAAAAAAAATATTGAGCGCAATAAATTCAACACAATCATCACGTAGCGCAAAAAAGATGGAACATTATAACCATGAATGCAGCAATTTAAAACGAGTTATTGATTTTTTCACGTCACTTACCGATGCATTAGCAGCCGTCTAAACTTCTAAAGGTGGCGTACATGGACTATCTAGGTAATTCAAACCCAATCCTGCACAAATGATTTGAACACACTCTTCCGATGCATTTCTGAATTGTCCATTGGGCAGGAAATAAGTTTTTAGATACACCGAATCAAAAACATTGGCTTTATCAATGCTAATAAAACGTTCTGCTGGCAATCCGGAATCATCAATTTCTTGTGAAAGATTGGGGCTATCGTCATGAAGGGATGGATTCATTAGAGAATATTTTCCACTTTTGAAGTTCCAGAAGATAATGTCTCCATTAAGTAACAAAAGCTCCCCACCGAAAGCCGGCGCATCCGAAGCGGGCTGGTTCGAATTGCCAAATAGACCAAGAGATCTTCGTCTTAACACAACATTATATTGATTTATTCCAGGATGGAAACTTTGATAATCTTGGAGTTTTGAAATGAGTAATGTTTTGCTTGGTTTATAAGATAAGTAAGCGAATACACCGTTTAACTCTGAGTCAGGAGCACGCTCGAAAGTTCCAGTTGCATTTGCATTGAGCCACTCATTTTGCCGATTAAATTTTCGTAAATAGTACTTATGGCTTGCTCTCATCCAGTCTCCTATTTAATTGTAACCTCAATGACCGTAACATAATTACAGGTTCAAATAAATAATCTTGGATTCGGCAATAAGCTGCCATGCCCGCGAACGCCGGCAAGCATTTTATGAGATAACTCGCTGTCATAGCTGATTCAACTTGAACTGGTGCAAATCAGTAGTGAGCACTACAATTCTCGGTGGCTTCATTTGAACATTGGAGTATTTGGCTGATAGTTACAATCCTGCGCCACCATGTGAGATTTTTTGCCCTGCAAGGTAGCTTCTTGAGTGATGCAAATGTTGTGCACCCAAGAGTACTTTGAATAACTTAGGAAACAGCCTGCACCCAAGAGCTGGAATTAGTTTAACTAAGAGGGGGATGCCTAGGTTTTGCTTTCTATTTTATTGTCAGTGGGCACGAAATGAAGCTTTTGCCATCGTGCAGAACGGCTTGTCCGGTCTTTCACCTCACCCGCAAGCTGGCCACAAGCTGCATCAATATCGTCCCCTCTTGTTTTACGTGTAATCGTATTGATGCCCTTGGCAAGCAGTTTTTCTCGGAATGCATCAATGGTTTCCCGTGGAGAGCGTTCGTACTGTGTCATGGGGAATGGATTAAAGGGAATAAGATTCACTTTTGCTGGCACATTTTTTAATAATTTAATCAATTGCTCTGCGTGCTCAGGTTGATCATTAACTCCCTTGAGCATGACGTATTCGAATGTGACGCGTCTTTTTGGCTCATCTTTGAAATAAATTTTGCAAAGAGCCATTAACTCAGCGAGAGGATATTTTTTATTGATTGGAACAAGCTCATTGCGCAAAGCATCGTTGGGGGCATGTAGAGAAACAGCTAAGGCAACGGGGCTTACTTCACGCAAACGTTTTAATTCCGGTATAACCCCAGAAGTACTTAAGGTCACGCGGCGTTTGGACAAACCATAAGCGTAATCATGCATCATGATGTCCATTGCTGCGACCACATTATCAAAATTTAGAAGTGGCTCACCCATGCCCATCATAACGACGTTTGTGATGCGTTTGTCATGTGCACCCTGCTCTTGGGATAACTCCCTCACCGCCAGCCAAACCTGACCGATAATTTCAGCAGTAGACAGGTTGCGGTTAAACCCTTGTTTTGCCGTGGAGCAAAAACTGCAATTTAAGGCACAACCGACCTGAGAAGACACACACAAGGTTCCGCGATTCGCTTCAGGTATAAAAACAGTCTCTATGCAATTGCCACAATCCAGCTTAAGCAACCACTTATGGGTTCCATCATTGGATTTTTGGCAGGTTACAATTTCGGGCAAGCGAATTTCAGCAATCTGATTAAGCTTTTCACGCAAAGTCTTACCCAAATTGGACATTTGGGAAAAGTCATTAAATCCAGCCTGATGAACCCATTGCATCACCTGTTGCGCACGATAAGGTTTTTCACCCAAGTCGCTAAAAAAGTCGCGCATCTGCTGGTGGTTGAAGTTCAATAGATTAATTTTTTGACTCATCCCAACTCCTAAACAACTTATCTTTTATAAATTTGATGAGGTTCAAAGAAAAACGCAATTTCTTGAGCAGCAGTTTCAGCGCTGTCTGAACCATGAACCGCATTGGCATCAATGCTTTCAGCAAAATCCGCACGGATTGTTCCAGGAGCAGCTTCTTTCGGATTGGTCGCACCCATTAAATCCCGGTTTTTAGCAATGGCATTTTCGCCTTGCAAAACCTGAATCATTACAGGACCTGAAATCATGAAAGAAACTAAATCATTAAAAAAAGGACGCTCTTTATGAACTGCATAGAAACCTTCAGCTTCAGCTCGAGAAAGATGAACCATTTTGGCGGCTACAACTTTCAAACCAGCGTTTTCGAATCGGGAATAAATTTGACCGATTACGGATTTAGCAACCGCATCGGGTTTAATGATGGATAATGTTAATTCATTTGCCATAGCGCACTCCAGTTATACTAAAGATTAAAAGCGCGACATTATACCTGATTGATGCGGCAACTGGCTAATAGATTCTGCATCCAAGCAAATTCATCAACGATAAATGTTTAGCTTTGCTCTCCAATAGCAGTATCAAAAAGCAGGGATTCCCGATTTTCCTGTACTTGTGCGTCATTGACACGGTATTCAGGCAGCAACTTAATTAATTCATTCGCTCGCAAAATTAAATTATAAAACTGTTTTCGAAATGCACGAACCGTTGCACTCATTTGTTTGATTTTTTCGGCATAATTGTTCAGAAAACTGGTGGTTTCGTCGATGAATTCTCGCAATGTATTAATCTGTCCAATGAAGCTCTGCCGCGTAGCATTTGCTAATGGCTGTCCGATGATCGCCTCAACCCGAGACCAGCTTTCGCCTTGTAAACTCCCCTCTTTTTTTGAAAAATCCTGCATGATCAAAAGAATATTCAACGCCTGGATGATATTCGTTTCGGTGGTCGAAATGCTTTGCGATTGCAACTCGGTTTTTAATTGCTTAGCTGCAGCCAGCAAGAATTTATGCCATTCCTCAGACAATTTAATTAATCCTCTTTGGGTTTCAGCAATTAATTGATTATGAGATAACTCCTGTTCATGAAATTCTTCGCCAGTTTGAATTAAGTTTTGCCGCTCCTTTTCCAGATCATCCCGGGTGAACCCTCCTGGAGAATCTTCCCCTTTTGACGTTTCGCCTGATAATAAATAATCGATAAACAGCTTTTGCGCATACACCTGGTAGTCATGCGCTTGTTGCAAAATAATGCCATTAAGAACATTTTTTAAAGGGATCCTTATCACACGGTGATAAAACGTATTTGGGCTTTTTATTGCGCGAATCAAATCCTGTTGTTGAAGGCGTATTTTGTATCGCTCCAAAATTCGTTCTGCAGTGATAAGGCCATAGGTGGACAACCATTCCGATAAATCATTTTCTGTTTGTTCTTCGCTCATATGCATCCAATTTGATTTTACAATCGTCTGTGTTATAACGCTCTATTTTTAAAAAGTATAGTTTAATTTATGATGCCAAGACCAGTTATCGATGATGTACAAACCTTGATTGATTTTCTTCGGGTTCCCACAGCAAAGCAATGGCTTGATATGGCTTCCCAATGCTTGCCGACCCTTTTAATTGATCATGCTCATTGCGAACGTAAAGCAGCCGCCACTGCGGTTAACTTTATCAGTAAATACCCTGAAAAAAGGGAATTAGTCGCTAAAATGTCTCCCCTGGCGCGAGAGGAGTTATTGCATTTTGAAAAAGTAATCGATTTGATGAAAGAACGAGGCATTCAATTTATGCCCTTGCCTCCTTCTAACTACGCACAAGAAATGCATAGAAAAGTCACAAAAGGCGGTTGCGTTCAGCGAATCGTGGATCAATTAATTGTTGGAGCTATCATTGAAGCGCGCTCCTGTGAGCGTTTCCATGCCTTAATCCCAGTGCTTGAAGATGCCCAACTGCGAAAATTCTACTCCTCCTTAATTAAATCGGAGGCGAGACATTTTCAGGACTACTTATTTCTTGCGAAATTATATGGAAACCACATTGAGGAGCGAGTTGAATTTTTTCTTGATATTGAAAATAAATTGATCACCTCTGAAGATCAGGTATTCCGCTTTCACAGTGGAATACCTGCCTTTGCAGTGAATTAAGGTTGCAATCCTGGAGAAGGAGGAGCTAAATCTTCATCGACGGACATCGCCATCAGATTAGATAACCAGGACTGAAAACCATTGCCTGGATCGGTTTTTAAATCTTTTAGAGCCTGCGCATCCAATGTGGCGCCAGTGCTATCGTTTTTAATGGTTTTTCGACCTTGAGCATCAACAACGATGGAGTGGTCATTCTCTTCCAGCCAACGTTCAAACATCTCATCAAAGAGTGCAGCCTGTTGTGGAGTGGTTTGCACGTCTTGAACCGTTCCATCGGCTTGCTTATGCTTGATGTTTAACTGGGTTTGTAAAAAACCATTATTATCAAGACCAACTTTGTAACTGACGTTAGGAGTAACCTCAAGTTTGTCACTATCCGCTTTATCCCAGGATGGACTCGGGACATGTAAAGCTGTCTGCCAGGGCCATAAAGTACTCATGTACTCAACAAAAGCTTGTAGGGACCCCATAATACGAGCCATACCCGTTTGCCATTCTACATAAGCTTCCGCCCCACCTCGTTTTAATTCTTCAAGCTTTTCCTGCCATTTTTTATATTTTTCATCAGAATCTTTCTGCAAATGCTCTTGTTCCCGCTGTTTTACATTTTGGCTTTTTGCCTTCTTAAATTGATTGATTCTTTGATCAGAAACGTCTTCAGCCTGCTCAATAATCTGTTTGGTCAATTCAGGCGGCTTTGGACCTTTTGCGGTCAGTTCATGCCAAGTTCTTTTGAGTTTTCTTTTGATAGTAGCCATCATTCCCCCGCTAAACAGGCTGTATAAACCTAAATCCCAATGTTTTATCATAACCGAGAATTTCAGGTCGGTTGTCCCAGTCACTTAAAACGTATTGGCTGTAATTACTATTATTATACTCATGATTCCTTAAGCCTGGCTTATGTATGTGCCCATGAATTACAATTTTTGCATTACAATCTTTCAGATGTTGCAACATTGTCTCTGTTACCACGTCCATTTGCTCCAAACCCTTAGGGCTGTTTCCCTTGCTGCGCATTCTCATCGTATTAACGATTTGCTTACGGAAACGTAGGGGTAAACTTAAGAAAATTTTAGGAAAGATTGGATTTCTGGTAATTTTCCTTAACCAGCAATGCCCTTTATCATTGCTGCAGTATCTGTCTCCGTGCACCAGCATTACCGGTTCAGAGCATTGAAACATGCTGGGTTCTGGCAAAATAGTTATACCAGCTAATTCTGCAAAACACTGGCCTAGCAGGAAATCTCTGTTGCCATGGATATAATAAATTTTAACTGCTTTTTGAGACAGTGAATTAAGACCTTGCGCGATGGTCTTACTCCATTCATCCATATCATCATCACCTGCCCAAGCGTGAAAAAAATCACCTAGGATATAAAGGCTCTTGGTATTTGTGCTAGCCCAGTCGATAAATGAAATAAAACGGGCGGTAATCGCCTCGTCTTTGGGATGCAAATGCAAGTCAGATATAAAAACAGCTTCTAGCATATAGGTTCGATATGAATATGTTCATCCTGCAAATAAATCTGGCAAGGGCCTGCGTGCGGCTCAATGGCATCGCTTAGACGATAAAAGCCCGCAATTGAAACCAGTTCCGCTTCAAGCGCCTGGCAAAAAATTCTTGCCTGTTGGTCGCCTGAGATTCCTGCCAAAGCTCGTCCTCTCAACGTGCCATAGATATGAATATTTCCATCGGCCAGCAACTCAGCACCATGGCTGACTGACGCGGTGATTATCAAATCACCACCCTTACTCACCACTTGCTGCCCAGAGCGGACTGGAGTGGTCAGCAGCTTGGTTTTAATGGGTTCGGCCGCGGCCGTTTCAACTTGTTCCTCGAGAAGTGATTTATCGTGGGTAGCAGAAGCGTGTAATACCGCCAACCCCTGACATTGCGCCAGGGTTGTTAACAAGGGAGTTGCATTCTGAACCCCTACTGGAACTAAATTATGCTCTCGCAAGCACTGACATAGAAATTGCAAATCAATTTGTTCAGATTCCAGGCAGCCAAAGTCTAAAACGATTGGCGTTCTGTCGAACAATTTTGGCGCTTTTCGAATGATTTCAGTCAGTTGGTTAGCAAAAAGCTGGCCATCTGAACTAAGCAATTGCAAAACGGTAAAGGTATATAATCTTCCTTTAAGTTTAAATGCCTGAGATTTCAATAAATTATCGACCATAATCGCGATATCCATGACCCTGTTTTTTGTTTATACTAACATGAGGGGATTAATAACAGAAGGATATCGAAGTGGAGAAAGTTTGGTTAGAGCATTATCAAAAGGATGTTCCTCATACAATTGATGCCAATGAATACTCATCCCTGGTTGCATTATTTGAGGAATCCTGCCAGAAATTTGCATCCAAAGTGGCTTATGAGAATTTGGGGAGCTCCATAACTTACGCAGAACTGGATAAAATCAGTCGAGAATTTGCCATTTACCTTCAGCAACTTGGTTTAAAAAAAGGCAGTCGCGTTGCGATTATGATGCCCAACTTGTTGCAATATCCTGTGATTTTATTTGCCATTTTGCGTGCCGGATATGTAGTGGTTAATACCAACCCGCTTTATACGGCGGATGAGGTTGCCCATCAAATGAATGATTCAGGTGCGGAAGTAATTATTGTGCTTGCCAATTTCGCAAAAACAGTTGAAAAGGCTTTGCCACATACTAAACTCAAACACATCATCATCACAGAAGTAGCCGATTTATTCCCTACATTTAAACGAATCATAGTTAATGCCGTCGTTAAATACATCAAAAAGATGGTCCCCTCTTATCATTTGCCCCAGGCTGTTCGTTTTAATGATGCTTTGACTCAGGGGAAGCAAGGGTATTTAGAGTCTCATCACCTGGATCACCAATCCATAGCCTTCCTGCAATACACTGGAGGTACAACAGGTATCGCTAAAGGCGCCATTTTGACGCATGGAAATATGATAGCCAATGTGCTTCAAGCTTCTGCCTGGATTAAACCCTTAGCGATTGATGGTGAAGACATCATCATCACCGCATTACCTCTCTATCATATATTCTCATTAACCGCTAATTGCTTAACTTTTTTAAGAGCGGGTGCCAAAAATATTTTAATTACCAATCCCCGTGATATTCCTCATTTTATTGATGAAATCAAAAACAGTGGTTTTACAGCCATTACGGGCGTGAACACCTTGTTTAATGCCATGATGAACTGCTCCAAGTTTGATGAAATCGACTTTTCAAAGGTTAAACTTGCTTTGGCCGGCGGCATGGCCTTACAAAAAAGCGTTGCGTTGAGATGGAAGGAAAAAACCAAATCCCGGGTTCTTGAAGCCTACGGTTTAACTGAAACAAGTCCTGCAGCCACGATTAACCCCCTTTATCTTGATGATTACAATGGCAGCATCGGCCTTCCCCTGCCTTCTACCGATGTTGCAATTCGTGATAATGAAGGAAAGGATGTTTCTTTTGGTGAGCCTGGAGAACTTTGCATTAAAGGCCCACAAGTGATGGCAGGCTACTGGCAACGCCCCGATGAAACAGCACTTGTTTTTACAGCAGATGGCTTTTTAAAAACTGGGGATATTGCCCAAATGGATGAAAATGGATTCATCTATTTAGTGGACCGCAAGAAAGACATGATTGACGTTTCAGGTTTCAATGTTTATCCCAATGAAGTCGAACAAGTAATCAGCATGCATCCTGGAGTCCTTGAGGTTGGCGTGGTCGGAGTTCAGGACAGTGAGTCGGGTGAGCGAGTCAAAGCTTGCATTGTCAAGCGCGATCCCAATTTAACTGAAGAAGAAATCATCGCCCACTGCCGTGAACATCTCACTGCCTATAAAATTCCGAAGGTAGTAGAATTTTATGATGAACTTCCGAAAACCAATGTGGGCAAAATTCTAAGGCGAGCCCTTAAGACGGAAGAAGCAGACGCAGCGTAAACCACGATTCTTCATCACCTAGGAAGGTACAACCTTCGAGTACCTTCCTGGCTGAATTCATTCGCTAAAATTAGAGTTCTGCAAAATCTTCTTTGACTGAACTCAAATTTCAATGAGTTGTCGCATAATGCGGACCGTTGCTCCCCATATGAAATGATTGCTCGCTGTATATTGCCAGCTCGTAAAATTAATTCCCTCGCGGTTCAATTTGATACGTTGGTAATTTTGCGAGTCCCTAACCTGTTTTATGGGTAAAAAAATAACATCTGCAACTTCTTTAGGATCAGCTAAATAAGGATGTAAAGAGTCAATCGCCGCTAGCCAGGGGTGAATAATAAACCCTGTAAGAGTTGATTCTGGCTGCATTGCTTTTAGGAGTACCAGTCTAGAAGAGCCAATCCCCAGCTCCTCATGCAATTCTCTAAATGCTGTGGCCAGCAAATTGTCATCGCCCTCTTGCCAGCGCCCACCTGGAAAACATACTTCTCCTGGGTGCATTTTCAAATCTAAACTGCGTACGGTTAGCACAAGAGAATCACTTGATAATTCGTGTAACACCAGAACAGATGCGGTCTGATTTAGTCTGTCTTTCGATTTAGGTGAGGACATTGGTTATCGCAGCAATTTTCGTTAAACATTCACAGTATTCATCTTCCCAATCGGAGTCAATGACTATTCCACCACCTGCCGATAAATGAAGTATATTATTGCGCGCGGTAATAGTGCGAATTGCGATATTGCTGTCAAACCGCCCGTGACGTGATAAATAAACGATGCTTCCGCAATACACTCCTCGAGCATACTTTTCTTGTTCAGCAATCACTTTCATTGACTCCAACTTCGGAGCACCTGTTATTGAGCCACCAGGGAAACAGTCCAGAAAGGCTGCAAAGGGCGAAATGTCCTGTTTGCGGACAGCTTCTATATGACTGACCAAATGGTGGACTCCACGAAAACTTTGAATTTCGCACAAGGATGTAACTCGAACTGATCCGGGCTCGGCGATTTTGCCGAAGTCATTTCTTAATAAATCAACAATCATGATGTTTTCTGCTTTGTTTTTTTCACTCGAACGCAGTTGTTTTTTATTTTCCTCATCCTCCAGAGCATTTAGCCCTCGCTTGATGGTACCTTTGATAGGTGAGGTGAGCATTTTTAAACCCTCTTGCAGCATAAATCGCTCGGGTGAAAAACTTAAAACCTCTTCTTGCCCGAGGCGCATAAACGCAGCGAAAGGAACCGGATTCGCCTGTCGAATTCGTTGGTATACTCCCCAGGTACTGCCTTCATATCGTGCATTGAATGGTAAGCTGTAATTTACCTGATAACAACGGCCTTCTTGCAAGCATTCATGAATGGTTTGAAAGGATTGCCTGTAAGCTTCCCTTTCAATAAGAGGATTGAAGTTTTGCAGCATTTGGAATGATTCTGCACACTCATGCCTATCCGCATTCCAGTGTTCCACTACTTCCTGGACAAGGACTTCAGTATCCGGGCGCGTGTTAGCAGAAAATAGAATTACCTTCTTAAGGTGATGATCAGTAATGATAGCCCAATCATAAAATCCAAAATAGGCAAGCGGCATACCCTTTAAGCCCATCTGAGGTACACATGGAATTTGACTGCGCTTTGCTGCCCAATCGTAAGAGAGATAGCCAATTGCACCACCTTGAAATGGAAGATCAAGGTTTGAAGGCACGTTACCTATGGACTTGGTGATGCGCTCGAGCAATGCGGATGAGTTGGCATCATCAAGTTGCAGTGAGTCATAAGGATAGGCGCTAAGAATATCATAGCGGCCTCTGCTTTTATCAGCACTCTCCAGCAAAACATAACCAGGTAACATAGCCAATTTTTGATAATTTTGCTGCAAATTTTCCGAATAATTCAGCTCAAAAATAGTATAGGTCACAAATTTACCTTTTTTTAATTAAAAAGCTTTACACATATGGGGTCATAATTGTACATTTTGACCCGTCTTTGAAAAATAGGTTTATAAAATGAAAATATGTTTCCCTTCCGTGAGTCATGCAAATGGCCAGCCTTTTATTTTTTTCTACGACGAGAAAGCAAATACGGCCAAATGTTTCCTCCAATTGGCAGGAACAGAAAATACTGATGACTATGCAACCCGCTTATCCTCCTTAAAAAATATTGAGGGTATCACAATAACCGGTGAAAATGAGGTTACCATTGAGGATGTAAAAAAGTTTACTCAATCCCACCCTTATATGCCGATCTGCAGCGTAAGCCATGGGACTTTTTTTAGACATGTACGAAAAGAAAGACCGAGCATTCTTTCTATGTCTGGAAAGACAGAGGGTGAGGTGGAAACCCAGCATCTAAATGCGAGCGGTATTATGGTGGAAGCTTTAATTACACGCGAGAAAAGACCTGGCGAATGGGGAAATACCCTAAGCTATCTGAATTATTTTCATGAAAAGACTAAAATTGATGAATCCTCAAGGACTAAAGATTGCATCCTCGGAGCTTCCGATCTGATGAAGGACTTCCAATATCAGAAAAATAAAAAGTTATATGTCATAAAGGAGGCACAAATCACAATTATCGCCTATGTCTTTAATGAATTATTAAACCCGACCTATATTAAAATCAATGGCAACAAACCTGTACCTAATAATTTGGCGAGCTACTTAGTGAAAGCAATTGAAAATTGCATGCTTAATGAACGTTTAAATTGCGGTCCTACACCTTCCGAGCGCTTAAGCAAAGAAGAGAGGGAGGAAAAATATCAGGATGAAAAAGAATACTTATTTGCAGTCAAGCAGGAACAAATTGCACGTGTAAACATCATGCTAAGACCGCTTCTCTTTTTTATAGACTCGGAGATGGCTGCAACTGAACTGACTAATGACAATGAAATAGCTCACTCGCTTGAATTATTAAAACAACAGCTAACTCCTGAAGTTCTCGATGATTTGAAGGGGTGCATCAAGGAATTAAGAAGCCAAACCATTAAAGCGGGTGCCGATCAATATACCTTTCATCAACTGGCTGAAACGTTGAGATCGCAAATCGAAAGCAGACCGAGCAATTTTGGGCAATTTTACTCTTGTTATCATCTTGTGCATCAAGCCTTGGAAAGACATAAAATTAAAGAAGATAATCTGGCCAAGCTTGCTGAAGAAATCACTTTAAATGCAATGGCTTCAGTTGCAAAAATTGCCACTACTCAAGAAGCCAAAGCACACATTGGCAAGCTATTCCCTAATGCGGATAAGGACTTCTATTTAAGCAAAATCTGGTCTGAGCTATTGGCGAAAGAGCTTGATGTCTTGCTTGACTCCAAAGTTAAAAAGAAATTGTCTGACGAAATTTCAAAATGCATCACTGCGTTCGTTGAACGCCATTTGGCAGAAATGACGGAACATTCAATGGATGAGCCAATACACTCAAATTCCAATTCAGGACTAGGGATTTAATGATAATTGCTAGTTTTTATTCAAAATTCTGAGTATTCTATGGCGGCGTTGTTAACAAGGAGACAGCCGTGACAACAGTCGCCAGTTTTGAAATACCCTTCATCCAATTCATCAATGAAAAGGGTGATTTAACCTGCAATACTTTGCCTTCTTTAGCTGCGGATAAAGATGCTTTGAAGAAGCTGTACAGCATAATGGTACAAACAAGAACATTTGACCGAAAAGCAATTGCTCTGCAGCGAACAGGAAGAATGGGCACCTACGCACCCATAAATGGCCAAGAAGCCATTTCAACCGCTATCGGCCATGCGATGCGAAAAGAAGATGTGCTCGTGCCTTATTACCGTGATTACGCAGCCCAATTTCAAAGAGGCGTCAAGATGTCTGAAATCTTGTCTTATTGGGGGGGTGATGAGCGAGGAAGTCGTTTCGCTTGCGACTCAGAAGATTTGCCCATTTGCGTTCCGATTGCTTCCCAATGTTTGCATGCTACCGGAGTAGCGTTTGCCTTTAAATACCGCGAAGAAGCACGCGTTGCTGTGGTCTGTATTGGTGAGGGCGGCACTTCTGAAGGCGACTTTTATGAAGCCATGAATGTTGCAGGTACCTGGAATTTACCCGTTGTTTTTGTGGTTAATAATAATAAGTGGGCCATTTCCGTACCTTTGTCCAAACAAACAGCCGCTCAGACTATTGCTCAAAAAGCGATTGCAGCCGGATTCGATGGCATTCAAGTGGATGGCAATGATATTTTTGCCTGCCGTGAAGTCATTGGCAATGCCATTGAAAAAGCCAGACGTGGTGAAGGCCCTACTCTGATTGAGGCTTTGACCTATCGTCTCTGCGACCATACAACTGCTGATGATGCTACTCGCTATCAACCCTGTGAAGAAGTTGAACAGGCAAAATTAAAAGAACCCATAAGCCGGTTTAAGCATTATCTGGTAAAAAATCAGATTTGGGATGAACAGCAAGAAAAAACATTAATTGATCAAAGCAATAAAATGGTTGAAGCAGCAGTCGATGAATACTTAAACACTGCGCCACAACCTGTGAGCAGCATATTTGATTACCACTATGCCGAATTACCTGACTATTTAATCGAGCAACGCGCCATTGCCATGGAGGAAGCGGAACATGCCTGATATCACTCTTGTTGAAGCCGTAACTCAAGCATTAGCTTATGAACTCGCGAATGATGAAAACGTCATCGTTTTTGGCGAAGATGTTGGAAAAAACGGCGGTGTGTTCCGCGCTACAGTAGGCTTACAAGATCGCTTCGGCGAACGTCGCGTCTTTGATTCGCCACTTGCAGAATCCATGATTGCAGGCCTAGCCGTGGGTATGTCGACGCAGGGGCTAAAACCTGTTGCCGAGTTTCAGTTTATGGGATTTATATATCCTGCACTGAATCAAATTATTTCCCATGCAGCACGTATGCGTAACCGTACACGTGGACGTCTCCACTGTCCAATCGTATTTAGGGCCCCTTTTGGTGGAGGAATTCGTGCTCCAGAGCATCACTCTGAAAGCACCGAAGCTTTGTTTGCCCATATCCCAGGACTGCAAGTGGTCATTCCCTCTTCACCGAAACGTGCCTATGGTTTATTACTCGCAGCCATTAGAAACCCAGACCCCGTTATTTTTCTTGAACCTAAAAGGATTTATAGACTGGTGAAACAACCGGTTGAAGACGATGGAGTGGCCCTTCCCCTGGGTAAATGTTTCACGCTTCGCGAAGGAGACGATGTGACACTAATCAGTTGGGGAGCGAGCATGCATGAAACCTTGCAGGCTGCAAAACAACTCGCTGACGAAGGGATCTCATGCGAAGTCATTGATGTTGCAACCATTAAGCCTTTGGATATTGAAACCATTCTAACGTCAGTAGAAAAAACTGGCCGCTGTGTTATTGTCCATGAAGCTGCCAAAACCGGTGGGGTCGGGGCTGAAATTTCGGCGCAAATTATGGAACATTGTCTAACCGATTTAGTGGCTCCTGTGCAGCGTGTAACAGGCTATGATGTCGTTATGCCTTATTTCCAACTAGAAAAACAATACATCCCGAGTGTTTCTCGGATTAAAGACAGCGTTTTAAGCATAATGGAGTGATCATGAATATATTCAATTTACCCGATTTAGGCGAAGGCTTGCCTGATGCTGAAATACATGAATGGTTTGTTAAAGAAGGCGATACAGTAGAAGCTGACCAGCCGCTTGTTTCCATGGAAACTGCAAAGGCAGTCGTCGACGTCCCTTGCCCACAGGCTGGAACAATTATCAAATTGTTCGGAAAACCAGGGGACGTGATTAAAACAGGTCAACCTTTGGTGGGCTTTGAAGCTGCAGCTTCAGCACGCGAAGACAAAGGAACGGTTGTTGGCCATTTAGAGGAAAGCGCTGATAGCAGTGAAGACAATTTCAGCATTGGGGTTCAATCAGGAACCTCCACTCGCATAAAAGCGACACCCGCTGTAAAACTGCTGGCAAAAAAATTGGGGGTGGATTTAAAATCAATCGCTGGAAGTGGAGAACACGGGCTTGTTACCCGTGAAGACGTTGAACGGGCAGCCAATCAGAAGGAAGCATTACCCGATGGCTATGAACCTTTAAAAGGGGTTCGGCGAGCCATGCTAAGCAGCATGGTACAATCCCATCAAGAAATTGTCCCAGTGAGTATTTTTGATGAAGCCGATATTAATGCCTGGAGCGCCCAGACCGACATCACTGTTCGCCTCATTCAAGCCATTGTCTATGCCAGCCGCAAGGAACCCTCGCTGAATGCATGGTTTAACAGCGCCCACAGCGCACGAAAATGTTTTTCCGAGGTGCATTTAGGATTAGCTATGGACAGCAGCGATGGATTATTCGTTCCTGTCATTCATGATGCAGCCAAATACGATGGGAACCAACTGCGTCAAATCATCAATGATTATAAAAAAGAAGTGCAAAATCGCACGGTTGCCCCGGAAAACTTAAAAGGCGCCACCATTACGCTATCAAATTTCGGGAAGTTTGCAGGTCGTTTTGCAAGCCCCATTATTGTGCCGCCCATGGTAGCGATTATAGCCGTTGGCCGGCTGTATGAAGGTGTTGTTGCGCACGGCGATAAGATTGAAAAACACCGCATTCTACCCTTGTCATTAAGTTTCGATCATCGCGCCGTAACAGGTGGAGAGGCAACTCGATTCCTCGGGGCCGTCATTGAGTCACTGCAAAAGGCTTAATTAAAATTGCGGTTCAATTAGTCCTCAAGCTAATTGAGCTGCATTAACTCCCTACTTGCCTTATGGCATCTTCTTCGCTGATCATTAAAATGTCACGGCTATACCAAGAGCAATCATAAATCCATCGAATTAATTTTGGATATTACTCTGCGGAGCTTGGGATAAAATAAAGATTTTGAAAGAATAAAGCAGAATAAATGTCTTAAGCCCCTGAAGGCTTAAGACTTTTTCATTTAGGCAGTCACAGCTATAGCCGATGAAAGGGTATTCTCCATGTCTTTAACCATCTTATATCGATTGGTTTCAGCAAAGAATAACGCGTGGCCAGTTGCAATTTTATTGATTCCCAAAGCAATGGCAGCAGTAACCAAAGCAGCCAAAACGGTGAATACAAAGGGTTTCCAGAAAGCACGATGCTTAGACATGTGATCGTCCTGGCTGTGCAGATGCTCCATAAAATCCTTTTGGAAAACGGTGAAATCTTGGGCTTCCAGACTTCCTTTAAGGATATAAGCATCCAATCTTTCCCTTAAAGTACCAGCGAGGGTTATGGCAATATTATCTTTAATCTCTTCACCATATTGCTCAAGCTCTGTGATTTTCTTCGTCAAAGAAAGCACGGCTTGATGCAGCGAAGCATTTTGATCCGCCCATGTTTGGAGCTCCTCCATTGCACTCTCATGATTAGGAGAGGCACTTGCTTCAGCGCTTACGTAACTGTTTGCATCTGTTGGAGTTTGTTTATCCAAATCCTGGATTTCAATCATTAGTCTTGTAGTGAGGGAACGTAAGTTAAATCCCTGGAATTGTACTTTGCTGGCTAAGTGCGCAAGCAGGTTCTCACTGTCACCAGATGCTCGATAGTCTCCTAGCAATTCTAGTAGTCTGTTTACAAACTGTTCTCTTGCAATTTTATCGCTTGAAGTAAAAAAGTCCTTGCTGCGATAAGCAACATTGCGATGTTCAATATACTGAGAAAATCCCTGAGTGTATTTTTGCACAATTTGTTCTCTTGTCTGGAAACGTTGCAACTGCCCAGACAGGATGCTTTCATTTTTAATAATTTGGGAATCCAAATCCAAAATGGCTGATTTTACATCCAAAACTCTTGTTCTAAAGTCTGCTGTATCAGGTAGTAAGCGTTCAAGAGTGTCGATTAAACCCGTAATGCTGGTTACCGAACTATTGGCTCGATATGCCTTAACCGTCTCCACAGCTTCTTGATGAGCTTTAATATGTACTTCTTGCTCTGAGAAATCCATGTGTAATCTTTGGCTCTGCTGTGTTAGTTCCTCAACACATGCAGTAAGTACAGCATCGGCTTTTTTAATTAATTGCGCCTCTATTTCCTTAAGAAGGTCTGACAAATCTTTCCTTTCGCTTTCAACATCAACAACAGAACCATATGATGTTGTTAATTGTCGTCGCAATTCATCAATCTTTGCAAAAGAGGGAGCGATTTGGGAGCAAATGGTATTAAACTCTTCAAATTGGGCTCCCAAATCTCCATTAGAAATTTCTCCGCCCACTTTATCCAGAATGGCATTAAGTTTGTTTGTAACTACGTCCTTTCTTAATTCAGCAATTCTATGAGCCGTTTGCATTTGGATTTTTGCTAGAACCTCATAGCTGTCCTTGTAGCCTTCTAAACCTGGACTTAGGTTTTCAATTAAAACCTTAAACTCATTAAACGTTGGGTTTAATTCGCCGAGATTCTCTTCGGCATTTTGAATGTCCCCTGAATTAAACAATTCTATAACCTGATTGTTCCCTTCAAGCAAGGTCTGGATAGTTTTCAGAATTAAAATTTCTTCCTGTAAAAGTTTCTCACCGCTTTCAAGTTGAGATAAAGCACTGGTTTGCTCTTTAATAGCTTCTAATGCATTGGCACGTTTTAAATTGTACTCAGAGCTGAGTTTAACCTGGGCATCATCGATTTCAACAATGAGAGTCAAGAGCGATCTCAAATTAGCTATTGATTTAGTCAATTGCTCCTTCATTTCCATGTAGAGTTTTGCTTTCAATACCAGATCAAATTGTTCGGTTGTTTTCCTTACAATCGCTTCCCTGTTTTTACTAAAGCTTGTTTTCTCATCATACCCTAATAATATCAACAGTAATTTGGCATTGTTGCTGTTTGCTGTGACCCCAAAGGCCTCCTTAAGTTTAGGAGACACTTTTATCCGATTAATTTTGGATTCATCGCATTGCGCTTCAAGGCATCCTCGATAAAACTCATACAATTCATTTTCTTGATTGCTAAATTGATGGGCTTTTGCATCTTGCTCTCCACTAAAAATCAACAGGGTATCAAACGCCAGTTTTAAACCTTCAAATGAGTCGAGTGAAATGTCATATAAGGAATTAATAGTTTGTGGTGAAACCTCTAAGCTAAGCAGAGGACCTCTTAAATGTTGCAAATCATTTGAAATTTCTTTAATTAAAAGATTCTTGTTATGTCTTAGTTTTAGGGTAGGATCATCCCAGCTCAGAGGATTGCTTATGCCATATTGGTCATCAATCTGCACCGCTTCTTTTTGTTTTTGACTCAATTCTTCGGCAGCACTGTTTAGTTTATTTTGTTGCTCCTTCAATAAATGCTCTTTCTCCTTAAGTACGGAAACAATATGGTCAAGATTTAAACCGGAAACCAATTTTTGCATTTCAGCTGCTGCTTGTTCCTTCTGCAGGCGTGAGTTGAGCTCAGTGCCTTTTTCTCTAAAGGCATGGGCCGCCTGTTTCATAATTTTTTCGACAGTCTCATACTGCTTTGTAGTTTGTTTATGCAAATTTTCGATATTTGGTCTCAATCGAGCCAAGGAACCATTTGGATATTGTATGGAGGACAGTTCATCCTTCAAGGAGCTTAGTGCCTGCTGCGCCTCTTCAAATGATTGACGATTTTCCTCAAGAGTTTGCAGGGCTTTTTCCAGATCATTTAAATTACCCACCACGGACAACTCAGTTACCCTTTGCAGCAATCCAGAAAATTCATGGTCCAAGGCAGCCAGCTGTTTTGAGAAGTCTTCGAATCTTGAAGTATGATATTGTAGGAAAGCTTGTTCCTTTTTAACTTGTGCTTTTTTAAGCTCTTCTTTAAGTGCCGCTTTTTGTTCATTCAATACAGTTTGAAGACGATTGCGGATTGGAGACCATACAAACTTATAGCCGTCCTCCATTAACATTGATTCAGGAAGTACTTTTCCGGAATAGTCAACGTTAAAATTTCTCCTATCACTTTCAAGTTGCTCAGCCAGCTTTGGATGCGCATTGAATAGTTGTGCAACTGTTTGGTTTTGATAGCTTTGCAATCTTGCATCAATTCGTTCCAGTTGCTTCTTCAACTGAAGTTCATAATCTTCAATTTGATCAATTGCGGACAAATCTACAGGCATTCCAGATACATCCGGACTAGTCCCTGTAACTTCCATGATTTCTTCCTGGTAAGATTGTATTTCACAGTCGAGGAATCTTGTGATGAGTGACATTTTTGCTCGCTCACTCAGCACATGGTTTGATCGACCATAGGCCTCAAAATAGCTAACGAGTTTGTCGGACAACAACTCGGGAGCAATACTCGATTTTAGCCTTTGAAAATTTTGGTTAAAATCATGGTTTGACTTTCCGATTGTGTACACCCAGCGACTGTCTTTATCTTCCACATAGGTAATGCCATAAGCGATTGCGTTTGGGTGGAGGAAAGAAAGAAGACTATCTAAATGATCCGGGGTATTTTCAAGCAAGTTAAATAGAAATCCTATGAACTCATAGGTAAGAGGATGCGTTACATTCAAATCGTACAGTTCAGAATCGCGTTTAAAGTTTTCTGAAAGATCCTCCTGCGCTTTATTGATAAATTCTTCTAATTTAAAACTACCATTTTGCTTAAAAAAGGAGGAAAAATCTTTTGTAAAAATCCATTCAATTTCAGTGGAATAACTGTCAACATCATTACAGGGAATGTCTTTTACAGCAGCAGAAACTTCATCCGCTAAAATTTGTTTGAGACGCTCAGAAAAAACTTCTGGGTTGGTAATGTCCTGGCTGGCCTTCTTGGCAATACTTTTTAGATTTTCCTTTAGATGATGATAGATTACCAAGCGGGGGGTAGCAAAATTCTCAAGCAATCTCTTCCCCTCTAACATCATGCTTCCATATTTGAGAACCAGACCAGCAGTATTGGGCTGATTACCCTTATCGAAAGAGGGTACTATGCTTTTTGCCATTTGGATAAATCTTAAGAGGGTTTGGAATTGCTTTTCAGTATATAGACTTTCAAGATTTGGGCTTACCCTTACAGTTTCACCTGCACGTTGTGCCAACTCAGTCACTTTAGCTTCTATTTGCGGAAGGAGCTTGCCCAAACCACTTTCATTAAACGTTGTGTACTCAAACTTTTGCTTCATTTAATTATCCAATTCCAAAGCCTAAATTATGGACATACTTTACATTATTAAGCTTAACTGAATATTAACATTGATAAATTGTTGAAGTTCGTTTGAGTTAGACACTGTTAAGTGGGAGTAAATACAACCATTAGACCAATCGATTAAGTAAAGCCGCTAACCTACATCCAGCTAATGCAATTTGCTTTTTAGTTAAATTTGAAGCGTTTTTTTGGTAATTAGTGCTGGGTTTTTGCCCAGGAGAAATGGTATACACCTTCATGAGTGCCAATTGATGCGACTCTAAAGCCCATGCTTTTGGGTCAACAACCATATTCTGAACGTCACAAGGCCATTTTCTTTCGATTGCATCCGCTTGTCTCTTTAATTCTGATGCCTTTACTTTGTTATTATAAATTAATAAGCCGCCACCCCGATCCCAATAAGAATGTAAATTGTCTCCTACCGGATTGTCTCCCAAGGGAAATAAATTTCCTCCCTGATCGCCTTTGGGATGATTATGACTAAACTGGTTTGCCGCATGCAATGGCTGATGAATATCACCCACTACGTGCAGTAAAATCCTTAATGAAAATCCCTTATCAAAATTGTTCCCATATTTTTTTTGCAGAAAATGACTTGCATCTTCGATAGCAGAAACCGCATTGATATCCTCCGGTAGAATCAATTCCGTACCATCTCGGGAAAAAGGGATATCTATATAATGTTTGGATTGCAACCATAGATCCTTACGGTAACGTAAACTATCGAGCCATGCTGCGGCATTAATCATATTTTGAGGTCGATAGACTTTATTTAAGGCTTGGTTGTATTTCTTATAGATTGTTTTCGCACGCGGTGTTAAATGATTATAGGCAATTTGTCCGACCAGGCGATGTCCCAAAGAGTTCCAAGAATAACTCTTTGGGCTTGGGCTAATGAACATGAAAGCAATTAAAACAAAGTTGAAAATCCATTTCATCGATTTTTATCCTAAATAGGGAGACCAGGCAGGTTCTTGAACATCTCCTTGGCGAGCCGGTAAGCGGATTTTTACTCGACCATCAATCGAAACCAAGCCTAATACCCCCTGATCATTCACACGAGTTGCGTAGAGAATTAAGCGACCATTGGGGGCTACAGAAGGTGACTCATCAAGAGGGGCAAATGTTAGTTGTGAAACATGTCCCGCCTCATCCTGAACGGCAATGTTAAAGCTCTTGTCTTCTCTGTGCAGCATCACAATGTGCTTTTGGTCAGGCGTATAGGAAGCCTTGGCATTGTAATTTCCCTCATAAGTTAAACGGCTGATGCTGCCATCGGCTAATGAAAGCCGGTAAACCTGTGGGGAACCACCCCGGCCTGAGGTGAATAACATGGAACGGCCATCGGGAGAAAAACTGGGCTCGGTGTCAATTGCATCACCAAAAGTCAGTTGTTTCATGCTGCCATTGCTCAAATCAACCGTATAAATTTTGGGGGAGCCACCTTTTGAGAGCACCACAGCCAAACTTCTGCCATCCGTTGACCAATCTGGCGCTCCATTAATGCCTGTAAAATCCGTGACCAGACGCCTTCTACCAGTAGCTACATCCACGGTGAAAATTTGAGCTTTCTTTTTCTCGAAAGAAACATAGGCGATTTGCCGACCATCAGGAGACCATGAGGGAGACATAATGGGTTCGGTAGAAACTAAAAGACTTTGGGGATTGTAACCATCAACATCGGCCACTTCCAAAAAGTACCTTGCACGTTCCCCTTGACGTTGAACCAGAATATAAGCAATCTTAGTCGAAAAAACTCCTCGCTCGCCAGTCAACTTTTGATAAACATCATCGCTGATGTGGTGGGCCAGAGGACGAAGCTCGTTGCCACTAATTTGATAGCTTCTTGATAGCAAAACTTTGCCTTGGGCAACAGCATCCAATAGCTCGTAATGAACCTCATAACGATTATAACCGGTTCGTCGAACACTGCCGGAGAGAATGCTGTCAGCTCCAGCCTGGCGCCAGCTACCTACTGAGGGATTGGCATTAAAGCTTTGCGGTGGTGCAATAATGCGAAATTGGCCTGAGAAACTGAGATCATTATTAATTACAGCCGAAATCTGCCGTCCAGTTTCGTCCCCACCAAAGGAATCAATACCAATGGGTAAGGCAGAGCTAATGCCTTGAGTTAACTCCAGGTCCACCGCAAAGAGGGTGGATGAAAATAACAAAACAAGTGCTGTTATGAAACTTTTAATTGACACATTTACCCCCTAACGTTTTCAGGACGCACTGTTAAACTAATATCGCGAAAGATATCGAAAGTCGCAGGATCACTTGGGACTGGAAGGGGCGAAGCCTTATAAATGGCAGTTTGTGCAGAACGATCCAAAACGGGATCTCCGCTGCTGCGGGTTAAGGTCACTTCCAACACAGCGCCATCGGGTGCCAAGCGAATTCTGAATTGGCTCGACAAGCCGTTGCTGACGTTATCAGGTAGTATCCACTGACGGCTAATTGCATTAACAATCATGCTTTTATACTTATCAACTTCACTGGCAATTTGTGCATTTCTGGCTTGCTCTGCAGCTTGTTGAGCCGCTGCTTGTCGTCTTTTTTCAGCCAATTCGGCTTTCGCTTTTTCTGCACGAGCCATTTCCGCTGCCTTTTCTTTCTCAGCTTTTTCCCGTTCCGCTTTTTCTTTTTCTTCCTTTTCCTTTCTAGCCTGCACTAAGTTTGCTTTCTCTTTCTCAAGCTTCTCATGATCAGCTTTCAACTTTTCTTCCAATTGCTTCTTCTTTAACTGCTCAAGCTTGGCTGCTTCTTCTTCCTGTTTTTTCTTTAACTCTTCCTGTTTGGCCTTTAAATCTTGCAAGCGTTTGGCCTCCAGTTCTTTTTTTAAAGCCAGTTCTTTTAGTTTGCGTTGTTCTTCCTCAACTTGTTTTTTGCGGGCTATGGCAATACTTTCAGCCTCCTCTTTAAGTTTGGCCAAACGTTGTTGCTCTTGCAGACGCGCTTGCCTTGCTGCCTCTGCCTGTTTAACCAGTGCTTGTTGTCTGGCTTGTTCCGCCTTAAGCTTATTCGCCTGCTCTTGTTTTAACTGGTTGACCGTTTTCATCACTTCCTGGTTATCAAGGCTAACCGCTTTAACAATTTCTTTGGGCGGCTCAGCGGAAGTAACTACTGGTAGATCCTGTTTTATCTCAGTTTTAGCCGATGAAGCTGACTGTTGCATGCTGGGATCAAGCAGAAGGACTAATGCCAAGAAGAGATGCAAACCCAATGCAATATAAAATGCCTTGCGATAACTCTGCTCCCTTATCATCCGCGGTTCTCCTCTCCTGCTTCAGAAGAGTCCGTTAATAACCCCACCTGTTCAGCTCCGGCTTGCTTCAGCAAACTCATCGCTCCCACAACTTTACCATAGGGTACACCCTGATCTCCCTTAACCAACACATTAATGGCTTGATTGTTTTGGCGAGCAAGTTCTAGTTCTGCTGCGACTCTAACCATTAATGCCTTTGACTCCATTGGAGTTTCAGGCGTCGAACTGATGTTCAGAAAGTAATCGCCCTGTTGAGTCACTGAAACTATAATGGGCTCCCTGTCTGAAGGTTTTAAATTTTGACTGGCTGCTTTAGGTAAATCGACAGTAACCCCTTGAGTTAACATAGGGGCAGTGATCATAAAAATAACCAATAGCACCAGCATTACATCAATGTAAGGAACCACATTGATTTCTGCGATGGGGTTAGAAGCTGATTTTTTCTTTTTTAACATAGTTACCCTCTAACTGTGGTAGCCGTTTGTTGTTCAATAAGAGACACCAGTTCTTCCTGAAATAAATCGTAGCGATCCAACAAGTCGCTCGCCCGAGTTGAATAGCGGTTAAAGGCAATTACGGCAGGAATTGCCGTGAAAAGACCTAATGCCGTAGCCACTAAGGCTTCAGATATTCCTGGAGCTACCATAGCAATGGTAGCTTGCTGGGCATTACCTAAAGCTTGGAATGAAGTCATGATTCCCCAAACTGTACCAAAAAGACCCACATATGGAGCAATCGAACCTACTGATGCAAAAAAAGGCAGGTGTTGCTGCAATTGGCTCGCCTCTTTCGCATGCTTGATCTGCATCGCTCTTTGAATAGGTTCAATGAGAACCGCACCCAGCTTTCGTGAGCGGATGAATTCTTTGAAACCGGCATGAAAAATTGCAGCAAGACCTTGTCGACTGTCCACATTGCTATCAATGTCTGCATACAGCTTGCTCAAATCACTGCTCGCCCAGAAGCGGCGGGTGAAACCATCACACTCTTCTTTTTTTTGCTTAAAATACCAAGCTCTTTGTAAGATCAGTGTCCATGAAACAATAGATGCCGTGAGCAATATCATCATAACGCTTTTTACAACAAGACCGGCTTGTAAAAAATAACCCAATACACTGGCATGGCTACCCACTTTTTCCTCCACTTACACTTAAATGTCTAAATTTAACTTATACTTTGTGCACTATAAGTTACTTATGGTTAATATCCTTACATCAGGCTGTTTGACTGCAAAGCGAAAATTACATCTCTCTCATTTCACTGGCTATGTTAAGGGTTTTCTTCAAAATTCAAGTCTGCTTTGAAAATAAATTCTCTGGGATCCTTTTAGGTTTTTTGTTCGCATTTACACAAACCAGGGTTATAAATCCTCTACAAAGTAATTTGCCATCCTGATTGGAAATATTTTGTTCGAAATTCAAACTGCAGGATGTTTTACTTTCTATTTTTGATGAAACCGTTAGCCAATCGTCTAAAAATGCTGGAGCTAGATAATGCAGTTTTGCCTCAGTAATTACAAAGTGGCAATCATACTGCGCAAGCATGGTTAAAGACAAGCCAGACTTGCGTATCATTTCAGTTCTTGCCCTATCAAAATATTTGAGATAGTTTGCGTGATAAACAATTCCCATCAGATCCGTATCTTCTGAGTAAACTCTTATTTGAATCTCATCAAATTCATCTAGGGAAAACATACTAATTGTGCTCAACCATAGCTATGCCGAAATGTTGATAGGCTAACTGAGATGCCATGCGACCTCGCGGAGTGCGCATTAAAAAACCCTGTTGGATTAAATAAGGCTCAAGCACATCCTCAATCGTCCCCTTCTCTTCCCCAATGGCTGCTGCAATGCTATCAATGCCTACAGGCCCCCCGGCAAAACGTTCAATGACGGTGAGAATGAGTTTGCGATCAAGCGTATCGAATCCATGTTGATCCACATTGAGCATCTCTAAAGCATGTTTTGCTATATCCAAAGTAATAATGCCTTTCCCTTTCACCTCAGCATAATCGCGCACACGTCGTAGCAATCGATTGGCAATTCTTGGAGTGCCACGGGAGCGCATTGCAATTTCACGAGCACCAGCCTCTTCGGTTTTAACTCCCAGCAACCGCGCTGAGCGTGTCACAATTTGGCACAGGGCATCTACGGAGTAAAATTCCAAGCGCTGGACAATGCCAAAGCGATCTCTTAAAGGGGATGTTAAAAGTCCTGCGCGAGTGGTTGCTCCGACTAAGGTAAATGCTGGTAACTCAAGCTTTATGGAACGAGCCGAGGGTCCTTCTCCAATCATAATGTCTAATTTATAATCCTCCATGGCAGGATATAAAATCTCTTCAATGACAGGGCTTAGCCGGTGTATTTCATCAATGAATAGGACATCGTTTTCCTGAAGATTGGTCAAAATCGCAGCAATATCCCCTGCCCGTTCAAGGACAGGTCCTGATGTTTGCCTCAAATTCACTCCCATCTCATGCGCAATGATATTGGCCAGGGTTGTTTTACCCAGACCAGGAGGACCAAAAATCAAGACGTGATCAAGTGCATCCTGGCGATTTTTAGCGGCATCAATAAAAATGCGCATTTGAGAGCAAATCGCTTCCTGACCTATGTATTCATCAAAGGACAAGGGTCGAATAGCTCGATCTAAAGCTTCTTCAGAGACAGGAGAATGGGCGCTTATCAAACGATCACTTTCAAGCATAGCTATTCAGATTTATCTGGCCAGAATGTCGGAATTCTAACACAGCTTTTTTATCCAGGCTTCAATGAAATATAAATCCACTTCCATAAAGAGTATGGCTGGTTAATTTTTGCGCTTAGCAACCATTGCTGTCAATTTCCTAAAAATTTTTCTTGTATTCTCAAAAGTCTGTACATATCGGGAGAAATTTGATCTGAAAAAATAATGAATCGTGTTGTATGCTTAGGCTTAGTTAAACTTATCACATGGAATAATCCAGTAGTCATTAGAACTCTCAGTTCTTCGAAATCATTTATCTGCCCTTTATTATTCTGCACCCACCATTTTTTTTGATCGTAAAACAGTAACTGGTAGTTTGGATAAGGAATAGGTTGCAGAATGATTCTTAACAAACTCAAAGCCAGAAGAAGGAAGATTGAGCATTTAAAGCCGACAAACCAATTCGTATTAAATACTATGAAGAACGCCACTCCATAAACCAACAGCACAAGGCGTAAAAAAATAAATGATTTATCGAGTTTGAGTTTGCAATTTAATGAATTCAACAATATCGACCAGTTCCTTGTCAGATGGTTTCTCATAGCCCATTAGCCAGCTATACAAATCAGGATCAATGCAGTCTAGCAGAGTTTCAAAGGAGTGAAGCTGGGACTCGTTTAATTGCTCCAGATGGTTATCAGCGAAGCGGATTAAAATTAAATCAAGCTCAAGCATGCCACGTCGGCAGCGCCATCTTAGCCTGGCTTTTTTACTTGGATCAAGCATTCTATTATACCGATTGTCAAACGGCATGATGGTACACTAAACTTCACGATAACCGCAATTAGCAGAAATGAAAATGCAACCTGAATTTTTAATAAACAACAGGCCATATACACTGAGTTTAGCTCTGGAACAGGAACTCATATTTGATGATACACAAAATTATTTGTTTGATTTGTCCTATTTAGGCGGACTGTCCATAGAAGGTGAGCGCGCTCGTGAGTTTTTACAAGGGCAACTCAGTTGTGACATCAGGCAAGTTTCTGCGAACGAGATGCGCCAAGGTGCACTTTGCAATTTAAAGGGCAGAATTCTTGCGTTAATGGATGTGGTTGATTGGCAAGGCATGCAATTGATTCTGCCGAAGGACTTGCTGGGTGATACAAAGAATTCCATGTCCAAAACAGCGATGTTATCCCGAGTCAAAGTTGAAGAAGCCCATTCTTATGAGGTCTATGGATTGTGCATCAATGATCGCCATGCCTTTGCGGGGCTTGACCTCCACGAACTAGATGGCAGTCATCATTGTGTACAAACGGATGATTTCTGCATTTATGCACTCAATTTTCCCCTATGTATTTTGCTCATTAAGAAAGAAAAACGAATTCCTTTTATTGAGTCACTAACCAGTAAACCTCATCCAAGAGGGTCTTTAAGCTGGCACTATCTAAATCTTCGCCAGGGCCAAGTTGAAATTTATCCAGAAAGCAGAGGGTTATTTCTACCGCATCGCCTCGATCTACATTTATCGGGCCATCTAAACTTTGATAAAGGCTGCTACAAAGGGCAAGAAATAATCGCCCGCACACATTACCGGGCTAAATTAAAACATGGCTTACGCCTCTTTAACGTCTCAGAAGAACACATTCCCCTTCAATCAGGACAACGCCTATTTGATGCTTCAGGAACCACTGAAATTGGAGAATTGATTGATTGCAGTCCAGGTCCCGATCGTACTTTCCTTATCGCTGCAAGCATGCTGCTTGATGCTCCCAGTGAAGCAAAAATAGAGCATGAACCTGCAATAATTCATTTAAATCCGCTTACCTAAGATTCATTTCTGCTGAGCTGCATAGGACTAAGCTCAGCCAGAATATTAGTACTTAAATTTATCGACGAAGCATTCGTCGAAGTACATCATCTTTGTCAATAAAATGGTGCTTTAAAGCTCCAGCAACGTGCAAAATAACCAATCCGATTAGTATCCATGCAATCGTTTCGTGCACCTCAGCCATAAATCCCGCTAAAGGTTTACTGAGAGGGATCCCCGGCAAAGACAATGTGGCTAATGTAAAGAATGAGGGCGGTCTATTGGCAGCAACCGACATGATCCAGCCGCTTAAAGGCATTAAAATTAAAAAAAGGTAAAGAAACGATTGCACAAGGCGGGATAAAAAACGCTCCCATCTGGGAACGTTTACTGGTAAAGGAACGCGACCTGTATACATTACCCACACTAAACGAATAAGCATGACAAAAAGAATGGTAAGGCCTATCGACTTGTGAATCATAAAGCCTGTTCTTTCGGATTCCTTCGGCAGTCCATCCAGGAAGAATGAGAGCGACAACATAAGTAGCACAAGAACTGCAATAAACCAGTGAACAAATTTAAAACCTGCAGAATATTCTTTAATTGGCCGAAGTCTTTGCATTGAAAACATCCATCATAAAAAATGATTACTATATCCAGTAACTTAGATTGGATGCAAGACATTAGCCAATGCCTAAGATGAAACTTGGCTGCCAAATAAGTGGATTGATTTATAAAAGCATGCAAACTGAAATCCATCCAATCTGCATGCTCTAAAAGTAGCTAGGCGAGTTCTTTAGACGCCATCTGCTGAGTAGTTTGTGTTAAATCCAGCAGTTCACGTATAGCCACAAAGAACATGGTATAGGTAAGCGTTCCACTGGAGCGAAGATCGGCCAATACATTTCGCCATCGTTCAATAAGACTTAAATGACTTTCTGACCACGCAGCAAAAGATTTCATGAAATCTTTCTTTTTCTCGGAAAGATTAATGATTCCTGCTGTCAGCTGTCTTTGTTGCCAATCCAAATCATCCCGCAAAGCTTCTCGCGACAATGCTTCCCAATGACTTTCCGTTGGATGAGAAATGACTTGCTGGCGAATCCAGGCCAAGTCCAGGAACTCCCCAATGCCAAAGTAAACTTCTGCGACCGTCGGGACATCAATACCTGTTTGATGGCTTACTTCAATGACATCCAAGGCCGAGAATAACGCGCGGGTTATGGTTAATTCATGAGCCAAATCCGCTGGAATCCCAAGCTCGAGATAGTATTGATGGTGCCTATCATATTGGGCACGGTATCCTTCTGATAATACCTCTGGCAAAGCCTTCTTAAATGCCTTAACTCCGGGACCATAATATTTTACGGCTTTGCTGATATTAAGCCGCATACGCTGGCTACGCAAGAACCAACGAGTAACGCGCCTTAACAAACGCACGTACAGCATCATGAAGCCATTTTGTGTCTCGGCAGTAATTAAATTCCCAAGCTCAGCAATTTCACAGCAAACTTTTTCAAGATCCATAATGCTGCGGGCAATCATGTAAGCACGAACTATTGCAGATACGGGAGCTCCCGTTTCATCTTGAAGACGGTAGACAAAAGTAAATCCCATTTCATTCACAATTAAGTTACTTAAACGGGTAGCAATGATTTCACGCTTCAAGGGGTGATCCTGCATTTGCTTACTAAAGCGCTCTTGCAGTGGTTTTGGAAAGCTACTAATTAAAATGTCTTTAAGGAAAGAATCCTCCGGCACATTAGAAGCAAGAATTTGTTCCTTCAGGATGGTTTTTGAATAGCATAGCAGGGAGGCAATACCCGGATTGGTTAGCCCTTTACCCATTAATTTGCGTTCCATCAACGCTTTTTCATTGGGTAAATATTCAAGCTCTCTATCCAACTTGCCGCTTCGCTCCAAATCATGAATATAGCGACTATGAAGTTCAACCGAGCCCGCAGCCTGAGAGGCCGCAAGGCTTATGGCTCTCGGTTGGGCAAAATTGTCTTTGAGGACTAGAGCCGCAACCTCCTGGGTCATCTCACTTAATAATTCATTTCGCTGCTTTTCCGTAAGATCTCCGGATGCCACAATATTATTAAGAAGAATCTTGATGTTAACTTCTTTGTCCGAACAGTTTACCCCTGCTGAGTTATCAATAAAATCTGTATAGATGCGCCCGCCATTCAGCGCATATTCAACACGACCTAACTGGGTTAAACCTAAATTTCCACCCTCGCCTACTACTTTACAGCGAAGCTGTTTACCATTTATTCGAATGGCATCATTGGTACGGTCACCTACATCAATGTGGCTCTCAGTTTGAGCCTTAACGAAAGTTCCAATACCGGCGCTCCAAAGCAAGTCAACTTTAGCGCGAAGAAGGATGCGAATTAATTCATTAGGTTCAACAGTAGCTTGTTTAATGTTGAATGCTTCCTTCATTTCCTTGGTCACGGCAATGGATTTGGCAGAACGATTAAACACGCCGCCACCTTTGGAAATTAATTTTTTATCGTAATCGGCCCAAGTTGAGCGCGGAAGATTGAATAAACGCTCCCTTTCGAGAAAACTGGTTTCGGGATCAGGATTCGGATCGACAAAAATATGCATGTGGTTAAATGCCCCCAGCAATTTAATATGTCGTGAGAGCAACATACCGTTGCCAAATACGTCTCCTGCCATATCCCCAATTCCAACAACTGTGAAATCATGATTTTGAATATCACGTCCCATTTCATAAAAATGGCGTTTAACGGATTCCCAAGCTCCTCGCGCGGTGATTCCCATTTTTTTATGGTCATAGCCTACAGAGCCGCCAGAAGCAAATGCATCGCCAAGCCAAAAGCCATATTCAAATGAAATTTCATTGGCAATATCAGAAAAGGTTGCAGTTCCTTTATCAGCCGCAACGACCAAGTAAGGATCGTCTTCATCATAAGAAACTACATTTAAGGGCTTTATAACCAAACCTTGCTTGTAATTATCAGTAATGTCCAGTAAGCCGCGTATGAAGGATTGATAGCATCGCACCCCTTCAGCCAAAATTTCCTCACGAGTTCCATTCACAGGCAGTTGTTTTGGTACAAAACCGCCTTTAGCCCCGCTGGGTACAATTACGGCATTCTTAACCTGTTGAGCTTTCATTAACCCTAAGATTTCCGTGCGAAAATCTTCTCTTCGATCAGACCAGCGCAACCCTCCACGCGCCACACGACCTCCCCGTAAATGAACCCCTTCAAATCTTGGAGAGTAAACAAAAATTTCAAACATGGGATAAGGTTTCGGCACGCCGGGTATATCTCGGCTGTTTAATTTAATCGAGATATAATTTTTATGATTGCCTTTAATGTCTGTTTGATAATAGTTGGTGCGCAGTGTAGAACGAATTACTTGAACGTATTGCCTGATGATTTTGTCTTCATCAAGGTTACTAACCTCGTCCAAAGCAGATAAAATTTCTTGATGAATGGTTTCCCAGGCTTCTTCACGGCTGCCCTGCATCGATGGATTGAACCGAGTATTGAATAGTTGGACCAGCTTTTTGGCAATATGAGCATTGTTACATAAAGCAGATTCAATATACTCCTGGCTGAAAGTAAAACCAATTTGTTTAAAATATTTGGCGTAGGTCCGCAGTATTGCTACTTCTCTTGAATCCAGTTTGGCTGCCAGAACCAATTGGTTAAAACCATCGTTTTCGGCATTGCCAAACCAAACATTGGCCAATGCATTTTGAAATAAATCCTTAATCTCATCAATTTCAAAATGATTACCCCGAGTATATTGAAGAGCAAAGTCATTAATCCAGGTTTCCCGACCATCTTCGAATTTCAAAGGATAAGGTCTTTCGCTAATTGCTCTCATGCCCAGCCGTTCAACAATAGGCAGCACATCCGACAGCGGAATAGTATGCTCATGCTGATAAATCTTAAGCCGAAAATACTCCTGCTTTTCATCCATGAGTTTGTAAAAATTCATGACTAAAGGATTATCGGCAGACAGTGTTTCAATGTGCTTAATGTCATAAACAGCGGTTCTTGGCGTAAAGTTTGATGTATAAGCAACTGGGAAAGCAGTTTTATAACGGGCATAAAGCCTATTTGCATGTTCCTCGCCAAATGTTTCAAAGAGGAAATGTTGCAAATCATCCGTCCAGGTGCGGCCCACTTCTATTAATCTTTGTTCGATTTCTTTGAAATCCCAGTGAGTAGTATCCTGAGGGTTAGTGCGAATTATAAAATGAATACGAGCGAGTACCGACTCAGAGAACCACGTAGAGAAAGTAATTTCATGAGAATTGAAACTTTCTTCCAGAATTTTCTGCATGGCTTCTCGTAATTCTGTGTTAAAACGCTCTTTCGGCACATAAACGAGGCATGAAACAAAGCGACGGTAGACATCGGTACGAGCAAACATGCGGATGCGGCGGCGCTCTTGCATGTAATAAATGCCCATAGCAATTTCTAAAAGCTCATCTTCAGAGCCCTGGATCAAATCATCGCGGGGAAGAGTTTCAAGAATATTGAGCAGTACTTTTCCAGCATGTCCATGGGGATTTAGCCTTGAATTTTTCATAATCAAAGCCACTTTATGACGCAAAAATGGAATATGCTTTGGATTGGTGTTATAGGCTGCAGATGTATACAAACCGATAATCCGGCGCTCACCAATGACTTGGCCTTTTTCGTTAAACCGCTTAATACCTATGTAATCGGTATAGGCCCGACGATGCACTGTGGCTTCGGTATTGGTTTTAGACATCACCAAAATGCGTGTGGATAAAGTCAGCTCCCTTGCCTCTGGAGTCATCGCTGAGATGCTTCGGGCACTTGATTTACTCATACTTTGCCGAAGAACACCTAAGCCAGTTTCAGGAAGAGGTTGCAGAATGGTTTCTTGTCCCTTTTCGACTAATTCGTAATCACGAATGCCTAAGAAGGTAAAATGATGATCTTCTATCCAATGTAGAAAGGCTTTTGTTTCACTGGCTTCATTAGGATCAAGTATAGAGGATACCTCGTCCAACTCGCCAATGGCTTCCCGAACCTTCTGACGCATTGCTGGCCAATCTTTAACCACAACCCGATTGTCTTCCAATACTCTTTCAAAATTACTATGTAAATCTTCCAAAACAGAAGCGTCAGTTTGCCTATCAATTTCGATAAAAATAGCTGCTTCTGTTGACACACCGTCAACATCACTGTCTTCTTCAGTTTTGCGAGGTAAAACCCCAATTACTTCATTCTGTTTATTTCTTTGCAGACGTAAACCACCCATATGCATGATTAAATGGGAGATTAAACCCAGTCGATTAATTACCATGCGCAAAGAATCAACTAGAAACGGCATATCCTCAGTGATGATTTCAACTACAGTATGTGTAGTTTGCCAGCCATGCCGCTCAAAATCTGGATTATAAATGCGGATTTTTGTTTCTTCAGGTGCACGTTTCTGAATTAATGACCAAAAATTTACCGCCGCTCCGTACAAATCCTCTATATCCCAATCCCGTAAATCTTCAAGTGCTACTGTCCCATAAAATTGACGCACAAATTCCGCGCAAAATAAGGCTTGCTCGCCTTCCATTTTTTGTTTCACCCGGTCTACCACAGCATCGATAATTAAATCTTTACCTTCTTCAAATTTATAAGACATTCATTCACCTCATTTAGGCATGAAAAAAAACTGCCGCGGATTATATACCTCTACGAGACAAGTTACACGCCAGGATTGCATTTATTTAATCAAATTAACAATTTTTTGGAAAGCTAAACGGCTTTCAGTCATTGGTGAGCTAATAATTATCGCAGAATTTAGCTATTAATGTGAACTATTATCAGTTGACGGCAACCGTTTTGGTATTTACAAACTCAAGTATCCCTTCACGCGATAACTCGCGACCATAGCCAGAACGTTTAATGCCTCCAAAAGGAAGTCTTGGATCAGAAGCAACAAATGCATTGACAAAACAAGCTCCCGCCTGGATATCATTGCGGGCAATGGACTCTCCCCGCTCAAGATCTTGCGTAAATACGGCCGCAGCTAAACCATACGGGCTATCATTGGCTAGCTGAATTGCTTCAGCTTCATCACGAACTTTAATAATGGCAATAACTGGTCCAAACAGCTCTTCGTCAAAAGCAGGCATTCCTTTTTTAACATTCAACAAGAGAGTTGCCGGATAATAAAAACCCTTACATTTTGGAATTTCACCACCTTCGACCAGTTGGGCTCCTGCCTTAATACTCTTTTGTACTTGCTCATGCAAAGAAGCACGTAAATCTTCTCGAGCCATTGGACCCAAATTGGTGCTTTCGTTTAGAGGATCACCCATCTTGTAATTCGCCATTAACTTTTTAATTTTATCAATTAGCGCATCATGAATTGGTTCAACAGCAATAACGCGTTTTGCAGCAATGCAGACTTGCCCTGTATTGTTTAAACGAGAGCTAACAATTGCTGTAGCAGCCTGGTCCAGATCAGCATCCTCCAATACTAAATAGGGATCGCTCCCTCCCAATTCTAAAACGGCTTTTTTCAAATGGCTTGCTGCATTGGAGGCAACAATCGAACCTGCTTTTTCACTGCCCGTCAAGGTTACAGCAATGATTTTATTATTTTCAATGACTTTGGCGGCCAAATCATTATCGAGGACAAAATGCTGGAATAAGTGTTCGGGAAAGCCTGCTTCTTTAAAGAGATCCGCAATTTTATTACCTGTACCGGTAGAAATGGGGGCGTGTTTTAAAATTGCAGCGTTGCCAGCCATAATTGATGGGGCAGCAAAGCGGAAAACCTGCCAAAAAGGAAAATTCCAGGGCATGATGGCGAACACAATCCCTAACGGCTGATAGCATACCATGGCTTTTTTCATTTCAGTTTTAACCAGCCGAGGCTCTAGATATTCTTCTGCATGTTCTGCATAGTGTTCACATACCCAGGCACATTTATCAATTTCCGCTTTAGCGGAACTAATAGGTTTACCCATTTCGGTAGTTATCAGTAAAGCCAACTCATCTTTTTGTTCTTTCAATAACCTCGCTAATCTCAGCATTAGCTGTTTCCGCTGAGCAAAGCTGGTTTTTTTCCATACATTAAAACTAAGGTGTCCGGCTTCAATAAGAGAGGCTACTTGTTCTTCATGGAGAACGGGATAATTTTTAATAACCTCTTCTGTAGCAGGATTAATTGTACTAATCGTGGTCATTTCAACTCTCACTTAGTTTTATTGTTCAGTGTAGCTTATAGAAGTTATCGCGCAAGCCTCCCACTTGTGATATTTAGCTTTTAAACACAAATTCCTTAACTGGCCTGTAATAGCTCAAAATGGGTTTTTTTAGTAAATTTTAAAGCATTTATTCCGAACTTAGAGAAATTTAACCGTTACTTTCTTGCACATGGCTTTTGATTGTTGCTACTATTTTGTAGCCCAAAAGGGAACAACTTAGATGACTAAGATATTGATTTGAGATTGCTTCGCACATCAAGCACTATCTTTAGCCATTTATTTCCTTTTGTGTTTCATTGGCGATACCGCCAAAACATGACTCTGCTGAATAATAATAAGAAGCAGTACTATAGAGTAAATATATAGAATTAGGATCAGCAATGATAAAGAAAAAACTAGGCTACCACCCTGCCCACTACCTGGTTGCCTGGGCTGTACATGCCTTTACGGCAAGTGCTGCATGCTTCGGAGTTTTAACTCTTATTCAAATTCATCAACATAATTATGTACAAGCCCTATGGCTTATGGCCATCACCGTCGTAATTGATGCTGTCGATGGTACTTTTGCAAGGCTCGTTCGAGTAAAAGCGGTCTTACCTAATGTGGATGGTACATTATTAGATAATATTGTCGATTATCTTAATTACGTGATTACGCCCTGTTTTTTTCTTTATGTGAAACCAGAGATGCTTCCAGCAAGCTATGCTCTTCCCATAATTATGGCAATTACTCTAACCTCTTCTTACCAGTTTTGCCAGATTGACGCTAAGACACCAGATCATTTCTTCAAAGGGTTCCCTTGCTACTGGAATATAGCAGTGTTTTATATGTTTATTTTTAATACTGCCATGTATACGAATGCTTTAATTCTGGCTGTCTTGTGTCTATTGATTTTTGTTCCAATCAAATACGTTTACCCATCTCGACTTGATTATTTAACTAGGTATCGAGTTTTAAAAATTGTCATGCATACGTTTTCATTAATATATGGCCTGAGCTCCGCTCTTGTGCTTTGGTATTACCCTAAAATTGACTACGTATGGTTATTTTTATCGATAAGTTACGTCATTATGTATCTAGCTTTAAGTATGTATCGAACGTATGCACCTATGACGCACTCCAAATAATGGATACGAAGTAAATAAGTTGATTCACTTTTGTTGCAGTTATCATTAGAATACGCAGTCCAAATTTTTGAAGAGGTTTTTCATGTCGCTCTGTAAAGCCATTATCCCTGGGTTAATGATTACAACTGTTTTGCATGCAGCTCATTCTGCAACTCCCAGCCCTTTTCCCCACGGTTGTGAGGTTAGTGGATTTGGATTCAACAATAATCATTTAATTGTGAATGATAGTGGTCGCCAAGCTTTTTACTTAATTCAAAACCGCAGCAATCAAACCGTTGAATTGCAGCGGGTTGAAGTTCAAGATGAGTTTATGAGCCCTTCATTAACCGCTAAACTGGATCCATTAAATTGGGGTGCCTTTGCTTCCGATGTTCAAAATTTTCATTTTCAGTGTTTTGTAAAAGAAGCTGAAGCCGTTAAGGGCATCGATTGCCGTGATGTATTGGAAATTTGCCAGTATCCACGGGTAAAATTTGCCTTAAGCAATATGGGGAATTATTGGGTTGCAACGAATAAGCCACAAGGAGATGTGATTACCGATGCAACGAAAAAAGGGATTTATTTACGCTGGTGAATAGGTGAACATCAAAAAAAGACAGGATGAATTATTTCTAACAGTAGGAATTATCGGCTGCTTTATCCTGCTGTTAGGCGTAACCCACACACCGGCTCAGAAATACTATGTTGTGGGATCTTCGCTATTATTGCTTACATCCATTCACTTTAAGTTGATTTATTTTATAGCCCTTGAGATTATTCTCATGGCAGGCCATGGTGCAATTCTCCTGGGAATTGGAAGCACTCTGCAACTTGCCCTTCCCGTCCTCCTTTGTATTCAGCTCCTTTCTTTTTATTTTTTAAGTGGTCAATTGAATAATATCTTTTTACTCATTGGCATAGCCGGCATTGCGGTGCTTTCTATTGGCTTTGCCTATGAAAATCAGTGGATATTCTTCATCGGCAGCATGTCAATCGCCATTTATGCTTTTTACACAACCTACAAAGGAAGGCCAATTACTCTGCTTTGGGCTATTCTCAACACCCTGTTCGCTCTGATTGCAATTTTAAAATTAGCTTTTTAGGAGACTAAATTATGGCTAAAACTCCTTCTAACATGATTCCCCTTGGAACCCACGCTCCGGAGTTTTCTTTGATTGATGTGGTCAGCGGCTCAAGAGTGAGTCTGACGGATAAAAGCTTTCCTCAACCGACCGTAATCATGTTTATCTGCAATCATTGCCCTTATGTTAAGCACATCAATAAAGGACTAACTAGCTTAGCCAATGACTATATTCCCAAGGGAATTCGGTTTTTAGCCATCAACTCTAACGACGTGAGTGCCTATCCCTCTGATTCACCAGACAACATGAGAAAAACAGCTGCCGAAGAAAATTATCCATTCCCATATTTATACGATGAAACCCAGGAAGTTGCCAAAGCCTATCAAGCCGCTTGCACACCTGACTTCTATGTGTTTAATGACAATCTGGATCTGGTATATAGGGGGCAAATGGACGACTCAAGGCCGGGTAACAATATTGAAGTTTCTGGCGAAGACATTCGCTCAGTATTGGACGCTCTTTTAAATAAAAAGCCAATTACCATCGAACAAAAACCAAGTTTAGGTTGCAGCATAAAATGGAAAAACTAAAGCCCCAATACCAATACTATAAATTAGCTTTTTACGTACCTGAAAGTCATCTTGAACAAGTAAAACAAGCCTTGTTCAAGGTAGGTGCCGGAAAGCAGGGAAATTATGAGAATTGCTGTTGGCAATGCTTAGGCCAAGGACAGTTTAGGCCTTTAGCGTCAGCAAACCCAGCTGTGGGAACCATAGAGTCACTCAATTATATAGCAGAATACAAAGTAGAAATTTTATGTCCGGCTGACTGCATTAAAGAAGCCGTTGAACAATTAAAAAAAGAACACCCCTACGAAGAACCTGCCTTTGAAGTGATTCGACTTGAACATGTTTGAGTTGCCGCAACTTTAGAGTAATGATTGCCTCTAGCCCGATATATTTCAAAGCATCGAGGCTTGATAGGCTGGGTTTTCACCCAGCCTGTGCAAAAATTATTTTGCAGGAACGACCTGAACTTTTAAATTTGCCACTACATCACTATGGACATAGACTTCGACGCTGTAATCACCAATTGAGTGAATTGGCCCTTCTGACATGACGATTTCACGTTTGCTGATGTCAATGGATTTCGCTTGAAGGGCATCTTTAATCTCATTTGGTCCAACAGAGCCATAAAGCTTACCTTCGTCGCTGGCCATGGCTGAAATAACAACTGTAATATCATTCAGTTTGGCGGCACGCTGCTCGGCTTGAGCCAATGATTGCTGAGCCTTTTTCTCAAGATCAGCACGGCGTTCCTCAAATCGCTTGATGTTTGTCTCAGTAGCAAACACAGCTTTGTTTTGTGGGATCAGGTAATTACGACCGTAGCCGTCTCTCACATTGACCTTATCACCTAAATTGCCAAGATTTCTAACTTTCTCAAGTAAAATTACTTCCATCTTAATACCCCTATTTGTTCAACCCGCTTTCGTGTGCAGGCGAGACCTAAAATTAAACAAACTATCTAAAGCACCTAAAATTACGTATATGGGCAGCATGACAAAAGGTAATATAACCAAAGGGAGAAGTATTAAAAATAAAGTCCCAATCCCTTTTCCTTTTGTTAAAACATTAAAGCCTAAACTAACACCAGCAGAAACGTAATACACAATCAGTAG
Organism: Legionella jordanis; assembly: GCF_900637635.1. NCBI lineage: Bacteria > Pseudomonadati > Pseudomonadota > Gammaproteobacteria > Legionellales > Legionellaceae > Legionella > Legionella jordanis. Next base: position 1,659,558 of record NZ_LR134383.1, read on the forward strand.
TGGTAAGCAACTTATCGCCAACAAATTTTGCTGATAAGCACCAATGGCAGCAATGAGAAGTGCGATTACTCCCCAAGAGCTTCCTCGGAACTGAAGCATTTCCTGACGAAAACCATCAGGGTAAAACAATCTGGCTTGGACTGATCGCGCCAGCATGAGTGATACTGTCGCAGATAAAACCAAGCTTAGTACTTGTATACCCACCACATAATTGGCAATAATTATTGGATTAAAAGCATCTTGATTATTAAGCAAACCTGGCATATTGCCTTCACGATCCAACTCTTTAAGCAAAGCTTGGATAGAATGCAATTGCGCTTCAATCCAACCCGGAACTAGCCAGTGAATTAAAGCAAGGGCAATTAAAGCCATGAAAACAATAAAAGCCATTGTAAATCGCCAACTCATTGTCCCTCTTAATGCCAAAGCCATTAAAAAACAAGGCAGGAAAGTTGTTATGACATTTAAAATTCCAACCCATGGCGATGACGTAAGATAAAGGAGCAAAAAACTGGCTGAGCCAATCATTAATCCTTTTAAACCACTTACCCACCCTTTTCGCAAGGTTATCAAAGCAACAATGGCCACTGACAACCAAGTTGCGAAAGGGATCAAGGCTAAAATTGCGATATACAGCAGTGCATAATGGTCATTTTCCAAAAGAAAATGACCTTGTTTACGCAATAACTCGCCCAAACGCAGCATTGTTATCGGTGGCTATCACAATAAGGTAATAACCCCAAAAATCTTGCCCACTTAATTGCCTGTGCTAATTGACGTTGTGGACGAGTGGGGGTACCAGTAATCCGACTGGGTACGATTTTACCTGTTTCAGTAATGTAATTTTTTAGCGCGTTGATGTCTTTGTAATCGATTTCGCTGGCACCTTCGCTAAAACGCATTTTTTTACGACGGAAATATGCTGTTGACATGTATATGACTCCTTAGGCTGCTCGTTCGTCTTTGTCTTTTTTCATCAACACAGAAGGTGTTGTAATTGCGTGTTTTCGCTTAATGATCAGATTTCTTAAAATTGCATCATTAAATTTAAATGCATTTTTTAATTCATCAAGCGCAGCCTGATTGCACTCAACATTCATTAGAATGTAATGAGCCTTATGCACTTCTTTAATGGTATAAGCTAATTGGCGACGGCCCCAATCTTCTTTGCGATGAATTTTTCCATCGTGCTTAGTGATGATCCCCTCATAGCGCTCAACCATTGCTGGTACTTGTTCGCTCTGATCAGGGTGAACTAGAAACACTACTTCATAATGTCTCAATTGGCTTCTCCTTATGGATTTAATAGCCTTCTCCATTAATTAGGAGTAAGGCAAGGTTAAAAAAACGCACAATGATAACTGATTTTAAATCTCGGGGCAATGAACTCGCCGAAGTCCCTAGCCTGTTTTATTCTCCCCAACTCCGATTTTGTAGGTCTTGGCGAGTATTATCTGTTTATAAAAGCATACAGGTTGATGAAGGAACAGTGATTTTACAGATATTTAACCATTTTGTTTAGCAACAAATCAATTTAAAGCTAAAATAAAGACATATCTCATTAAAGGTTAAGATTTATGCCAGAGCACATGGATAGAAAATTAACTGACGAGGAAGAATCGTTAAATTTAATTCAATCTCAGAGTGAACGTGCAATGCATTATCGAATGCTCCTGGATGAAGAAAAATACAGTAAGGAGATAGATGGCTTAGCGAGGACTTGTGCCCATTTGTTAACTCATGAACAAGACATTGACGAGGTCATAAGGCGTATGGAAACATCCATGACCTCGAGTTATCTACAAAACCTTAAAGCAGTAGATCAAACTATAAAGGGCTATCAAGAAAGGAAATTGATGACCTCAGCCCATACTTTTTATGGGGGAAAGGAAGCGGGAAACCTAACCCGTCAAATTACTGCCTTAGAAAAAATTAAAAGAGAGGCCCCTAGTGATCTTATGGAAAGTATAGTGAATGATGTGAATTAGTTTCGACTTAATCTGACACAAGTACTTGAAAAAGAGAGAGTTTCCGGTTTTGATAGAAGTGCGAACTTGAAACAAAACCAAAAGGAAAACTCTCATGATAGATAATACAGTTAAAATTATTAAACATAAAGTTGGCTTATTAAACCTTGCTGAAGAATTAGGGAATGTATCTAAGGCATGTAAAGTAATGGGCTTATCCAGAGATACATTTTATCGCTATAAGTCGGCAGTAGAATCGGGAGGAGTTGATGCTTTATTCGATCAAAGCCGAAGAAAACCTAATCTAAAAAATAGAGTAGAAGAAGCAATTGAACTCTCGGTAAGGGAGTATGCGATCGCATTTCCAGCCCATGGTCAGCTTCGTACGAGCAATGAGCTTCGTAAACGGGGTATTTTTGTTTCTCCAAGTGGAGTTCGTAGCATTTGGCTGCGATATGAGCTTGCCAATTTTAAAGACCGCTTAAAAGCATTAGAGGCTAAAGTAGCTTCTGAAGGAATTATATTGACGGAAGCGCAGGTCGTAGCTTTGGAGAAAAAGAAATTTGATGATGAGGCATGTGGTGAAATCGAAACAGCACATCCTGGTTACCTCGGCTCGCAAGATACTTTTTATGTGGGTACGCTTAAAGGAGTCGGTCGCATTTATCAGCAAACTTTTGTTGATACCTATAGTAAAGTGGCATTTGCCAAGCTTTATACGACTAAAACGCCAATTACTTCAGCAGATTTACTGAACGATAAGGTTTTACCCTTCTTCGAACAACACGATTTACCTATACTGCGTATTTTAACAGATAGGGGTACTGAATATTGTGGCAAGGTAGAACAGCATGATTATCAGCTTTATTTGGCAATTAATAACATTGACCATACAAAGACAAAAGCAAATTCACCCCAAACAAATGGGATTTGTGAACGTTTTCATAAAACGATTTTACAGGAGTTTTATCAAGTAACATTCCGAAAGAAAATTTACGAATCAATCGATGAATTGCAAAAAGATCTGGACGAATGGATGGATTACTATAATAATCAACGTACTCATCAGGGTAAAATGTGTTGTGGACGTACTCCAATGCAAACTTTGATAGAGGCTAAACAAATCTGGATGGAAAAATTTATAAACTAAATTTGACCTGACAGACACTTCTTAAAAACCGGTAACTGTCAGATCAAGTTGGAACTACTACAAATGATGTCTTGCAGCATGCCAATAAGAAATACAGCCTTAATCTCGATAAGAACTTTCTTTCAATGCCATAATCAAAAAAAATTATTCAGTTTATCATTGCTCATCATGCCTTTGCGTCTATCTACCTTTGATTTAACCATTGCTTTTAATGAGTCACTGCGTTATAACATATTAAAAAATAAGAAGGTTCTATTTATGAATATTGTGACTATCCCTTTTGAGGAGCCATTGCTTGTCGATATTGGCGGTCACATTGTTCAAATAGTTGCATTCAAGACCTTAGAGCATGGCAATATCAAATTTGGAGTAAATGCACCTCGCTCCATTGAAGTCCATCGCGAAGAAATCTACCATGCGATTAAGCAAAAACAACAAAGCAGTGACTGAAAATCCTAATGCCCTCAAAACATAACCTCTGCACGGTGTTTGCCGGTTCTGTTCTTTTTATTTTGTCCATCATTGCTTTAGCCATAAATCATTTCATTTATAAATATCAAGGCAATAACTACTTTCCATCGAATACCCTTCCGATCGCCCTATTATTATTTCTAGCTTTGGCTGGAAGTTATTTACAGTTTGGCAAGCAAAGCATCGCCGTTAAAATTAGTCGGGAAATCATTTTTTATTTCATAGTAATGTCCTTAATTGCATTAGCTACCAATGCAATTCAATATACTCCTTTTACCCCAATCGATGAAAAAATTATAAATCTTGAGCAGGCCATACACGTCAATGTACCTGATATTCTTCACTGGACTCTGCAACATGATGTTGTTACAGGAGTCCTGGTTTGGGTATACGACAGCTTGCCTTATCAGATGAGTCTCATTCCCGTCTTCGTCATATTAATGCGTCGATTTTCATACGTCCGAGAATATTATTGTTTACTGCTTATCACAGCTCTCATTGGTTTTTCAATTTATTATTTTTATCCTACTGTAGCGCCAGCGGGCTCTTTTAGAAATCCTATGTTCAGTGAGTCACAATTGGCTACGGGACTTAAATTTAATCAAATCCACCAAAACATTCCTCCTTCTACCATTGAAGGAGGGCTAATCGCTTTCCCATCATTTCATGCAATTTGGGCCTGGCTTTGCCTTTATCTTTTGCGTAGTTGGCCCATTGTTTTTTTTCTTTTATTACCGGTTACTGTCACATTGATTTTATCTTGCGTTCTGTTGGGCTGGCATTATCCTTTGGATTTAATCGCAAGCCTCATCATTGTCCTGATGAGCCATTGGTTTTGCGCTTTTTGCGGAAGGTTCAAGCATGCCTAAGTTAGCCTTTTAGGAAGGCCTGTTGGTTTGTTCAGTTCATTTTGAAGTACTTTATAATTAATCCCTTTTAGGGAAAAACGTGTTAATCTCTCCTTCGTTAGATGAGCTAAATTTTGACTAGCGTGCCCGGCTAAAGCTGGATGAATTTCAACATACAAGCGATTATCCAAATAACCAAATTTAACGGGCTGGTTAACCACCAATACCGATGTTCCTACAGTTACATGATTAAACAAATATTCAATGTCTTCCGGGAGCATTCTAATGCAACCAGCACTAACTTGTGCTCCCACGCCCTCAGGTCTATTCGTTCCATGAATGAGATAAGTAGACCAACCCAAGCGCAAAAGGTGTTTACCTAAAGGATTGTCCTCTCCAGCTGGAAATTCATTGGGTAATAAAGTTCCATGTTTAGCCGCTTCAGCTTGCAACTTAGCACTTGGATGCCAAACTGGGTTCCTTTCCTTGCTCACCACCTTAGTCTGTCCAAGCGGGGTTTGCCAGCCTTTTCGTCCAATCCCTACAGGCATTGTAATAACTACATTATCATCCGGTGGAAAATAATATAATCGGTATTCTGCCAAATTAATCACAATTCCCTTACGAGGCGCCGCTGGTAAAATGAACTGGGAGGGTATGATAATTTGATTGTGTTCAAACAGTGTTGCCGCCAGATCAATATGGGGATTTGCGCGCGCCATCTCATAGTAACCCATATCATAACGCAATCCGACTTCAAGCAGAGTTTCGCCGCTTTGAGGATAAATGGCTTGAATTCCACCGATAAGATCATCTTGAGCAGAAAGGACATAGGTACTTGACCAAACCACAATGCTCAGAAAAAAAAGAATACAAAACAGAAATATTTTACTAGGGCTTGCCAGGCTCACGGTGTTCTCATTCAAGCAACAAACAGTAAGAATGAGCTTACTGTTTGTTGTTAAGGATTGAATTACAAACTGGCGTCCGCTTTGAATCGCTCGCCGTATTGGGCTTCCAATTTAGCAAACAACTCATTGAGCTTATCATGGCCAAATTGCCTGGCGTAATTCATTGGCCCGCCTCGAAATGGCGCAAAACCCGTTGCGAAAATCATGCCCCCATCCAGTAAATCACTATCGGCCACGACTCCTTCTCGCAGGCAAGATGCGGCCTCATTAACCATTCTTAAAATTAAGCGATTAGCGATTTCTTTCGACGATTTTGGATCACTGACCTTTTGTTTAATCGGTTTTCCATTTTTATAGCGGTAAAAACCCTGTCCTGTTTTGCGGCCGAGTTTGCCCTCTTTAACCATATCCCTCAATCGCTGAGGTACGGCTCCACCGAAATGGGCTGTGAGATTTTCAGCTACTGCCAAACAGACGTCCATGCCCACAGTATCAGCCAATTCGACCGGTCCCATGACCATACCAAATTCTTTAGCGGCCTGATCAATTTCTTCGCCTTTGTACCCTTCTTCAAGCAACTGCACGCATTCCATGAGGTAGGGCATTAAAACCCGATTGATCAGAAAGCCCGGGCTGGATTTAACGGGTAAGGGCAATCGACCAATTTGATTCACAAACGTACAAGAACGTTGCGTAACGTCTTTAGCCGTTTTGCTGCTACTAACCACCTCCACCAATTCCATTTTGGCAACTGGATTAAAGAAATGAATACCAACCAGCCGCTTTGGATTAGTCATAACCTGGCTGATTTCATCAAGCGGAATACTTGAAGTATTCGTGGCAATCAAAGCGTCTTTTTTCGCCTTGGCCTCAACCTCTCTCATTATCCCCTGCTTAACAGCAAGATTCTCAAAGACAGCTTCTATAATAACGTCGGCACGGGCTATCCCGTAGCCCTCAGGATCAGGAATTAATCTGTCCATAGCCGCCTGAATGAGCCTTGGCTTCCGTAATTTTTTCTTAAATAGTGAGTAAGCTCTTGCCATAGCAGGCGCGATTTGCAGATGCGATTTATCTTGCAAGGTGACCTTAATGCCTCGCAACGCACACCAGGCCGCAATATCGCCCCCCATCACACCGGCACCTATAACATGTACGTGCTCAGCATGAAAATTACTTTCTTTTCCAAAAGATTTCATTCGCTCACGCAACAAGAAAGCACGGATAAGATTTGCTGCGGTGGATCCCTGGGTTATTAGTTGCTCAACCGAATCGGCTTCTTTAAGATAAGCTCGTTCGCCGACCGCGCCTTCCTTTTGCCATAAATCAATTACGGCATAGGGGGCAGGATAATGATTTTGGGAAACCCTTTTGCTGACGTTATAGCGCAGGAGCGGCGCTAACAAAGCACGTACCCACGATTGATTAGTGACCGACTGAATAAAACTTGGTTTATGTTTTGCTGGCTTATTGAGGATAAAATAGAGAGCAGCTCGCTTTAATTGCCTTAAAGGCACGACATCATCGACTATTCCTAATCGTTTTGCTTTCTCAGCGCTAAGAGGTGCGCCTGTTAATATCACCTTGGATAATGCATCAAAGCCCCCAATAAGTTTTGGTAAGCGCACTGTACCACCCCAGCCCGGGTGAATCCCCAGCAAAATTTCCGGAAGGCCGATTCGCGTGTCTTTGTCATCTGTAGCTACACGGTAATCGCAGGCAAGGGCAAGTTCCAACCCCCCTCCCATGCAAAAACCATCTATCATCGCTACTGTAGGAATATTTAAAGCTTCCAGGCGTAAAAAAACGGTTTGACCTTTTCTTAAAAAATCAACTGCTTCTGCAGGTGAGGTAAATTTAGAAAATTCATTGACATCAGCTCCGGCAATAAACCCCTTTTCCTTAGCTGAATAGACAACCAAACCCTTTAAATTTGAACGCTGCCCAATTTCTTGTAATAGGCTGTTTAATTCATCCAAAACCTCGTGGTTGATTGCATTAACCGCGGTATCTTGTCTGTTAAAGGCTAACCAAGCGATATGATCAGCATCCGTTTGCAATTGCCAGTGTTTATAATTACTCATGTCCATTAACCTCGGTCACACGTTCCAGATACATTGCCCCACCTTGGCCACCGCCAATGCAAATAGCAGCCATTCCCCTTTTGCCATTCGTATGCTTCAAAGCTTGTAAAGTATGCAACACAATTCTTGCGCCGCTAGCACCTATCGGATGGCCTGCTGCAATTGCCCCTCCATCCATGTTTAATTTTGCCAAAGAAGGAGCCCCCATAGCCTCTTTTAAGCCGAGCTCTGTTTGACAATACTGTTCGTCATTCCAAGCAGCCAAGCAGCCTAAAACCTGAGCAGCAAAGGCTTCATTGATCTCCCAACAATCAAAATCCGAAGGCTTCAGATGATGCCGTTGCATAATTGGTGTTGCGGCATGCACGGGTCCTAAGCCCATTTGCGAAGGATCTAAAGCAGCCCACTGAGAATCAACAATTCGTCCAATAATGGGTAAATTGTATTTCTTTACGGCATCAGCACTGGCCAATAGAAGTAAGCAAGCCCCATCCGTTACCTGCGAGCTGTTACCTGGGGTGACCATGCCATATTTTTTGTCAAAATAAGGTTTCAGTTTGGCCAATTTTTCGACGGTAGAATCTGGACGCATACCGTCATCTTGGGGATAAACACGACCTTTGCTGTCGATAATCGGAGTAACCTCCTCCATTCGCCCTTCCGCATAGGCAAGAGCTAATCGATGATGACTTTCACTGGCAAAGCTGTCCATTTGCTCACGGGTAATTCCAAAGCGATAGGCAACCTTTTCTGCTGTTTGCCCCATGTTTAGGCCAACAATTGGATCAGTCAGCCCCCTTAACAAGGCAATAACTGGAGCAAGAAATGAAGGTCTAAATTTCGTCATCAATGTTGCTCTTTGGCCAACGCTTTTGGCCGCAAACCATTGTGAAAGCCATGAAGCCATCTTTTGGTTAAACAGCAAGGGAGCATGGCTCATTGCATCAGTGCCTCCTGCAAGAATCAAATCGCTTCGGCCACTTGCAATTTGCATGGCAGCATTATCAAGAGCTTGCATGCCCGAGGCGCAATTTCGCATGACTGTGAACGCAGGAACCCGTTCGCCACAACCCAGACGCAGAGATATGACGCGTGCAATATTCGCCTCATCAGGTCCCGGCATGGCTGAACCAATAATCACCTCATCCAAATTTGTGGGTGCAAAAGGCTGGCGATTAAGTAGTGCAATACCCGTGGCAACAGCCAAATCTGAGCCACTGAAAGGCCCTACATCCCGAGCCTTTAAAAATGGCGTTCGGCTTCCGTCGACTACATAGACCGCCCGACCGTTTAAATTCGATGCGTGCTTCATTACTCCTCCTGATATTGTCAAGGCAGCTGACAAGCGTTCAATTTATCTGATAAAAGATAGCAGTTATCTTCTTATTTTGTAAGTATTTAGGAAATTGATAACAAAAACATTTTGTTAAAGAGTTGACGCGCTCTAAATACCTGCTATACTTCGCCTCCATTGAACGGAGAGATGGCCGAGAGGTCGAAGGCGCTCCCCTGCTAAGGGAGTATGGGAGAAATCCCATCGAGGGTTCGAATCCCTCTCTCTCCGCCAGTACACGCGCCCGTAGCTCAGTTGGATAGAGTATCTGGCTACGAACCAGGGGGTCGGAGGTTCGAATCCTTCCGGGCGCGCCATTTTTGAATAATAATCAAAAATATACGTGGAATCTGTAAAAAGTAGTGTAGCAAAATTGTTACACTTCTTTTTCTGCTCTGTTAAACTTAAGCATTTTACCACCGGCTAACGAACCCCAATTTTCTTGCGGCGATTTTTAAATGCGCACATTAAAGATGTGCACAATTTGGCTACCCGATTGCACAGATACAAAGAACAATCCCTGGACTCACCTCTATGTATGGGTTCCACTGTTCCCTGAGTATTGTGTAAGCAACCAAGTTTAGTATAAATATCCTTCTCAGCCTTCTAATCTCTTTTTGATTCCTGAGACCGTCAGCCCTTCACAAGTCATTAAACTCTTACCGTTTAGGATATTTCGCATTGAGCTCTTCTAAAATATTATTGGCTTGTTCAGGAATAACAGCACGCAAAATAGCATCGAGCTTTGCTTCCTTACGCTCATCGCCTTCCTTAGATTGCGTTGAACCTACATAAAGAAAAAGAGCGAGCCCCCCTACCTGCCACATCAGTTGCAAAAATTCTGATTGCCAGTTCTCGAGCGTGTCTCTCATGACTTGCACAAAATAGGATGAAACAATAATAGGCTGATGTCTTGAATGTTGTTCATCAACATAAGCAAACCAGGAAAAAATCCAATGACCAGCTAAGCTAAATAAAAACAACCCTAATGTTATCCAAAGATAGCTATACTTCCTGTAAATTGACATTTTCTACCTCATTGATCCTGAGATTTAATTAGTAAACCGACAAAATTCAAAAAATTATCAAAGGCGTTTTTACTAAATCTATTTCTTGTTAAGCTAGCTTATTATAAAACATGGGCTTGCGTTTCTTTAAAGATTTATCTTTTAATTTAAAACCAACCAGATCAACTATGAAAATTATAAATTTTTCTTATCACGTTGCTACTCGAGTTTTGAAGCGCATGCAATCGTGGATGGGTTTAAGTACCCTTGGCGCTCGAGCGATAGTACTGAATGAAAAGAGACAAGTTTTATTAGTAAAACATACTTACCAGCCACATTGGTATTTACCGGGAGGTGGCGTAAAAAATGGGGAATCCACCAAAGCCGCAATCATTCGCGAGCTTCATGAGGAAGTTGGTCTCATAGTATCTGAACAAGATGTAGCACTGTTTGCTATTTATCAACATAGCTATCTTGGAGTAAATGACTACCCAGTAATTTACATCATCAAAAATTATACGAGTCATATCGCCTACTCCAGAGAAATTGAGCAGATGGCGTGGTTTTACTACGATGAGTTGCCAGAAATGGTAAGCCCAGGAACAAAACGCAGACTTAATGAGTACTTTGCTAATGCCCCCATCGCGGAAAAATGGTAAAATTGCTTTAGATAGCTTTCAGGAATATCCATTGCAAATTTGATACAACCCTTCTGTTCATTCAGGCGCTAGTCTCGCAAACTGACCACATTGATATTGTTAAAATAAAGCAGTTCTATTGACTTGCAACGTCTCATTAAAAGAAGACTTTCTAATTACTGCCTCATTGCAAACATAGAAAAAAGGCGCCTAACAACGGTTAATCATTAGGCGCGAAACAGGACTTATTTAATAAGTCGTTGTACCAGAACTACCATCATTGTTATTTTGATTGTCGTCAGTACCGTTATTGTTCATATCGGTGTTTGTACCGGTTCCAGTATTTGTGTTAGTTGTGGTGCCCATGCTGTTTGTTGAGTCGTTGCCATTATTCAAATTGGTTCCGGTACCCGAATTCATGTCCGTTCCGGTTGTAGTACCTGTTCCCGTGCCAGTACCCGTAGAAGTTCCTGTCGATGTTGAACCCCCAGAGCTGGTCCCTGAACCACTGGACATGCCAGAGCCTGAACTGCTGGAACCACCGCTGGCTGCAAAAGCAAAAGTACCAAGAGAAATAAGGCTTGCGCTTAACAAAATGGGAATAAATTTTTTCATGACGGTCTCCTTGTCGAATTAATTCCTGACCCAAGTATAGTAAATATTTCGATTTAAGATATAACAAAACCTTAGCAGTTTTGCTGTTTTGCTCAGGAAAACCATAGTATTAAATTCTAAAAAATAATCTATCTTAAGAGTAACTGATAGAAGGAGGTCATTATGAGTCGCTCACAGGATATAAATCCAATTGAGGTGCAAAAATATTTAAAGGGGATAAATTTTCCAGCCAGCAAGCAAAATATTATCGACTGCGCCAAGAAAAATGGTGCCCCTTCAGAAGTAGTCGATACCATAAAAAATATAAAAGAAGAACAGTTCAGTTCTCCTACTGATATTTCAAAGCATATTAACAAACATTAAATTGTATAAGCCCCCATTTAGGATCAATGGTTAATTGTCGAAACATTAAGAATTTTTCTCGGGTTTTGCATGTAAAATAAACGAAACCAGAGTACACAGCTAAGAAGAAGAAGCAGTCCGGCCAGGAATAAAGCGTAGGAAGCATGGGCCTGCAATACAGTCTTATATAATTGCGGAAGCAACAGTGCGCCAATAACTTGGGGTAAGGTAATGCTCATATTGAATAAGCCCAAACACGTCCCAACATTCTCCTTTGGGAGAAAATTTAAAAGAACCACGTAGGGGATAACAATTAAACTTCCCCACATGATTCCTATGCAGATGGATGCAAGGCAGAGGCTTAGAACAGTTGTTTTAAAGGAAATCAAGCACATTCCAACGGCTCCAGCCAACAGCGCAATCCCATGGATTTTTTCAGCTTTTAACAATCGTGAACAAATAAAGATAAATAAAGTGAACATCAGACTTACGTATTGATAGAGGGAGAAATAATAGGAGCTGTCCAAACTGGCAAGATGAAGAGCTTTATAGGAATTACCAGTATCCATATAGGGTAAATGGTAGTTTTCTTGGGCTATACATAAGCTAAAATAAAGCCAAAAGATAAAAATGCCCATCCAGGAAATACCATGGATGGATAAAATTTGAAAAAAGATTTTATCGACCTTCAGTTCAGTTTTTATATTTTTTAACCCATGAAAAAAATTGAACAAAGTCTTAAATAGTAGAGAAAAATTAATCTTTGGCAATCGAATGGGTTCTTCATTAATTTTATGGAAGAATATAAAAATAATGAACAGGAAAGTTAAGCCAGAAAACACATAGGAAATACCTAAATTTTTCGGCATAAAATTAAAGAAAGACTGGTTCTGTTCTCCCATAAAAATTCTTTGCACAGCTATGGGTAAATAAGCTCCTAAAACACCACCAATACCAGCAAAAAAAGCTTCTGCAGAAAAAGCCTGGGATCTTGGCCCTTCATTTTGGAACTGATCAGCAGTTAAAGCCCTTAAGCACTCGGCACCACCATTCAGGCTGCAATCAATAAAAAAAGTGAAGAACAGCACGTATATTAAAGAGTGATTTAAAGGCAATAAGATGAATGAAATACCAGCTAATACCCCCCAACCGATAATGTAAGGCTTTCTTCTACCCATAGACGTTGTAGTCTTATCACTCAGATAGCCAATAATGGGTTGTATCAGCATGCCGGTAACAGGAGGAATCAGCCATAAAAGCGGTAGAATATTGTCATTAGCTCCTGATAACTTAAATACTGTGGTTAAATTTGAAAGCTGGAAAGTAAAGCCAAAATTAGAAACAAAAGCCACTAATGCTAAATAAAAAATGGTGCTTTTAGAAACTTCCATTATCAAAATCCAACAGGTCGTCATAGCCTAAAAAATAGGTTAACATCATAGACTTAGATGCGTATCTAGCTGATTTGTTTGCTTTATAATGGTTATCCCTAGCGAACCTCACAACAAGAATTCAGACTGTCTAAAAGGAATGTAAGATGCAAAAAAAAGAGATAAAAATTACTGGTAAAATGGAGGGATTAAAGAGAGTTTGGATCGAAAACGTCTATCCTGAAATCGATGATGGCAATTTTCCAATCAAGCGAATTGTAAATGAGAAAATGATCGTAGAAGCCGATCTCATTACTGATGGCATTGATGAAATTTCAGCAAGACTCCTTTATAAACATGAACAAGATAAAAAATGGTCTTCAGCTTACTTTTCAGAACCAGATAATGATCGGTTTAAAGCTGAGTTCAACTTAAAGAAAGTCGGTAATTACCAGTATACAATTGAAGCATGGATTGATGAGTTCTCGACCTGGAAAAAAAGATTTCTAAAAAAAGCTGAACTGGGAATGGACATTGATGTTGAAAGAATGATTGGCCTTGAATTCTTTAACAAGAGAAAACCCCAGTTAAATGAAACCATTCAAAAATCGATTCAAGCCATACAGCAAGAAACCTCTTATAAGAAGCTGCATAAAATATTAGAAAATGAACTTTTACTAAACTGGACTAGAGAGCATTTAGCTCCGTCCTATATCACTAAATACCCCAAGCAGTTAATGGTAACTGTTGATAGGCTTAGGGCGCAATTTAGCGCTTGGTATGAAGTATTTCCTCGCTCCCTTAGCAGAGTGAAAGGAAAGCATGGCAGTTTTCAGGATTTAATTGCCTATTTACCACAACTACATAAGATGGGATTCGATGTCATCTATCTTCCGCCTATTCATCCCATCGGCCTCACCAATAGAAAAGGTAAAAACAATTCAGTCAGCTGTGAAGAAGGCGATCCTGGTAGTCCTTGGGCAATTGGCGATAAATCAGGCGGTCATAAAGCCTTTCACAAGGAATTGGGGACTGCTGATGATTTTAAACAACTGATTGCTACGGCCAAAGAATTGAATATGGAAATTGCATTGGATTTTGCACTTCAGTGCAGTCCCGATCATCCTTACCTGAAAAAACATCCTTCCTGGTTTAAGCATTTGCCTGATGGCTCTTTGCAATATGCTGAGAATCCTCCCAAGAAATACCAGGATATTTATCCTTTTAATTTTGCATCGAACGACTGGATGGATATGTGGCAGGAATTTAAATCCATTATCCTGTATTGGATAAAAATGGGGGTTTATATCTTTCGCGTAGACAATCCTCATACCAAGCCATTTATTTTCTGGCAATGGCTCATTTGCGAAGTCAAGAAGCAACATCCAGAGACATTATTTTTATCCGAAGCCTTTACCAGACCTAAAGTTATGTACCAGTTAGCCAAATGCGGATTTAGCCAATCATACACCTATTTCACCTGGCGTAACAGTAAGGAAGAACTGCAAAACTACATAAGGGAATTGCTTAGCCGTCCGATTGTTGATTTCTTTAGACCCAATTTTTGGGCTAATACTCCTGATATCTTGCATGAATACCTTCAAACAGGGGGGCGTATCGCTTTTATGATTCGATTCATACTCGCAGCCACTCTTGGTAGTAATTACGGTATTTATGGTCCTGTTTACGAAAACTGCATTCATGAACCTCTCCATGAGGGTTCGGAAGAATATCTGAACTCGGAAAAATATGAATTGAAACACTTGCAAACCCATCCGGAAAATATCATTGAACTCATTACTCAAGTGAATCGTATAAGAAGGAAACACAAAGCCTTAGAAAATTTCAATAGTTTACACTTGCATACTAGTGATAATCCCCAATTGATTTGCTACAGCAAGAGATGCTTTGATGAAAAGGATATTCTCCTGATGGTGGTCAATCTTGATTATCAATATAAACAATCAGGCTTCTTGAAAATGGAGCTAAGCGAATTAGGGATTACAAGCAATGAATTTGAAGTTCATGATTTGTTAACAGGAGAGCGCTACCTTTGGCAGGAAGGGGACTGCTATGTCGAATTAGACCCTGATAAATCACAATGCGCCCACATATTTCAGATAAATGAGTTGCAGAATGAATGAAGCAATGACATTGGATAGGAGCCAATCAGATTGGTATAAAGATGCTGTCATTTATCAAGTTCACATAAGAAGTTTTTTTGACAGCAATGCAGATGGCATTGGTGACTTACGGGGCCTAATTGAAAAGCTGGATTATCTAAAATTTTTAGGGATAACAGCCATTTGGCTCCTGCCTTTTTATCCTTCACCACTGAAAGATGAAGGCTATGATATAGCTGATTATTTAAGCATCAACCCTATTTATGGCAACATTCGTGATTTTAAAACTTTATTGAAAGAGGCTCATAAACGCGGCATTAAAATCATTACTGAGCTCGTCATTAATCACACTTCAAATGAACATCCCTGGTTCCAAAAATCCCGTACAAGCAAGCCTGGCTCTTACTGGCGGAATTTCTATACCTGGAGTGATAGCGCTAAAGAGTATTCCGATGCCCGGATTATTTTTCGTGATTTTGAAACCTCCAATTGGGCGTGGGATCCCGTAGCCAAGGCTTATTATTGGCACCGATTTTACTCCCATCAACCTGATTTGAATTACGACAACCCCAATGTACAAAAAGAAATTTTTAAAATTGTGGATTTCTGGCTGTCAATGGGCGTCGACGGCTTGCGTCTTGATGCGATTCCCTACTTGTTTCAACGGGAAGGCACCAGTTGCGAAAACCTTCCAGAAACCCATGAGTTTCTAAAACGGTTGAGTGCTCATGTGCAGCAACATTTTAATGATCGTTTTCTCCTAGCTGAAGCCAATCAATGGCCTGATGAGGCAGTAAAGTATTTTGGCAATGGTGATGAATGCCAAATGGCTTTTCATTTTCCATTAATGCCTCGGCTGTATATGGCCATTCAAATGGAAAATTCTTTTCCCATTATTGATATCATTGAACAGACTCCAAGCATTCCTGACAACTGTCAGTGGGCTACATTTCTTCGCAACCATGATGAACTTACCCTGGAAATGGTGACCGATGAAGAACGGGATTACATGTATCGGATGTACGCTCAAGATGAGCAGATGCGAATAAATTTAGGTATTAGACGGCGTCTGGCTCCTCTAATGGGCGGCGATCGGCAAAAGATTGAGTTGATGAACGTTTTATTGTTTTCCATGCCTGGCACTCCCATTATTTATTATGGTGATGAAATCGGCATGGGGGATAATATTTATTTGGGTGATCGGAACAGCGTTAGAACACCCATGCAGTGGTCAGCCGACAGCAATGCCGGCTTCTCAAAAAGTACGCCACAAAAACTGTATTCTCCAGTGATTATTGATCCGGAATATAACTATCAAGCCATCAATGTGCAGTTACAGCAGCAAAATTTTAATTCTTTATTGTGGTGGATGAAACACATCATAGAAATTAGACAAACTTACAAAGCATTTAGTCGAGGAAGCATCCAGTTTCTGGACAGCAATAACAATAAAATACTTGCTTTCTTGCGAACTTACCAGGAACAAAGCATCCTTGTATTGATTAATCTATCAAGGAATATCCAGCCCGCTTGGGTTCAACTGCCTCAATACCAAGGCTACATGCCGCAAGAAATTTTAGGCAAAGCCAAATTTCCAGCAATTGATGAAAAACCCTATTTTCTAGTATTAGCTTCTTACGGTTTTTTATGGCTAGAACTTCATAAAAATTTAACAAAAATGCAAAAAGGAGCTCAGAATGAATATTGGTTGGAAAAAAGAATTTCTGAACTCTATCAAAAACCAACACGTAAAGAGTTTGAAACTAATTTATTAACTTATTTGATTGAAAGTCGCTGGTTTCGCTCAAAGACATATCCCGTTCGGGATCTAGTCATCGAAGAAATCATTCCTGTCCTTAATAAACCGGTCCCAATCCACTTTCTTATGCTTCTTCTCTCCTTTGAAGACAAAGAACCGGAAAGATATTTCATCTTTGTTACTTTTGATACGATACCTCCTGCAAACTCAAAGTATTTGTGCGCAATTCATTTGCAGGAGGCAATTTATTATGTGGCCGATTTGGCCTACACACCCGCTCTTTGGAAGACTGTTTTTGAATTGTTAGCCAGCAAACATCGGTTTAAAGGTTCAGCTGGAACTTTAGAGATTTTGCCTGGTTCCCAAGCCAAAAAAGTCCTTCTTAATGAAAGCAATGAGATATTGCAAGAACCTGTAAATGCAGAACAATCAAACACCACCATCCGCTTCAGCAATTGTGCCCAATTTAAGTTGTATCGCCGCGTTGAATTTGGCAGCAATCCCGAAGCGGAAATCACTGAGGTACTCACAAAATCCTCTGAATTTCGCATTCCGGCCATGCTGTCAAAACTTGAATATCATTATCGTGAGAAATTAATCACCGTAGGCCTTGTGCAAGAGTTCATCGCCAATAAAGGAGATGCTTGGACTTACTCCGTCAATACTCTTAATAATCTGATTGACCAAAATCCTGAATTTTTAACCATGCCAGCTCCTCCAAACGAATTTCTTTCTGAAAGCAACAAACCCATTCCTGAAGACATTTATCATACCTTGGGTGTTTATGCCCCGACTGTAGAATTATTGGCCAAACGCACAGCTGAAATGCATGAAGCCCTTGCCAATGCATCAACGTCCCCATCATTTAAAAAAGAAAATTTTAGTCTTTTCGATCAACGAAGTTTGTATCAAACCATGCGCTCGGTAATTCTTCGCGCTAAAAAGCAGTTCAAATTGAATGTGGAAGAAGATCTCAAAGAACAATTAAAGGAAATTCTGCAAGACGATAGAAATCTCTTAGAAGAATTTAAGCCTCTGCTAACCAAAAAGATTGGTGGAAAAAAAATTCGTTGCCACGGTGATTATCATTTAGGCCAAATTCTTTACACAGGGAATGACTTTGTAATTATCGATTATGAAGGTGAACCAGCGCGGCCCATATCAGAACGAAAAATTAAGCGCTCCCCACTTAGAGACGTAGCCGGGATGCTTCGTTCGTTCCATTATGCCATATATAACGTTTTGGAACTAAGAAAACAGGATTTGGCTTTTCAGAAAAACTCACCTGAGCATTGGTATCAGTGGACTTGCCAACTGTTCTTACAAAATTATTTAAGCTATTCAAAGATCAAAGAGTTATTACCACTTGAAAACAGTGATATTTATTTTCTATTAAAAATTTTTATGCTGGAAAAAGTGTTTTATGAAATTGAATATGAGATGAACAACCGCCCTGACTGGCTGCGAGTGCCTTGTATTGGATTAATTAACTTAATGGAGTAAAGGTTGAAAAAGGATTCTCAACAAAAGGTTGAAGCCTTGCAACAATTGGCTGAATTTGCAGGAATTTTGACAAGCTACGAAAATGCATGGGGAGAAACGGTTCAGGCCCCAACAAATACCATTTTGGCTATTTTGAGTGCACTTGGTATTTCTATTGAACACGACAGTCAAGCTTCATCCATTCTTGAACAATTACAGAAAAAGGCCAGAGACAACAAATTAGATGAAATTATACTTCTATGGGATGGCTTAGGAAAAACCGTCCCCATCCCTTTATGTGAAGATGAAATCAATCAGCTTGCTCACGCAGAGATACTTCAAGAGGATGGCAGCTCAATTTCAAAACTAAAACTATCTAAGGCAAAGAAAAATCAACATGATCAGTTGATTCGAAGTTTGGTTATTCCAAAATTGTCCTGGGGCTATCATTTACTAAAGCTAAATCTGGGAAAGCGGGAGTTCACCAGCCTCGTTCTCTCTGCCCCGCGTAAGATGTACAGACCTGAGAAGTTTAATTATGAAAAAGAATATGGTCTATTTTGTCCAATATACGCTTTGCATTCAGAACACAGTATTGGCTGCGGGGACTTAAACGATTTCATGCAATTAGCAAAATGGCTGAATGAACACCAGGGGCAGCTTGTTGCAACCACTCCGCTTTTCTCAGTATTTCTGGATGAACCCTGCGAGCCCAGCCCCTATTCCCCTATAAGCCGTCTCTTTGGAAATGAGCTTTACTTAAACCTTAGAGCGATTGCCGATATTCCGGAGGAATATCAGGAAGAAATTGCGTCCCTGAATGAAGAACCCATCATTAATTATAAAAAAACCGCAGCATTGAAACGTCGCATTGCTCAGCAGCAATTTAAGCTTCTTTTGAAGGATCCTGCACAAAAAAACGAATTAAAATCCTACCTGAAAAAACGCCCTGAGCTTAAAAAATATGCTCTGTTTAGGGCTTATATGGAGCACATTGGCAAGCCTTGGGAACAATGGCCAGACCAACAGAAAAATGGTGAGATCAGTGAAGAAGACGTTTCCACTGAGCAGTACCATTACCACCTCATCTCACAATGGCAATTTGAGAAACAATTGTCTGAACTGAGAAATAATTTAAATAAAAATCAGCAAAGATTGTATCTTGATTTGCCTGTAGGTTCACACGGGTGGGGTTTTGACGTTTGGCACCATCAAGACAATTACCTTCTCAAGACCGCTGTGGGCGCCCCTCCAGATCCTATGTTTTTAAAGGGGCAAAACTGGCAATTGCCTCCATTAAATCCAATTAAATTGCGTGAGAATCGCTATAAGCAGCTAATCCAATTGTTTGACCACGTAATGCAACAGGTCGATGTTTTGCGAATCGATCATGTAATGGCTTTTAATCGACTTTACATTATCCCAAAAGGATTTGAATCGAGTGAAGGCGTTTACTTACGTTACCCAACAGATGAAATTTATGCAATTTTGGCGATTGAATCCCATCGGCATAAAGTCATTGTCGTTGGTGAAAATTTAGGCTCGGTCCCCCCACAAACCAATCGAATGATGCGCCGTCATGGTCTGATGGAAATGCATATTCTACAATATGCTCTCGAATCCAAGCAAAATCCAGTTCCAAAATCGAATAATCTTCTTGCTAGTTTAAACACCCATGATATGCCCACTTTTTATGCTTTTTGTCATGAACTTGACATTAAGAAATATCAAGAACTTGGATTAATATCGGCCGATTATGCGCAAGCGATGACAAAAAAGCGTCGAAGGCAATTAAAAACTCTTAAAACCACACTGGTTAACTATCTTCCCGACGAAAACAATCTTTTAAAAGCCAGTCTAAGTATGTTAGCCAAAAGCCAAGCCCCGCTTTTTGTCATTAATATTGAAGATCTTTGGGAGGAGAAACAGTCCCAGAATGTGCCAACAGCAAACTCTGAACCTAATTGGCGCCGAAAATTGGCTTATTCTATGGAACAAATCACCCAAATGGCTGAGGTCAGTAACCTACTTTATTTCATTGGTAAAAATCAAAAGCCAATAAAGGAAAGCCCACAGCAAGCCAGTTTATTGTCAGATATGGATTTGTATCTATTCAACGAAGGCCGTCACTATCGATTGTACAATCACTTGGGAGCTCATCCCGGCACAGTTGACCACATAAATGGCGTACATTTTGCTGTTTGGGCGCCTAATGCGAGTTACGTTTCCGTTATTGGCTCTTTTAATCATTGGAATCGAGACAGCAACCCGCTTTCTTCTCTTGGGAATTCAGGAGTATGGCAAGGTTTTGTTCCTGCAGCCCAATGTGGCGATTTGTATAAATATTTCATTCACTCAGAGCGAACGAATTTTACTGCGGAAAAATCCGATCCTTTTGCTTTTTATCATGAGGTTCCACCTTGCACGGCTTCCGTTGTTTGGGAGTCTAAACATCAATGGCAGGATGACGCCTGGCTTAAAAAGAGAAAGGAAAAACAAAGTCTTCAAGCTCCAATTTCAATATATGAGGTTCATCTCGGTTCCTGGCGACGAGTTCCTGAAGATAATAACCGCTATTTAAGCTATCGCGAGATGGCTCCTATGCTTGCTGATTATGTCCAGTCTATGGGTTTCACCCATGTCGAGTTTTTACCGGTTATGGAGCATCCTTTCTACGGCTCCTGGGGCTATCAAACCTTAAGTTATTTTGCTCCAACAGCCCGCTATGGTACTCCTGATGATTTTATGTTTCTCATTGATTACCTTCATCAGCATGAAATTGGGGTTATTCTTGATTGGGTCCCCTCTCACTTCCCCAATGACGAACACGGCTTGGCACGCTTCGATGGGACGCACTTATTTGAGCATTT
Source organism: Legionella jordanis (assembly GCF_900637635.1). Taxonomy (NCBI): domain Bacteria; kingdom Pseudomonadati; phylum Pseudomonadota; class Gammaproteobacteria; order Legionellales; family Legionellaceae; genus Legionella; species Legionella jordanis. The sequence continues at coordinate 1,680,528 of NZ_LR134383.1, forward strand.
TGATGCAAGAAAAGGGTTTCATCCTGATTGGAAAAGTGCCATCTTTAATTACGGACGAAACGAAGTGCAGGCTTTTCTAATCAGTAGCGCCCTGTACTGGCTTGATAAATTTCACATTGATGCAATCCGGGTTGATGCAGTTGCGTCTATGCTTTATTTAAATTATTCACGAGCAGACGGTGAGTGGCTTCCCAACCAATTTGGCGGTAAAGAAAACTTAGAAGCCATTCATTTTTTGAAAACCCTAAATACCGTCTTATACGGCTATTATCCGGATATTCAAACCTTTGCTGAAGAGTCAACCGCCTGGTCTGGGGTATCTTCTCCCGTAGAAACGGGCGGACTAGGCTTCGGTTTTAAATGGGATATGGGCTGGATGCATGACACCTTGTTGTATTTTGCCAAAGATCCCATTCATCGACGCTTTCATCAACATCAGCTTTCTTTCCGTATGGTTTATGCATTTACAGAAAATTTCACTCTTTCACTGTCACATGATGAAGTGGTTTATGGCAAAGGCTCATTAATTAATAAAATGCCTGGTGATAATTATCAAAAATTTGCAAATTTACGTCTGCTCTACGGTTATATGTTCAGCCTCCCTGGAAAGAAATTGCTGTTTATGGGCTGCGAATTTGCCCAGTTCAGTGAATGGAGCCACGAAAGCAGCCTGGATTGGCATTTACTTGATTATCCGATGCATCAAAAACTGCAAACCTGGGTTAGGGACTTAAATGTCCTTTATCGCAATGAAGCGGCCTTGCATGAGCTGGATTGTCAACGAGAAGGATTTGAATGGATAGACTGCAATGATGCTGATAACAGCATTTATAGCTTCCTGCGTAAATCCATAAATGGTGAATTGCTTCTTGTGCTTATGAATTGTACCCCAGTAACCAGAACCCTTTACCGGCTTGGCGTACCCAGGGCAGGTTCCTGGCAGGAAATCATTACCAGCAATGACGAAAAATATGGCGGAGATAAGTGGGCCAGCAGGGAATGTTTAACCACTGAGGACATGCCATACCATGGTCATCCTTATTCTCTAAACTTAATCGTAGATGGACTCAGTTTGGCAATATACAAATGGCTCTCATAACACAAAGAACGCTTGGAGCGATATTCAAAAATAATAAGGTCTGTCAATTTCGATGTTGGGCACCCTATGCAAAACAGGTGCAACTGGAAATTATTCCAGAAAGAGGACAATCCTTTTTATTAACAATGCAGCCTGAAGAAAAGGGTTATTATTTTGCTGAGGTAAATGGCATCCAAGCCGGGGATAATTACTATTTTATCTTTAATGGTCAACGGTATCCTGATTTGGCCTCCGACTTTCAGCCAGAGGGGGTAATGGGGCCTTCACAAGTTATTGCAAAAAATAAACCTTCTCATTGGCCGAATATTCCAATAAAAGACTACATTATCTATGAGTTGCATGTGGGAACTTATACAACCGAAGGTAATTTTAAAGCCATTATCCCCCATCTTAAGGGATTAAAAGAACTCGGTATTACTGCAATTGAAATTATGCCTGTTGCACAATTTTCAGGTACTCGCAACTGGGGTTATGACGGTGTTTTTCCATTTGCTGTGCAAAATTCCTATGGGGGGCCATCTGGACTAAAGACGCTCGTCCATGCTTGCCACGAATTGGACATCGCAGTCGTACTGGATGTAGTGTATAACCACCTTGGTCCGGAAGGAAACTTCTTTGATCATTTTGGCCCATATTTCACCAGCAAATACAACACGCTTTGGGGAAAGATGCTCAATTATGATGACGAGCATAATCACCATGTCAGACGTTATTTCATTGAAAATGCACTTCATTGGTTTATCGAATATGGCATAGATGCATTAAGATTGGATGCATTACACGCCATTGTTGACGTGTCAGCCTATCCTTTTCTTGAGGAGCTGGCTGACTCTGTTAACTCCTTATCGAAACGGTCGGGGCGGGCGTATTACCTTATCGCTGAAAACGACGCCAATGATTTGCGTTTGATTCTGCCTAAATCCCAAGGTGGTTTTGGCATGCAGGCGCAATGGAATGATGATTTCCATCATATCATTCACAGCCTTTTAACTCAGGAGCAACACTCCTATTATCAAGATTTCCATGGCATTCAGCAGTTAATCAAAGCTTACAAAGAAGGATTCATATACTCAGGCGAGTATTCTCCTTTTCGCAGAAAGCCGCATGGCCGAAGCTCTAAAAATATTCCTGGGGAACAATTTGTAGTCTGCATACAAAATCATGATCAAATTGGCAATCGGGCGCAAGGAGAGCGATTGTCCAGTTTGGTGACAGAAGCCAAGCTTAAGTTGGCAGCCGGACTTTACTTATGTGCACCGTTTATCCCCTTGATGTTTATGGGTGAAGAATATGGTGAAACAGCACCTTTTCAATACTTTGTGAGTCATCGTGATGCACAATTAATCGAGGCTGTGCGCAAAGGCAGAGCCAGGGAGTTTGCGTACCAACATGATAGCCTCATTCCTGACCCTCAATCAGTGGATACTTTTTTAAGAAGCAGACTCAATCATGAATTAAAATCAAAAAAGAAACACAAAAAAATATTAAATTTTTACAGAGAATTATTGAAATTCAGAAAGCAGTTATCTGCTTTGGCCAGTTTGGATAAGACGAATCAACACATTCAATGGCATGAAGGGAAAAGGATTTTAATGATTCAGCGTAAAGCAGATGCAGGTGATGTTCTCATACTGGCAAGCTTTTCAGATTCCGAACAAGAGTATGCTTCTGTTCTCCACGGCTCCTGGGAACTGATATTAAATTCTCAGGACAGACAATGGACTGAACCGGAGATAGAACTTGTCGACAATCTTTTAGAACCCTACGGATTCTTACTGTTTAAGGAAGAGCAAAATGACGGCTAATTTTATTTGCATTCATGGGCATTTTTATCAACCCCCCAGAGAAAACCCCTGGCTTGAAGAAATTGAAACTCAAGAATCAGCTGCGCCCTATCATGATTGGAATGAACGCATAACGGATGAGTGCTATTTACCCAACTCCGGCTCGCGAATTCTGAACCCGGAAGGCAAAATCGCTGAAATAGTTAATAATTATGCCAAAATCAGTTTTAATTTTGGACCCACTTTACTGTCCTGGCTTAAGGAAAAACACCCACGACTCCTTAAAGCCCTTTTAGACGCTGATCAACAAAGCCAACAGCAATTTAACGGCCATGGAAATGCTTTAGCTCAGGCCTATAATCATATGATTTTGCCTTTGGCTAATTCCCGCGACAAATACACACAGATTTATTGGGGAATTAAACACTTCGAACATCATTTTGGTCGTCCTCCTGAAGGATTATGGTTGTCAGAAACAGCCGTTGATCTTGAAGTGCTCGACATCATGAGTGAACTGGGGGTTAAATTTACTATTCTTGCCCCTAATCAGGCTAAGCAAAGTAAATCCCTGGAGGATGACAATTGGCAACCAGGCCTAATCAGTACTGGTACTGTCTATCAACAAAAGTTACCTTCCGGACGAAGCATCAATCTCTTTTTTTATGATGGTAATGTCGCAAAGGCGGTTGCCTTTGAAAAATTACTGACGCATGGAGAAGTCTTTGCAGATCGTCTATTGAATTCCTTTCCCAATGCCGTCACTGAGTGCAATTTAATGCACATAGCAACGGATGGAGAATCTTATGGTCATCATCATCCTCATGGCGACATGGGTCTGGCTTACGCCCTGCGAATGATTGAAGAAAGAGAAGATGTTAAGTTGGTTAACTATGGTTATTTTCTAGAACTTCAGGAAGCGAAATTTGAAGTGGAAATTCATGAAGACTCATCCTGGAGTTGTGCGCATGGAATTGAACGCTGGCGAAGCAACTGCGGGTGTCGCGCAGGGCAGGACTGGACGCAAGAATGGCGGGGGCCATTGAGAGAAGCCTTGGATTGGTTGCGTGATCAACTTATACCAAAATTTGAAGAACAAGTGAGCCAATGGCTTAAAGACCCATGGCAAGCTCGAAATGATTATATTCATATTTTAAATGATCGAAGTGCCGTAAGTGATTTTCTCAAAAGACATGCTCAAAGGAAGTTATCCTCTAAGGAAAAGGTGAGTGTTTTAAAGTGGTTGGAATTGCAACGACATGCCATGCTCATGTACACCAGCTGTGGTTGGTTTTTTGATGAATTATCAGGAATCGAAACCTTACAAGTAGTAAGGTATGCCGCTCGTGTAATCCAATTAGCCAAGGAGCTGCTTACTGAAGATTATGAAGAAGAATTCATTGAACGCCTGGCTGCCATTCCCTCAAATCTGCCTGAGTTCGGAAATGGAAAAAATCTTTACCTTCGTTTTGTGAAGCCTTTAGTCATCGACCTGTTTAACGTGTCCGCGCACTTGACGGCGACCCTACCCTTTATCAGTTATGAAAATAAAGTCAAACTATATTGCTATGAAATTGATCTATTAAAATCTCGATACAGTGAGGCGGGAAAAATTAAATTATTCTCCGGTTTAATGGATGTTCGCTCCGAAATCACCCATGAACAGAGGCAAGTTTGGTATGCAGTCCTTTATCAAGGTGATCAAAATCTCATATGCACCATTCAGCACCCCAATGAAAGCCTCACAGCCGTTGAAGATGAGTTATTTGAACAATTTGGCAAAGGAGATATTTTCGAACTGGTGAAACTCTTTGAAAGTCATTTTGGTCCGAAGACCATTTCCTTACGTGATTTGTTCTTCGACATGAAGTTACAAATTACCAGACAAATCCTGTCTACAATGATTTCCGAACTGGAGAATCGCTATCATGAATTCATCGATAATAATGCAGCCATACTTTACTTCGTTTCACAATTAAATATTCCGCTACCGAAAGCATTAACTGCTGCAATAAGCTATGTTATTAATCAGGACATCATAAACAGCTTAGATATCGAAGAGATCAATCTGGAAAGATTGCAAACTTTATTTGAGAATGTTGGGCGCTTAAATGTCAAACTGGATGACAACATCCGGTTTAAAGTGGATCAACTCTTTAAAAAGTATGCTTTTGAAATTGAAAAAACACCTCATAATGAAGAATTGATTCAGCATGTGCTCGAATTGTTGCGAAATGTAAAGAACCTACCCCTAAAACTTAATTTCTGGAATCTTGAAAATGTAGTGATGGAAAGACTAAGAAATCAAGAAGAACCTTATGAGTTATTAAAGGACTTGGGAAGTGAATTGGATTTGGAGGTTTAATGCACACCCCTCTAGCAACCTATAGATTGCAGTTAAATAAGCAGTTTAATTTCGAAGCCGTGCTTGCCCTTTTGCCCTATTTTAAGCAGCTTGGGATAAGCGATTTGTACTTATCCCCTATTTTGCAAGCACAGCCAGGAAGTACCCATGGCTATGACGTGGCTGATTTTAAAAAAATCAGCGATGATTTAGGCGGACGGCAGGCCTTTGAAAACTTAGCAAAGGCGGCCAAACAGGATGGATTATCCCTTTGTCTGGACATTGTACCTAACCACATGGCTGCGACCGAGCACAATCCCTATTGGAGAGATGTATTAGCCAATGGCCAGTCATCAAAGTTCAGCTATCTCTTTGATATTCGCTGGGATAAATCCGAACAGGGAAAACTGCGTTACCGCCGATTTTTTGATATTAACGAGTTAGTTTGCTTAAACGCTGAACGCGAGGACGTCTTCTTTGAAACCCATGGACTAATTTTGGAGTTGATTGAACAAGATCTAATACAAGGGTTGCGTGTGGACCATATTGATGGCCTCAGAAAACCCAAAGAATATCTTGAGCGCTTAAGACAAGCCATTGGCAAACCTTTTTTTATAGTGGTTGAAAAAATTCTCGGCTATGATGAAACCCTGCCCCCTAGCTGGCCTCTTGCTGGAACGACAGGCTATGAATTTTTAAATCAAGTTAACAAACTCTATGTATTTGATGGGAATTTACCCAAGCTAATTTCTATCCATGACAACTTTAGCGGCAATACCAAAACTTTTCACGAAATTAAAGAAGAATCACTTCAATTGGTGATTTCAAATTTATTTGAATTTGAAGCGAAAAATTTGATTGCCGCTCTTGATAAACTGCTGAGCACTTACCCTACAGAGGACATCAGGCAATTTTTTCTGACTTTCTCCCAAAAAATGCCCATATACCGGCTGTATAACGATGCCGCTCTTATCTATTATCAGGAAAAAATTATTCATCAAATTATTAAACATATTCCTTTAAGGTATGAAAATTTAAGCCTTTTATTCCAGGACTTGCTTCTTAAATTCTTTCCGGAGGACTTCAAAGATAAACAAAAGCACTGGCAAAGTTGGCGAAGCAGCTGGGAGGTATTTAGCGGCCCTGTTATGGCGAAAGGATACGAGGATACCGCCTGTTACCGTTATAATGTTCTTTTGTCTTTAAATGAAGTAGGCAGCTCCCCAGAATATTATTATTCGGCCGGCAGTTTGAAACATTTTCATGATGCAAATGAAACCCGTGTCAAACATTGGCCCCATACTATGAATGCAAGTTCCACCCATGACAGCAAACGAAGCGAAGATTTACGAGCCAGATTGAATGCCCTAAGCGAGTGGGCTGAAGATTGGGATCATTTGTTAGGTACATTAGAGCAACTTAACCAGCATAAGAAAACAAATTTATTGAATCAAGAAGCGCCCGATCAAAGTGACGAAATGTTGCTTTATCAAACCTTACTGGGGGTATGGCCGTTGAAACAGGATTTAGGGGAATTGCAGCAAAGGCTCAATGTCTTTTTGAATAAAGCTTTGCGTGAAAGAAAGCAACACACTTCCTGGTCCGCTCCGAATGATCAATATGAAAAAGCTTGCCTCTTTTTTACAAAAGCTTTACTCGATGATGACGGTTTTATAAAAACCTTACTCCCCCTTCAAGAAAAGCTGGCTTTCTACGGCATGCTTAATTCTCTATCTCAACTCATACTTAAAAGCACTGCTCCAGGAACTCCTGATTTTTATCAGGGCAATGAAGTTTGGCGGTTTGATTTGGTTGATCCCGACAACCGACAGGCGATTGATTTTAAGGCCCTTAAGAATTTATTCAGTGACGAGCCTTTACATAAACTATTAAACCATTGGAAAGATGGGGAAATAAAGTTTAATTTAACCCATCGACTTCTATGGCTGAGACATCAATTCAAAGACATTTTCCTTAGAGGCGATTATCAACCCTTGTTTGCAGTTGGTCCTTTAGCTCAGCACATTATTGCCTTTAGTCGAAAATTTAAAGAGCAGACCCTGATTGTGGTGACGACTCGCTGGTTTAGTCAATTGATTGCCTGTAATGAATCTTGGAACCCTAGGCGCTTTACCTCCGAAATGATTACTTTACCAGAAGCACAATGCTACAAATCTCTTTTGGGAGAGAAAAGCATGGAATTCAAAGGTGTTAATCATTCCATTCAACATCTATTAAGTGAACTCCCTTTCACCGTCTTAATGAGCAGCTCTGGTGAATGAGCATGGCTAAGATGAATAAAGGGCAAGAGCATCATTGGCATTGACAAAGGCTGTTAATGTTCCATTCGCATCAACCTGATAGCTTGGACCTGTGCATTTGCCACCGTCCGTGATATCTCCATGAATGATGTCGCAATACACTCCTGGCCATAATGAAGTTTGAAACGTTGCGTTTAAAGTTTGATTTTCGTGATTAATAATAACAAATCCCTTACTGCCCCGGCCAAACGCAATGGCATTATTGTTGTTAGACCACCAATCGGTCAGAGGCTGCCCTTGGACAGCATTGTAAAACGCAACCATATTTGCAAGTGCCCGCCAACGATGTTGGCATAACCAATTATTAAAACAGGGTCTCGCTTCGGGTGAACCAGAATCTGCATTGCTAAATTGATAGCCAGAATAAACGTTAGGAGAGCCATAAGGGTAAGACAACATAAAAATGTTAGCTAAAATGTAATTTTGACCATCCTTGTAATTCAATGTAGAACCATTTCGCTCAGTATCCCAGTTATCAATAAACACTCGAGCCTTTTGACTGGCTAAATAACCCCAACCCTCACCAAAATTTGCTAAATAATGCAATTTCTCGTTATTAAATACCCGCTTTAAATCCCTACCGTAGCGAAACTCGTCAATATCTCCCAAATGAAGATACTCTTCAGGCTGAACAGCTTCTCCTTCGCCATAAATCACTTCTTGAACCCAGAATACATTCTTATTCAATTTAGCCTTGATTGCTTCTAAATCCGCTGCAGAAATATGCTTTGCAGCATCAATACGGAAACCATCCACCTGAAGACTAATCAGATGATTTAAAAAAGCAGCCAAGTTACTTCTAACATAATGGCTTGCGGTATCCAAATCAGCCAGGCTGTCCAGTTCACAATTCTGCACGTTGTCTCGGTTGCGATAGTCGTAAATGGGCGAATGGCACCAATGGAAATCCTGTACCTGGTAAGTACCAGGATAATCGTATTTGCTGTACACAGAACCGCCCGTTCCAAGCCCCCCGCCCTTGGTCATGTGATTTAAAACAACATCTACAATTATCTTAATACCGGCCTGATGGCAGCGAGCAATCATTTTTTTAAATGCTTCTTCACCACCCAGCCTTCCTGCAATGCGGTAGCTCACAGGTTGATAAGAAACCCACCATTGTGACCCCTGAACGTGTTCATGAACCGGTGAGGTTTCGACATAGCCATATCCTAAACTGGCTAATTTAGGGCATTCTGCAGCGATGTCTTCGAATGGCCATTGAAAGAGGGTTACAGTCACATTTTTAACAGATGGAGGTGAGGCAGAAGTATAATTGGAAAACAACCCTAAGGCACAGACAACAAACCAGCGAAAGCCAAAATAACCCATTTTTATCCCTAAAATTATAAAATAATTTTTTACTAAGCTTGTATCCAATCAAGATTATGGACATTCCTATCTTTGCTGAATATTCAGAAGGATTGTGTTTACCCTATGGAAAACATGAATTAAATTGAGGTGCAGAGGGAAAAACCGAGTGAAACCCCTAATCAATCCTTCATCCGTGTTGATTTGAAAAAATCCAAGGCACGCTGTCTTGCCCAATGATGATTGATGATTGGCTCTGGATAATTGCGGACAATATTTCCTTTTGAATCCCTTCTTAATTCAGGAAGCCACTGGCATAAATAACCCCCATCCTTATCAAATTTTTCAATCTGTACACTTGGATTTAATATACGAAAATAAGGCGCGGCATCAACACCACAACCTGCAACCCATTGCCAGTTGACAGCATTGCATGCCACATCCGCATCAACCAAGGTTTGCATGAACCAATCCGCCCCCTTTCGCCAGTCGATTAATAAATCTTTCACCAGGAAAGAAGCAGCGACCATACGTACTCGATTTGGCATATACCCGACCTCCCATAACTGACGCATACCAGCATCCACCATTGGAAAGCCGGTTAACCCTTTCCGCCATTTTTCAAACAAAATAGGACTTTCTTCCCATTGAAGATGATCAAAAGAGCCTTTAAAACTCTTTTTGGCCAGAAATGGAAAATGATGCAGCAAATAGTAGGAAAATTCACGCCAGGCCAATTCTTGCAAAAATTTTGTGATCGAAGTCCTTTGTTCCGCATTGTAGGGCTTTACTTGCTCAATGCTTTTCCAAATTTGCTGGGGGCTGATTTCCCCGAAGTGTACATGAGGTGATAGTTTTGAGCCCATGTCTTTTTCTGGGTAATCACGCCATATCGCGTAATCTTTGATGTTGTTATCCAGGAATGCAGTCAAACGTTCACCTGCTCCTGTCTCTCCTGGTTGCCAGTAATTTGCAAACTTATTAGACCAGGGTAAAGTTGACCTCAATAAGCCTAGATCTTCAAGCGTCAGAGCCTCGATGGGGTAATTTTCTGGCCAACGAGCTATTTTATTTCGGGTTGTAAGATCAAGTTGACTTAATAGTTGCTTCCAAAAGGCTGAGAATACCCGAAACGGTTTGTGGTTTTGGTTTAAAATCAAGTTCGGTTCATGCAATAGGCTTCCATTTGAAATAAGTATTTGTGTTCCTCGAGACTTAAGTTTCTCCTCAATAAGTTTATCTCGTCCTGCATGAGCTGGATCATAACGGCGATTCCAAAAGATGGCCTTAACGGAATGGTTGTTAACCAGATTAGACAGGACAGATAAAGCATCACCTTGTTTGTAAAATAATTCCAACCCTTGTTTACGTAATTGGATGTGTAATTGCCTTAAGGATTCATGAAGCCACCATGCTTGAGCAGTACCCTTTATTTGCTCGAGAGAGTGATCAGCAATATAGAGAGGAATAATTAAATCATAACGCTCACAAGCAGCGGCAAGAGCAGGATTATCAGCAAGTCTTAAATCCTGTTGGAACCACATAACCGCTACCTGCATACTTTCTCCATGATTTGGCTTAATGTAAAGCCTGTTTTATTATGAATAAATGAATGGCATAAGTGTGCATCAATCATGGGCAAAGTTAAATACAATCTTCAAAAGAACATTTTAATCGGTATTTCTTCTTGCCTCCTGGGAGAAAAAGTCCGCTTTGATGGTGGTCACAAACGGGATGACTACATTTGCAGCCTGCTTGCAAACTATGTCAAATTTTTGCCTATCTGTCCGGAAGTTGCCATTGGCATGGGGATTCCAAGGCCTCCAGTTCGACTGGTTGGTAATCCTCAGAATCCGCGAATGATTGAGATCAATCATCCGGAGAAGGATTACACCAGTAAAATGCTTGAGTTTGCAAAAGAGAGTATGGTGCAACTCCAATATGTGAGTGCCTATATTTTAAAGAGCAAATCACCCTCTTGTGGATGGAAGCGAGTAAAAGTATATCAATCTGAAGGCAAACAGCCCCAACTTTCCCAAGGGCTTTATGCCAAAATTCTTGAAAAAACCTACCCTAATTTACCGATAGAGGAAGAAGGACGGCTGATGGATCCACGGCTAAGGGAAAATTTTATTGAGCGTTTATTTATCTATAAAGAATGGCAGGAATTATTGGAAAATGGTTTAAACCCTTCGTCCCTAATTGCCTTCCATACCCGTCATAAACTAAGCCTTTTAGCCCACCATCCTTTAAGCTATAGCCGACTTGGGCGGGCACTCAGCCAGTTGGATAAAGAGAATTTTGCCATTTTGGCTGAGGCATATATTTCTGAACTCATGCAAGCCCTTAAATTTATAGCCACACCCAAAAAGCACGCCAATGTGTTGCAGCATTGCTTTGGATATTTCAAAAAAGTTTTGCCGAGGGAAGATAAGGAAGAGTTGCTCGAATCCATTGATAATTATCGCCTAGGCTTGATTCCATTGATTGTGCCAATCACTCTTCTCAATCATCACCTTAGGCATCATGCCCAACCTTATCTTGAAAACCAAAGTTATTTAGCACCCTATCCCGCTGAGCTGATGCTGAGGAACCACATTTAATCCCGCTAGCTCACGTTTTCCCCTTCAAGCGTCCTTTCAGGGATTTCAATTAGTTCATGTCCATCATTCTGTTTCAGGAAAAGAAAGATGGGAATGGTGCACAGTGTAAGCAATCCCATTCCCAAAAACGCCTCATGAAATACACGCACTGTTAAATGGGCTTCATGAAAGCCTGAAAAAATTCGCACTAAAATGGCTGCTACCGCCACACCGAAGCTTTGTGCCAATTGCTGGACAGTGCTCATTATGCTTGTGGCCGAACTCATATTGTCTTCATGAACATTCGCATAAGCTAAGGAATTCATTGCTGTGTATTGCAAAGCAATTAAGAAACCGTAGATAAAAGTCAAAACAGCTAAACCATACAAGGACATGGAATAGCTAACCAATACGAAAGAACACAATGAAAGCGCAACCAGTACCGTATTTATAATGAGCAAATTTTTATAGCCAAATAAGCGCAAAATTGAAAGAGACAAAGGTTTCACCAGCAGAACACCTAAAGCGATTGGTGCTAATAACAGTCCTGAAAGCTGGGCTGAAAAACCAAGGCCAATTTGAATTAATAATGGGAGCAAAAAAGGTAAACCACCAAAACCTAGCCTTGCAACCAGATTGCCGATGACTGAAATTCGAAAAGTACGGATCGCAAGCAGTTCCATCTTCACCACCGGATGCTTGCTTGACCTGGAGTGCTTTATGTAAAACAACATCAGCAAAATTGCAGCAGCAATAATCATCAAAGAATAAGAGTGTGTTTCACTGGATTCACTGAATAACGATAAACCAAAAGTTAAAGCGGCTAATGAACTGCCAAACAAGACAAAACCAATTTTATCCAGCTTATGCACTGGCCTTGCGGGCATTGCCGGCAGCAACAAATTCGCAAGAACGATGGTTAGCAATCCAATAGGAACATTAACCCAAAATATCCAGCGCCATGAAATATGGGTCGTGATAAATCCTCCTATTACGGGTCCAGACATCATGCCAATCGCAGCAACCATTACTACTATGCTCATTTTTGCGATGAGCTCATGACGTTCACAGGTTCGAATAATGATTAAACGCCCCACTGGCAGAGTTAACGAACCACCGAGTCCCTGAGCAATTCGAGCGAGAACCAATCCCTCTAAACTCTGAGTGGAACCGCAAGCTATTGAGCTAAGAGTAAATAGAAAAACAGCGGAAATAAACGTTTTTTTAGCTCCAAATTTATCCGCTATCCAACCACTTATGGGAATAAAAATTGCGAGACTAAGCAAATAACTGATAAGAGCGAGCTTCAAATCAATCGGATTTGCCTTAAGACTCTTGGCCATGACAGGAATAGCCGTGTTGATGACCGTGGTATCAACCGCCTCCATAAACATGGCAAAAGCTACAATGACTAGAATAATATTCTTTTTCATAATGCTAACTCTCAGATGCATTTGCCTTATTCAGACCCTTTAATATCACACTATCGGTCGCCCTCGAGCAATTTTGGAGAGTGGATGAACATTGCACGTCCCATTGATCTAATTGTGTCGAGTATCGCTTGAATTTGACTTCTTGAGCAGGAGTCCTTAACCATAGCAAAATTTAGTATCAGCTGCACCGAATTTAATTTAAAAATCAATACAGAGTAATTCTCTTATAACCGAGGTGGCGTAAGAGCCTGACTTGAGTTTAAAGGATAACTGAATGCTGTCTTTAGCAAAATCCCAATTTAAATGCTCCACTTTTAAAACCATTGGTCTGTAAGCAAGCTCTAAACCATTTTTTTCCAGGGCGTCACACCAGTCCCAATGAGAAGACAGTGCTTTCTTCTGGAGCTCAAGAGCCTCTCCCACCACCTTATTCTCCCCAACACCCCAAAGAGGGGCAGCCGGAGAAATATCGCCTTCGCGGATTCTTCGCGCAATTTCTTCATCTGGGTTGGTTTCTGGAAAGATACTGTTTTTTCCAGCTAATTGCATGACATCCCCTGCCAGCGCTTTATTCCAGCTTCCACAAGCAACACGCTCCGATAGAATTCGGTTAAATAAAAAAGAACGAGCCGCAGAGTAGTAGATTCCTCTTAAAAAACGGTTTTTGACTTTGATTTGATTAAACAGCAGTTTCTCAGCTTTTAGCAGATTGGAGTCCTCATAACCAAATCGCTGAGCTCCAAAATAATTTGGAACACCTTGTTGGTTTATCAACTCCAGACGCTTTTCCAGGTCTGAAAAATCATGCACTTCACGAATAACAAGTTGAAATTCATTCCCCAACAAGGCACCAGTTTTTAATTTTTTAAGATGACGCTGGCTATTGATGACTTTCCAGCCATCCCCTTTAAGCTCGTTCGCGAAAGGAATTTCTTCTCCTGGGCAATGAACCGAAAACCATTGAGTCGTTAAAGCATTCTTATCTTTTAATCCCGCATAGGAAATCAGTTTTTCAGATTTTCCCAAAGTGCGGGCTAAGGCTTTATGCAACTCCTCTGTGTTCATCCCGATTTTCTCAATTTGTAAAAACAAATGCTCGCCATGTCCACTGGGTTCAAACCCCAAGATCTCACGAACCTGAAAATCTTCAGGTGAAGCCTTTATTTGACCTGAGGAAATAGGCTTACCGAAGGCAAAAGCCAAAGAATTTAGACATGACATAGTGTGAGACCTTTCTTAAGACAAACGCCGATGAGCCTCTAATGATACCTGTTTGCCAAAGAAAATAAATAGCACCAACTGAACAATTTTTAATCTTTTCTTAAGTTAACTGTGTCAAACTATTTTCATGTACAGATGAGGATAGCCGCGATGCGCGTTAAAACTGAAATGGATCAAGACGATGTATTTAATGCCAAATTAGAGCGTTTTTGGTCCCATTTAGATTCTGACTTCAACAATGTCAAGCGCGTATTACAATCTTATTGCCTGGGCAGCTCCTCACAACGGAATCTCTCTATATTTCACCCTCGATCTAACCCTAACGCCTTGAAAGTGAGCAAAATGTTAGCCAATGCCGATAATCCAAAGGCTACAGATCTTCTTACTCTCGTTAATGAAACAATCAAAAATTTTGCAGATGATTATTCCCTGTTGCATAGCTTACAGTTCATTTGTCAAAAATTGAGAATCCCATATGTAGTGGTTAATAGAGAAGAGGAAGTGTTATTAGACCTCATGATTTCCGAACTGGCTCTAACCAGGCAAGCGACGGACAAACAAACAACCTCTGTGCCCTTTTTGGAGGAAAAACTTTTAGCTTCGTATAAGAGATATAACTTACTGCCAACATTCAATAACTCTCAGGACATTTGTATGGAAGACAATGACTATACCAATGTGGAGTTGTTGCAGGATCCCAAACAACTCCACAACGGAACGACTTATCTCTATGTCATCACCGAAACCGGTCATTGCTACTTTGCTCCGCAAAGGACACAAACTGGTAAAAAACTGACACATAGTGGACTTTTACGAAAAGCACTAGACATCAAAAATGGCACTACACCTCCGGTGTTGGCTGCAGGAGCCATCGCAAAAACTGATAATAATTTTTTATTCAATCTGGCTAGCGGACATTTTGAGCCTGAAGCTTGCGCCTATGGTCCTGCGTTAGAATGTTTGGCTAAAAAACTTATAAATCCATTACTCCTTATTCAAACGGGCTACAGCAACACCCATTATAAGAGCTTAGATCAACGTTACGGGGTACGAATCGACGTAAATAAGCTAGAAATTAGTAGGCAACTTCGGCTCAATTTGCTTGCTTTCATGGAAAACACCTCCAATATGGCAGTCCAAGAAGTCTCTGCAAAAATTTTCAGGGAAATTAACAGCGCTGGAACTGAATTCAATGAAAGCGAAGAAGTAACGTTTAGCTCGGCAGAAGTTGAAGAAGCATTCAATAACAAACAATTCGAGCAATTTGTAAATGATCATCTGGATTATTGCCCTGCTTCTTTGCAAGAGCAAATATCCATCATCACTTCTACTAAGGATTTATCTATGAAGATGGGTTCCTTTTCAGTTTCTTCTTAAAGATTCATGCTCGAAAAAGTAGGGCTGTCTGCTTCAGAAATAGTCTCCAGTTTATTTCCTCCCTTCTGAAATGTAGCTTCCCTGTTTCTTTCGATGGCTTTGAATTCACGTGCTTCCCTCTCACGAAATACGTTTTCTGCTTGTTTTGCGGCTTGCAGCGTTATCAATCCACTCCCTCCATTTCTCTGCAAGGCGGTATGATAATTAAACCTGAGATGCAACTCCTCCTCACCTTCTAATTCAATTTCATAGTGATGAAGCATGGTTAATGTAAGCAGGATTTCCGTGAAGGCAAGGCGCAAACCTGGACAACGCCTGGCCCCAGTCTTAAACGTCAGGAATCTGCCTTGTTTTTCTAATTGTCTTGGGAAAAGCTCTGAAGGGGAATTTTGAAAAAAATTCAAATGATAAGGCTCTCCGCTAAGTGACTGGGGCAACCATCGCTCAGGGAAAATATCACAAGATTTAATTACCGGTTTGCCAAGAATTTTTTGCCCATGTGCGGACAAAGGAATGTCTGGAAAATTCGCCGGCTGCTTATGCACACTCTCCAAAGGGATAAATAATAAGGAATTGGCTGTTAGAATCACTTCCTCCCCTTCGATTTTGAGCTTTATCGGCTCTCTAACCATTTCCGGAATAAGCATGGCCGGTGGGGCAATTCGAAGAGCCTCTAATACTACAGCTTCAGCATAGGTTAAAGGCCTTTTTTGATCACTGTCCCAAGCCGAGCGAAGGACATATTGACTGCTTGCATGATGCTCTTGTATTTCCTGTTTTAAAATCTTGTACACACGTTTATCTTGAATGGCAATCTTTAAAGCAGCAATTAATGTCGTGGCAGTGGCATCAAAGCCCAGCAGGGGTATGAAAAGGCTTTCATTCACCACATCCCTTACCGCGCGCGAAAGTGTCGTGCTATCGCCTTTCTGGCGAGCGTAATTTAATAGCTTTTGACATTGTTCTGCATCCAAAACCTCAGGGCGAACCGATATATCCTCCAACTCTGCTCTTAATTCTTTAAAGCTCGCTAAATGGGTCTTGAGCAAATGCACAAGCCAGCTATCGGGTTTCAGTAAAATGGAATTCAACTCAGGAGAAAAAATAAGTCTACAACTTAGGCTAAAAATTTCATTTCTAAGGGCCAATAATTTTTTACTGTCTTTGTCAGTAATTGGATCAAGATTAAACAGGCATTCAATTAATTGCTTAGTCAAGTGAGGTTGATACAGTTCTTCAAATTCATCGATGATTTCCTTACCAAAATAAGTAACCAATAATATTTTTCGGGATAAGGCGTCCATAAAGGTTGCCAAGGTTTGTCGTTTTTCTCTTTGCTTAGTTTGGTATTCCTTAAAAAAATCCATTACATGCATAGCCAATTGTGGCCTTATCGCTTCATTTCGGGAAAGTATGCTTGCACGAACCTGCCGATGAAAATCGGAGCCTAAATCTGAGGACATTAAATTATTCGGCCCCAATACCATGGCCAAACGATTAAAAAATTTTTTTTGGCTGAATTTGTGTTGGCTTGAGGCAGAATATAATTGCTCAATGAGCTTAGGGTTTGAGATAACATATACGGGCCGAAAATCAGGTAGTCTAAAATAAGCAATTCCTTGTTTCGTCAAAGATTGTTGCCCAAGATTAGCGATGAATTTCATAAAACGACTTTGCATGTCCTGTTCATCCAATGCATGCATTTTTGTTTTTACCATATCTCTGAGCAGGGCTAAATATTCAACTCTATCAGCGTACAGGAGGTTGGATTTGAATCTTTGGTGAAATAAGTGAACAAATTTTAAAACAAGCAGGGTAATAGCTAGGTAGAGAAGATAACCAGTCACGAAAATCAAAGGGAAAGTGGTAAACAAGAATCCATCATAAATTGCTTATGGATTTTTAACAATGCAGTTTAATTGAATTTAATCAATTAAACTGCAAACTGTTCCCTTAGCCAATACACTGCCGTTCAGTTTGCCCTGAATTAACATAGGTTAAATAATGTTCCAGGGCTTTATTTTTACCTCGAACCAGATCAAAATAGGCTTGCTTAATGGCTGCCGTTATGGATTGTTGGTTGCTTGCCCCTAACACTCGGTCATCGATGGATCTTATTCCGGTTACCTCTGCGGCTGTTCCAGTAAAAAACGCTTCATCTGCCTCATACACTTCATTGACGGGAATATCTCGTTCCAGGACTTGCAGGTTTAAATCACGCGCCAAACGAATGATGGTATCTCTGGTAATACCAGGTAATATCCCTCCAAGCTTAGGCGTGTGAATAATTCCATTCTTTACCATAAAAAAATTTTCGCCTACCCCTTCAGTTATAAAACCATTGCTATCCACAAATAGGGCTTCATGATAAGGAGTGCCTTGAATTTCTAAAGAAGCAAGAATTCCATTGACGTAATGACCACATAACTTAGCCTGGACGACGGTTGAATCAGGATGTACATGAATATAACTGCTGATTTTAACATCAATGGCATCATGCGGCAGATAAGCTCCCCAAGGCCAACAGGCAATGAATAATTCAACCGGATTACCAACCGGATTTACTCCCATCTTGCCATAACCATAGAAAGCAATGGGCCTTATATAGCCGCATTCGATTTTATTACTTCGTACTACTTCAATGATGGCTTCAGAGACTTCATGCAAGGTATAAGGCAAGTTCATTTTTAAAACATTAGATGAAAAAAATAAACGTTCCACATGATCTTGCAAACGAAAGATGGCGGGGCCATCCTCGGTTTGATAAAAGCGAATGCCTTCAAACGCGCCACCACCGTAATGCACACTGTGGGATAAAATATGTATTTTTGCCTCTGCCCAGGGAATAAGCTTGCCGTTTTGCCAGATTATTTCCGTTTCATTTAACATGGTTCCCCCTTGAAATCAGGCAATTGCCATTAAGGATTGATCTAGCCTTCTCAATACACGTAAACTCCATTCAATGTGCATGGATAATGCCAGACCTAATAAATTATCTTGGCAAAACAACAAATTAATCAACCGTTTTCGATTTTTTTAAGTTATCTTTATACTTCATTTTGCGAAAGTGAACCTTTTCTTTTAGAGCACAAGCCTCAGCTTCTGAAAGCACTTTTTTGGCTTTGTCAAACATGTCCCCTTCTTCCTCCTTCACATGATGATCCACCAGCTCCTTAAGCTTTAATACTTTATCATGCCAATTTTTAGCTGAGCTATTTTGTTTTACAGCATGAATTTGATCCTCAATTTCCTGATGCTCCTTTAAGCCATGAAAAGCCTCATGTCTGCTTCGACAATCCTCTTCAAGAATCGGATAAAACATATCTTGTTCAGCGAGTAAGTGAACGGTCAGTTCTTCAGTTAACAAATCAATAATTTGTTTTTGTCGCTCTTTTGAATTTGTACTCTTAAATTGTTTAAACAAAGTTGAAACCTTTTGATGATCCAGCTTCAGGTAATCGTAAATGTCCATAAACCCTCCTATGGCGTCATGACAATTTTTATGCAACCATTTTCTTTTTCATTAAACATTTTGTAACCATCTGGAGCATCTTTCAATTTAAGTCGATGGGTAATAATTTTTGAAGGGTCAATCTCGCCATCCAAAATTTTATCGAGCAACGGTTCTAAGTAACGTTGTACGTGCGTTTGCCCCATTTTAAAAGTAAGGCCTTTATTCATAGCAGCCCCGAAAGGTATATTATCAATATTCCCGACGTAAACACCGGGAATGGACACTGTTCCACCTTTGGCACAGCATTCAATGGCTTCCCGCAATACATGAGCACGTGCTGAAGTTAAATAGGTAGCTTGCTTCACCCTATCTACATAAGAATCGAAGGTAGGTCCAACGTGCGCCTCACATCCAACCGCGTCAATGCAGCAATCGGGTCCAACTCCCTTAGTCATCGCCATTAAAGCATCGTAGACGTTTTCATCTTCAAAATTAATGATCTCGGCCTTGCCGAGTTTTTCAGCCATTTGCAAACGTTCAGGAAGGCAGTCAATGGCTATAACACGCCCCGCGCCAAACATCCAGGCACTTTGAATGGCAAATTGCCCAACAGGCCCACATCCCCAAATCGCAACCGTATCTCCCTTTTTGATGTCCGCGTTTTCAGCAGCCATATATCCCGTGGGAAATACATCGGAAAGAAACAAGACTTTATCATCCGGTATATCGTTGGGAATTTTAATTGGTCCCACATTAGAAAAAGGAACCCTCACATATTCTGCTTGACCACCTGAGAAGCCGCCTAAGAGATGTGAATAACCATATACAGCCGCTTGCGCCTGCCCCATTTGTACTCTGGCCAATTCGGCATTGGGGTTTGAATTGTCGCATAGGGAATAAAGCTTTCGTTTACAATATTGGCATTTGCCGCAGGCAATTGTGAAGGGAACCAAAACTTTATCCCCTACTTTCAGCTTTTTATTGCCGCTACCCACTTCGACCACCTCACCCATGAATTCATGACCTAAGATATCGCCTGACTCCATCATGGGCATAACCCCATTGTACAAATGCAAATCTGAGCCGCAAATGGCGGTTGCGGTAACCCGAATAATAGCGTCCTGGTCATTGATAATGGTTGGATCAGGTACATTATCGATGCGCACGTCTTTCTTGCCATGCCAGCATAGTGCTTTCATAGAACCTCCATGTGTTTTGCTTCCTGGAAGCAATGCAATATTTCTTAACAAGTATAGCAATGGCTGCAATATTTAATTTCAAATGAACAATAAGAATTACCCGTACTTCCTAAGGTTTACCTTGACTTTCAATCCATTACACTAAAAAAGATTCATATTTACATAGTCTAAACTGTATGGAACAAATACAGATAAAAGCCCATCATACTTATCCAGGTTTAAGGAAATTGATATGGAATTAAAAGGATCTTGTCATTGCCAATCAGTACAGTTTAGTTGTGAGAGTCATTCACCCTATCCTTACATGCGCTGCTACTGCTCCATTTGTCGTAAAACAGCTGGTGGCGGGGGTTATGCAATCAATATCATGGGAGTAGCAGACAGTCTGAAGGTGATTGGGGAAGAATTCATTTCAGTGTATCAGGCGCGCTTTGATCCCCATAAAAAAGAACAGTCCCAGCTGAGTTCCGGCCGGCGTCATTTCTGCAAAATTTGCGCAAGTTGTTTATGGATGTGGGATCCCAATTGGCCAGACCTTATCCATCCTTTTGCTTCCGCTATTGATAGCAAACTGCCCAAGCCGCCAGAAAAAATACTCATTATGCTTGACTATGCAGCCAATTGGTGTGAAATTCCATCAGGAAAGGAAAATCATCAATATCGAGAATATCCATCCTTATCCATTGAGGATTGGCATAAAAAACATCATTTGTGGTTGGATTAACAGGCTTAGCATTAGAGTACCAGCATGAAAAATGATTTAGCCAGAGTTCAGATTACAGACTCAATTAGTGATGAATTAGCGCAACGTATGAACGATGACTTGATTGCTTATGAGCAAGAACATGGAGTCGACGTCAATTACAAGCGATTTTCCTTCATTTTATACAACGGGAATGATAAAGCTTGTGCGGTAATAAACGCTTATACGGCTTTTGCGGAAATTTACATTGACGACCTATGGGTAGATAGTGAACACCGTAATTGTGGTTATGGAAGTATACTCTTGCAAGCTCTTGAAGAGCACTTCAAAGGAAAAGGCTTTAATAACATTAATCTTTGCACCAGTGCCTTTCAAGCCCCTGAATTTTATCTGAAATGCGGGTTTATACCTGAATTTACCAGAATCAATAGCCAAAACCCAAAATTGTCCAAAACCTTTTTTGTTAAATTTTTCAATGAAGAACATGAAATGCAAGGCATTATTTCGAAATCAATATAAGCTTCAAAGCTTATTGCTGAAATTGCCTTAATAGAGATCTAATGGCAATAAATAAACCAGTTTGGTATCGCCCAATCATTTTGGAAAATAAACATGAGAAGCAAAGCTCCAATCTCAACTGTACCAATCCTGTCCTTTTTGTGGAAAAACATAAAACCATACCGATGGTGGTATGTATTGATGTTTCAAGCGCCCATTATTACTGCTTTTTATGTCTTTGCTAATAATTATTCCCTAAAACTGCTTATTGACGGCTTTTCCGCAGATTTAAGCCACGGCTACAGCCATTTGGCACTTCCAATCACCTTATTTATCGTTGCTCAAATTGCCCTTGATGTAACCTGGCGCTTGAGTAATATCGCTGAATGGAAAGCCGAACCTCATGTACGCCGCCGCATTTTGCTTGAGGCCTACGACTACATTCAGTATCACTCTTATCAATTTTTCCAAAATACCGCAGGTGGGACAGTCATTAGCAAACTAAAAGGAATTTTAGATGGCTATGATGTGATTTTTGCCAATCTTCATCATTTAATCGGTAGGAATTTTTGCGTGGTCATTGTTTCCGTATTCGTATTGTTACTCGTCAATACCACCGTTTTTTATTTTATGCTTGCCTGGTGCATTCTGTTTATTGCAGTCATGTACCCTATGGGTCTACGATTGAATCAGCTCTCCAACGAAGCTGCTGAAAGCAAACATCAGATTATTGGTCGTTTTTCTGATAACATCACCAATATTTTTTCATTGTTTTACTTTGCCACGCGACAACGAGAACTTCATCGCGCGGATGAAATGATGAAAAGCGATTATGTCCCTCGACAAGTTCGTATGTACAAATACGATTTTAAATTCAATCTAATTGGCAGCGTCTTATATTGGATAATGTTGCTTTCTGTTTTCCTGTTTATGATTCATCTGCGAAAGCTTGGTGATATCTCTACCGGTGACTTTATCTTTGTTATGTTAACCACCTTGACTGTGTCTTTTGATCTTTGGGCATTTACAACTGGCATGTGTGAATTCCTAAAAGAGATGGGGGATTTTAAATCCTCCTTTTCCATTCTTGAAATTGAGCATGACATTAAGGATAACCCCAGGGCGAACAATTTCACCATAAGCGAAGGCAAAATCGAGTTTAGAAACATATGCTTTGCTTATGCTGATAATCAACCCGTATTTTCAAATTTAAATTTATGCATTAAAGCTGGAGAAAAAATAGGCATTATCGGTCACTCGGGGGCTGGAAAATCAACATTAGTTTCCTTGCTATTAAAAAATTTTAAACCTGGTTCAGGTAATATTTTAATTGACGGTTGCGATTTAGATTTAATCAATTCGGATTCACTGAGAAGTCAAATTGCGCTTATTCCCCAGGATATTATGCTTTTTCATCGCTCCATTGCCGAAAACATTGCTTATGCAAAGGCGGATGCAAGTATTGAAGAAATTAAATCAGCCGCTCAGAAGGCTAATATCGATGATTACATTGACTCATTAGCAGAAGGATATAATACCGAAGTGGGCGAACGCGGAATCAAATTATCAGGAGGGCAAAGGCAACGAATAGCCATTGCCAGAGCCATCCTGAAAAATGCACCCATCGTGATTTTAGATGAGGCCACTTCAAGTTTGGACAGCTTAACAGAACAGCGTATTCAGCAATCCATTAATTTAATGCTTGAGCAAAACAAAGCCACAGTTATTGCGATTGCCCACCGACTCTCCACGATACGGCATATGGATAGGATTATCGTTATGGATGAGGGTAAAGTTATTGAAGAAGGAACTTTCAACTCCCTTATTGCCAATAAGCATGGCTATTTTAAAAAACTATGGGACAGCCAGGTGAACGGGATGGTGCAATAAGTAATTTAGCTCGTTTAACTTGCAAACGCCTGCATGACTTTAAATTACCCTAAAAGGTAAACAAGCCAATCAAGCCAGTCCCTCTCATTTCATGTCTTTTTTAGCGCTACACCGCTTAAACAGCACAGGCAATAATGATAGTAATGCCAGTGCAAATAAAGGCAAAAAGATTCCTGGCTTAAGGATTATGCCAAAATCCGGTTTTTTTTGAGCTTCTAAATAATATCCAAGATTGCTGCCAATCAGCACATAAATTACCGATGTGGGAATAATACCTATTAAAGTGGCTGTAAAAAAAGTTGCACGAGGGACGCCCAGCAATGCAGGGACGATGTTAGTTACCCAAAAAGGAAATGCTGGCATTAACCTTAGAAATAAAAGGTAGGAAAAAGCATTTTGTTGAAACCCTTTGGTCATTTTTACAAGCCATTTATTTGTTTTCTCAGCAAGCCAACCACGAAATGCCAAGTCTATGGCAAGAAAAAGAATAAATGCACCAGTTGTCGCACTTAGGATGACCGCAACCGTTCCTAAAACATTCCCAAAAAGATAACCTGCTGTGAGCCTAAAGAAAATGGAACCCGGAATGGAAATGGCTACACAGATTATATAAATTGCCATAAAACCAAAAAAGGCGATAAGAAAGTTCTCTCTTACCCATGCTGTTAACCCGTTTCGATGCGCTTGCAAGGATTCATAGGATAAATAACGATACAAATGGAAATAAAAAAACAGGGCTAAAAAAATCAACAAAATAGAAATTAAACCCCAACGTTTAAGTGGATAAAGCATACATTCCCTGCTCAGCTGCTCAACGAATCAGATGGTTTTAAATCATTAATGAAGTTTGAAATGCACAGCAATCGCTGTATGACAATGAATGCTTTCCTGATCTCCCGCTTGCTGGCCGATTTTCCTGACCTATCTGCCCGAACCCTATTTGATTATTCTATGCATCAGCTGCTACCAGCATTTACAGAACAATTCTGAAAGAAAACACCCCTATGCAGCAACTGCATTTTACCTAGGCATCAGATAATTCAAAATCATCAGGACTGATCAAAAAGCTGTCTTTGTTGGGCTGGGGTTTTTGCTGGCTGGTATTCACTAAAGCCGACTCAGTCTGCCCTGTGGCAGATTGCAAAGCCGTCTTCTGCGTTTGCAGTTTTTCCTTGTCAAATATCTTGGCCTGCTTGATGAACTCCGGCATTTGTGCATAAAGCCAGTCAACCACGGGATCAAATTTCGCGTACAGCAGCGAGTTGTCGGAATAAGTTTTATAAGGAACCGAGGTCATTTTTACCGCCGCCATCACCAAGGCAACAATAAAGACACCGCGGACAAAACCAAAACCCATACCTAAAAGACGGTCAGTGCCGCTAAGGCCTGAGCGTCTTAAAATAAAACTGAGCGTTGCATTAATTATCCCGCCGGTAATTAATACAGCCACCAGAATAACAATAAAGCCCGTAACCGTTCGAGCCGTTTTATCTTGTATGTACTTTTGAAGCCAGGGATCCAGGCTTTGTGAATAACTAAAAGCAAGCCAAATGGCCAAAATCCACACAGCAAGAGCAATTAACTCTTTAACAAAGCCTCGAATGAGGCCAGTTAAGACAGATAAACCGACAACAGCAACTATCAGCAAGTCAACCCAGTGCAACTGCATATCTAGCTGACTCCTGTCGTGACAACAAAGCCTCTAATTTGCATCACACTGGCTAATTGTTGCTGCAATACTCTTGCTTGCTCCTTCGGGTGGCCATCACCTACGATGACTTTGTATACCATGCCCTGGGCTGTAACCACTTTACGATACCCCGCCTTATAACCTTTGGCTCTTAGTCTGGCAACCAAAGCGTCCGCATTTTGCTGTTTTGAAAAGGTCGCCAATTGGACTGCATATTGACCTTTTATGGTGGTTTTGTTTAAGGAGGATGATTTAGCCAATGCCCCTGGTGCTGCAGGTTTGTTTTGTTTGGCAACTGTGACTGGCTTTGCAGGTTTAGCCATGGGCTTTTCTTTCATAGCGACTACAGGAACCTTCCGGCTCAATGTTTGCGTTGCCGAGGCAACCACTGCAGGTTTTTGTTTACTGATATTAACGGGTTCCACTTTAGCCTTTGCAACCATAGGTTCAACGGCTTCCTTAATGTGGTTTAATTGGCTCAATGATTCAGCCTTGGCCAAAGTAGTATCCAGTGCTTCATTTGAAACCTCAGGAATTTCCACATGGGCTACTTTGACGGTTTCAAACATTGATTTTTCACTGGGCATTGCTACTTCAGGGGCCTGTGGTTTCGGCGGTAACTTCACGGAAACGCTGACATTGTCATCGATGCGTTGATTGGATTTTTTTATAATGGCTGGGGTAAAAATAGCCGCTATAGATAGAATCACAGCTAGCCCTATGAGCCGATGTTTAACCCGTTCATCCATCATCAATTTCATCATATCTCCCCGACGTTGGTAGGATTGGACACAGCAGACAACACCTGCTCTACTGTTAGAAATGAACCATAAACTACGATTAAATCACCTGTTAGCGCCTCATTGCAAGCGGACTGATAGGCTATCACAGGATTTTCATAACAGGTTGGAACTATACCATAAATACCAAAGGCTGCGTCAAATTGTTCCAAGGATGCGGCACGGCTCCCTGATAACAGGCAAGGGTACCAGTGGTCAGCAATATCCAGAAAAGGCTCAATCAATCCAGCAATGTCTTTATCTTTTAAGGCCGAAAACAGGATATGAATTTTTTGAGGCCAATGCAGTTTTTTTACATACTCCGCTAAATTTCTTGCAGCCTGGGGGTTATGTGAAACATCCAAAAGAAGCGGCTTTTCCCCGGAAAACCATTGCTGCCTTCCAGGCAAACTCAAATGAGACAGTTGCCTTGCCGTTTCAGCCAATTGAATAGGTAATTGTTGATTAAGACAAATGCAAGCCATAAGAGCTGCAGCAATTGAGTTTGGGTGCAGTTTTGGCTCGTCTATAGACAGGCAACACTCATTCCGCAGAAAAAGACTAAATTTTTGATTTTCAATTAGGTAATGATAATGAATATTTCTTATGTAGGTTGAGCAATTTAGTGAGTCCGCATGGCTTGTAACACTGTTAGGCGGTCTTTCGTCCGCATAGATAAATGTTGTGTTTGGCCTTAATATGCCGGCTTTTTCAAAACCAATGCTTTCCTTGTCGCTTCCTAAAAACAATTGATGATCCAAGTCGATAGTAGTAATAATTGCCAAATCCGCATCAATGATGTTAGTAGCATCCAAACGTCCCCCGAGACCCACCTCGAGAATCATTACATCGACGGGATTTTTCTTAAAATGCCACAGGGCCGCTAATGTAACCATTTCAAAATACGTGAGCGGAACTCCATCTCTCCCATCCTCAATGCTGCAAAGGGCCTCTGCGAGATCAGCGTCGCTGATGGCTTGCTTATTTATTTTAATGCGTTCGTTAAAACTCAATAGATGGGGAGAGGTATAGCTGGCAACGTGATAACCCGCCGCAAAATACAATGATTCCAAGGCAGCAACCGTGGAACCTTTTCCGTTTGTGCCTGCCACGGAAATCACGGTTGCTTGCGGTTTTAATAAATTCAGAGAGGCAGCAACCTGGTTAATCCGAGTCAGGCCAAGTTGAATTTCTTGCTGATGAAGATTTTCAAGCTGATACAACCATTCAGCGACAGTAAAATGTCTATAGTGCTTCATCAAAATTATGTGTTAAATCAACGTGGGACAGTTTGGCAACCAATTCAGCCAGTGTATTTCGTAAATTTTTGCGTTCCACAATCATATCAATATGACCATGCTCAAGCAAAAACTCACTTCGCTGGAACCCTTCCGGCAACGTTTGCCTGACAGTCTGCTCAATGACGCGAGGCCCCGCAAAACCAATTAAAGCATTGGGCTCTGCCACAATAATATCGCCAAGACTTGCAAAACTGGCTGAAACACCTCCCATGGTTGGGTCAGTTAGTACCACAATGAATGGTAAACCAGTTTCATTAAAACGAGCCAAGGCTGCAGAGGTTTTAGCCATTTGCATCAGAGAAAACAAGCCTTCTTGCATTCTGGCACCACCGCTGGCGGTAAAACAAATATAAGGTCTTCTCTCAGCTGTAGCCGCATTCACCGCACGGACAAATTTTTCACCTACGGTAGCACCCATCGAACCGCCCATAAAATTAAACTCAAAGGCGCTAACAACCACCGGTTGGTGTTTTATATTTCCCTTCATAACCACTAAAGCTTCTTTCTCCCCAGTGGCCTTCTGGGCCTGGCTAATTCGATCTTTGTATTTTTTAGAATCTTTAAATTTTAAGCGGTCAATCGGTTCGAGGTGAGCAGCAATCTCCTCTTGACCTGTTTCATCCAAAATTTGAGCCAATCGTTCGCGCGCAGACAAACGATGATGGTGATTGCAATTTGGACAAACAGATAAGTTCTTAACAAGCTCACTGCGATAAAGTACCGAGCTGCAACCAAGACACTTAACCCACAATCCTTCGGGAACCCCTTTTTTTTGGGAAGTTTCAGTTCTGATTCTTGAAGGTAATAATTTCTTAAGCCAACTCATAAAAAAGAATCCTCAGATCTCTAAGCCAATTAAACTTGCCAAGTATAACCTGAAATTAATTTTCACGCTTGCTTTATATGTAAATGTTGCATCGAGATCAGGAGCGTACCCTAACCATTTCGGAGAGGATTTAAATCAATACTTAAGCATTTGAGTATTGCGATAGCTCTTTATAAAATATAAGTATTTTAAAAAATGGCTAGTTAATTAACAGACTGATTATTCAGCTAAAATCACTAGAAAATCTAAAGTTTTTTCCCATTCGGTCGATAATGCCAATGGGTGCGATAAATTCCAACATTTATCGAGTTTAAGGTAAATCCCAACTCCAGGGATTTTGGGTGAGGAGATTTTAGTCATGACACAAGTGATCAACACGAACGTAATGTCGCTTAATGCGCAACGCAACTTAAATGGTTCTCAAAAAACCATGCAATTAGCGATCCAACGTCTTTCGTCTGGACTACGCATTAACAGCGCCAAGGACGACGCAGCAGGTCTGTCAATTTCTGAGCGTATGACGGCACAAATCCGGGGTATGAACCAGGCAATACGTAACGCGAATGATGGTATCTCTCTGTCGCAAACCGCTGAAGGTGCGATGCAAGAAACCACCAATATTTTACAACGTATGCGTGAGTTGGCCTTGCAATCCTCAAACTCAACAAACAACGCGGGTGACCGCCAGGCCATTCAAGAGGAAGTTAACCAATTGAAAAGTGAGCTGGACAGGATTGCCTTGAATACTGAATTTAACGGCCAAAGAATCCTGGACGGCTCCTTCTCAAGTGCAAGCTTCCAAGTTGGCGCGAATGCTAACCAAACGATTAACTTTGGAATTGGAAGCATCAAAGCTTCATCAATCGGTGGTATTGCCCAACAAACAGGTACCGAAGTCTCTGGTGCGGCTGCAACGGATATCACCATTGCTATTGGGGGCGGTGCTGCCACCACAATTAACTCAAGTGCTGGTTTCACTGGTAATACCTATCAAGATGCCACCTCTGCTTACGCAAAAGCTGCAGCCATTAACAGTGCAGGCATTGCGGGCTTATCAGCAACAGCTGTCACTTCAGGAACCCAAACAGTGGGTGCAATTGGTGGTACTGCAGCCGATACTTACAACCTTAGCATCAACGGCGTAGCCATTTATACCAACCAAGACGTTTCCACGGCCTTAACCAATACGCAGTTGCGTGATGCCATTAACAACGTTAGCAATCAAACTGGAGTGATTGCCAGTTTAAACGGCGGTGACTTAACTCTGTCTGCCAGCGATGGCCGAAACATTTCAGTTACAGAAAGTGGGACTGGTTTTACAGCCGGTACCGATGGTTTAACTGTGACTGGTGGTCCCTTCGATGGAGATTTACGTGGTACTTTATCAATCAGTGCGACTGACAGCATCACCATCGGTGGAACAGTGGCAACTTTGGGATTAACTGCTTCCATCGCAAAAGATTCACTGGGAGTCGATACTTTAGATGTAACAACAGCCTCTGGAGCACAATTGGCTATTTTGCGTGTGGATTCGGCGTTAAGCTCAGTCAGCTCAAACCGGGCCGCAATGGGTGCTTTACAAAACCGCTTCGAATCAACCATCTCTAACTTGCAAAACGTATCTGAAAACCTGTCAGCAGCAAGAAGCCGTATTCAAGATGCCGATTTTGCAGCAGAAACAGCCAACTTGACTAAAGGACAAATTTTACAACAAGCAGGAACAGCCATGTTAGCGCAAGCGAATAACTTGCCTCAATCTGTTCTGTCCTTGCTAAAATAATTTGTCTCACACCATGCAGTTTCGGCTGCATGGTGTATAATTTTTATGCCACTATGATTCATGGCGTAAAAAGGAGGTTGTAGTTATGAATATTGAAATTGTAAATAAACCCAATTCAGTTTCCGTGGAACCTAAACCTTCCACTTCAACCATAGAATTCAATCAGGACAACGCATCTACTATTGCTTCAGACACCAAATACGCCATTGATGAAGCAACAGGTATTTTGCAAGCGATTGTAACCAATAAGCTATCAGACGAAGTTATCCGAAAAATTCCGGCAGATGAGTATCTACATTTATTATCGCTGGTGGATGAAATGATTAGCGGTTCGATCGATAAACAAGTTTAGAACCCAATCAAATTTACGCTTTAATTGCTAGACAATAAATAGGTAATGGATCAAGAATCCTCTAAATGATCCAGATAGTTCCAATTAGTTTCGGGATAAGGAAATCATCGTGGCACTAACATCCATTGGCGGTTCAGGACTAGATATCAAGGCTATTGTTTCTGCCTTGGTCACAGCGGATATTACCCCCAGTAAAAACCGCTTGGACAGACAGGAAAGTGATTACAGCACCCAAATTTCTGCTTTAGGGCTTATTAAAAGCAGCCTTTCCAAATTGCAAACGGCACTTAGCAAGCTTTCCGATTTATCTCAAATTAATAAACTTAAAAGCACAATCTCTGATGAAAGCTATTTTTCAGCCAGTTTAAGCGGGAATGTGGAAGCCGGAAATTATCAAATTGAAGTGCAGCAACTAGCCAGCCAGCAAAGTTTGGCCACGGCGGTTTTCACCAGCCCCACGTCAACAGTAGGTAGCGGTACAATTTCCATTGAATTTGGCACTTATAGTCCGG
This sequence comes from Legionella jordanis, assembly GCF_900637635.1. Lineage (NCBI taxonomy): Bacteria > Pseudomonadati > Pseudomonadota > Gammaproteobacteria > Legionellales > Legionellaceae > Legionella > Legionella jordanis. The sequence continues at coordinate 1,710,981 of NZ_LR134383.1, forward strand.
ACAACAGTAGTTTTACAGCCAATCCAGCAAAAAATTCCGTTAACATCAATATTCCAGCCGGCACGGACAGTTTAACTGCCATTCGAGATGCTATCAATAACAGTGGCTCTGGAGTTCAAGCCAGCATAGTACAAGACGGACAAGGCGCCCGTCTAACCCTATTAAGCCCCGAAACGGGTAAAGCGTCTGCAATGAGAATTACAGTGACAGACGCCGACGGTAACAACAGCGATGGCAACGGCCTATCCGCGCTTGCTTATGATCCCACTGCGGCAATTCAATCCATGACGCAAACAATTGCTGCAGCGGACAGCTTGGTTAAAATCAATGGACTGTTACTCACGCAAAGCAGCAATGAGTTAAAAGACGCTATTTCAGGGGTGACCCTCAATTTAAAAAAAGCACAAACCGGCGTGCAGGTTAACTTTAAAATTGATCAGGATAAAAGCTCATTAACCAATGCCATTAATGATTTTATCAAGCAATACAATGACAGCATGACCACCTTAAATTCATTAACCAATTATAATGCCACGAGCAAAACAGGTGGACCTATGCAAAGTGATTCCGACATCCGTGCCCTTAAATTTAATTTAACCAATATGGCTACTCAGGCACTTACTAACACCAACACATCGATTCGAAGCCTCGGTGATATAGGCATAAAGACGGATGAAAAGGGTCTTCTGGTTATGGATCAAACCAAATTTAATAAGGCTGTTAGCGATCATTATGATGAAATTGCCTCTCTTTTCGCCAAAACAGCAGTGGCAACAGACAGCAACGTGCTCGTCAAATCGGTAGGAGCTGCTGTTAAGGCAGGACAGTATGATTTAGCCTTGACTGCCTTTACTCCCGGTTCGATACTTTCCGGAACCATTGGCGGTATTAATGCCAATTCAAACGATGGCTATACCCTATCGGGGACAGGAAACCTAACTGGGCTCTCCCTCGAAATCATAGGAGGTTCTATTGGATCCCGAGGTCAAATTCAAGTCAGAGATGGTCTTGCAGTGAAGCTGAATGATTTACTCGACAGCTACCTTGATGAAAAAACAGGTGACTTGAAACAAAGAACCGATCAACTCAACAAACGGTTGAAGGAATTGGATGATAAACGACAACAATTGGAGTATCACACCGATCAATTAACCCAGCGCTACACCAAGCAATTTACTGCTTTGGATGCTTTATTGGTAAAAATGCAAGGTACTAGTGACTTTTTAAACCAACAATTGGCAAGCATTTCAAATATTTCCCAATTTAATAGGAAGTAGACATGAAAACCCCTTATCAACAAGCCCTGGAGCAATATAAATCCATCGAATTACAAACCCGTATTGATACCGCAAGCCCCCATGAATTAATTGATTTGCTTTTGCAGGGTGCACGTTCTCATATTGCCACGGCTCAAGGAAACATTCAGCGCAATCAAATCAGTGAAAAAGGAGAGCACATCAGCAAGACTATCAGTATTCTCGATGGCTTACGTTCGAGCCTTGATCATGAAAATGGCGGGGATATTGCTGCAAATCTGGATTTACTTTACGAATATATCCAACGAATTTTGTTGAAAGCCAATTTGGATAATAGTGTTGAACTGCTTGTACAGGCAAACAACTTATTGGCTGAAATTCACCAAGCCTGGCAAGATATCAAAGAACAGGTTAACGGCAAGAAAACCGAATAATACATTATAGAGGAGAGGGGCGAGACCTTCTCTCATATCCCTTAAATTATATATTTTTTATTAACTTAACTGGCAAACCTCGCTTATAAAGTCTAAACTAAGCAATGAAGGGATACCCTTCCATCTCAATGGAGTGATGCATTCAAGCAATACTCCAGAACGTTAATTTAAGGGAGGTAGCCATGTTAGGATGGGCGTTAACTTTCTTAATTATTGCACTGATTGCAGCTGCTTTTGGATTTGGCGGTATTGCATCCGCAGCAGCAGGAATTGCAAAAGTGCTTTTCTTTATATTCTTGGTAATATTTGTTGTCCTACTGATTATGGGTTTGGTCGGACGAGGAGGCCCACCCCCACCGGTATAAGACAAACTGATTACCTGGATCCCGGTAAAAAAAATTATAACCTATAAGCCAGGGATCCTGGCATCCTTCTCTTCCCCTAAGATTTTCATCATCCTTATGTAGAAATATACGAAATATTTCCATCCATTAAAGTTTTTTTTAAACATGCCGTTAAACAAATCACCAGGAAAAGCAAAGGTGATATCATGAAAAAGTTTATCCTGTTACTGGCTCTGATTTTAGCAACAACCACAGCAGCCTGGTCCCACAAGCGATTCGGTGAAACACTTTGCAATCACCCCGATTATTTTTGTATTACAATAAAACCGGGTGAAACTTGGGCCAATTTATTTCCTGATGCTCAATCTCGCGATATTGTAAGACGGGTAAACCGCATGAATATTTCTTTGCGACCTGGGATTGTTATAGCTGTACCCAAAAATTTGGATCGAATTACAATTTATGACGTCTCACCTTTCCCCCGCTACATCGAATCTGATGGAGAAAAAACCATCTATGTAAGTCAAGACATGCTGGCTTGGGGGGCTTACGATGAATCTGGAGAGCTCATTTGGTGGGGGCCAATTTCTTCTGGTGCAGACAAATGCCCCGGGGTGATTGGAGGCTGTACAACCCCCACAGGAGCTTACCGTATTATTCGCAAACAAGATATTGATTGCATTTCAACCGCTTTCCCGCGCCGTGCAGACGGCGATAACGGGGGTGCGGAAATGCCCTACTGCATGCATTTTTTCCGCGGCTACGCTTTGCATGGTAGTGGAGAGGTACCGGGTTACCGAGCCAGTCATGGGTGCATCCGCTTATTTACAGAAGATGCTCGATGGCTAAATGAAGAATTTATTGATATCCCGGGAGGAGGCCTGAGAGGAACTCGAGTCATTATTGGCGGAGTCAATGACAATCCTAACTTAAGCGCCTCCACTCAAGCCTCGGTAGAACATTAAGTTTTCCTCTACCCCTAGTTGTCTTGCAAAGAGGCCAGAAAACTAGCCACTTCCTGAGCAGTAAGCTCCCTACATTGTCCTCTTCCCAGTGCTCTTGGCATACTTAATTTGCCATAGCGGATGCGAATTAAGCGACTGACTTCGTAACCCTGAGATTGCCAAAGCCTTCTGACCTCCCGATTCCGGCCTTCGGTTAAAGTCACATGATACCAGGAATTTGCACCCTCACCTCCGCGAAACTCAATGCGTTTAAAATGAGCGGGCCCATCTTCTAATTCCACCCCTTTTAACATGGTGTTTATCGCCTCCTGGTTAACCTGTCCATGAACGCGAACGGCGTATTCGCGCTCAAGGGCAAATTTAGGATGCATGAGTCGGTTAGCCAGTTCACCATTGTTGGTAAAAATAAGTAAACCTGAGGTGTTAATATCCAAACGGCCAACCTGCACCCAGCGGCCTCCCCTAAGAGGCGGTAAATTGTCAAAAACGGTTTTGCTGTGTTTTGGATCTTGGCGGCTGGAGATCTCGCCCACAGGCTTATGGTAAATTAGAATTCGAGTTTTCTCTTCTTTTTTCAAAGGGTTGTTGATTAAGCGCCCGCGGACACTGATTTTATCTCTGGGGCCTGCCGTATCCCCTAATTTTGCAACAACGCCATTGACCTTAATTTGTCCTTGCTCTATCCATTTTTCCATTTCTCTGCGCGAGCCGATTCCAGCCTGGCTCAAAATTTTTTGCAATCGTTCTTTCATTATTCGCTATACTCTTCTTCGGGAACAGGTTCAACTTCAGAGATCAATAACTCTGTGATCTCATGGAGAGCTGGTAATTCATTTAGGCTTTGTAGATTAAAATAATTTAGAAATGCTTTGGTTGTAACATAAACCGCAGGTTTGCCCGGTACATCACGATGCCCTGCAATCTTTATCCATTCTCTTTCCAACAAAGTCTTTATCATCGAACTGCTAACCGCGACACCTCGTAAATCCTCAATGTCTGCACGGGTCACGGGTTGGCGATAGGCGATAATGGCTAAGGTTTCCAATAAAGCGCGGGAGTATTTAGCAGGTTTTTCAACGTACAAGCGATTTATCCAGCCAGAGTATTTTACTTTGGTTTGAAAACGATAACCACTGGAAATCAGTTTTAATTCAATTGCACTGTCTTCATACTCTTTTTCAAGCTCAAGCAATGCTTGCTTTAGCTGTTCTACATCAGGCTTTTCCCAGTCGTCAAATACAGCTTGCAACTGCTCCAAACTTAAAGGCTCATTGCTATGCATTAGCAATGCTTCGATGATTCGTTTAAGTTCATTATCCATCTTGAACAGCCTGTAGATGAATGGCCTTAAATGGCTGAACCTGAGTGATGCTGATTAACGACTGCCTTGCCAGCTCAAGAATGGCAAGCAAGGTCACAGCCAAGCCCATACGGCCTTCGCTGGGGTTGAATAATTGCTCGAATGGAATGAAATTTTCCAGGTACAAACGATCCAAAATATTGCTCATCCTTTCTCTTACAGATAATGGTTCACGACTAATTTGATGATGACTCAAATGACTTTGCCGTTTTAATACATCGCGCATGGCTTCCGTTAAAATACCCAAATCAACGTCTGGGTGTAAGATTGTTTTTTCAAGCCTGTCGGAAAACAAAGCGAAAGTAAAAATATCACGCTCGCAACGGGGCAATTCATCAAGTGCCATGGCTGCATGTTTAATTTGCTCATAAGCCTGAAGTTTACGGACCAGTTGCATGCGTGGATCGTCCTCAACGTCTTCTTCCGGATTAACCGTTGGAGGCAATAACATGCGAGATTTAATCTCAGCAAGCACCGCAGCCATAACCAGGTATTCCGCGGCCAATTCTAATCGCTGTTTTTCCATTAATGCAATGTATTGCATGTATTGTTGCGTTATTAGAGAAATGGGTATGTCAAGAATATCCAGGTTTTGGCGTCTAATCAGATAAAGCAATAAATCAAGAGGCCCTGAGAATGAATCCAGCAGAACCTCAAGAGCATCAGGTGGTATGAATAAATCAGCTGGTACCTCAGTGAAAGGTTGCCCTGCAACCACAGCAAGCACTGAGGTTCCTTCAGATTGGGTCATCATTAATAATCGAGTCCCATTACTTCTCGAACGTCACTCATCGTTTTGTTAGCTTCCTCACGGGCCGCTTCGCTTCCCTCAGCAACAATGCGCTTAACAGAACTCAAATCAGTCTCATATTCCTTAATAGCCGCCTGTATAGGTCGAAGTTCTTGTTGAATGGAGTCCACAATAGGTCGCTTACAGTCAATGCAGCCGATTCCTGCGGTACGACAACCTGTTTGCACCCAATCTTTTACGGAATCAGAAGAGTATATTTTATGCAATTGCCAAACCGGGCATTTTTCAGGTTCGCCTGGATCAGTCCGTTTTACACGAGCTGGATCGGTTGGCATGGTCAAAATTTTCTTTTCAACCTGTTCCAGGTCTTCACGTAAACTGATGGTGTTGTTATAAGATTTTGACATCTTTTGCCCATCCACGCCGGGCATTTTGGCTGTTTCAGTTAACATGGGGTGCGGTTCAGGCAAAATAATTTTTCCCGAGCCGTCTAAATAACCCAGTAACCGTTCCTTATCTCCTATTGAAAGATTGTGTTGGTTAACCAATAAGGCCTTAGCAGTATTTAAGGATTCATGGCAACCGTCTTGCTGAAATTGCCGCCGCAATTCGCTATACAACTTTCCATTTTTTTTACCCATTTTTTTTATGGCTTCGTGTGCCAACAATTCAAAATTGGGTTCGCGACCATAGATGTGGTTAAAACGTCTGGCAATTTCTCGGGTTAATTCAATGTGGGGAACCTGATCTTCACCAACAGGCACAAAATCAGCTTTGTAGAGCAACACGTCAGCACTTTGAAGAAGTGGATAGCCTAAAAACCCATAAGTCGATAAATCCTTATCATGCAATTTGTCTTGTTGATCTTTGTAAGTAGGAACGCGTTCAAGCCAACCTAGCGGTGTAATCATGGAAAGCAATAAATGCAATTCAGCATGTTCAGGGACCCACGACTGGATAAAAATTTTGGATAAACTGGGGTTTATACCGCAAGCCAACCAATCAATGACCATGTCCCACAAAATCGTTTCAATAAAACCAGGTTCATCATAACGAGTCGTTAAACCATGCCAATCCGCAACAAAAAAATAACAATCGTATTGATGTTGCAATTTAAGCCAGTTTTTTAATACCCCATGGTAATGGCCTAAATGCAAACGGCCGCTGGCACGCATTCCGGAGACTACACGCTTACTATCACTGAATATAGCTGACATCTAAATCTAAATCCTTCGTTCAAATAGTTATTTAAAAGGTTCAGGATCGCCCTTTCCTTCGCGAAGTATAACCGGATAATCCCCGGTTAAATCAACTACCGTAGTGGGTTCTTGACCACAATTACCACCATCAATAATTAAATCGACCTGCGTTCCCAAGAGATCACGAATCGCTTCAGGTTCACTTAGCGGGGCCTTGGCTCCAGGCAAAATTAAAGTGGTGCTCATCAAAGGCCCTTCAAGACAATCCAATAAAGCTAAAGTTATTTTGTTTTCTGGAACTCTAAGCCCTAAAGTTTTTCGCTTGGGATGCAGCATTAAGCGGGGGACCTCATGGGTGGCATTTAGGATAAACGTATAAGAGCCCGGCGTGAATGCCTTAAGTAAGCGAAATATTGAGTTTGGAACTTTGGCATACGTGCCTAATTGTGACAAATCGCGACAGACCAGTGTCATATTGTGGTTTTTATCCAGTTGTCGCAATCGTCTTATGCGCTCCAAAGCAGATTTATTACCTAATTTGCAGCCCAAGGCATAACCGGAGTCGGTGGGATATACCAGCAAACCACCTTCTTCAATTAAATTGGCCGCTTGCCTTAACAAGCGTGCTTGCGGATTATCAGGATGTATGGCAAAAAAATGGCTCATGTAGCTCCCCAGTTAAATATTCCATTGACGCCAAATTGGCGTACAGTTTAACGGTAGTTGCTGTTGTCTACCAAGAGAAACACGCGATAATGCATCGCCATGGTAATCGGAGCCGGTGGACGCAAGCATTTGAAACCGTTGGCAAAGACCGGCCATGTCATTGATTTGCAGCGCCGTCATTTCTCCGGAAATGACTTCCAATCCATTGCCGCCCACTTCTTTAAAATCCGTGATCAATTCATGAAGTTTGGTTTTGGTTAAACCATATTTTAATGGATGAGCTAAAACCGCCTCGCCATTGGCTTTTTTAATACCTGAAACAGCTTCGGCTAATGTCAGCCAAGTGGTTCGAACGTAAGCGGGACGCCCTCTCCCCAAAAAACGTTTAAAAGCACTATCAAAATCTTTGACCACCCCTTCATTCACTAACACTTGAGCAAAATGAGGTCTGCCCACGCGCTCGTGCCCGGCGAGCTCACAGGCCTTACTGTAAGCCTGCTCGACACCACAGAATTTCATTTGTTCGCCAATTTGTAAAGCTCTGTTAATTCTATTTTGGTTTTGCTGTTGAATGAGTGCATCAAGGTCAACATCTTGGTGATTGATGTTTAAACCAAGAACATGAACATCATGTTTTTTCCAACGCGCACTCAGTTCAATACCGTTTATGATAGTCACTGAGGAATCAATGGCTGCTTTATGAAGACTCTCGAGTCCATTGATGGTATCATGATCCGTCAGAGCCAAAATTTGTACATTTGATTGAATGGCCTTATTAAGCAAAGCTTCGGGACTCAATTTTCCATCGGAAAAGTGACTGTGACAGTGTAAATCTATCATGGCAAGAAGGTATGAACGCAAAATAAGCCTTAATTGTACATTATAATCGAATACTTTGTGGATTTGTATTGTTTATTTGAGAATCAGTAAGATATGTACTTAATCTTTATGTATTTTATTGATGTTTTGTAATCAATGTTTTATCGTAGCGTCTTTTTTCTAAACAGGGATTAGCCATGATGTCAATCATAGTACTAGTCGATGATAACTCGATTAATCAACTCCTAATCAAAAAAATGATTACAACCCTTTTTGGTCAATCCTGTGAATTGAAGATCATTTCTTTTAAAAGTGGTACACAAGCCAATGAATTTTTCCTCGATACCAGAAATCAATATGACATTGTCATTCTCGATGGAAACCTTGAAACTGATACAACCAACACAAATAGCAAGATTTCAAATTCCATTGCTTTTTTTGAGAAAACTTCTCAGCCCCAGGCGTTCAATGGACCTGATGTGGCAATTACCATTCTTGAAAAAAATCCGAATGCCAACATTGTTGTCTGGACAGATGACGAGACGATGCTAAGCCGATTTAAAACCATCTTTACTCAAAAAAAGGGCAGTGACTTGCTGCTTCAGTTAAAAAAGCCATGCAATCTGGACAACCTAAAAGAAGTATTAACCCCTCTAATCTTCAAAAAAGCGCCCAAAATCCCCAACGAAATTTCAAGCGAATGCCCATCAGCCCACACAGAAGCTTCTAATTCGACCAACTTCGAATCAATGGCTTCAGTAAAACCACCCAGTAAATGTCCGAAACTGTTTAAGGAAGCATCGACCGCATCGACCACGCTACTTGTTCCTGATGATTCCTCAGACACCTCACCAACAAGGCGACGTGCATTTTCAAGCATCCTCTAATAAGGCAAATTGCTTGCGAAAATCTATATTTGTGAACTATTCTTAGCTTACAAGCAATTAATTTTTTTATAGAAACATTGAGCAGTAAATTACAAAATGAAAGGCTAAATTATTCTCCCCTCAATTCGCGGCAATTAGCCAATTTATGTGGTGCATATCACGAAAATATAAAACTCATAGAACTCTTTTTTAACATTAACATCAAGGTCGACCATGATGAGGTAGTTTTATTTGGCTATTCCCAACCCGGTTTGGTACGGGCCAAACAAGTTATTAAGCAATTGCACAAGCTTGCCGACAGACCCATTCAAGCCGAGACCGTTAATTCATTTTTAGCAAATAAGGATCCAAAAAAGGTTATGTCACAATCGATAAAGATGTCCAGAAAAACCATTCTTCCGAGGAACCATAAACAAGCAGACTACCTAGACAGCATCAACAAGCACGACATTACTTTTGCTGTAGGTCCTGCAGGTACTGGCAAAACTTACCTCGCTGTTTCAAAAGCCATTGAAGCCTTTGAAAAAGGTGAAGTGCAGCGTTTAGTGCTGGTAAGGCCAGCAGTTGAAGCGGGTGAAAAATTAGGCTTTCTCCCCGGGGATTTGGTTGAAAAAGTGCTTCCCTATCTTCGCCCAATTTATGACGCCTTATATGAAATGATTGGTTTTAAAGAAACGCAAAAGCTGATTCAATCTGACGTGATTGAGGTACTTCCGCTCGCCTTTATGCGAGGTAGGACGCTAAATGAAGCATTCATAATTCTGGATGAGGCTCAAAACACCACCATTCCTCAAATGAAAATGTTTTTAACACGCATGGGGTTTGGCTCTAAAACAGTGATTACAGGTGATGTCACTCAAATTGACTTGCCGAAAGGAACTGAATCTGGATTGTTGCATGCAGCAAAGTTATTAGCCCATATTCCCGAGATCAGTATTCATTACTTCAGCAGCCGTGAGGTAGTGCGACATCCTTTGGTTTCGCGTATCATTGACTCATACGATGATATTTAGCAAAGGACAATTATGAGCTATCACATTGATTTACAGCTAGCCTGTAATGAATCCCTGCCCGTTGAGGAGACTTTTATTATCGACTGGGCCAGGTTAGCTCTAGCTGACCATATCAGTTCGGCGGAATTAACCTTGCGCTTTGTAGACCAAGGAGAAATACAGGAACTAAATCGAATTTACAGAAAACAGGATAAGCCAACCAATGTACTCGCTTTTCCTGCCACAATTCCCGATAATATCGATTTGGACTATCCATTGCTTGGCGATATAATCATTTGCCCAGCGGTTTTACTAGCGGAGAGCACCGAGCTTGATAAACCCTTGCAGGCACATTGGGCACATATTGTGATTCACGGGGTACTTCATTTGTTAGGCTATGATCATATTATTGATTCGGAAGCCGAAATCATGCAGGGTCTGGAAATTAGCTTGCTTGCTAAATTAGGTTTTGCTAACCCATATGAAACAGAGGATAACCATCTTGAGTAAAGAGGATGAAAACGGTTCTCTATTTACGCGCCTGAAGCAATTTTTGCAAGTTGAACCACAAAATAAAGAGGAATTAATCGGTTTATTGCGTGATGCCCACGAGCGCTCACTGATTGATTCTGAAACTTTAACCATGATGGAAGGTGTCATTCAGTTTGCGCAAATGCGGGTGCGGGACATTATGTTACCCAAAAAGCAAATGACCTCTGTTCCAAATGATGCAGAATTTAAAGAAATCGTTGATATTGTCAGCAGCTCTGGACACTCCCGTTTCCCGGTTACAGGTGATCATAAAGATGAAGTCATTGGCATTTTGCATGCCAAAGACTTGCTGCGATTCCAGGCGGATGAGCTGTTGGAATTTGATTTGGATGACATCATACGCCAAGCCACTTTCGTCCCCGAAAGTAAACGGCTTGATATTTTACTCAGTGAGTTTCGCAACAGCCGTAATCATATGGCCATTGTCGTGGATGAATACGGGGCAGTAAGTGGCTTTGTCACCATCGAAGACATTATCGAACAAATTGTTGGTGATATCGAGGATGAATTTGACATTGATGAAGAAAGCTACATCAAGGCCCACGGCGACTCCTACTACATTGTGAAAGCACATACTCCAATAGAAGATTTCAATGAGGAACTTGGCGCAAATTTCAGCGACGATACTTATGATACCATCGGCGGCATTGTGATGAGCAGTTTCGGTCATTTACCGCAAAGAGGCGAAACGATTACAATAAACCAATTTGAATTTAAAGTAATAAATTCAGACTCAAGACGAATTAAATTATTAGGTTGTCTGGACAAGCGCCAGTAAAATATATCGCAAGCCATGTGGAGTGGCTGAGTATATTATTGCAGTAATTGACTAATTCAATATTAAGGGCGATTCAGTAATGAATAATAACATCTTGATTGTGGATGACGATACCGAACTATCCGATCTCTTAGTCCAATATCTTGAGTCAGAGGGGTTTAATGTCGTTGCGGTACATGATGGTGAAAATGCAGTTAAAAAAGCTCTTAATCAAGTATTTGATGCCATTATTTTGGATGTCATGCTACCTAAGCTCAACGGTTTTGAAGTGCTTAAAGCGATTCGCGAACATTTAGAAACCCCTGTTTTAATGTTAACGGCGCGTGGCGATGACATCGATCGCATTGTCGGTCTAGAGATTGGGGCTGACGATTATTTGCCTAAACCATGTAACCCGCGTGAACTGGTTGCTCGTTTACGCGCTATCCTACGACGCACCCAAAAGATTCCCGCGCAACGACCAATTATTGAGCATTCAGGGATTGTCGTAGACTGTTCCAAACGTTTAGCTACGCATCATGGCGAACCTATGGAACTGACGAATGCAGAATTTAATATTCTAGAAATGCTCATTAAATCCCCTGGTCAAGCCTTTTCCAAAGAAGAGTTAACCGAGTACGCACTTGGGCGGAAATACACAGCATTTGATCGAAGCATTGATGTGCACATCAGCAATCTTCGCAATAAATTAGGCGATAATCAGCAGGGAGAGCCCTTAGTTAAAACTGTACGTGGGTTTGGATACATGTTTAATGCGTAGTTTGTACTGGAAAATTTTTCTCTCTTTTTGGGTTGCCACCATTTTGATTATCATCACTACGGCTTGGGTAACCAGCGAAATCGCTCAGAAATCGTCGATTCCAGCTCGTGAACGGGTCTTCATGGATAGCTATGCCAACGCAGCTGTGGCCACTTTTGAATCCGGCCAGCAAACGGCTTTAAAAAAATGGCTAAACCAAATTGGTGCCTCCCGCAAAATGACCCTATATTTGCTAAGCAGTGCCGGGGAAATTATTGGGAACCAAACACCACCTGAAGTAGTCAAACAGATTTCGCAACATTTAGTTGAAGAACTTCTTGATGAAGGCGTATTAAAATTTGGCGACATTATTGTCAGCCATGAAATTTTATCCACATCAGGGAAAGCCTATCGTTTAGTCGCTGTGAGTGAAAAACCTCTCGCGCATTTTGTTGAAATCCCTTGGGCGGGTTTAACGCTAAGACTCATCATTGCCATTGTTATTAGTGGAATCATCTGCTACCTGTTATCCATCTATTTGACTCAGCCCCTACGCTCTTTGCGCATGGCTGCCAAATCAATTGCTACAGGGCAATTAAATACCCGAGTAGGCCGATTCAAAGGACATCATCGTGATGAAATCGCTGAATTAAGTGATGAATTTGATCAAATGGCTGAGCAATTGGAAAACATTATTAACTCAAAAGAACGACTGCTCCAGGACATTTCCCATGAGTTGCGCTCCCCTTTGGCTCGGTTGCAAATTGCCCTTGAATTAGCCAGGAAAAAGGCAGGTTCAGTTGCCGCAACAGAATTTTCCCGTATGGAAGTTGAATGCATGCGGTTAAATACTCTTATTGGCGAAATTCTTGAATTTGCAAGATTGGATAAATCACTCACCCAGCTCCATAGAACTTGGATAGATTTGCCAAATTTGATTAAACAAATCATTGATGACGCCAATTTCGAATTACGAACTCACGCACCAGGAGTCTATTTAAAAAAATTTGAACCTTGTCAGCTTTACCTGGATGAGCGTTTGATCCACAGGGCTCTGGAAAACATCATTCGCAACGCCCTGAGATACTCACAACCCAATCCGGAAGTGGCGGTGACTTTATATTTCAACGATTCCCACTCTATGGTGTATGTGGATATAGAAGACAATGGGCCAGGAGTTCCGCAAGAACAACTTAGAAAAATTTTCAACCCTTTTTACCGGGTAGACAGTTCAAGGGAAAAGAAAACCGGGGGGTACGGTCTTGGCTTATCCATAGCCGAAAGAGCCATTACTCTTCACAACGGCTTTATTTGTGCGGAAAATAAACCCGAAGGCGGTTTATTAGTTCGAATTGGTTTAGATTTAACAGCCAATCAAATGCTTAAAAGCAACTGATCTAATTTTTAATCTAATTGATTACAAAATCTGTTGATAATTCGTTGTTCCTTCTATTTTTTTCTTCGTAGTTTCATTAAGATATTCGATTAATCCTTGGATATTCCGCAGTGAAAGTAGCAGAGAAACTTGATACCGCTTGTAGTGTCTTTTTCTTTATGGGTTTTTTGACATCGCAACTACAGCATTCCCCACATCCTTTTATTTCAGCTTTGGCAAATTTAGCTTCTCTATTTTTTAATTCAATAGCCTATGGCTTATGGCTTGCCGCCGCCCAACTTTATCCAGATTATCCTCGAAAAAAAGATCATTGGTACGGATTTGCAGAGATAAAAAAACAGCATCTCGTGGCGGCTGCAATCGGCGCCTTAGCCATTGTCGTTTGCATCGCTGGCATTGTTATCCCGCCCTTTTTGGTTTTAGGCAGCTGGCTATTTTTCACCAGCAACCTTTTTTGGTGCATTGCTGAATATCATAAGCAAAAAAATCCCCCCGGCAATGATTTAAATTTTTCCGTTGCAAAACAGGAAGCCTATGTGCGTTATGCCATTCTCAATACCTTAATTACCCTGATTCCGGCAGTAACTGCTACGATTGCGCTCTTCTTTCCACCTGCAGCACTCCTTGCCTTTGTTGCCTCAGTGACTTTAGGCATTTGTTTGGGCAGTGTGTCAATATATTGCTGGTTTGAATACAATTGCTTGCCAGAGAGCAAGTCACAAAAAGGGAGTTACGCCAAAAGCATGCGCAACCTAGGCGCCCTACAACCCTCCATTGACAAAGATCCAGTACCCGAAGCTTCCAACAGTGAGCGATACTTGAATCGATGGCAGCCACTTCCCCCCTCTCCTGAGTTGGCCGAAACTCAAGATTCACCACTCAGTCGTTTCAAACAAAATTTTTAATGATCAGGTTATCCAAGTCCCTTAACATTTAATTAAAACAACTTCAATGCTGTTAATAGGCCTAGGAATGTGAAATTAAGTTTTTAGAATATCAAAAACCAAATGGTCCGCATTGTCGTCCACAGTTGTTACGATAAAATAATGACATGCGCCTAACCAGTCGATTTTGGCCATTTCATGAAATAAATTGTTGTAAGAACATAGGCTGCTTTTTAGTGCTTTAAGATTAGTTAAGCCGAAAAAGATTTGCATTGAACTAATCTTAAATGTACAAATTGATTTAGGATAACCGCGTTTCACCAGGATAGGGATATCATCATGAGCCAGATAACAGAGCAAGTCAGGATTGCCATTCAGAAACTGCCCAATGAACGTCTAAAAAATTTCCTTCTGTCCCATCTTTCAGATGATGCTCAGCATCAAACACAACTTTTTAGCAAACAGTATAGCTTTGACCGCACAACACAGGAGTTTTCTAGAGCCAATTGCCTCTTAGCCAACGGCTTATCATTTGAATTATTGCTCAACACCGTTTTTGTTTATGCACCAACAGCGGTTTGTTGCGGGGTTAGCGAAATCCTTCTTGACTGCAAGGACCAAGAATTAGTGGATATGTTGTCGCAAACTCATCAACACCATAGTGATGCTAAAGCCAATGAATGGCTAATGGAAACCATTATGCATGCCGCACCCAAGGAAGTGCGGCTTAAAATTTGTAAGCGAATCAAATCACTCACTCAACCTGATCAAATCATTCAGGTGCTTTTTGGCCAGTTTTATAAGCGTGATTTTAATCATTTCATGCAAATGCTTAATTTCAAAGACGAAGAATGCTGCATTCAGTTATTGTCGGCCTTAGGGACGCTGGATAGCACTAGCCTGTTTAATTTGTTTCAAACCTCCCCATTCCCAACCACCTCTTACGATGCGCTGATCGATTTTTTCACAAAACATCCCCCTGAAGCTGTGGCTGAAGCGGCCTTGCAATTGCTTTATAGATTTGAAGGCCACCAATTAGTGAAATTAATTTTTGGAGGCTGTTTCTTGAGTGCTAGCAGTTGTAACTTATTGCATCCTGTCCTGGATTTTTATTCAGAACCCATCATTGCTGAACTACTTGATTTTTTATCAAAAAGGATGAGTGAAACTGACTTGGAAAAACTATTCACTCAAAGAGCCAGCATTGAATCCTGCAATACTGCTTTGGAGCTTGCCTTTTTACGCCGCGACAATATGGCTGTTGCTACCATGCTGGCCAAATTTATTTACAGACGCCCCTCCCTAAGACCACTGCTTACTTCGGTATCTATAAGCCAATTCTATTCTCCAATGCATTTGGCCGCCCTCAATAATAACTATGAGTCCGTTCGCTTCTTTGTTGAACAAACGGATGCACTTGTAGAACATACTGTTCATCGACAAGCAGAAACCATGCTGACAATTGCTCAAAAGCAAGGAAATAAGGAAGTTGTTGCCATTCTACAAGCTTGGCGCATTCAAAACTTTATAGCAAATTACCGAAAACAAGATAACCAAAGCTTAGCTTGGATAAAAGATCTGATCGCCCAACAGCCGGAAGTGATTTCCTTAGCCTGGAATGATGGTAAAACATTGCTGTCTCATGCCGCAAGTAAAGGCATAGATACTCTGGTTTTGCTGCTTTTAGATGCAGGAGCAATTCCCAGGGAAGACGTGTATGGTATTACGCCCATTGAAGAAGCATTAAAAGTTAACTCTTTAGAAGTGCTCAAAGCTTTTACGCAGTCAGGAAAAAGTAATGAGCTTGTATTGCAACAATTATTGAGTTCTTTTTTGAAGCTGAAAAAACCTAAACCCAGTTATCACGAATTACAATTGGTGCTCAAACAAGCTCGGGAAAAACAAAGTTTCGCCGGGCAAATTGAAGACTATTGCATTCAAAAAAACGATTGCTTTATTTTTCTAACCCTTGAAATAGCCAAGTTGCTTTCCTCAGCCGAACATTCTGCTGATCTTGTAAGTATTAAATTTTATTTAGAACAAAGTTTGCAAAAACTGGCCAGTAATTCATGCGATTACCTTGAAATCAATGCCCTGCAGATTCAGCTCATTATTTTTCTCTTTTCGATTGAACCAAGCTACCTGTTTAGCCTTTTGTATTCGTTAAATCTCGATCAAGACAGCAAGAAAACCTTGCAAATTGTACTGGCACGAGGTCTGGTACAAACAGCAGTTTTTTCAAAACTCAGCCTGGAGCAGCACCAACTCTATTATCGTTTTTTAAGAGAATTGCTTCCCGAAGAACCAAATTCAATGCAAAGCATTATTACTGTGCACTTTCAGGATTCGCAGATGACCTTACTTCCAGCCGTCATTTTAAGAGAGCTGTCGAGTTACACAAGTGCCGAGGATTTGTTTAATTTCAGCAAACAGAGACTGAATGCATCCTTGTTAGTTCTGACCATTGAAAAATTACTGGAGGAAACTCCGAACGATGAAGAAAAATTAAAAATTTGTTTTAAACAACTCACTAGTGAATTAAAACTATTCAGCAAAGGGGCTTCGCCAGCTGAATTGGAGCAAATGCTCAACGTGGCCTGCCACCCCAAAATAAAAGCTTTTCTTAAAAATGCAGTAACCCAGGACACTTATTTGAAGGGATCCACTCAGCTTCTTTTCACTCAGTACAAAAAAGATTTTGCTGTATTAAAAAACAGCTTACTCTACGATTTATTCTTTGAATACTCCACGAGTTTCGAATTGTTAACTCGTAAAGAAAATCATAAAGCATTTATAGAGTATGTCTCAACTCTATCTGCGGTAGAAGTTCAGCAAATTATTGCTAAACTGCAAAACAATGTGCATGCGCACCTGCTTCTAGCTGGTATTTTTAGTCCTGTTGCAATGGACAACGCTGTAAGTTCGAATGTGCAGTTTTGCCAGTGGCTTTATCAACTGGAAAGTAAAAAGCAGCGTTTAAGCCTTGGTTCATTAGTAAATCATCTTGACCAAATTCAAGATCAAGTTAAATTATTCCTTGAAATTTTGAAGAATGAACAGAATTCAAATTCTTACATTGCTCTACAACAGCTGCAGTCAAGTTTAGAACGGGTTGCATCCAGTTTATTTTACGCCCACCTCAATCGAACAGGGTTAGCCTGGAATGACCAATTAGAAATGAGTTTGGAAGCTTTAAACCAGGATTTTCGATTTGTTCGCCAAATATTTCAAGCCGGAACTATCCGTCTGCCTGCAGAAGAATTGAGGACTTTTAAGTACGCTATCGCAGAGGACACAATACGTTCCCTTAAAAATCAAATTAAAGCCACTTGTAAACAAATTGATGAAGATTTAACAGAGCACAGCAAGGCAATGCAAGATGTATTAAAAAATGAAGCGCATTTGATTGCTGTTTTTGAAGAAAACGAACAGGATATCCCCCAAGAATCAGTGTTTGCCGCTCAGAAGCAATATTTATCAATTGATGGCAAGTTAAAAAATTTAAGCCAAATTATTCTTTTAGCCTCGCTTGAAAATCCTAATTGTCATGAGTTATTCACGGTATTATTTGAGCAAATGAGCCTTTATGGAACAAGCGCTCAGAAGGATTTGTTATTCAGCAAATTACCTGATCTGTGGAGCAGCAGTCAAAAAGAACACTGGGTTGAAGTAGATAAACAAATCAACAATCTGTTGTTTTTGAAAGAGCAAATATCCCCCTTGTTGATTGATTTACAAATACTTGGCTTCTCGGATTTTAACATTGAAGCGTTAATAGAGGTTCTTTACGAAACCAAAGAGGAGCAGCTAAATCAATTTGCGTGTTTTTGCAATTGCGCGGCTTTAGCCGATTTAAAAGCTATTGCCGATTACGTTCTCTCTGCTAGAAATGAACAAGTGCCTTTAAGCATCTTGAAATCCCACAACAATCTCAATGTCAGTAAACATAGTTCTTTATGGTTGCAAGAAAAATTGACTCATATTGAAACGCGAGCCAGTGATGCAATGTCCTATTTAGTGTTGAAAACAGGATATTTGCGAACAGAACAACAAATTGATGAGCAATTAATCGTATTGAATGAAACACTGAATCAGCATGAAATAAGCCCAAGCGCAAAAGCCATTCAGTTGTTGCTTTCTTCCTATGCACCTTTGTTCAAGGCGAATCCTTCTGCTCAAAGTCATGCATTCATTCTCGCATTCAGTAGGTTAACCCGAAATACCAGCATCGAGGTCATGCAGGAAAGCATGTCATTAATACCGACTGAATTGATGGAGAGTTTGCTGTCCCATTGCTTGGCGGGATTAAATAGTGAGGATGGCCGTTTAGATCAAGCCTGCCGTCAAATTCTAAGCAATCTTTGCCAACTCCAGTTTAGTTCAAATAAATCCATGTTGGAAAGAATTAAACAACAGTTAGGAAAACAGGATTTGAGTGTGCTTGCAGATGAGTCTTTAATTTCCATTGCAGATGATATCTTAAGCTCCTCAGACGAAAACCTTGAGATGTCGACTTTTAATGGAGTTTGGATCCAGCGCCTTATATGTTCACCCCGGTTTATAGCAGCGAGCAACCCTCAAGTCTTAAAAGCGCTTATAGACCGCTATCGATTTATTTCTTTAACATTAAAGCAAGATGAGTTTGATCAACTCAATCGCTGGTTGAAGAAAAATTTAGCTTTTTATACTCATCATCAGGAAAGCATGTCTCGACTGGATAAGGCTATTATCAGCGATCCGAAGCGACGTGAGTATTTTCTTAAGAAAAGACAAAGGCTTTTGGAGTTTCGCGCTGATGACAGCATACGTGCTTTGCTTAATCAACTTGAGGATAATTGTTTTGAAGAGAAACAACATGATCCAGACATGGCGGAAGCTGCCCTGGACGTTTTGTATAGTCATTACAATAACAGCTTATCCAGTCTCCGCTCCGATTTTTTATTTAAGGTCGCTGATTTTGTTATTGGCCGGGCATCGAGGAGCAAAGGTGATCTCGCCCAGGCGCAGAATAATTTGCTTAAATGGCTTATGCATTATTTGCCGCACAAGAACTTTGAGCAGCATGAATTATCTCGCAAAAATTACGTCGCTCTTTATGATGCCCAAGGCGCTCAAATCGGCTTTGTTAACGAAGCGAATTGCGCTATGGCTTTGGTGGACGATGAGCCTTGCTCATTATTAGACGTGAAAGGATGCCATGCCGGTATGTCTCTTTACGATGCCAATCGTTGCTTGATAGGGACATTAACAACTTCCGGGGAATTAAAACGTGAAAATTTGTTTCAACGAGAAACCAGTGCCCTTCTGATTGCCAAAGTGCCTACAGAACAACTGAGCAAATCCCCTGCTGCTTTGGAGTTATTGCTGACAGATGTATTTACTGAGAACACCCTATATCAGCTCTACACAAAAAGCGACCAGGAAAAACAAGCATGGATTGAAGAACAAGTCAGCTTACATTTAGCAGAAACCAAAAAGACCATACATAAAGACAATATGTTGGTCTTTGCCAAAAGACACAGCTCTGAATCAATATTTCAAACACTGGCTAACATCAAATCCAAACAAAATGGCAGCCTACTATTTGAAATATTGCTACAGGATGAGCAAAAACGCACTGAATTGTTTAATCCTGAGCATCAGAAGGAAGTCTTCTCGTTCTTTAATCATATCGATGTGGAGCAATTGCTTGCAGATTTTTTAATTCATCATCACAGTGCTCCATGGTTTGCACGAGGCCTACAATTATTTGGGCAATTTGCAAGCAAATCCGGCCAGCCTGAATTATTAGCTGTTGCACTCTCAGTCCTTCATGAACGAAGCCAACAACAAAAATTGATTACGGAAGCCACTTATGATTCGATCTTAACTACCTTGCTTCGTTCAGAGTCATGCACAACGGTTATATGGAATAATTTTCTGCAAGCAACAGAGCATTCAACCATCGCTGACGTGAATCAGGAGCTGGCGGAAGATTTAACCTCTTTTTTCCAGAAAGGACATTGCATACCCCTCATTGAATCTTTAAATGAACAACAAGATTGGGTAAAGAGCACCCAATATCGATTTGTTCTGTTGATGCTTTCTAAACAACGCAAACAAATTTTTCATGAACGAGAATTACGATACTCTGAGAAAATAGCCTGGTCCCAGCCGGAACTAAAACAAATTAGTCGTTTTGCAAACAGACATTTCAAGCAGCCTAACAGCCCTGATCATAATGGTCGAATTGGCAAAAAATTATTTAGTGAGCTCTTGTTTAGATGCGCCAACTTTGGCCAAATCGAATTGTTTTATGATAAGAATGGTCGATTTGATCCAAAGGTAGCAGGAACAGTCTTAGAGCGCTCTTTCCTAAACGCCATTGCCGCAAGAGACTATATTCCAGCAGAAATTAGGAGTAGCGCCCAGGGGATTGTCAGTGAGTTTAAAAGCTGGTTTGACGATACTCACAAAGAAAAGGAGCAAATAACGCAGTTTTTAAAGCAGAACCAAGCATTGCTGGATTGGAAAGAACTTTGTCGCCAGAGTTGGAGTATGAGTGATTCCTTAACCAGCATGCCAGCAATCAGCGCTTATTTAATTAATTACTCAGGGACACCTGCCGCTTTAAACCGTCTTTTGCAAGATTATCTAAATAGCAAAGAGCTTCAAAATAATCCAAGAGCACTACATGCCATAAGCCAGATTATGGAGAAATTCCCTGCGCGAGACATTAGCAATTGTATATTTTCTACATTCGAAGAAATACTCACAAGCCAACCTCAGCTTTTGGATGAAACCATATTTGGGCACATGGCCCATTTTTATGCTCACAAGCAAAACAAAAAGGATTTGCAATCTCCAAAAATTAAGCTTGAACTGATTAAGCATTTTGGTTTGCAAAAAAAATATGGCCTAGTCCAACAGTGCTGTGATTTGGTGGCTGGCCGCACTCAAAGTGTTTCGGCAGAGAGAATTCTGCAACAAGCCCAACTGGAAGCTAAAGTAGAAGGACAACTAAGTCACTTCCTCAACTCCTGGTTTTTTAGCATCATACGTTTTTTCAAAAGGTGGTGGCATTACGGATTTAGCGCAGAAAAACACCTGTCAAAATTTGTTACACCTTGCGATGGAGAAATCTGCTATGCGTCACCAATTAGTCAAGTAAAACAGATAAAAACTCCTGTTTTAAGCGGCCAAATCATCGCAGACAAGAGAAATACAGCCATTCAACTCAAAGCTCTGCGCAAACGCTATGAAACCTTTCTTGAAAAACAAAATGTTAAACCTACCGCCGTTAAAAGCGAACATTTAGCCCCTGGTAAATTTGGCTTGTTTTCGCCTTGCAAGGAGGAGCGCACCCCCGGGTATATTGCCAATGTAGCCCTGGTTAACTAAGTAAATAGCAAATCACGAACATCTGCTAGGATTGCTATACTTAATAAGGGAGCTTTTCCTGGAGAGTAAAATGAGAAGGATTCTTTTACTTGTTATTTTAGCATTTACAGGTGGCCTTTACGCAGGCACAACCAATATATTTATGCCAAATACCACAAGCCCTCAGACACCAAGTTTTAGTTATTATCCTGGTTTGCAAAAAGGTTATGAATTAAATTATTACAATCGCCCACCTACAAGCTATACAACCACAGGCAGCGATCAGGTGACAACCTGGCGTGATCAGAGTGGGTATCATGATACTAGCCCAGTGGATGATACAGGCACAGAAAAGGACATTACCCACATAATTCAAGATCCACATCGCAAACCAACAAGATAACTATACTCTCGTGGCAATGCTTAGTGACATTTTTAGGCTTGGTGCTTATTTATCCTGAAAGCAGACATTAAGGGTGACTGCATGCTTTGCAGGAAGCCAGTGGCCATAGTCCTCTCCGTGCCAATGATTGGTTTCCCTAAGTTTTGCCTCTACAACCCCCGGATTAATGCTTCTGCGTTGAATCCAATCAGTACAACGTTTCATAACTTGTCTTTGAATTTGGCTGCGCATGAAAGCATAGTGTGAAGGATTCCACGCTTCATTTAAGTTATCCGAAAGATAGGGCTTCAATAAATGGCCCTCCTTATGCAGTTTATTGAATTGCCATTGATTTCCATTCAAAACAAAAATAGGTGAAAGCTTGTGGGTACCAACTCTAACGGTACGGGTAAGATTCATATAAAATTTCCAGCCAGCATAATTGGCTGATAAGTCCGCATTCGAATAAACGCCATTAATCATCGTCCCTAAATAGGTCTGCTCGATAAATTGACCATAAAAAATAATAGCGGCTCGAGCTTGCTTAGGCGATTTTCCATGAGCGAGTAAATAGGAATAAATTTTATAGTAGCTATGACCCAACATAAAAAAATGACCTAATTTGTCCGTGCCAAAATAATAACCGTACATGTTTATCGTAGGTGCAAGTCCAATCAGGGATACAGGAGACTGTGAAAAAACCAGCCAGTAAATGGTCTTCCAGGGCCAAATTTCCCTGTAGCGAAAGGGTTTTGCTTGGCTGTATAAATCTTCCCAACGAAACCAACGGGGAAAACCAGGTCCTGTTTTTTGATAAACCAAGTCGGCAAGATAGTCGCCTTTAAGACGCAATGCCAGTTTTGCAGCAGCATTTCGGCTCTGTTTGGATCTGGGCAGAAGCATCTGAATTTCAGCATTGGTTTGATTCATCACCTGTTTAAGAACTTGAACAAGTTGGTTGCTCGCATAAGGTCCAATGTCGGCCAGTTCAACAGGGGGAAGACTGAATTGATCAGTTTCTTCAGCCTGAGATTTTGTTGTCCAAACTATGCTAAACACTGTTAATAAGAACAACAGTCTTGCAAGAGCCATATCCCTTTTACTCCTTAAGCAGCTAAAACATACAATCCATTCTCCTACTCGCTTAAGATAGAGAATATCACTTGCTGGTAGAATATTTGCTTTTACCAAAAGCACTCAACAACAAATTAGTGCTTTTCTTCTTTCATGCACTGTTCTGGATTGGGACTCGACAGTGCGGCATTTGGGTATTGAACCATGGATGTCCTGGCTAAGATGAAATTGCTAAAATCCATAAATAATTCTTTTCCCTTCGAACAACTTCCAATTTCCTGGTCATTACCCATTGTAATTCTTTCAAAGATAAGTGTTTTCAACAAATGAAGCCAAGCAGCAGTGAAATTTAGCTTAACAATGTACAAGACCACTTTCTACTGTATTTATCTTAATACTTTTTAATTACGGATTGAAATCTGCAGGAGGCATGTGGAAAAACAAAAACAACTGCCAAGCACAAAATAAACAGGTTAATTGAATTAAATAGATGTATAATTCTAAATTTATAAACAAATAGAATGATTAAATATCAAGTTCGAAATAATCAAGCCCTGGACTTTTTCAGCTCTGAAGAATTTACAGATTGTAAGGACATCATCTTGCTCTCTCCACTCCATAACGCAAAAGCAAAGGAAATTTATTACAACGAGGCTGATTTCAATCAGATTCCTGCTTCCGCTGTAGAGCTCATCGATGAGTTGGATTTTTTTATTGTTCCTTTTGCAGCAATGGCTATTTTTAAAATTGGGGGTGGTGCATTCCATTATTTCTTGATACAAAAAGAATGCGTTGCCAATGAAAATTTTTATCGCATTTTACAAGCTCATGATCAAGAGTACTCACTTCAAGATTGGTTGCACACTGGCAGACAATGGACTACACCAGCAAAAGAACAATTTGGGAAAGGCCAATGGTTAATGCAAGAGCAAATAAAAGAATTCATCCAGAATTTAAAGAGCATTTGTAGTGGAGATGCAAAGGCTTATTACAATAATTTTGGTGCTCAGGCTACTATAAATGGAAACGTCTTTATGACTGTAAACCAGTTTTTAAAGAAACCGAATTGTCAGCAAAGCATTTCCGTGACAATCCAATTGGCTAACTCGGCCTTAGTCGAGAATAGCATTTTTACAAAGAACAATCTGGATGAACGATCGAATCATACCACTGAACTAAATAATAAGTTTCTTTAATATTTCCTGCTGTGCAGTTAATTTAAAGAATTAGATTTACAGGAAGCCCGTTACCTTACAGAGCTTTTAAGCTGTTAACAGGCTTGTAGTAGGTTTCATGCACTAAACAAAGCCTGGAAGATTGTCTAAAGTATGACTTGTAAGCCATATTGATAATGAGTATAGTCTCCAACCTATCAGGAGTAATTCATGGTCAACAGCGTAATTAAATCAATGATTCAGCACGCAAATGAGGCTTTGATCAACGCCTATGCTCCCTATTCCAATTACAAAGTGGCTTCTTGCCTTTGTACAGAAGACGACCATTTGTTCGTTGGGGTCAATGTTGAGAATGCCTCTTATGGCTTAACCGTTTGCGCAGAAACAGCTGCCATTTGTCAAATGATTGCTGCCGGGAAAAAAACAATAAAAAGCCTTGTGCTACTTAATGATTCAAATGATTTCTGTTCACCTTGTGGCGCTTGTCGACAACGGATTTTTGAATTTTCAACGCCTGAGACTGTCATTTATTTTTGCAACAGCAAAGAGATTATAAAATCCGTGCACGTCGGCGAATTGTTACCGTATGCATTTAGTTTCAAACAGGATAAGAAATGATAACACCCAAAATCACTTCAGCGCATTTGGCTGCTGAACAAATTAAACAAGCAGCCCCAAATTTTAAACCCGTTATTGGCATTGTGTTAGGCTCTGGCTTAGGCAGCTTTGGCGAACAGCTTGAAGATGCGACAACCATCAGCTACGAACAATTACCTGGATTTCCTAAAGTCACTGTTCATGGGCATGGTGGGAAGCTCATTTTAGGCTACTTATCTGGAGTTGCCGTCGCCTGTCTGCAAGGACGAGCCCACAGCTATGAGGGCGACAACAACGAAGTGGTAAAGACTTATGTACGCACTTTAAAATTACTGGGTTGCGATTATTTTTTTGCCACCAACGCATCTGGATCGTTGCGAGAAGACGTCCCACCGGGCGAGTTGATGCTGATTACTGATCACATTAACTTACAGCCTGGCAATCCGCTAGCAGGATTAAATGATGACGAATTTGGCCCGCGTTTTTTTCCTCTGGACAATGCTTATGATATTGGGATGCGAGAAAAATTATTGCAAATTGCCCATCAGGAAAATATTGCTTTAAATCAAGGGGTGTATATTTCCGTTCTAGGCCCAAACTATGAAACGGCTGCCGAAATTAGAGCCTTCCGTATTTTAGGAGCCGATGCGGTGGGTATGTCGACTGTTCCAGAGGTGTTGGTAGCGAATCATTGTGGGATGAAAGTAGCTGTGATTGCTACAATCACCAACTATGCCACTGGTTTGGCTTGCACCAGCCACAGTCACGAGGCAGTTGTTGTCACCGCTTCGAAAGCGGCCGAAAAACTGAATCGTTTGCTCAAGCAATTTATCGCGAGTTTGTAATGAGCCTGGAAGCTGAATTTTTAACAGCTCTTAGCGATTTCAATGAAAACAACTGGAATGGCGATGCTTTAACAGCAAAAGCCATCTCAGTAATGGATTTAACTTTGCTTGAGGAACAAGCCAGTCGGACAGAAATACAAGCACTTTGCGAGAAAGCCAACTTCTCGCAAGTCGCAGCCATCTGCATATTCCCCCACCATTTAAGTTTTTTAAACGCCACTAACCCAGTTAAAGTAGCTACAGTTATAAATTTTCCGGGTGGGAATAGTGAGATACAAGAGGTGTTTACAAGTCTCGATGAGGTTCTCAACCAGGCTAAGATAGATGAAATTGATTATGTTTTTCCTTATCAAGCCTATCTGGAAGGTCATCAACAATTAGCTTTATCGCACTGTCTGCAGGTTTACAAATATTGTCAACAGCAGCAATTAACACTCAAGGTCATTCTTGAAACAGGGGCTTGGCCCAATCTAGAATCACTCCATCTGGTCTGCGCTAAACTGATTGAGCAAGGTTGTGATTTTCTTAAAACATCAACCGGGAAAACAGGCAAAGGAGCAACGCCTTCAGCCGCTTTTGCGATTTTAAAAGCCATAAAGGAAAGCAATAGCAACTGCGGCTTTAAAGTATCAGGCGGGATTAGACAACCAGAACAAGCCTTTACCTATATGCGTATGGCAGAATGGGTAATCGGGCGAACACTGGATAAATCCTGGTTTCGAATAGGAGCCAGTAGTTTACTGGATAAATTAATTTAAGCCGCTTTGATACTATCTAGTTCCACCTGGATAAAACAATGCCTGACCACATCAACAAACCATAATAATTATTGCTTAGAAAGGCTTTAAAACAATCTTGTGATTTACGATTGGCTAGTAATTTCTGTTGAAGCAATAAATTAAATGAGGCCAGTAGCCAACAACACCAAAAGAATCCTGATGCCAAATCCAGCGCCAAGGGCAACCACAGCAAATGGAACAAAACTTGTAAAAGACCAATCACTAACCGATCGTACGAGGCAAACAAAATAGCAGTGGACTTAACCCCTATTTTTAAATCATCCTCACGGTCTACCATGGCATATTCGGTGTCATAGGCTATTATCCACAAAGCATTTATCAACATTAACAGCCACATTGTTTTATCGAGTGATTGGTTAGAGGCTGCATAAACCATAGGTATGCCCATAGAAAAGGCAATGCTTAAAACAAGCTGAGGACTTTGCAAAAAACGTTTGCAAAAGGGATATAGGATGGTAATAAAAACTGCTATCAAAGCGTAATAGAAGCATTCTTTTGGCAGCTGGGTTAGAACCACTAATGATCCTAAAAGTAGAACAAAAAGTATGGCCAGGGCTTCTTGCAAACTCAGCTGCCCCGAAGTGAGAGGCCTATTTTTTGTTCTTTGAACGTGTCGATCGATATTTCTATCCGCGATATCGTTCATTACACAACCAGCAGCTCTCATAAGAGTTGTACCGAGAAAAAAAAGTCCGACTAGCGTCTTTGATGGTTGTCCCGCATTAGCCAGCCACAGTGCCCAAGCAGTTGGCCACCAAAGCAAGAGGATACCAATGGGTTTATCAAAACGCATTAATGAGAGATAAGCACGCCAATTCACTGTTTGATCCTCAAAAGTTCGGGTAGAAAAATTTCAACCAAATAAAAAGGGTTACCTTGTTTGAGAGTAAATACAGAAAATCTGGCCCAGAACTTGGCACCAGGTTCTGAATGGATCTTAGTAAGCCAATAATACTCCAATGAGAGGAAATCAATCGAATAATGGTGCACATGTTTGCGCCTTACCTCGGAATTATTAAAAACAATCACTCCGAGTGATTCCTGTTTTAGGCGAGCAAACAATTCCGGATTATTACGGTGACTTGATTCAGGAATAATAGTTCTTGCATACCAACAGGGCCTATTTGCGGAAGACATTAGAATTTCACGATGAAATACAAGATCATCATTCACTAGGCCTAAAGTAAATTTATCCCACCAGGTGACTGCTCTCCACTCTTGTTTGAGTACAAGCAAATTGGCTTGCCCTGTTTCTTCTTTCAATTTATCCGTTAAAGAGTATGGATGGGTAAGCCAAGGTAATAAAGAAGTCGGAGGTTGATGAATATTCGGTAGTAAACTCTCTAAATCAGAATGCATGATAGAACAGACAGCTAAAATAGCCATCATTATATCATTCACCCGTAGAAAGAACTAACCAGGTATTGCAAATCTCAACTTCCCTCCTCTTATGAAGAGAACTTGGCTTCTCTTAAGTGAATATAAGCTTGTGCACTCCATATTTGCAATTTCATGGAGTGCAATCACTGTTCCCCACAGTCACATCAGACATTTTGGATTAAGCCAAACCAGGCTGTTCTGCTGAAACACGCAAGTTGTCTTCTTCTCTTCCCAAAAAACGCAGATCCTTTCCACTCATAAGGTAATTCTCAATGGCCTCAAGACTAATATTTTTGGTTTCTGGCATATAGAAGTATGTCCAAATCAGGCCAAAGAAACAAATCATTGCATATAAGGCAAACGTCAGTTCAATTCCAAAATAATGATGCAAAATGGGAAAAGTAAATACTGTAACTGTATTAAATCCCCAATTGCTTAAGGAAGACATTCCCATACCAATACCGCGAACCCGTAAAGGAAAAATTTCTGACATGGCAATGTGGGGCACGGGGCCAATGCTGATGGCAAAAGAAAAAATGTAAACGGTAAGACAAAGTACCGATAAATAGGTTAATAAGCCTGCTTGATAAAAGGAGAAAATGCTCAAGCTCAGTAAACTGATAGACGCACCTGTAAAGCCGATAAGCAGTAATTTTCTGCGGCCTAGGCGATCAACGTAGAAAACAGCTGCTATGGTAACTAATAAATTAATGATACCTATACCCATGGTCGCCAGCATTTGTCCAACCGCATTGTTAAAGCCCAAATTTTTGAAAATTTCAGGGGCAAAGTAAATAATGACATTGATCCCACTTAATTGCTGCAGACAAAATAAAGCCATTCCTAATGATAATACCGGCAAAAGCGGCTTTTTAAATAAGCTTCTCCAATGATTTCCCGCCGGTTCATTGGCAAGTGTATTTTTAATTTCACAGAATTCCTGTTGTATATTCTGATTTTTACGCAGTCGTTTTAAAGCTTTTTCCGCAGCCTCTTCCCTGCCAACACTCATTAACCATCTTGGTGATTCGGGTAAAAAGAAGATGCCGAAAATTAAAATAAGTGAAGGAATGGCACTTGAGGCAAACATGACCCGCCATGCTTGATGTTCGA
Source organism: Legionella jordanis (assembly GCF_900637635.1). Lineage (NCBI taxonomy): Bacteria > Pseudomonadati > Pseudomonadota > Gammaproteobacteria > Legionellales > Legionellaceae > Legionella > Legionella jordanis. The sequence goes on from NZ_LR134383.1 coordinate 1,739,728, forward strand.
TAAGTAAATAATTGGCTGAATAGGCACAAACAATTCCAATGGTAATCGCCAGCTGATATATAGCGACCATGGCACCACGTTGCTGCATTGCGGCACTCTCTGCTAAATAAAGAGGAGTTGTCACTGCTGCCGTACCAATGGCCAAACCTAAGACAAAACGAGCCATAATGAGCAACCATTCTGCATCAGCCATAGCTGTTCCCAGAGAACCAAGAAGAAACAATAGACCCGCCCAGAACAACAAGGGCCGTCTACCAAAATGTTTTATGAAGCGTGATGCAATGAATGCTCCAATTAATGTAGAACCAATTAAAGCACCAAAGGGTAAAGCGGAGGCGATTAACCCCACATCCGTATGATTTAGATTAAAATAATTACGTATTAAACCTAAAGAACCGGCAATAATCCCTTCGTCATACCCAAATAAAAATCCCGTTACTGATCCAATGATCGCTACTAACCATGCCATATTAAATCCCTGTAATATCATTCAATTGAAAGTGCTTCCCGGTTTGCAGCCAAAGCCAATTCTGTGATTCGTTGCCAAGATTTTTGCTGGACAAGCGTCTTTGGGAGCATCCACGTTCCACCAACACAGGCTACATTAGCTAAACTCAAATAGTCCAGATAATTATTCTCATTAATTCCACCTGTGGCACAAAATTGCAGTTGTGGCAAAGGGCCTTGAATGGCCTTAAGCATACCTAATCCACCAACGTATTCTGCCGGAAAAAATTTAAAGTGATCATAGCCCAGGCCGAATCCTTCCATCATTTCAGAAAGGCTTGCTGCGGCAGGAACGTAAGCAATTTCTGCGTTTAAGCCCGCTTTGAGTAAATCCTGTGTAAGCCCAGGGCTAATTGCAAATTGGGCACCAGCTCCAATGCAATTATTCAGTTGCGAAGGGTTCAGCACCGTACCTGCACCAATAAGAACATCAGGCAACTCCTGTCTTAATAAGCCAATGGCCTTATAAGCGACAGGAGTTCTAAGTGTAATCTCTAAAACCTTCATCCCACCCTCAACTAAAGCGCGGGCTAATGGCAATGCGTCAGCCAAATCCTCAAGGACAATAACAGGAATGATTGGGCTTAAAGAAAATAAGTCCTTCGGTTTTATATTCCAATGATCAATGGACATAATGCTCCCTCGCCATGTTTTGTTTTAAGTACTGCGCAGCGCCAATCAGTCCCGGTTGTTCGGTAACTACGACAAAACTAGCAATTTGTTGATTAAATAAACTGGATCGTCCTTTTGCTTCAAATCGTGCACGAAATTCACTTTCTTTCGCAAATGTGATTAGCTTAGGAACAATTCCCCCTGCGATATACACTCCCCCGAAAGCACCCAAAGACAAGGCCAAGTCTCCAGCCAGAGAGCCTAAAGTGGCAAAAAATTGCCTTACGGAGGCAGCGGCCAAGTCACATTGGCCGCTCAGGGCTAAATGGGAAATTTCGGCAGCAGTAGCTGCAGGAATTTTTTTGTGATGATAGGCGGCAAGAGCTAAATAAATGTTCTCCAAGCCAGGTCCTGATAACAACCGTTCACATGAAACATGACCGTATTGCTCAGTCAAAAAGCGCTGGATAAACCATTCCTGCTCGTTTTGGGCAGCAAAACTAACATGTCCGCCCTCGCCTGCCAAAGCAATGAAATTATTCTCATTAGGAATCAGATGAGCCACACCCAAGCCCGTACCGGCACCCAGGACAACCATGGCTTTCTCCAAATTAACCAAACCACGGCCAATTTGTATTTTTTCAGAGTCTTTGAGCACAGGTAAGCTCATCGCAATTGCGGCAAAATCATTAATCACTTGCAAATGCGCCAGAGCCAGACGCTCTTTCATTTCAGCAAGAGAAAATTCCCAATGAAAATTAGTCATGCGAATAAAATCATCGGTTATTGGACAAGCTATAGCAATAGCAACGTGTTTTATTTCTTCCAGTTGCTGAGTTTTTTGATAGAACAACAGCGCTTCCTGCAAAGATGGAAAATTCGCGCAGGCATAGATAGCCATTCTATTAAAGGTGAACGTGTGCAAATCAACACAGCAAAAACGGGCATTGGTGCCGCCAATATCAGCTACAATGGCATAACGCTGTTCATCAAACAGGTGCGGCTGAAAATTCATCCAGGTTTTCCTCGTTTAAAAACAGAGCCGAAGCCCCTTCCTCAGCCCCAGTCAGCTGCAGGCGAAACTTACTGAATAACTCCCTGCCCATGCCGTAATAGCTTTGGGTTTCCGGTTTAGCAAGCTGACGCTTGACCAATTCTTCTTCAGGCACTTCAAGTTCTAAAAGGCCATTTTTGATGTCCAGAAAAATCAAATCACCTGTTTGTATTTTGGCAATTAATCCACCATCTATGGCTTCAGGCGTAAGATGAATAGCAGCAGGTACTTTCCCGGATGCCCCTGACATTCGTCCGTCCGTTAGCAAAGCCACTTTATATCCTCTGTCGAGCAGCAAAGATAAGGAAGGTGTGAGCTTATGTAATTCAGGCATGCCGCAAGCTTTAGGTCCCTGAAACCGAACCACAGCCACACAATCGCGATTTAAGTCGCCTGCTTTAAACGCAGCCTCCAATTCATCCTGATTTGAGAAAACGACAGCCGGAGCATGAATAGCTTCAAGGGACGCCAAAGCGGAAGTTTTAATAACGGCTCTGCCAAGATTACCTGATAAGACTTGCAATCCACCTTGTTCTTTAAAAGGATTTGCCGCTGACGTTAACACATCTTTATCCAGGGATTCATCAGGACCATTTATCCAAGACAGTGTTTGATTCTGAAGTAAAGGCTGTTGGCGGTAAGCATTTAAACCGAATCCCATTATCGTTTGAACATCTTCGTGTAACAATTCATGCTCAAGCAAGGTTTTAATGAGAAAAGACATTCCTCCTGCCCTTTGGAATTGATTAATATCGGCTTGTCCATTTGGATAAATGCGGGCAATCAGAGGAACAGCTGTTGAAAGCTCGGCCAAATCATCCCAATTAATGATGATGCCTGCAGCCCTGGCGATGGCCACCAGATGCATACTGTGATTGGTTGAGCCTCCTGTAGCCAGTAAAGCCAACGCAGCGTTAACAATGGCTTTTTCGTCTACCATTTTGCCAATGGGTAAATAGTTGCCACTCAAATGAGTGAGAGAAACGACCTTCCTGGCAGCCTCTTTTGTGAGTTCATCCCTTAGCTGAGTTTCTGGGTTTACAAAAGAAGCTCCGGGTAAATGAAGGCCCATTACTTCAACCATGACCTGGTTCGAATTGGCCGTCCCAAAAAAAGTACAGGTGCCAGGAGAATGATAGGATGCCGCCTCTGCATCCAGTAAAGCTTCTCTGCTAACTTTCCCTTCTGCATACAGTTGACGAATGCGGGCTTTTTCCTTATTGGAAATACCGGTCGGCATAGGCCCTGCCGGAACAAAAACAAAAGGCAAATGACCAAAGCTTAATGCGGCAATCAGCATCCCGGGAACAATTTTATCGCAGATCCCAAGCATTAAACCACCATCAAACATGTTGTGAGACAAAGCGATGGCTGCAGACATGGCAATAACATCCCGGCTCATCAAACTGAGCTCCATGCCAGGTTGCCCTTGGGTAACGCCATCGCACATTGCAGGTACGCCACCTGCAAATTGCCCAATAGCGGAACTCTCTTCAAGTGCTTGCTTTATAAGTGCCGGGTATTTTTCATAGGGTTGATGAGCAGACAGCATATCATTGTAAGCAGATACTATAGCGATATTAGGCTTTATCATGCTTTTTAAATCGTTTTTTTTGTTGAGTGAACAAGCTGCAAAACCATGAGCGAGATTGCCACAATTAAGGACGCTACGAGAAGGTTTCTGTAAAACAGCTTGCTCAATCCGCTCTAGATAATTAGCACGACTGATTCTGCTGCGGTTAATAATTCGTGTGGTGACCTGTTTTATGGTGGGATGCATGATTTACCTCTTTTAGGGTGCAAACATGATTTGCAAATCAACTTCGGGATGATGGAGAAAAACCCGAATAGGCATTTCTAGTGGATCGGCTCCACTTAGAGCTTTTTCTAAAGTATTTAATTTGTTGGTACCAACAAGCTGCAAAAAAATGTTGCGGCTTTTGAGTAAACGAGCTTTAGATAAGGATATGCGTTTGTAAGGAGCCTTTCCGGGATGAACGATTAAGAAATTGTCTGTCGTTTCCAAACCCTGCGCCAATTCTTTGCTGCAGGGGAATAATGAGGCAGTATGACCATCCTCCCCCATTCCCAAAAGCACAACATCAAAAGCAGGTACTGACGACATGCGGTTTTGGAGTGCTTCTTGTCCCTCCAGTTCATCGATGTTCGGCTGATATAAACTGATAAACTGCGCGTTCGCAGCTTTATTTTTCAGCAAATGCTGCTTGATTTGAAATTCATTGCTATCAGGATCCGTAGGGGATATGAAGCGCTCATCGGTTAAGGTAATGGTTATTTTTTCCCATGCTAAATCAGCATCTGCCAATTCCTTAAAAAGGCCTAAGGGGGTTTTACCCCCTGCAACGGCCAAGTAAGCATGTCCGCGCTGATGGATGGCTTTTGCCAAACATTCTGTTATTTGCTTGGCAAATTGTTGATTTAGTTCTTCCGGATTTTGAAAACGATGTAATTTCATTTATTCATCCCAATTTCGCCCATCGCGTGCCATCAAAGAAATAGCAGCAACCGGCCCCCAGGTACCCGCTTGATAGGCTAAGGGAGACTCGTTGTAGTGTTTCCAGGCTGCCAGAATGCCATCGACCCATTTCCAGGCTTGCTCGACCTCATCACGGCGCACGAACAGATACTGATTTCCTAAGGTCACCTCAAGCAACAAACGCTCATAGGCATCAGCGATTCGCTGTGATTTAAATGTTTTATCAAAACTTAAATCCAGTTTGGATTGCTGCAATTGCATTTGCTCTTCCAAACCCGGTACTTTATTCATGATTTGGATCTCAACCCCTTCATCGGGTTGCAAACGAATAATTAATTTATTTGGAGTAAGGTGACGGTAGAGATTTTGAAAAATATTATGAGGTTGTGATTTAAAGCAAATAGCAACTTCACTATGCTTTTTGGGCATCCTTTTTCCCGTTCGCAAATAGAAAGGGACACCCGCCCATCGCCAGTTATCAATATTCACTTTTAGAGCAACGAAGCTTTCAGTTCTACTATTGGAGCGCGCATCTTCTTCTTCCAAGTAACCAGGCACAAGCTTACCCTTGACATAACCTCGTGTATATTGACCCCGGACTGTATTCTCCTGGACATTTGAAATATCAATTGGACGCAGGGCCTTTAACACCTTGAGTTTTTCATCGCGAATGCTGTCCGCATCCAAATTACTTGGAGGCTCCATAGCAACAAGCGACAGGATTTGAAGTAAATGGTTCTGCACCATGTCTCGGGTTTGACCTGCATCGTCGTAGTACCCCCAGCGACCTTCTACTCCCACCTCCTCTGCGACGGTGATTTGCACGTGTTCAATTGCCGTATTGTCCCAGTTCGAACTAAAAATAGCATTGGCAAAACGCAGTACTAAAAGATTTAAAACAGTTTCTTTACCTAAATAATGATCAATTCGATAAATTTGGTCTTCATTAAAGTAGCGGGAGACTTCATCATTAATAATAATTGAAGAGGCAAGGTCATGCCCTATGGGTTTTTCTAAAACCACACGAGCAGGCGCTTTGGACAAGCCAATCATGGATAATCCCTGGCTGATTTGTCCAAACAATGAGGGCGGTGTTGCAAAATAGCTTACGGGAATCCTTTTTGCCGGATCCGTCACTTGCGTCAGTTTTTCGTAGTCGATTGCCTGGCTTAAGTCAATGTTTAGGTAATGCAATCGTTCCTGAAGACGAGCCCACACTCCTGACTCAATAGGCGCATTTAGAAATTTGTTTAATTTTTCTTCAACACGTTCAACGTAAACTGCGGTACTTATGTTTTCGCGAGCGACACCAATAATACGAGTATCTTTAGCCAATAGATTGGCTTTTTCCAATTGATAGAGAGCTGGTAATAATTTACGTCCGGCAAGATCCCCTAAAGTGCCGAATAAAATTAAATCGCATGCTTTACTATTGGCTATATTCATGTCCGGTCCTTGACGTACAAAACGTCTCTCTGAGTATTAGGTAAATTTCGCATGGGTCACTGGCAGAGAGAGTGACCTAATTCTACAGAACCTTGGAATAGCGTCAACCCATTTATCCATAATCTTCTTCATTCCATAAACTCAGTTGCCCAGGGCTATGTGGGGAATTTTTTTTCCTGAATTTGCTCACATCAAGCTCAGGGATGGGTTTGGTGTTGAGCTTGAAACGTTTACAAGCCATCGCAAACCGGCTCTCGATTAGATTGGCGAATTCCCCTTCGCCTCTCATTCGTTTGCCAAAGGTAGAATCGTAGTCTTTGCCTCCTCTCATTTGACGAATCAAGCTCATGATGTGCTCAGCACGGAGCGGAAAATGCTCACCCAGCCATTCTTTAAAAAGATCCTTCACTTCGTGAGGCAATCTAATTAATACATAATTTGCGTAATCGGCTCCGGCTTCGCTTGCGGATTGTAAGATTTTCTCAAGCTCCATGTCATTGACCATGGGGATAATTGGCGCCACCATGGCACGAACCGGGATGCCATTTTCAGACAATGATTTCATTGACCGCAACCGTGCTGAGGGAGCCGATGTGCGCGGCTCTAAAATACGTTTCAGATCTCGGGAAAGCGAGGTAATGCTTATTGCCACCCGCACCAGGTTTTCCTTAGCCATTGCGCTCAGAAGGTCCAAATCTCGCTCAATTAAGGAATTCTTAGTGATAATGATGACCGGATGATTGTGATCCTTTAAAACCTCCAGCAAGCTTCGAGTAATCTTAAAAGTACCTTCCGCAGGCTGATAGGGATCCGTGTTTGCCCCTAATACAATCGGCTTGCATTGGTAGCGAGGCTTATTCAGTTCTTGAGCCAATAAACTGGCTGCATCCATTTTATAAAAGATCTTGGTTTCAAAGTCCAAACCAGGAGATAAATTCACATAAGCATGACTGGGGCGGGCATAGCAGTAAATGCATCCATGTTCACAGCCCCGATAGGGATTAATGGATTGCTCAAAACCAAGATCTGGGGAATCGTTGCGTGAGATAATTGACTTGGAAAACTCAGGCATAAGCTTGGTCTCTAATGGCGGCAAACCCTCCTCCTCTAGATCCCAGCCGTCATAAAAATATTCATAGGTATTAAGTTCAAATCTCCCCTCAGGATTGCTGATTGCACCTCTGTTTTTTGCTTTAATTCGATTGTGTGGATCGTTCATGGGAAACAAGCGTCAGATTAAATATGCTTTCTTATAATGCCACAAAGTTAAGCAAAGTGCACAATTTCAAATAGCTTGATTCTCAAATTTTAATGAAGATGTTTTTTCGGTAAAAAATCCAAAGAATAAAATACCAGAGCAAAGTGTAACTTAATGCATAAAACAGGGAGGCATTTGTGCTGCTTGCCCAACCAAAAAGCAATTGCGTAAAATAACTCTTTAAATTTCCAGAAGGCATCGGAATCATAAATTGAATTTTAAGAAACAAAACATGGAGGATGTAAACGGCCAAAGCATTTAGACCAAAAATTTCAAAGGGTTTGCACCAGTTTTCAATGTTTCGTATATCTATCAGACCATAACAGAAAGCCAGAATGAGCATTGCTAGGCCACTTGTCCATAACACATAAGAGCTGGTCCAAAGAATTTTATTGATGGGAAAGCTAAGTCCCCAAACCCATCCGGCCGCAGCACATATCAAACCAGCGATCACAAGGCCATAGAATTTAAAGAAAGCTTTGGTTGCGGATGAAAGCCAAATACCAACAAAATTGCCAATCATCGTGCTTGCAACAGCAGGCAGAGTGCTCAATAAACCTTCAGGATCATAAGTTTTGCCATATAGATGGCTGCCTGAAAACAGCAAACGGTCAACATATGCCCCTAAATTGTGTTCTGGAGTAAGAGAAACCAGGGAAAAATGGCCATGACCAGATGATAAAGGGATGACCATCCAGTAACACAGTAAAAGAGCTGAGCAAATCAGAAGCTGGGAAACCACTGAAGAATATAAAAAAACAAAGGCAGCGGCTGCATAGCAAACTGCAATTCGCTGTAAGACCCCATACACCCTTAAATGTTCAAGACCATGGTATGGGAAAAGATTTAAGCAAAGGCCAATAAAAAAAATAATGAAGGTGCGACGAAGGATTTTTTTTGACAGCTGCGCAGAAGAAACTCCTTTTGACCTTGCCTTATTCAAGGAAAAAACCAGGGATACGCCGACTATAAATAAAAAAAACGGGAATACCACATCGGCTAAAGTACATCCATTCCACGCAGAATGCTCAAGCCAGGAATAGGTGCTGCGATTGCCTGGACTATTTACCAATATCATTAAAGCAATGGTAAAGCCACGAAAGACATCGAGAGAAAGCAATCTTGAGCGAATGCATGTCAGTTGCTGATTCATGAAAATTAAATATTAAAACTTGTTCGCAGAGCTTAACCAATTAATGAAACTTAGAAAAGAAATGCTAGTTATTCTGCGAAATTTTTATAATATCCAGTCTCAACATTGATTTTTGCATATTGCGATAGCATAAAGATTAAGGCAGTATTCATCGCCAATTGACAGTAGGATTGGATACATGATACTCGATCTTTCCCACCCCCATCTCCAGAAAGCGCTAGATAAGCTCCATCTTTTTATGGAGCAAAACCATTTAGGCATTATTCTGCTTAGGAATATATTAGACGCTGAATCCGAGCATGAAGCATTTGTTTTGTTGAGAAAAATCATAGCCGATCGGCAACAAAAAACCGTTTTGCTGTTTTCCTCAAGCAGCTTAAATCCTCGATTTTTAAATCAGGTCCTTGCTGAAATTAGTCAAAGCAGCTTTTTCTTGAGCATTGAAATTAAAAACATCCTGCTGCATTCAAATCCTGATTTTCCGAAACAATTTAGCAAAGCGCCAAAAACCCTAAAGGATTATTTCACGGGAAGAGTTGCATTGAGGTTTGATGAAGAGCGGATGAAAGATTCAGAAACAGGTTTGGAATTGGTAGTAAATGATGTTGCAGCAACACCATTGTCTGCTCTACAGGATCTATTACAAGCTTGTATGTACTCACCCGTTCAAGGCAGTACATCTTTTTTTGGGGAATTTTTAAAGGAATTGCATTTGCAAGGTTTTTATAAGTCAAACTCCTCTCAGCAAGTTTGGGATACCTTAAATTGCATACTAACGGAATCTGGGATTGAAGCATTTTCTATTTCTTTAAATCAACCCCTCCCATTGGATATGCTCCCCAGTTTTAAATCATCTGCTTCATTGGCTTCTTTGTCGATAGAATTTACTCGAGTTGACGAAAATCAGCAGTTATTTGCACAATTACCGAGTTTTTTACCTGAAAACCTGGAATGCTTGGAGTTGTGTTTAAATTATCTGCCAGAAGATCAAAACATTCGACGCGAAGAAGCGAGCAAACTTTTAAAAGCGCTGATGGTTTTTCTGCAGGGATGTTCCAAAGACAGCAGCTTCAAACTTAAATTGCATCAATCGGTTATTACTCAGTTAACCTTTGAACATCAAGGGTATATAAAAGAGATAAGGGAGTTACTGTCTAAAACAGGTATTACGTTTAGTAGTGACTTTTTTCAACAACCTTTTACCAGACAAAATCATCAAGCAGTATTTTTCACTGTCTTGGCTGAAACTTTAAACAGATCTTTTGATGAGTCGGAGTCAAAGACCGCAACGAAACCTGTAGCCATCAACCAAAAAGTTTTATTGTAAAAGCCTATGGGCGCTGTCAGTCATTGCAAGAGATACCCAATTGATTCAAACCGCGCTCAATGTCATCGGCCACGGACGGTCTTGACAACAAATATTGTCCGGTTTTATTAGTCCACTCTTCCCGGGCCACTCGGTAAGCTTCTTCCCATTCATCCTTACTGTAATCACCGCGACCAATGTACATTAATGCGACTAAAGTGGATTGTTGATCTGGGCGCAGATTATCAATGGCATTCGCCACTTCTTGATAACTAAGATCTTCGGCGTGATCAGCTAAAACGTAGTTGGCATCCATATCGTCGGTGATTTCTGGAAAGCTAACCCCCTCTTTCGCCTGGAATTCCCTTGCTCTCCAGAGAATGTCGCAAATGATACCTGAGTTAAGGTTCAGCATAGCCCCTCCTTAGAATTACTCTCCTACATTAAATTTATTCTATACAAATTAAAAACTCAATGTTGATTATATGTCATAAATGTATATTTTAATTGCTTGCAATTGCTAAATATGCAATCATATTGAACAATTTAAACTTAGACTGTTAGTCATGAAATTAGAAGATTTAGCTCAACTTAGAGACAAGCACTTAGAATTACAAAAAACATCCCGTTTGTTATCAAGAAACAGATACGACACCAAACACTTCATTTATCCTCCAAAAAGCTTTGAATTTTCAGAAAAATTAGGCACTTACCTGAATTTTTCCAAGGAAGCTGATGCTTATGAAATGAAATTACAGCAAAAATGGGAAGTTAGGTTTCAATCAAACGATCCTGCTGTTGCCAATAAAGCGCTCAAAGAATTAATGGATAAAATCAAATTTGAGCAAAAAACATTAGAAGAAAGCCCTTTGTCTCTGGATTTTCCTTTACCACGAATAAATTCCTTAGAACAATTTACGCACTTCATCTATAGCTTATATCGCGAAGAGATTAATTTCAGGATGGGCATCTACGTTCTTCATACAACAATTACTAAAGCTCTGAATCAACTTGAAATCAGGCAAAAGCAATTAGCTGATGATGCTGATCCAGCTCTGCAAATGCAATTAGATGGTTATTTCGTTTCATTAAACGAAGCACATGAAGCATTAAGCAAGCGCATCAATGATTATCCATTAATTAAAATAACAATTGAAAATTACATTACTGATCTTATGAGGTCAGTACAGAGCAAATTTGAAAAAGCCCTGGCAAAGCTCAAATTGAAAATAGATGATTTATCCCTTAAAAATTCAAAAGGTGATGAAAATTATTCAAAGGTTAGTCAGGAAGGACAAACCCTATATAAAGAGCTGCTTGCGCGAAGTAAATGCTTTTTTGAGAATGGCTCCCTTGAGAAGATAAATGGATTTAAACAAGATTGCCTAGCGTACATCCAAGCAGCCAAATCTGAATTAAAAAATCATCGAGGCTGGGCTGAGGCTTTGAACAACTTTACCTACGTTCTATTGTCTATGTTGTCGTTCTTTATAGTGAATACGGTTAGCTATTGCGCTACCGGGCAGTTCCGCTTTTTACCAAAGCCGAAAACGGACTCTCTAGTGAAACTTGAGCAGTTCCAGTCCTCTGTACAGGAACTCACTCCAGGCATCTAAAACATTGGCAAACTAAACGTCTAGTGCCCTGCTTCTTTGGTACTCCTTAGACCGCGGACGGGAATATCGATATCATAGATATAGTGCTGAATGATTTGTTTAGCCTGTTCACTTGTCAAAGGTTTGGTCAGGGCACCTTCCATGAAATAATCTACGCAATCGTATTTCACGACTTCCGCTTCAAAACCGGTTAAAGCAATAATAGGCACGCGAAACCCGCTGCCCTCTTCTTTTTTTCTCATTTGTTTGGAAACGACATAACCTGATGTGCCTTCAAGGCCAATATCCATGAACACTAAATCGTATTTACCGGGTTTAAACAGTTCAATCGCTTTGTCTCCTGACTCAGCAATATCCACCTGGCAATCCAACTGCATCAGTAAGGCCTGAGCAGCTTTTTGCGCGATTGTGTTGTCTTCAACCATCAAGATTTTAGGAATTTTGCTGTGGGTGAAAGGTAGGGGCTTTTTTTCAGCAATTTTCACCTCAGCATTATTTTTTTGTAATTGCTCCTTTACCTTGCTTAATTGCTCTTCCATTTTTTTACGTTCAGTCACATCCGTTAAAATAACCATCAAACCTTCTACTTTTTTATCTTCATTGATGAGTGGTATTCGGGTTGATTGAAAATAAAGGATTTGATTATTCCTGGAATCAATTACAGGAGATTCCTCTTTTTGTTCAACAACTTCGCCAGAAACCAGGGAGTTAATGTCTTCATGCTTGAACTGCTGAATCCTTTCTTCAGACCATGGGAGAAGTTGGGTAATCTCCTTATATGTTTTTCCGACCAAATCTTCAGGATTTTTTAAGCCAATAAGCTCCAGAAAATTACGGTTTGCACCGATGAAAATGCAGTTTTTATCTAATATATAAAGAAGATTGGGAAGGCATGCAAGGATTTCGCTAATGTAATCAAGTACGAGATTAGAACCTTCCCTTTCTTTTGTCTGAGACATTAAATTTCTCCCATAAGATGATGATTCTGTTAAAGTATAGTACATAGATTCCTGGATCGTAGCGGACAAGAAAACCTTTACAAACAGTCGTATCTTCTCTAAAGAATTGCGAATATAATTAGTCTTTTTGCAAAGAAGCTATACCAATGATTTTTTTTAAGCCATTAAAAAACAAGGATATTTCTATTCTCCATGCATGGTTGCAATTGGCTCATATTCGTGAATTTTGGGATGATGGACATCGCAAGTTAGGGGCCGTCAAAAAACACTATCTGAAAGACGATGGCACCATGCGCTTTATTATTTCAATTGGTGATGAACCCATTGGTTATATTCAACAATATCCCATTGAGCGGCATCATCCTTTCTGGATTTATACCCAAAGCTTCCCCTGTGTCGGCGTGGATTTTTTTATCGGCAATTACACCTACCTGGGAAAGGGTTTGGCAGCAACCATTTTGCATGAATTTATTAAAAAATATTGTTTTATGGCTGCTGAAATTTTAGTGGATCCAGATGTAAATAATTATAAAGCTCTACACACATACAAGCGCCTGGGTTTTGAGGTGATTACGGACATATCTTCTAAGGGGAAAGCACATCAGCTACTGTCTTTGCATCAGTCCATTAACCCACCTGAGCGAATTTTAGTAGTAGGTAAGCCAGGGAGCGGGAAAGCCAGTTTTACTCAAGCACTAAAAAAGAAACTGGGTTTGCCCCTTCTGTATCTGGACCGCCTTCTTTCATCACGACTGGCCGATCAAGAAGATCGCCTTGCGCAACTCAATCCCGATATGATTCATACAGAAAATTGGATTATTGAAGAGCATTCATTTGACTCCTTACAAAGGCACTATCCCGATGCGAAACTATGCCTTTATTTAAAATTTCCTCGCTGGCACTGCTATTTAAGAATGTTAAAACATCTCTTCTCAAAATCCAGCGAAAGCAAGAGAAATTTGACGTGGCGCGAGGCGTGTAGCTGGACTTATTTAAAATACATTTGGCATTGGGATTTTTACTCTCAAATTTTACTTAGGGAATTAAGTAAGCAATATCCTGAAGTAACTGTTATGGAATTAGGCACTAAAAATGAAATAAGCAAATTTGAGAAATACCTTTTGATGGTGGATAAATAATGGCACCGTCAAGCAATTTTTAGCCAGATTGCTCGGCAATATACCACTTATGAGTTTCGGTTCTCGGTAATGCCTTTACTCCATGCCCCTCAATAAAAGCAACGATAGCCCAACGGGCGAAGGGTTTTCCGACCAGTGTGTCGTCAAGTTGAATAACATCATGCCATCCAGCCTTAAAATCTGCTGAAGGCATAAGTTGTTTGAAATTACTGGCGAGCATAAAAATAGCTTGTCCCTCTACATGTTCGATTAACTGCAAATCATCCGGGCAACTTCCAATTCTTAATCCTGGTGAACTTTCGGCAATCGCCAAAGTAAAAGAACCTGCATCAAAATGGGGTTTGGCCAAGTACTTACCAGATTGTTGCCAATCATAGCGTAAAAATCGCAACAGAACATGAGCCGGTTCAGCCGCAAAAACTTTTTCAGTAACACCGGCAAATTGTCCATCCAAGACTTGCAATACATTAAATACAGTCTGATAAGCAAGGTCCCAAATAGGCTTTGCTTTTAACATAAAGTCCAGAACAACAGGATGCTTATCGAGAAAATTAGCGTAATTTCTTAACAACGCTGGATGAAAATGAAAAAAATCTTTTGAATCATTATAAATATGATCTGCCGCCTCCCGATGTTTAAAGCCAACATCGCCCCGTCGATGCTGAGGGGCTATCGTGAAATTGATGTGTTCTTTCACCTCTGCCGGCTCCTCTAGGAACTTAAAAAAAGCTTCCATGGCTTCCAGAAGAACGCTATGCTCAATTTCAAAAGGAACAGGAGCATAAAATTGAGTTTGAAGTTGTTTAAAAATAACATCGGATGTAAGCATGCACTCTGTCCGGCAAATTTCTTGTGCTAAGCATAGCAGAAGTAAACCTTTCTTACAGGAGGCTCTTCACTTCCTCCTAGCCTTAAAGCCGATTTGTTGAAAGAGTAGGAGAATATTCTTTTTCTATTCCTAATTTCTTGCTTGATTTGTTTTCAGCCTTTGGTTAAGATGGTGCTATTGACCAAAAAAAGAACACTCCAACGTCAAGAAAATGATTGTAAAGTGATAAACGAGGATGTTTCATGTCTTTTAATAAGGTAATGAGTTCGCCTGAAACTGAAATTCAGGCTTCTAAATGGCAGAAGCAAGATACCGTTTGGATGCTTAGTCTTTATGGTACAGCAATTGGCGCAGGCACATTATTCTTGCCAATTAATGCTGGTCTTGCTGGCATTTGGCCTCTCATTATTATGTTAGTATTGGCCTTTCCGATGACCTATTTTTCTCATCAGGCCCTATGCCGATTCGTCCTCTCAGGCTCTTCTTCCAACTCAGACATTACTGAGGTTGTTGATGAGCATTTTGGCCCTCTCGCAGGAAAAATATTAACCTTTCTTTATTTTTTTGCAATCTACCCCATTTTACTGATGTACAGCGTGGCCATTACAAATACGACAGAGAATTTTATTGTTCATCAAATGGGATTAACAGCCCCTCCCAGAGCCTTACTAGCCATTCTTTTGATTTTAGTGTTGATGGCCATTGTTCGCTTCGGCCAAGAAATCATTGTAAAATCCATGAGCGTATTGGTTTATCCGTTCGTTAGTATTTTGCTTATTCTCTCTCTGTATTTGGTTCCTCACTGGAATGATGCCATTTTTCAACACAGCGCTACGGTAAATAGCAACGGATCACATGGTTTTTTAATGACTCTCTGGCTTATTATTCCGGTCATGGTCTTCTCCTTTAACCATTCCCCTATCATTTCTTCATTTGCAGTAAGCCAAAAGAAATACTATGGGAAGGATGCCGATGAGAAAAGCTCTTGGATTTTAAAATACAGTCACATTATGATGGTGGGTACTGTGATGTTTTTTGTATTCAGTTGCGTGCTTAGCTTATCACCCCAGGACTTGGCGCAGGCAAAACAACAAAATATTTCCATCCTGTCTTACCTGGCTAATCATTTTAAAACGCCAATCATGGCCTATATTGCTCCTTTGATTGCCTTTATAGCCATTTCCAAATCATTTCTCGGCCATTATTTGGGAGCAAGTGAGGGCCTGCAGGGATTAGTCAGTAAAGCGCTTGAAAGCCGAGGGAAAAATTTAAGTTCCAAAACCCTCTGCTATTTTATTGAAGGATTCATGATAATTACTTGCTGGATTGTAGCTACTTTAAATCCCAGTATTCTGGGTATGATAGAGACTCTGGGCGGACCAGTAATTGCAGTAATCTTATTTTTAATGCCCATGTATGCCATTTTAAAAGTACCTGCCATGAAAAAATTTCAACGTCCTTTAAGTAATTTATTCATTACTTTCATTGGTTTTGTAGCTATTTCAGCTATTCTATATGGTTTAATTTCTTGAAACTTGCTTTGGGAAGCAATCGCGTTTGTTGCTTCCCGCCCCATATTAATTAAAAGGCTTTAAATGATCTTTTAGATAATCTGAAAGCTCCCTTTCATTAAGATGCATCATATTTTTGTGAATATTTTTTTTAATCATATTCTTAACATTCTTGTTTAAATGTTGTTCAACCAATCCTTCGATGTCAGAGCCCATAATAAAAACAAGCCCATCGTAATCTTGATGAGTTCTGCCATGCTCTAATTCATGAGCTACCTTTCTGGCAAAATTATCAATTTGGATTTCCTCAGGATCAGTAGGCTGGCTGTACGCACCATGCCCTGGCCCCATCGTTTGATAGCGACCTTGCCTATCTGAAACAATCTCACTGGTTTTCTGTTTATTTTCAGGAGCTTTCATTTCCTTTATCAGTTTTAGCTGATGAGATTTTTGTTCGTAATTATAAATTCGACAATCATTGCTATTTGCAGTCACTATCCATTTCATTTCATATTTCCTTACATGAATGCCAATTTTTTTAAGTATAGTATTGCCATAATTTTTCGCGAATCGTGAAAGAAACTATATGCTAAAATTAAGGTATAAATACAAGCTAAGCTGTGAGTATCATGAGATACAAATACACCGCAAAAGTCCATTTTGAAGATGGAAAAACAATAAAGAAACATGGTGATAAAATCTCAAAATTGCTTGTATGGATGAAGCAGGAGGCAAAGAGGAATTACTCCGAAATAAATGGTGAGATTATTGATAATAAATTGCATCAAATTGTTAAAAATATTCACTATGATCCGCACGACAGGATTTAATATGGAGAGAGGGTTATGGAAAAATTTATTAATCGACATGAAGCAGGACGGATTCTTGCCGATCAATTAAAATCATTCATCAATAACCCCAACGTTCTTGTTTTAGCCTTACCAAGAGGTGGTGTACCAGTGGCTTATGAGATTGCTGCTGCGCTTTCTGCTCCTCTTGATGTTTTTATTGTTCGTAAACTCGGTGTTCCCGGCCATGAAGAATTAGCTATGGGTGCCATTGCTTCAGGCGATACCATTATTTTTAATCAAGAAATTATTGATGCATTACACATTCCAAAAAAAGACATTGAAGAAACCATCAGTATAGAAAAAAAGGAACTCTCTCGTCGTGAATCCATATATCGAAACAATTCACCTTATCCTTCTCTTAGAAACAAGATCATTATTTTAGTGGATGATGGTATTGCCACCGGAGCGACCATGCGAGCAGCCATTAAGGCTTTAAGAAAACAACAACCGAGCCGATTGATTATGGCAGTTCCTGTGGCTGCATTTTCAACTTACAAAGAAATGTCAGGACTGGTGGACGAAATCATATGCCCTCTTCAGCCTTTACATTTCTACGCGGTAGGTTTGTGGTACGAAGATTTTTCTCAAACGACAGATACTGAGGTTTCTGAATTACTGGAAAAAAGAAAAACTAATTACATGAAAGAGATGTCTACAGCTGTCTAATTTCTAGGAGCTATATATGACGCATTATTCCTTAAACATGGAGCATGCTGTAAACATCAATGGTAAAAATACAGTACTTCATGGATTTCTGTATATTCCTAAAAAGGCTGTGGGTCTTGTTTTATTTGCTCATGGTAGCGGCAGTAGCCGATTCAGCACCCGCAATCAATTCGTGGCTAAGATACTGAATAAATCGGGAATTGCTTCCCTCTTGTTTGATTTGCTGACTCCTGAAGAAGAGATTATAGATTTAGAAACTCGTGAATTTCGTTTTAACGTGAATCTGCTGTCTTTAAGGTTGCTGCAAGCGGCGGATTGGTGCTTGAAAGAAGAGCTAAATTTACCAATGGCTTATTTTGGCGCCAGCACAGGAGCTGCAGCAGCATTGATAGCTGAAACAAAACAAAATCATTTAATACAAGCGGTGGTTTCTCGTGGAGGCCGGCCGGATTTAGCCGGAAATTGCTTACACTTGGTTAAAGCCCCCACTTTATTGATTGTTGGAGCCAATGATGAAATTGTGATTAATCTAAATAAGAAGGCACTTGCACAGATGTCTTGCATCAAAAAATTGGAAATTGTCCCGGGTGCCAGCCATTTGTTTGAGGAACCTGGAACTTTAAGTGAAGTTGCAAGACTCACAAGGGACTGGTTTTTAGATTATCTGAAACCCAATGGCGGTAAAAGGAAATTAGATGATAGAGCAAGCCGAACAAAAATTGATAAATTTATTAAATGAATACATTGAACCTTTGGAACTTGAAGAACAGACCCTCTCCAATTTACTAAAAAAAATTGGTAATGCTCGTTTTGTTTTGCTTGGTGAAGCCACCCACGGCAGCTATGAGTTTTATCAAGCAAGAATTGAAATTAGCCGTCAGCTTATTGAAAAGAAAGGTTTCATGGCTATTGCTATTGAGGGAGACTGGCCAGACGCCTATAGCGTCCATCGCTATATTCAGGGTCAGAGCTCACAAAACAATGCATTAGACGCTTTAGAGGATTTTAAGCGTTTCCCAATGTGGATGTGGAGAAATGCCACCATACCTCCTTTTTTAGAATGGCTTCGCCAATATAATGACTCGCTCTCCCCTGCACGCAAAATCGGATTTTATGGACTTGACTTATATAGTCTAAATTCATCCATGCAAGCAGTGACAAGCTATCTAATGAGCGTTGATCCTGCTGCCGCTCAACGTGCCCGAACCCGTTATTCCTGTTTTGATCACAGCAGTACTGATCCACAGACTTATGGGTATTTAACCAATATCGGAGTTAAAAAATCTTGCATTAAGGAAGCAGTGTCCGTACTTTTAGAATTGCAGCATAATGCATTTGCATACATTCGCAACGATGGCCTTGCTACAGAAGACGAATATTTTTTTGCTACGCAAAATGCTCGTGTAGTAAAGGACGCTGAAACCTACTATCGGTCCATGTTTGAAGGACGGGCTTCTTCATGGAACATTCGCGACAGACACATGGCAGAAACACTGAATGTACTCGCTGATCATTTAGAAAATCGCTTCGCCACACCAGCTAAAATCATCATTTGGGCTCACAATTCACACGTGGGTGATGCGCGCGCCACTGAAATGGCCGATCAAGGAGAAATAAATATTGGACAGCTGGTTCGAGAGCAGCATAATCACCATGCCTATGCCATAGGTTTTTCAACCTATTCAGGAACGGTTACGGCTGCATCCGAATGGGGTGCTGCCGCTGAATGTAAAACGATTAATCCTGGACTTGAAGGCAGTTATGAAGAATTATTCCATGAATTACAATACAAAAATTTTTTCCTGAATTTAATCAATAATCCCAAGTTAGAGCACTTTTTAAAAATTCCCCGTCTGCAAAGAGCAATTGGGGTGATTTATAGACCAGACGCAGAACGTCATAGCCATTATTTTTTCACTCATTTATCCTATCAATTCGACTCAATTATCCATTTTGATAAAACCACAGCTTTAGAGCCACTGGATGCCGCAAAAACCTAGTACACAGCGTT
Organism: Legionella jordanis; assembly: GCF_900637635.1. NCBI lineage: Bacteria > Pseudomonadati > Pseudomonadota > Gammaproteobacteria > Legionellales > Legionellaceae > Legionella > Legionella jordanis. Next base: position 1,759,143 of record NZ_LR134383.1, read on the forward strand.
TTGCTTATAGAAGAAGAAAGTCGCGCACTCTATTGACCTTTTCTATTTTTGAAATTTATAGTAGTTCTTTCTAACTCGGCTAGGGAAAGTTATGTATAAACGATTACTATGGATAAGCTTATCATTGAGCTCTTTTGCATTATATGCACTTCCACCGATGAAGGATGAGCCTGTTTGCATCAGTGATTCCCTAACTGTTCCCTGCCCAAATCCTCAATGGGACGTTGGTATTTCTGCACTTTACCTTAAACCTTATTCCCCCCTGCTTCAACCCTATGTATTTTATCCAAGAGAGTATAAGGCCATTAAATCCGAACAAGACTGGGGATTTTTGCTTGAGGGCAGTTACCATTTCAACACAGGAAATGATATTAACATTAATTGGCTGCATTTTGACACGGATTACTCTGACTCTCGCTTCCGTGTGTTTGAAGACGTCGACATCCCCACCACATTTCGTCGAACTGATCTGGTTTTTGATAACCATTTTAATGCAGTAAACGTTGAATTTGCCCAGACCAGTAGTATTGGCCGCCACAGTGATTTTCGATATTTTGCCGGTCTCCAATACGTCTATGCAGATGTGTTAAGGACTGTTCATGATTATGAGCGTACAGGAGATCCAGGCCCTTTATTTGAGTTTCGGGGTACAACCCTAGACTCAAGTTATCAAGGCGTGGGCCCTCGACTAGGTATTGATATGACTCGCAAATTACCCGCTTCATTTTCACTATTTGCAAAGGGAGCCGCCGCTTTGCTGGTGGGCAAAGGCAAAGCCAAGTTGTCCGGAGAATTGCTAAGCAGTCTGCAAACTCAATTTTTAACCACTGCCAATCAGCGATACCGCATGGTACCGGAACTTGAGGCCAGCTTAGGCGCCAGTTATGATTTTAACTTATTCAACGGGCAGATGAGTCTCATGGCTGGTTGGCTCGTGCAGCATTACATTGATATTTTCATGCTGGTGCCAGGTGAAACCATTAACACAGAGAATAAGCTTAGCAGCCACCCGTACACATTAAGCGGCCCCTTCATTAAAGGAAAATGGCTTGCAAACGCTTAGTGCTCACCTTTATTTCTGCCTGATGGATTGAATTATGCTGGGCAAAATAAATATTCAATCTTGTCAGGCAGTTTTATTTTCCGGTCTATTAGCCCTTGCTTTTTTATTTCAAGGAACTTCTGATCTCTCGGTGTTAGGGATTAGTTATAGTCTCATGGTGTTTTGCTTTTTTTTAATGTTTATCCATTACCACGATAAAATTATATTGAGCATTAACCCTGTTCTATTTTTTATTGTACTTTGGCTAATATCAAGCATTGCACCCCTTTTCTTAGGCTATGTTGCCACAACCGCCTGGTTTGGAGTATTCCAATGCAGTCTTTGGCTTAGTGCTTTTTTAATTTTTACCTACTGCCCTAATCCCGAACGCTTGTGGTCATACATTCTCACCACGCTGTGGATATGTGCATTAATTTCTTCATTTCAAGCCCTGGTGCAAGTTGTTGCCCTTCAAGAAATGCCTGTTGGTTTATTTATCAACAAAAATAGCCACGCGGCATTTTTAATGTTCGTGGTCATTCTTTTGAGTGGAAAATTTCTCACAATTAAGAGCACCACTCAGCCTTTAGGGAAAATTTTTAAATGGGGGTTAGGAGCCAGTATTTTTTTAATGAGTACAGTGATGCTACTGGTGCTAAGTCGAGGCATCATCGTCAGCTTTTCAATTGCAATGCCAGCATTGTTTTTCCAAACTAGGGATGGGGGAAATAGGGATCGATGGTTTGAGCTCGCGCTGATTTTTTTTGCGGCTTTATTAGCCATTTTTCTATTCGCAAAACCGGCCATTGCTCACCGAATAGCATTATTACACCAGGAGAAATCAAGAGTTGTTCTTTGGGAAGGCGCCTGGCATCTCTGGCAAAACCAAAAATGGTTTGGTGTGGGTATTTTTAATTTCATGCATTACTATCCAGCCTTCAGTCTGCCTGGTGATGGCTCAAATTTACAGTATGCTCATAATGACTACTTGCAGCTACTTATAGAGATTGGAGTCATTGGTCTGCTCAGTTTTATGGCCATTTTGTATTACATTATTGCTACTGGATGGTGTTTTAAAGCAGCCCATCAAACGGCCAAAGCCATTTCTTTAAAATCAGCCACTTTAGCTGTCGCTGCGCTCAGCTTACATAGTTTTGTCGATTTTAACTTTTACGTTTTAGGATTGAATTGCTTGCTGGGTTGTGGATTGGGTTATGTTCATCGAACCTTGCATGAAGTCGATGTGTTTCCTGTCTGTGAAATTAAAATAGCTCCAACTATTCGCAGCATCTCGCAAATATCAATGGCGGCCCTGTTCTTGATTCTAACAATCCAGGGAATGCGCTTGCTGATGCTTGATGTTTATGTTCAAAGAGCTGAGCGGTCACTGCAATTATTAAATTTCAACCAGGCGGACGACCACATCAAACAAGCCATTCGTTGGTTTCCTTATTCCGATCTTCGCAGTCGAAGAGTTGATATTCTCTTAAAGCAAGCTGAAGCCTGCAGAAAAAAAAGTGAAATTCATAGAATTGGCAAAGCTGTCGAGGAAGAATTACGCTTGGCATTAATCGAAAATCCTTTCAACAGCAAAGCCTATTTTCAGCTGGGATTAGTCTATAGCCTTTACCTGAACAAAACCACTCAAGCCGAACAGTTATTCAATAAAGCTGTGACATTATACCCTCAATTTAATTTGGCGCGGCTCACTCTAGCCCAATTTTTAATCGCTAAAGGGGAGCTGGTTCACGCGCATGAGCTCCTTGAGTCGGGATTAAACTACCCAATTCAAAATGAATACGCTGAAATGTATTTAAACTATTTGGGAAAACTTCGTTATGAACATGGTCAAAAAAAGTGGGCATTGCAGGTTTTTAATCGACTAAACCAGTTAAACGTGAAAAAAACCGATTATAGCGACTTGAAAATTAGCTCACTGTAATCTCTATTTAAGATTAAAAGCGGAAAAACCTCTGTGCATTTTCTGTCGGCAATAATTTTCTAAGATATACTTGCTAAATGACTGCAATAAACAAGGACCGTTATGAAGCTTGATTACGTGATGTGTGCCTCCGAAGAAGGTTTTCATAAAGTTGTCTACTCGGAGTGGGGTTTGTCTGAACAAAATGGAAGCGCTGTCATCTGTGTCCATGGTTTAACCCGAAATCGCCATGACTTTGATCCCTTAGCGCAATTTCTAAGTGCAGATGGCCACCATGTCTTTTGTCCTGATATTGTTGGTCGTGGGGATAGTGATTGGCTAAAAAATTTCAAACATTATAATTACCAGCAATACATTCTGGATATGAATGTATTGATTGCTCGAACCGGCGCAAAACGGCTTCACTGGATTGGTACCTCTATGGGAGGCTTAATCGGCATGTTTTTAGCGGGACTCCCAAACTCACCCATTCAAAGTTTGATATTGAATGACATTGGCCCCCAACTTCCTCTTGATGCTTTGGGAAGATTAAATCAATACGTTGGTAGAAGTAATCGTTTTAAAACTCTGGAGGAAGCCAAGCAACATTATAAAACCATTCACTCAGGCTTTGGTGAGCTCACAGAAGATCAATGGGATTATGTAACTAGACATAGCATTAAAGAACAATCCCCGGGAGTGTTTGTTCCTAAAGTAGATCCACACATTAAGGCTTCTAAACCTGCTACCCAGCTTTTAAAAGAATTCTTTAGTAATCCTCATCGGGCTCTAGAGGGCATTTTTTTTGATATTGATCTCTGGTATCTGTGGCAAAAAGTTAAATGTCCTGTATTGGTTATTCACGGTAAAAAATCTGACTTACTTTTACCCGAATACATTAGGCGAATGCAACGGAGCCACCCTTCAGTGGATGTGTTTGAAATTGAAGAGGCCGGACATGCTCCTATCCTTTTTCACCGCAGGGAGCATGAGATGATTGCCAATTGGTTACCTGGAGATAAAGAATTACAAAAAATCCGCACACTCGTGGATTGATTTTAAAAATTATGCATCCTTAAGGAACTTCTCCTAATATCATGGTATGCATCAAAAACAGGACGTCATGACCGTGGCCATTTCAAAACCTCATCACATATTAGTCGTTGGTGGCGGAGCCGGCGGTTTAGAACTGGTAACTCGATTAGGGCACAAACTCGGTAAATATAACAAAGCCAGGATTACTTTAGTGGATGAGCAAACAGTCCATCTCTGGAAGCCTTTGCTTCATGAAGTCGCAGCGGGTTCTTTGGATTCAAACATAGATCAAATTAACTACTATGCTCACAGTGCTGATAGTTACTATGTCTTTCAACCAGGTCGCATGATTGGACTTAATCGAGAAGCGAAAACTATAAAACTGGGGCCTTTAGCGAATCATCATGGTGAAGTTGTCATCCCTGAAAGAAGTTTGTCTTACGACACTTTGGTGTTGGCAGTAGGAAGTTTAAGTAATGATTTTAATACCCCTGGTGTAAAAGAATATTGCTTATCCCTTGATAACCTGGAGCAAGCCAATGAGTTTCAGCAAAAATACTTAAACGAACTACTCTGCGCCCAATACGGCCCAGATAACCGCCAGGAACCTTTCCAAGTAGTTATTGTAGGTGCCGGTGCAACAGGAGTTGAATTGGCTGCTGAATTGCACCATACCTTAAGGCAAGCATCTGCTTATGGTCTGACAAGGCCCACGATTCAACTGGCTCAAATCAGTTTAATTGAAGCGGGGCCAAGAATTTTGCCGCCTTTGCCAGAAACAGTTGCGACAGCAGTTTTTGAGCGTCTCAAATCTTTAGGTATTCGCGTTTATACGCAAGAACAAGTCACCAGAGTAAGAAAAAATGGCATAGAAACCAGTTCAGGGAATTTCTACCCTGCCGACCTATCGGTTTGGGCTGCTGGTGTCAAAGCACCCGATTTTTTAGCTCAACTGGGCTTGGAAACGGATAAAATCAATCGATTGATCGTCAATAACAAATTACAAACGACTCTAGACCCCAATATTTTTGCAATTGGCGATTGTGCTTATGTTATTGATAAAGCGACTGGTATGCCCGTTCCACCTCGTGCACAAGCGGCTCATCAACAGGCTGAAATCTTGGTTAAATCTTTGCAAAACAAGCTTGAAAACAAACCTCTTATGGATTTCAAATACCAAGATCATGGCTCTTTGGTTGCTCTAAGCTGCTACGATGCTTTTGGAAGCCTTACGAGTTTCCGCAAGTGGCAACATTCCATAGGCGGAAAAGTAGCCCGGGTAATGTATAGAGCGCTTTATTTTTTACATTTGCAAGCTTTATATGGTTTTTGGGGAGCTATTACGATAAGACGGGCAAAAAAATTGCTTACAAAAAGAAGTCCTCGATTAAAACTGCATTTCAGTAAGTATTAATCCATACGAGGCCAGCCTAAGGGAGAATCAAATGAGCAAAGGTAAAAGCAGCCCGCCAGTTTGGAATCGTGTAGCCTTCCTCTTTCAAGGAGGTGGCGCTCTGGGTGCTTTTCAGGTGGGGGTCTATGAGGCACTGCATGAGGCCGGATATCAACTTGACTGGGTCAGTGGCATTTCAATTGGCGCCATCCATGCCGCTATTGTAGCCGGCAACAAACCCGAGCACCGAGTGGATAAACTCAAGGAGTTTTGGCAAATCATAGCAAGCCCGGCCTATTTTTCCTGGTGGGATCAATATCTGGAAAACATGGGGTTAAGACGCCTGTACAATCAAATGCACGCGCAGACCACCCTGCTGTTTGGTCAACCAGGATTTTTTAAGCCAAGATTGGTTAACCCTCATTTTTTATCCCAAAGCACTCCTGATGAAATCAGTTTTTATGATACGGCCATCTTAAGAGAAACCCTGGAGCATTTAATAGATTTTAATATTCTAAACAACGGCAAAACACGTCTTACCTTACCTGCAGTCCGCGTTGACAATGGTGAGCAAGTTTTATTTGATAGTAAAAACCAAATCATTTATCCCGAACACATTATGGCCAGCGGCGCGCTGCCTCCTGGATTTCCCGCAGTAAGAATTGATGGAGTGCTTTATTGGGATGGTGGCTTGGTCAACAACACACCTATTGAAGTGATTTTAAATGATTTGCCAAGGGTAAGTACTTTGTGTTTTATGATTCAATTATTCGATCCCGAGGGTAAAGAGCCGGCTACTTTGGATGAGGTGTTGCTTAAGCAGAAAGATTTAACCTATGCCAGCAATTACAAAAGAGCCATTAAATCTTTTTGTGAGGCACACGATTTACGGCATGCAATTACTGAATTATATGACTTACTTCCTGAAGCAATGAAAAAAGAACCAAAAGTTCAGGAAATCCGAGCTATGGGTTGCAGGACTGTTATGGTGATGGTTAGATTTCATCGTCATGCCATTGAAAGTGATTTGTCTTCCAAAGATTATGCCTTCTCCTCTTTGGCCATTTCAGAAGGGATCCGAATGGGATACCAACAAGCTTCAGATGCACTTAAAGACTCAGTATGGTTACAACCTGTTGACCCTCATGTAGGTGCTGTTCTCTACGATATGGCCCCTCATGAAGAGCCCGAAAAAACGACTTTTGTTCATGGCAAAAAGAAAAAGGAAGTGGCTAAGGACTAAATAAGTCCAGCCTGTTTAAAGTTGAGATAAGGAGTTTCTATGTGCAACATGAAATGCATCACCAATGGCCTAGTTGCGGGAATTGTGGCAGGAGTTTTTTTTGCAGTTTTTTTATTCAAAGCAGGCATGTTAACCACACTGGGTTCAATCATACATATGCCAACCCTCACCGGCGGCCTAATAGTCCATGCAATTGTGAGTCTCATCAGTGGAGTTCTATTTGCACTTATCCTTGGTTGGTTAATTCATTCCTGGGTCGCAGCAATCGTTTTGGGATTACTCGTTGGCTTGTTGATGTGGTCAATTGGCCCCATGACGCTTTTGCCCTACTTGGCAACCGGAGCTCCGTTGTTTTCGAAATGGAGCCTTGTTAGCATGCAAAACAACATTCCTCCTTTAATAGGTCACCTGGTTTACGGCCTCATACTCGCCGTCACCTTCTACGCCCTAAATAAGAAAGTTTAGATTTACTTTCCTTCCCAAGGGATAAGATGTTGATTTTCGTGTGCAAGGTATGCATTTTGCATACCTTGGGTATCGAAGCATTGTCAAGGAGAGAGAATGCGCGTTTTAATCGTCGGTGCCGGGATTGCAGGCCTCACTTTAGCGGCCTTACTTAAACAAAGAGAAATCCCTTGTGAGATCATTGAGCGACAAGCTAATTTGTCGAATGCTGGCTATATGCTTGGGATTTATCCTTTAGGCAGTAAAGTGTTGTATGGGTTAGGACTCATGAGAGACTTTATCGAAGGCACCGTTCCGGCGGACAATTACATCATGGCCAATGGGGAAAATGAAATCATTCAACAACTGCCCTTCTCTGAATTGTTTACAGCTTACGGTCCCTATCGTTGCTGTTCCCGAAAAGCTTTAATCCAGGTTTTACTTAAGGGCTGCGAAGGCATACCAATTCGTTTTAATTCAACCCTTGAATCTCTTTCGTCGTATGAGGATAAAGTGAGCGTGACATTCAACGACGGCAGCAAAGGAGAGTACGATTTGCTAGTAGGGGCAGACGGCATGCACTCCAGCGTTCGCCGTCTTGCATTTAATAAAAATGATTACGATTATTATGACACAGGCTGGGGTGGTTGGGTCTGGTGGAGTGATGATCCCATGCTCAATAAAAACATGATTAGGGAATTTTGGGGAGAAGGAACTTTTTTTGGAATCTATCCAACCGAAAACAAATTTGGCGTAATTGCTGTTACTCCAACTATGCCAGAAAAAGTGAAAGCTTACTCGGGGCGCGCAAATGACATAAAAAAGCAATTTCCTGAACTGGCTAAAATTTACCCCACTTTGTTTTCACAAATTCCAAAAGATGATGATGAACATTTTTTCTATTGGCCCTTATCTGATGTAAGAACAAAGCGATGGTACAGTGGTCGGGTTGCTTTGGTAGGAGACGCCGCGGTAGGATTTTTACCCACAGCTGGGATCGGCGCGTCCATGGCGATGGAATCTGCCGCCGTACTCGCTGATGAATTATCCCGTACAGACCAAAATTATCTGGGTTGGGCGTTGTCTTTATATCAGAAAAGTCGCCAGCAACGAGTTGAAAAAACGCAAAAAGACTCTCGGCAATTGGCCAAATTCATGTTCGTTAAATCAACAGTTTGGGCGAATCTAAGAAATTGGCTACTGCAATATTATTCGATTAAAAATCTGGCTAAGAGCATTGACAAAAGCTTTCAAGAGCCCATTTAAATGGGCTCTTCCTTCATAATTCTGATTAACATCTGCACACATAAGTTTCAAATTGAGTTAACCTAATTCATTAAAAATAACTCCTGGATAACCTTCAAAGTCATTGTGTCGAATCATGAGTCTGACTCATGAAACTCTTGGGCCTACATCCCACCCACAGTTACTGGACTAACAGGTTAATGGCGCAAGGAGAGTTAAACCGAAATTGCCATCATCCCAACCGCTGAAATTATTGTGAAAATCGGATATTATTTTGAAAACATTCAAAACCATGGATGAGGTTTTTAGGTATTGGAAAATTATAAGATAATGATTATGATAATTTTTCGAGTTGCCGTCTATCTTGTCGCTTTATAATAGATACTTTAATGAACCCTTCTTCTACAAAGACCGTTTATTTCCTTATCCCCTCATTGTTACTGCTGACTCTAATTATTTTGGAATTTCAGCTTATTTTATCCATGAACGGAGGCGTGTTTAGCTATAGCCTTGATGATCCTTATATTCATTTATCACTGGCTAAACACATAGCCAGAGGATGGTATGGACTTAGTTTTCTTGAACATGCCAGCCCCTCTTCAAGCATCCTTTGGCCCTTTTTACTAGCCCCATTGTCCTACTTTCCCTTTTTTGACATAGCCCCCTTCATACTGAATAGTTTTCTTTGTTTTTGTATTTTATGGATTTTAATTGATTTCTATTTATCAATCCAAAAAAGCATTGTCTTCAGTTGGGGCTATTTAATTGTATTCTGCCTACTTATACCGGGTTTTAATTTTATTGGTTTAATCTTTTCGGGCATGGAGCATGCTCTGCAGATGCTCCTGGCTGTGCTTCTTGTTATTGGCCTAATTAATGAAAGTAAATCTCATCGGACTTCAAGATGGTTGATTCTAGCTATTTTTTTAGGTCCTTTAGTGCGCTATGAAAGTCTGGCTTTATCCCTCCCTGCCTTAATTTTTTTATACTACCGCGGCCATCGCAAAACAGCGCTCTATACTTTGGCCATCCTGTTGCTTGCATTGGGATTGTTTAGTTTGTTTTTATATTCCATGAATCAACCACTTCTGCCCACCTCTACCTTAGTGAAGCTAAGCTATGGCTTTCATTGGGGTTTTGCTCAAAAATTGATGATGGGCATTCATGTTAATTTCATTCAGCGCCAAGCTTTGATTTTTCTGTTTTTACTGACTTGTTTCCTAGTCCTGATTCTGTACTCAGATACTTCTACAGTCAAAAAGCAGCTGCTCATGGTTTTAAGCGCAAGTCTGTTGCTGCACTTGCTGTTTGGAAGATTTAATTGGTATTACCGCTATGAAATGCATTTATATGCAGCCGCATGGGTATTAATTTTTTATCTTTTCTTCGACAGGGTTCCTGAGGAATCCGCCGGAAAAAGAAAAGGCTTCTTTTTTTTGTTGGTGCTGGGGTTCGTATTCGCCAGCTTACCGTATTTTACTGTACCGATCACCACCCCAATCGGCGCAAACAACATCTACATTCAACAATATCAAATGCGAAAATTCGTGCTGCAAAATTTAAAGGGGCCCGTTGCAGCCAATGACATCGGTTGGCTTTCTTTTGATAACCCCTATTACGTTTTAGATTTATGGGGGCTCGCAAATTATCGAGCGTATCAAGAGCGAGTTGCGGATATTTATTCAACCAATTGGATGGATCTGGAAACCAGGCAAGCTGGAATTAAGCTCGCGATGCTTTATAACAGCTGGTTTTACTCCGCCCCAGAAAATTGGCAGCTACTGGGATGCCTATACTTCAAAGGGCCATTAATTACTGCCGATGATCGTGTAGTGCATTTTTATGCAACCGACCACAAATATGCTTCGGAGTTATTGGATAAGCTTGGGCAATATCAAAAAGAATTGCCCAATGGGGCTGGTTTTGTATTTGACTGCTCATCAGTAGAAACTAAAAAAAGAAAGCAGAGCTAACCGATTTTTTATTTTCGCCATTCTTTCAATCCAATTTGAAAATTTCACTGATCCTTTAAATATTATGTTCACCGTTCCTCTGGCAAGTTGTGGCGCATTTTTATTTGCCTATTGTTTTGGCCAGTCCTTCAACATTTATACGCAGATAGGACTTATTACCTTAGTAGGTCTTGTGAGCAAACACGGGATTCTCATCGTGGAATTTGCCAATCAACTTAAGAAAAATCTAGAGGTACATGAAGCCGTTAAAAAAGCTGCTGTTTTGCGTCTTAGGCCAATCATAATGACCACAGGCGCTATGATTTTTGGAGTTCTTCCTCTGGTGTTTTCACAAGAAGCGGGGGCAGAGGCGCGTCACGCAATCGGATTCATACTATTGGGGGGACTGAGCTTGGGGACTTTATTCACTTTGTTCATTTTACCAACAATATTTTGTTCTTTTAAGATTGGGATGAAACACTAATCTGCTGCAAAATGCCTTCAACGCAACGGTCTACCGAAAGCTTTGAAGTGTCAAAAACAAAAACAGGGTATTTCCAAGTTTCATAATCCTTATCCACTACCTCTTGCCAGGTCGGTAGCCGGTGATTACAAATATCAGGCAATCTGCTCTCAACTCGTTTTCGATGTTCTCCAATATTTGAGCAAATTAATTCAACTTCAAAATAAGTTGAATCTGCTTCAAGCGCAACCTTCCGCCAAGCCTTTCTTGTAATCTCAAGCGGGTTTACGCAATCCGCAACAACATTTAAGCCTAATTTGAGGTTCTCTTTGGCTATAGCATAACTAATCACATAACCTTCTGGCCCAATAAAATCAGAGTTTGTTGTGGATGTTAATGCCTGCTCAATGGTATCAACCCTCAAGTACACAGCTTTTAATGCCTGCGCCAGCTTTCTTGAAATCGTCGTTTTACCCACGCCAGGAAGACCGCTAAAAATAATTAACACTGTTCTCTCGCTGTTTGATTCAGATTTTTTTGGGATGTTGAGATAACATCCACTCTATAATTCACATTCATTCAGCGTTCAACATTGAAAGCAAAATTCATCTCCAGTAAGCTTGGTGAAATCAAAAATGACGACAAGCTTAATATTATTACTAGGTAGTATAATGGAATTATCTCAACAACAAATGGACTTCTTTCAAACTAACGGCTATTTAATCCTTGAAGATTTCCTCACCTCAGCTGTTTGTGAAACTTTAATGGCTCAAATCCATTACTTAATCGATAAGCACCGAGATGAAATCCCAAGCACTATATTTTCAACGCAAACCAATGAGCATGCCCGTACGGATTATTTTTTAAATTCAGGGGATAAGATTCATTTCTTTTTTGAACCTGATGCTTTCCATGGAGCTGGTGGTTTAATTTATCCACTTGAACAGTCATTAAATAAAGTTGGTCATGCTCTACACGAATATGATCCTGTATTTCGCAAGCATTCGCGCGACTTACGCCTCAAAGAAATGTGCCAACAGTTGGGTTTCAAAAAACCTTGCCCAATACAGTCAATGTACATTTTCAAACAACCCAACATTGGTGCTGAGGTGAGTTGCCATCAGGATGCAACCTATTTACATGCCAGGGATGACCATGTATTGGGTTTTTGGTTTGCCCTTGAAGATGCCACGCAGGAAAATGGTTGCCTGGAAGTCATTCCCGGATCAGTTCTAACCCCTTTAACGAGGCGCATGATCAGGAGAAACAATGACATTTATTTTGAGGAGTATCAACAGCCAAGCTGGGATGAACAGGACGGCATTCCCCTTGAGGTAAAACAAGGATCCCTGGTTTTATTGAGTGGTCGCCTGCCTCATAAAAGCAATGCTAACCAATCAAAAAAATCGCGTCATGCCTTTACCCTTCATACCATCGATGCGGCCTATCCTTACCCAGCTACGAATTGGTTGCGATGGCCAAACGGCCTACCCAGTTGGTAAATCGAGGGTATATTTGATGCCGAAGCGAGATAAAACAGGAAGCAAAGACAAACGAAAACAAGTTTTTATTAAAAATTTTACTCTATTTAACAAGAACATACTTGTGAAATTTTATAATTTAAGTTGCATTAAATCCCATTTGGTGTAAAATTTGCCCAATGAAAAGAACGCTACTCTACTCATTACTGGCTATTTCTCTGTTAGGCGCGGGCTTTGCCGTATGGTGGTTTTGGCCAAATCCACCTCGACCCATTGCGCTGAAACAAGCCTCCTTTACAAGCCTTCCAGGCTGGGACAAGGCCAATGTTAGTAAGTCCTTGCAAACCTTTCAGATCTCTTGCAAGACTTTCTTAAAACAAGATCCCGAAAAACTGGTAGGCAGCCATCATTTGAATTTAAAGGCCAAAGATTGGCATCCGGCTTGCCAAGCAGCCCTTGCAATCAATTCGGTTACGCCTGAAAATGCAAAAGCATTTTTCCAGAAGTGGTTCACACCTCTTGAATTTTACAACGGCAAGCCTGTTCAGGGATTGTTTACCGGCTATTACATGCCTCTTCTTTATGGGAGCCGTACCAAAACTGATAAATTCAATGTTCCTATTTACGGACTTCCCTCAGATTTACTCACCATTGATCTAAGTCAATTTGATCCTAATTTAAAACATAAGAAATTAATCGGCCGTGTCTCTGGTCATAGAGTTGTGCCCTATTACACGAGAGCCCAAATCAATAAGGGTGCAATCAAAAAGAAAGCTCCAGTCCTTGTTTGGATTGATAATCCAGTCGACAGAGTCTTTTTAGAAATTCAAGGCTCAGGAATTGTTGAGCTGCCCGATGGCCAAAGGATTTATTTAGGCTATGCGGCACAAAATGGCGCCCCTTATACAGCCATCGCGAAAGTGTTAATCGACAAAGGCGTTATGACCAAACACAATGCGTCCATGCAAGCCATTAAGCGTTATTTAATGTCTCACCCCAAAGAGATGAATCAGGTTTTAAATCAGAATAAATCCTTCGTCTTTTTTGAAGAATTGAGAATGAATGCCGCCCTAGGAACTCAAGGAGTTGCATTAACACCCGGCTATTCTTTGGCTATCGATTTAAAATGGATTCCAATGGGGACCCCTCTTTGGCTAAACACCACAAGACCTGACAGACAGAGTGATAATCAAAAGCCATTCCAGCGGCTAATGATCGCTCAGGATACGGGTGGGGCCATTCGTGGTTTAGTGCGCGGGGATGTATTTTGGGGTGCTGGGAAAAAAGCAACCTATATTGCCGGTCATATGAAAAACGAAGGTCATTACTGGTTATTACTTCCTCACCATGCAACAGAGCGATTGCAGCAAGAATTTGCAACGCTGAAAGACAAAATCCCACTGGGTAAATAATTTAACTCACTTTTCTTACACTGGTTCGCCTGGATAAATGGCGAACCAGTTCAACGCATGGCTACTGTGTTTTAAGATGACTAATCAAAAAGCACATCAGATAAATCCTTATCCTCAGTAGGATTAGATAATGCTTCATCCAAACTGATAAACCGGTAACCATTTTCTCGATATAAATTAATTACATCCCCTAAAAAATGGCTATTAAGCAAGTTAGCATGGATTAAAAGAATTTGTTTAACGGGTTTATTGGGATTCAATTTAGCAGCCTTTGCCTCTGCTTTTAGCGTTTGATTCCAAATAAATGCGAGATAACGTTTGCGCAATTGTGGAAGGTTTTTCTCGCGTAAACGGTAAGGAATAGCAAATAGTTGCTGGTTAAACATAAAGTCCTTGCTGTCAATCGTTACAGGTGCAATCCGATAGCCATGAGCTGCAAGATAATCATGGACTTGTTGCTTTTTTTCCCCTGAGCTTTCGGCCAGATAAGGATAACGGAAATATTTGTGTTGTGGGAATAAAGGAGCCAAGATTTTATCAGCACGCTCAATGTCACCGATGTATTTTTCGGCGGTTTGTCCATTTAAGCTTTTGTGAGAATAGGTATGATTGCCTAAGTCAAATCCTGCTTTTCGAAATTGTTCCAGCAGTTCCCACTGCCCTTCTTCAATCGATCCAGCGATAACAAAGCCAGTGACGGGTATTTTTTGCTCGTTTAAGGTGCGTAGCATCTGGGTAAAGCGTTCATTTTCGCGTTGTAACTTGGCGCTGTTGCCATTGCAGGAGCCCACAAATGGCAAATCGTCGATGGTAATTGCAATTTCCTTCTCCTGGGCATAGGACCAATGATAAAAAAAGCATCCTAATGCTACCCATAGAATGTATTTTTTCATTTACTTAATCCCTTGAATAGAATTTTGCTTCCTTCGGAACTTGCAATCTTTGTACCACACTTAGGAAAAATTCAAAGGTATTAATCTTGGATCTCAAGCCACTGAAGCTTCCACAACTTAAAGAGAAAAGCTCGATCTTGTGTCTTCTCAAGGAAATTGGCCAACGATTCAAGATTGAGTAAACGATGGTTAGCCACACAGCGAATTAATTCCTCTGAGACTCCTTCGGTATGCCATTGTTCAGCGTTGATGAATAAGTTGAGCCCCTTTTCATCTTCTTCGTAAGCGTAGCGGCAAAGAGGATTGCGAGACAAACCTTTTGATTGCAACAATCGTTTAAGAAACTGTTCTTCTTTAACTTTTTTAACTGAGGGTGAGGGTAATAAATCTTCCGCGTGCCTATCCAGCCTGGTTACAAAACGGGCAAACCAATTTTTCATTCTGTTGTCATCTTCGAAAAGCTCTTTGAGGAACTCACGGGCTTTTTGCCAAGCTTCTAAGGGTATCTGTGAGGGGGCCTTTAATTGATTCCACTCCGGATCCTTAAATAAAGCAATGTTTTCATGCTCTGCTAAGAAATCGGTGAAATCCTCAAGCATTTCCCTCCCCTGATAGCTGCGATAGCCAAAAGAATACGTCATGCAATCGGAAGACACAGCCACGCCATGATGGCCAATATGGGGAGGCAAATACAGCATATCTCCTTCTTCTAACAGGTATTCTTCTTCAATTTCAAAATCTTGCATAATCCGCAACTCAACCCCGGCCAAACAATTTTCAGGTTGACAATTTTTGGATGTCAGAGACCAACGTCTAGATCCTAGCGCTTGATATAAAAATACATCGTAATGATCAAAATGAGGTCCTACATTACCGCCCCTTGTCGCATAACTGATCATCACATCATCAATTCGCCATTGAGGGAGAAAATTGAAGTGATCCAACAACAAATGAACCTCGGGAATGAAGCGATCCACTCCCTGCACCAGCAAAGTCCATCGGGTTTCTGGCAGTTCTTTAAAGTCATTCAGTAAAAAAGGTCCACGCTTGAGGTGCCAATATGGCGCTTGTTGAGTTTCGGTGACTATTCGGCTTTCTATTTCTTCTTCCATGGCCAAACCAGCTAATTCTTCCGGGCTTAAGGGATTTTGAAAATCAGTAAATGCTTTGCGGATTACCAGTGGTTTTTTCTGCCAATAGGAGCTAAGAAATTCTTCAGTGTTTAAATCTTTAAAATGAATCATAGTTTCTATGCACTCCTTAGTGCGAATCGTTTCGAATTCATGCAACACTTTAATTTAATGATTATTAAGGTGAAACAAAGATAATTTTGTTCTGGATTGGCTATAGTTTAAGTATCTGGATAAAGGATAAAAAACCATGGATAAAAAGAAAATACTCTGCCTCTCTGCGCTGATTTCAATCTCCACCACCGCCTTTGCTGAGTTCCCAGTGTGCCAAAGTAATGAGCAAATTCTATTTGCTTGCACCACAAAGAACAACAAAATTATTTCACTATGCGCACCAGCAGAGCTGTCTTTACATTCTGTGGTTCGCTATCATTTTGGCCAAGCGGGGAAGCCTGAGTTTTCTTATCCGGCGAACGCCCTTCCAGCCAGTAAAGCATTTACTGGAAGAGCACAAATGTTTAGTGGTGGAGGTGGCATTTATCTGCGTTTTCATAACCGCGGCTATGATTATATTTTATATAATGGAGTCGGCAAGGGATGGAAGGTCAGCGGTGTAGTTGTGCTCAATCAAGGTCAATTTATGAGCTATCAAGCCTGTACAACTGAACCTACCTCTGAATTATCGCCTGATGTATTAGAAAAATTAAGCATCCCTCTGGATTCTGATGAACATGAATTTTTTCCAGGAGACATTCCTGAGCTTGCTCAGGGTAGTGATTCAAAAAGCCAGAATGAACCCAGTTTAAAAGCTATTAAAACTTGTTACGACAAAGCACTCAGTGTAATGGACATTAAAATTTGTGCTAATCGTGAGTATGGTTTTTATGATGATTTATTGAATAAACAATATCAAAAACTTATGAACCTATTACCCGCTGAGAAGCGGGAGCTCCTAATCGACACGCAAAGGGCTTGGCTTACCTACCGTCAAAAACAATGTAATTTTCTAAGCCTGCAGCATGAAGGAGGAACAATGGAGCCTGTGGATTTAATCCAATGCTACATTAGTCTCGACAAGGATAGAATTGAAGCGTTAAACCATTTTATGACGAGTTATCAGAAAGGTCTTTAATTCCAAAGGTGAATCATTCATGGACGTCAAGTTACGTATTTACAAAGATAGAACAGCTCTTGCAAAACTGATAGCCCAAATGAATCAACAGGATTATCAACTCCTGGAGGCTATGTTGCCGGTGGGCTCCAAGAATATTCAAAAAGCGGAACCATCATGCAAGTCAGCATATAACAAGCTTATAGCTATTGTTGCTCCAATGCAGTCCATTCCCCTGCGCTATCAAGCCTTTGGTATTCCTGTAAAGGTTCGATTAAAATAAGAGTATGTTGGTTGATTATTAGCCATAACTGTGTAGGCAAGGAGACAGTCATGAAAAAAGAAGGAAAGAAAGATCATCCCGAAGTAAGAACCACCAAAAATATTTGCGACATCACACCTGGGCACAAAAACACGCGCGATGTTTGCGACGTTGTAAATAAACAAACCGGGAAAACGTTGCAGAACAATGACAAACCGAAAAAATAACCAGGATTGCGGATCAAATGATGAAAATTTCCCGCATCACACTAAATAAAGCCGTTGAAGCCGGCATTATTTCTGCTAAACAAGCGGATGACTTAGTTGATTTTGTTAAGCACCAGCCAGAACAAACGCCCAGTTTTAATATGACCAATGTGTTGTATTATTTGGGAGGTTTGTTAGCCATTGGGGCCATGAGCCTATTCATGAATCTGGGCTGGGAAATGTTTGGGGGCTGGGGAATTGTATATTTATCCCTGCTCTATGCGGTTTTAGGCTTATTGCTAGCTCATCAATTTGCCAAAAAATCCTTGTTTATCCCGGCAGGAATTTGTGCGACTTTCGTCATTGCAATAACCCCTCTAGCCATCTATGGTTTGCAATTGGCTATAGGCTGGTGGCCCAATGACAGTCCTTATCGTGAGTACCACAATACAGTGGAGTGGAACTGGATTTTAATGGAATTGGGCACTTTATTAGTTGCTGTTGTTCTGGCCTGGATTTATCGATACCCATTTATGTTAATGCCAATTGCTGTGACCTTATGGTACATGTCTATGGACATAAGCCTTTTATTTGCGGGGCAAGATGCATCTTTTCAATTAAGTGCCCAAATTTCAATGTATTTCGGACTTATCATGATTTTGTTGGCTTTTTGGGTCGATTTGCGATCAAGAGCCAGTTTGGATTATGCATTTTGGCTGTATTTATTTGGCGTTATCACTTTCTGGGGAGGCTTAACTTGCCAATACTCAGACAGTGAGTGGGCGAAATTTTTTTATTGTTGCGTTAATCTCCTCATGATAATAATAGGCGTTATTTTGGTGCGTAAGGTATTTGTTATTTTTGGAGCTATCGGGTTTGGGGTATATTTAGGTTATCTCGCCTCGCAAGTTTTTAAGAACAGTATTTTGTTTCCTGTAGCACTCGCATTCATCGGATTTTTAATCATTTATTTAGGAACTTTATGGCAAAAACATGAGGCTTTTTTAACCGAAAAGGCTCAATCCATACTGCCGAGGCAACTTCGGGAATTGTTGCAGGCAAGGAATGATTAAATCTCAAGCCAATGGTGAATACGTTGGCGAATCAATTATCTTGGCGCATCGTATCGTTGTTCCAAGCCTTTTGAAAATACAATCTGCCAAAGTTGAAGCATTCGGCTCTTGAAGCCCCCTGCACAACTCAATAAATAATAATTCCACATACGAAAGAACGTTTCATCGTATTTATGCTTTAATCGATGCCAGTTCTTGTTAAAATTTTCATGCCAGGATAGAAGAGTTTGATAGTAATCAGGGCCAAAATTTTGCCAGTCTTCCATAATCAGCAGCTGTTCACTTGCCTGTCCGATTTGGGCTATAGAGGGTATCATTCCATTTGGGAAAATATATTTGGATATCCAGGGTATCGTCTGAGTCGTACTTTCATTGCCGCCAATAGTATGAAGCAAAAATAGCCCATCCTCCTTTAGACATCTGGAAACCACCCTCATGTAACGATGATAATTAAAATATCCCACGTGTTCGAACATCCCTAAGGAGGCCACACGATCAAACTGCCCGGTTACATCACGATAATCTTGAAAATGAATCTTAACCGGCAAACCCTTACAGCGTTCACGGGCAAGCTCGCACTGCCTCTGAGAAATAGTAATACCCAACACGTTAACTTCATAATGCCTCGCTGCATGTTCGGCCAATCCTCCCCATCCACAGCCAATGTCCAATAACGTCAAACCGGGTTTTAAAAACAGTTTTTGACAGGCTAAATCCAATTTAGCCGTTTGCGCTTGTTCCAAACTATGTGCGTTTTTCCAATAGCCGCAGGTATAAGTCATCTTGCTATCCAGCATCGCTTCAAATAAATCATTCCCCCGATCATAATGTTTGCGACCGACCTGCAAGCCGCGTTTTTTTGTTTGAAAGTTAAGGATTTTTGACAGCAAGAGCCTAAATGCCAATTTGGGCTGTAACTTAATCTTGCTTGCAATATCAGCTCTGATGATTCTTTCAAAAAAAAGGTCGAGTCTTTCACAATCCCACCAACCTTCCATGTAGGACTCGCCAAGGCCTAAATCAGCATTCTTTAAAACACGCTCATAAAATTGCTCATCGTGGACATGAATATCCCAAGGAGATTTGCCATTTACTTGAATATTTGCCATATCCAGTAATTTAAGTACGATTTCTTTCGATTTATTTATCCTATGCATGAGGACCTTTCCTGCTGAGAACAAAACCATGAAGAGATGGGCTTTTAGTAGCTGGCAGTAGCGTATCTTTGAAAAGGGTTAGCATGACCTGGTGGTCATGCTAACTGTAAGAAATTATGGGTTTGTTTTTGTAGTGGTCGTACTAGAACCGGTATTATCTGTACCAGTAGAGGTGCCAGTCCCAGTTGTATCAGTACCAGTGCCTGTTGTAGTGCTTGTAGTACCAGAAGTACTTTCAGTACCTGTAGATGGAGTGATTACATTGGTTGTACTACCTGGAGTAGTGGTGGTTGTGGCAGGGGTTGTAGCAGGTGTCTCTACATTCACGTTCGTTCCAGCAGGCGTGGTGGTCGTCGTACGCGGAGCTCCAAAGAAATACCATAATGCGATACCGGCAAGGATTATTATTACAATAATAGCAACAATACCGACACTGTTATCATCTCTATCAGCCATGACTTTCTCCTTCTTTCCTTATTTAATAGTATAAGTATAGTATTTAAAAATAATATGCTTAAATTTTTTTTCTTTTAATAACAAGTTTTTAAAACACCATTAATGATAACCAGCTCAAAACCACAAAGCTAGGGGGTAATGCAATTTTCTTATTCTTCCTCCTTACATTTATTCACTAAAATAGCTTCTGGGTAAGGTTTTATCGTGCGTCCGTTCCGAGTTGCAAAAGCTTTGGTAAATTCAGCACCTATAAATAGAATTTGAGCGGAATAATAAACCCAAACCAATACAATTATTAATGATCCAGCGGCACCAAAACCGTCTTGTACATTTACATTAACCAGATAAATACCTAATAAGTATTTACCTAAGGTAAACAATAAACTCGTTACAAAAGCACCTAACCAAACGTCACGCCAAAAAACGTTTACATCGGGCAATATCTTAAATATTAAAGCAAAAAGACAAGTAATTCCAAGAAGTGAGATTATGCTATTGATTATCCATGCAATAAACTCTCCGGCGGGCAATAAATGACTGGTATAACTACTAATCATGGACAACACAACCGATAAAATCAGTGAAACCAATAATAAAAAGCCTATGCCAAGAACCATCGTAAACGAAAAAAACCGATCTTTAATAATTCCCATGATTCCCCGTCCGGGTTTAGGCTCCACACCCCAAATGGCATTTAAACCAGTCTGTAGCTCACCAAAAACACCTGAAGCGCCAAATAAAAGGATAATTACAGCAACCGCTTGCGCCAACAGACTGGTTTCCGGATTATAAGCACTGACAATCATGGTTTTAATTTGAATGGCGCTTCCGGCCCCGAATATGTCACTGATTTTTGACAAAAGCTGTCCCTGCACAGCATCTCTGCCAAAGATTAGTCCTGCGATAGCGATAGCAATGATTAAAATAGGTCCAACTGAAAAAATGGTGTAATAAGCCAATGCTGCGGCCAGAGAAGAGACTCTATCTTCACTCCAACCATTCAAGGTCTTTTTAAGAAGAACTAAAAAACTTTGAAAACTCATGATTCTTTCCATTTAATCACTAAGGCATCCTTTAAAAATATTATAGACAATATGGCTGCTATCAAATCACTCAGATTTAAGAATTCCACACTTGTTGCACTTGAGTTCTTATTGGTGTGTAATAATTCAAACAATAGTGAAGGAGCACAAAATGGCACTAAGCCCCACGGCTAAACAATTATTTCACAATTTGCTAGAGGATTATAAGCACTCAAAGGATAAGCATCATCACTCCATATACAACAAACTTTTAATCATTCTTGATGAAATTAAATCCAGACCGGCTCTTTACAGTGATCATAAACTGATTAGCCTTCTTTCCACTTCTGCACACGTTCTGGCAGAAAATAATCCTCATTTCTCTTCATGCATTAGCAAATTTATAATCACTTATCATCAAAAACATCCCTTGACTTTACTGATAGAGTGCGATGAGTTCCTAGAAAGCAATGATGAGGAATACTCTACTGCAGAGCAATCGTCTTTCAGTCCTTTCTTTAAAGAATTGCAACAGGCTCTTGAAATTCGGGCGAAGAGAATGGAGAACCCTGATACCAAAGCTAAATTTTCATTATTGCCTTAGTTGAAAAGCCTATTATCGTCACACTATCTTTCATGGCCTAAACTGTGTTAATTTTCAAATTGTTGGGGAATTTCATCACGCATCAATGGATCAACTCATTATGGAAGAACAAGAGGTCAAAAACAGTGCTGGCTGGGAATTAAAAATTTTAGGTTTTCTGGCAATTTGCTTCATTTTTTATATTGGCTATCCCCTTTTGTTCCCGCTATTCCTTTCATTTTTTTTATACTCTTTGCTCAATCCCTTCATGCAATTTTTTTTAGCACTCAAGCTACCCCGCATGTTGGCGGCTGCTATTATTACCGTTCTAATAGTAGGCTTATTGAGCTTGGCCATCTCAGTTTTAATGGGCCCTGCTTCTGAATGGGTTGATAAGGCCCCGGAAAATTTCGACATCATCGAACATAAATTTTCTTTTATTAAAAAACCATTGGCTAAACTCAATGAAGCAATAAAAACCGCTGAACATTTTACCGACTCTAAGAAAGTGCAGAAGGTTGAAATCACACAGCCAACCAATATTGGCTATTCCATTTTTGATTTAACCACAAATGCTATATTCATGATTTTCCTAACGGCGCTTTTCCTATTTTTTCTATTGGTTTATCTTAAAACCATCTTCGATAAACTAGCCCAGGTCAGCACCTATCGCCAAACCACAGTGGCAATGAATTTTTTTCATACCGTCCAGACTGACATTTCAACTTATTTGGGAACCTTTACCCTCATCTGCATTGGCCTTGGAGCTGCCATAGCGGTGGAATTGTATTTTTTAGATTTACCCAATGCGGCCCTTTGGGGGGTTATGGCTGCTCTTCTTAATTTTATTCCTTACATTGGCCCATCCATCGGCATAGGCGTCGTATTTTTCGTATCTTTATTAACCTTCGACTCTTATATTCAAATACTGCTGCCCCCACTGCTTTATTTGTTAACAAGCACAATCGAAGGACAAATCATAACTCCTATACTTATCGGCCATCGCATGAACCTTAACCCTCTAGTTGTGTTTTTTAGCATTGTATTTTGGGTGTGGATTTGGGGTATTGGTGGCGCATTATTGTCTATACCGCTTTTGGCTATGGTCAAAATCATGATGGAACACATGCCCTCTATATCAAAATACAGCCTGTTGCTAGAAAAATAATACAGTTTGATAAAATCATGTTTATCTGATGATTCAATTTATGGATAATACTCATTTTAAACCATCAGACATAACATGGACTTCACTGCAGCAGTTTCTTTTATTTCTAGTTTATCTCAAATAAGCCAACCCTCTACAATCCTTATAGTGGTTGCTACGCTGGCTTTCTTTGCCGTCTCCACTATAGATCTTTTTCGCAGGAGTTTCGGCACAAGTGCACAAAACAATTTAACCTCTGATGAGGTTAAATTCTCGCCTGAACATTTACAGATACACACATGTGGACTTATTACGAAGCGTTTAAGTGCTGCACAAATGGAGGAGGCAAAAACCTTAATTTACACTGCTGAACTGCCAGGCTCCTCACATAATCAAAAATTACTTGCAAAATTAAAAGTCTCGATGGAGCAGTATGAAAATTTAGATGAACGCCTCAAGAAAATAGAAGAACTTGATGGCAAAAACACTTTGGTGGATGGGGATGAATTACTGCCTAGTACGGATATAGCCCATCCTGTCTTGCTATTTAAAGCCTATTATAAAAATGAAGAATTAAGAGCAGTTCCTGCTTCCACAAAAATTTCTGACGCAGAAAATTTAAAGCTTCTTCTTGAAAGGCACCCCATACATACAATAACCCGGGAAAGTTACGATAACCCCCTGGAGTACAAAAACAAACCCACTTTTTTTCTTTACCACAATTATACGGGTTACTCGTTTGAATTAGAGACACAGGCTAAGCGCATCAAAAAGAAAATTGAACAATTAGGCAAAATGGATGCTGAATCAGAATCTCAAGCAAAAGAATCCTCCACAACCAGTCGATTGGCAATTTAATGAAGATGACCGCCTCTAATGCCTGAGGAGCTCTAATAATCCAAAATAACCGCGCCATATCTAAATTACCACCACTCTGTTTTGAATTGCTCCAATTCAAATAGCTCAATAGCCATACTCTTGGCTCCAAGATCACAGATTGGATAGAAGGAAACGACTTGCGACGGAAATTTTTGAAAACCCTAGTCAATGAAGCGACAAGGAAACCCTAATAAACTCTCACGCCAACGGATGTACTTAGCAATTTTAGCCTTTGAAGAAAATCTGGGAATTGTTCAATTGGCCATTAATTTTTCGATTTTCAAGCATCTATCGAATATAAAAGTTAAACCATCAAAGTTTGTATAACTTTTTGTTTTTTAGATATTATTCCCAAAGAACCAGCAGCAATTCATTGGTTAATTTTTAATCAATAGTCTATACTTAAGTCGGTCAAACTTAAGTTAAGGACAGGGATATGAATAATTGTTCTATAAAAAAGCTTAGGTTGCTTCCTACTTGTGTTGCTTCTTTTATCTTGGTATTAGCCATGTCATTTTCAGCTAGTACTCAGGCAGCAGCCCCAACCTCAACTACAGCAAATCCAACACAATTGGCCTACTATTATGTAGTTGGTTCCCCTGGTTATTATGGCTATGGACATAGGCCATACTATTATGGGTATAGGCCATATTACTATGGAACTTACTGGAGTGGCTGGCGACCTTACTATTGGCGCGCGGGCAGCCGATGTCAAAAAAGCTGCTTGATAAATCGTCACAACGGAAGAGTTATCCGTTGCAGAACCCGCTGCTTCTAATCTTTGAACAGTCCCAGTCTTTATAAGCTGGGGCTGTTATTCAGTTCAAACACTTTTTCCCAGTATTTTTTTTCATTGCATTTACGGCGCCAAAATGAAGGAAGTAAATCTTGATATAATGTTGAAGGTTTATTTTTTTCCTCAGGCTTTATTTTATTATCCTGGCCTGCAGGACAATTTTTCCCCCTTTTGTTTTGCTTCTGGAAGGCTAGATGCATTTCCTGGAATTTCTTTTCCAAATAACCAGGCAACCTAGTCTTAACTTTCTGCTCTTTAGCAATTTCTCTAAGAAAAGATTGTTTTTTCCTTAAAGCCTCATAAGCGGGTTCATCAGGCTGAACGCTGTCTTCAATATCTTCCAAAACATCATTTAACACAGTAAGGTCTTTGGCGCGTAAAAATACGGGAGTAAACCTGCGCTCTCCACTTGAGCAGTTTATCTCACGTCTTAATTCTGCGAAATTGCCAAAGGGCGAGATGCTATTGCATTGCTTTTTAAATAACTTCAAACAAGGGTCGGGAAGTTCATTGCTGAATTTGAGATCACCCTCTAAGGTCCAAAGGGCATTGATTACCAAAAAATAACCTTCATAGCACTCGCGCTGTTTTAACAAATTGGCAACAACAATCCATCTACGAAAGGCATTAACCTGTGAGTCTCTGTTTTTATGTTGCCCCACATCCTGTTTAATGAAATTTTCCAACACGTGATGCACTTCAAAAAAATGTAACAATGCCTTACTCGCCTTTTTAGATTGTGCGAATCCAGAGGGGTTTGCAAAATCACTTAATGACAGATTTGCATAAGCTTCTCTTAACTTGGAATCGATTATTCTCGTATGGTCATGAGCAAAATGGCCTTCAATGTAGGCATACAGTTGCCGACCATTACTGCTCATTTTGATGTCTTTTTGAGTTTTTTTATCGCCAATTATTTTATCCCACTCTTTTGTGGCCGATGTTTTTAGTAAGTAGTTATTACTTACAATCCAGTCTTGTAAAAATTTAGATTTAGACACGTTGAGCAATCCTTGTTTGAACGTAAACTCTTATTGAAAGGAACTTTGCCAATATAGTCAAGAGTTGGACTAAATTAGCAGCTCAAAATTAAGTCCTTGTATTTAAGCAAAATAATCAACGATTCCTTTTGCACGAAAGGCAACAACTTCTGTGTCTTTATTGTCTTCGCCAAGCGTCGATTCATATGAAAATTCCTGACGCTCTTGAGAATAGAACTGCCCATTCTTATCGTTTGACTCTACATTAACTTGGCTAAGATTAATACCCTGCTCAGTCATCATTTCTTTTAACCGCGGTAATCCCTGCTCAATTAGATCTCGGATCATGCCATTATGGGCATTTATATTAAGGGACGTTCCTTCTTTAATTATTTTAATGCTTACCTCAACTGGGCCAAGTTCCTCAGGATTGATCCTGATGATGGCGGAATTTAATTTTTGCTGACCTATCCAGACAATATGATCGTTGAAATGTTCTGACCACTCTTTCGAACCAACTGGACTCTCAATGCTCATCAACCTGGCCTGGTTAGTTTCATGACCAGCCGGGGCACTACCGCTGGTTTTAAATTGTTCGATGGCAATCCCTGTGGTAATCAGCTTACTTGCAAGCTCTTCATTAGCTTCTTGTTGTTTTGGGGCTACGAAATCCAGTTCTTGAGTGAATTCTTGTGAATCCTGTTTTGTGATTAAAGAAAAAGTAAATAAATCGTCTTCGGTTACAGATGAGTCCAGAGGTGCAATCTTCAAATCAGGGATAGGAAGTTCTTCGCTTACGTTGACAACAGGTGATGTGTTTAACAACAATTCACCCGATTGCTCTTCCTGAACAAGCATCGGGTCGGCGGAATGGTCTAATTGTGGAATATTAATCCTGGATTCAGAAAACACATCGATGAGATCAGATTCATCCCCTGAAGGCTCTGAATAATGAATCACATCACCTAAAGAAGGTAGGATTGGGAGGCTTTCTTGCTCATTAATTTGAAAATCTGAAGGGATTGGCTTATTTTCCTCGGGCAATTCCAACTGCTCAGCATCCAAAAATTTTTTTAATTCCAGCTCATTGTGCGCAAAACAAAGCAGAGGATCTAAAACCATGGGGAACTCATCCAACTCGTTTGCGTCTGTCTCTTCCAAGGTTAGTTTATTTTCAACAGGAAGGAGAACAACCTTATTTTCTTCACGCACTTCTGGTTCATCAGTGAACTCTAAATATAATGCATTTGATGCCGGCTTTTCCGCCTTAGGTTGATTTGAATCCAGAGTTAAATATTCAGCGATAAAAGTCATGAAGGATTGCTCAGGACTGTCTTTCAATTCAGAGGCGCACGTATTTTCTTTTAAATCTTGAGGAACAGCCATAACCTGAGGCAATTTAATCATGAACCCACTCCAATTGTTATAGTCTCCCCTAGCAAGAAATATGCCCACACTTTATTTTACTCCATAAGCACAATCAGATTAACGAATTCGTTAAAATTTATTACTCCCTCGCAAAAGCACTAGCGCACTCCTCAGCCCATGATAGTCTCCTAAAAAAGCAACAGAAAACAGGGACGGCTATGTTTACCTTTTTTGAAAAACCAAAAATTCAATTGAATGAATCTGAAATTGGTCAAGTCATGGCAAATGTACGACATCATTTTGCCGCTCATCCCGAGTTAACGAAACTCATTGAATCAAGACAGGATGCTTTTCAACACCAGCTTAACTTAACCACCAATCCTTCGGAAAGGAAAAAACTTCTACTTAGTTATGCCCTATTTGCAGAGACTCTTTTGCAATGCACTAAAGCCACTGCTGAAGAGATTTCCGATTTAGCACAGGATTATTACAGCTCTTCCTATTATCGCCACATTGGGGGTGACCAAGGTTGTTATTCCATGACCTATTATGACGAAGTCAACAACCATATTTTTAATGCAAGCCTTGCATTGATGGTTTTCAGCATCCTCCTCTTCCCTTTAAGCATGATCGGGAGTCTATCTTTATTAGCCATTGCAGTGACGGTTATACTTCCAAGTGCTTACTATGATTTTGTAGAAACATGGCCTAACCAGCTAAAAATCCAAAAAGAGGAAGAAACTTTATTTACTCAAATTGCCCACTCTTTGGTCGGCTCAAATATTCCTTTACTAACAGAAAGCCAAATCCTTTTGCAGCCATGACGCCTCCCCTTATGTCTACTGCAAAAAAATTACAGCAGCATGGTTTGCAAATCATGAAAACTTGACACATTTCAGCTATGATACCGTTTTAAAAAATTTTGGAGTCGGTATATGAAAGTGGGTCAAGACAGTCTCTCAACTGAATCTCAGTTGTCGGTCGATGGGCAATCTTATAATTACTTCAGCCTTAAAGAAGCAGAGAATAAACATTTCCCAGGAATCAACCGTTTACCATACTCCTTGAAGGTCCTATTTGAAAACTTATTGCGATTTGAAGACGGCACCACGGTAACAACCCAGGATATTCAAGCACTGGCTGACTGGTTAAAGACCAAAACATCACAGCACGAAATCGCTTATCGTCCGGCTCGAGTATTGATGCAGGATTTTACTGGCGTACCAGCTGTCGTTGATTTGGCTGCTATGCGTGACGCCCTTGCTAAATTAGGAGGCAACCCCGAAAAAATCTCCCCCTTATCTCCGGTTGATTTGGTTATAGATCATTCTGTTATGGTTGATAAATTCGGCAGCCCAGATTCTCTTGAAATCAATACAGCAATAGAAATTCAAAGAAACAAGGAGCGTTATGAATTTTTGCGATGGGGTCAAAAAGCATTTGCCAATTTTGACGTAGTCCCTCCCGGAACAGGAATTTGCCACCAAGTCAATTTAGAGTACTTAGGAAGAACAGTATGGACTAGCGAAGATAATGGGGTCCTCTATGCTTATCCGGATACTTTAGTGGGTACAGACTCTCATACCACCATGATCAATGGCCTGGGTGTTTTAGGTTGGGGCGTTGGAGGAATTGAAGCAGAAGCTGCAATGTTAGGCCAACCCGTATCCATGCTGATTCCAGAAGTGATTGGCTTTAAATTTACCGGTAAATTAAGAGAAGGCATAACCGCAACGGATTTAGTCTTGACCGTAACGCAAATGCTTCGCCAGAAGGGAGTTGTGGGTAAATTTGTTGAATTTTATGGCCCTGGCTTGAATGATTTGCCTTTAGCTGATCGAGCCACTATTTCAAATATGGCTCCTGAATATGGTGCTACTTGTGGCTTCTTCCCAGTAGATAAAGAAACTATTCGCTACTTAGAGCTGACTGGGCGTGATCCCCATCTTATTGCTTTGGTAGAAAATTATTGCAAGGCTCAAGGATTATGGTATCACCACGACAGTGAAGATCCAGTCTTTACTGACACTTTAACATTGGATTTAGGTACAGTTGAACCTTCATTAGCAGGCCCTAAGCGTCCCCAGGATAAAGTGACACTGGAGTCTCTACCCACTGAGTTTGATACATTCCTGGGAGAATTAGGCAAGACCATTGAGAAAGAAAGGAAATTTCCAGTTAGAGGCCAGGATTATGGCATGCAACATGGCGATGTGGTCATTGCGGCGATAACCAGTTGTACCAATACCTCCAACCCCAGCGTATTAATGGCTGCAGGTTTAGTCGCTAAAAAAGCGGTTGAGAAAGGCTTACAACGAAAGCCATGGGTCAAATCCTCTTTAGCCCCTGGCTCAAAAGTGGTTACTGACTATCTAAAGCATGCTGGTCTACAGGAGTTCCTGGATCGTTTGGGTTTTAACCTGGTTGGATATGGCTGCACAACCTGCATCGGCAACTCTGGCCCCTTACCTGACGTCATATCCGAATGCGTTAATGACAATGATTTGGTTGTGTGCTCCGTGTTATCTGGCAATCGTAATTTCGAGGGCCGGGTGCATCCTCAAGTAAGGGCCAACTGGCTTGCCTCTCCTCCTCTGGTTGTGGCTTTTGCTTTAGCGGGTACAACTTGCATCAATTTGGCCACTGATCCGATTGGACAAGACGAATACGGCAACAAAATTTATCTTAAAGACATTTGGCCAAGTAATGAAGAAATTGCGGCAAAAGTCGCAGAAGTCAAAGGCAGCATGTTCCGTAAAGAGTACGCTGACGTATTTAAGGGTGACGCTCACTGGCAAGCCATTCAGACCGCCAGCAGCTCCACCTATAATTGGAATGCTAATTCAACCTATATTCAGCATCCGCCCTTCTTTGAAAACCTGTCAGCAAAACCTGAGGCGATTGAGCCTGTGAATAGAGCATACATCCTGGCTCTACTTGGCGATTCAATCACCACAGACCATATTTCCCCAGCAGGCTCAATTAAAGCCAACTCCCCAGCAGGATTGTACTTAAAATCCAAAGGTGTTCAGGAGGCTGATTTCAATTCCTATGGTTCAAGGCGTGGGAATCACGAAGTGATGATGCGAGGGACTTTCGCTAACATTCGAATCCGCAATGAAATGACACCTGGAATTGAAGGAGGTGTTACTCGCCACATTCCTTCTAATGAAGTCATGTCGATTTACGACGCTTCCATGCTTTATCAGAAAGAAGGCCAGGAACT
Organism: Legionella jordanis; assembly: GCF_900637635.1. Taxonomy (NCBI): domain Bacteria; kingdom Pseudomonadati; phylum Pseudomonadota; class Gammaproteobacteria; order Legionellales; family Legionellaceae; genus Legionella; species Legionella jordanis. Next base: position 1,789,063 of record NZ_LR134383.1, read on the forward strand.
CGTTGTAATTGCAGGGAAAGAATACGGTACTGGTTCTTCTCGAGATTGGGCTGCGAAGGGGACCAATCTATTGGGCGTTAAGGCGGTTATTGCTGAAAGCTTTGAGAGAATTCATCGATCCAACTTAATTGGTATGGGTGTGCTGCCCTTGCAATTCGCTGAAGGGGTCTCGCGTCTGACTTTAGGGTTGGACGGTACGGAGCGTATCAGCATCCAAGTGGATGATTCATTAAAGCCTGGAGCCAAAATTCCCATGCTCATTGAGCGTTGGGATGGTACTCTCGAAAAAATAGAAGTCATTTGCAGGATTGATACCAATAATGAACTTGAATACTACCGCCACGGAGGTATTTTGCATTATGTATTACGCAATCTAATGTAATACCCAAGTAAGAGGCATTCTGATACATCAGGATGCCTCCAATAAAGAACAGATTGATTTTGTAGAGTTAAGCTGCTATTTTCCGCTTGCCTAAATTATTGATCATCACGTCTGCTTTTCCTGATTCCCATAAGGATTTTCGCATGCATTCTTCTAAGAAAGTATTATCTATTTTTTCTTTGGTTATGATAAACGTCATTGCCGTTGACAGCTTGCGAACCTTGCCTATGAGCGCCAAATTAGGCTATTCGCTGCTCACTTATTATTTAATTGCCGCCTTTACTTTCTTTATACCCGTGGCATTAGTCGCTGCTGAATTGGCAACCGCCTACCCGAATCGTGGAGGATTATACATCTGGGTTCGAGAAGCTTTTGGGCGTCGCGCTGGTTTCATCACCATTTGGCTACAGTGGATTTATAATGTGGTGTGGTACCCCACCATTTTAGCCTTTATTGCCGCTACCATTTCTTATCTTTTTGCACCAGAATTGGCGAATAACAAGTTTTATTTACTAGCGACGGCTCTCGGCCTCTTCTGGGTTTTTACCATTCTAAATTGTTTTGGAATGCGGATTTCGAGCATCGTCAGCATCGTAGGAGCCACCATTGGAACGATTCTGCCCATGGTTGGCATTAGCGTACTAGGCGCTATCTGGTTGTTCCAGGGCCGGCCAATTGCCGCTGATTCAGCCTCAACATGGCTGCCGGATCTGAGTTCCATCGGGAACCTGTCTTTATTTTCTGCCATATTGTTTGGTTTAATCGGAATGGAAATGTCAGCTGTTCATGCTGACGAGGTCAAAAACCCACAACGAGATTATCCAAAGGCCATTTTGTATTCGGCTTTAATTATTTTTGCCACCCTTGTTTTTGGTTCACTTGCCATCGTCATTGTGGTACCCAATCAGCAATTGAGTGTGGTATCTGGTCTGATCGATGCCTATGCGGTTTTTTTCCAGGCTTACCATTATGATTGGATGACCGGATTAATTGCTCTTTTAATCATTTTAGGCGGTTTAAGCGGAGTTTCAGCCTGGATCATAGGGCCAACTAAGGGTTTAATGGTTTCGGCGCAGGATGGTTCCTTGCCAGAAGTATTCGCCAAGGTAAACCGCTATGGGGCTCCCGTAGCCATTTTAATTGCTCAAGGCATAATCTTTACCTTGCTAAGCTCAGTATTTATCCTGTTTGATTCAATCAATGCAGCTTATTGGCTGCTAAGCGATTTAAGCGCACAGATGGCTTTGTTGGTTTATGTATTCATGTTTGCCGCGGCCATTAAACTTCGTATTAGCAAACCTCATCATACCGGTTCTTATACAGTTCCAGGTGGAAATGCTGTGATGTTTTTGGTGGCAGGAATTGGAATTCTATGTTGTCTACTAGCCATGCTCATCGGCTTTGTACCCCCAACACAAATTCCCATTGATAATCTATTCTTTTTTGAAACCTTTCTCATTGGCGGGCTATTCCTATTTGTGGTTTTACCCTGGTGGTTTGCCAAAAAGCATGAAGAGGAATTCGATAAAACCCACCCTGACCATTACGTTGATTAAGACAGCGATGCAGCGGAAAGTAGTTGAGCTTTGATGGCTCATCTACTTTTAAGATCTAACAAGAATAAACCACGAATAAATCAGGTCCTTAAATAAGGACCTGAATTCCTTAATAACCCTCAGGTATAGACATTAAGCTCGCATTACCGCCTGCTGCTGTTGTGTCCACAGTATAGGTACGCTCATGGCACAAGCGCAGCAAATAGTGTGGCCCTCCTGCTTTTGGACCTGTGCCAGATAGCCCTTCGCCTCCGAAGGGTTGCAAACCGACGACCGCACCAATCATATTGCGATTTACATAGCAGTTGCCAGCGTGTGCCCGCTTACGAATATACTCCACAGTCTCATTAATGCGGCTGTGTATACCTAACGTTAAACCATAGCCAGTACTATTGATTTGTTTAATCACATCATCCAAATCTTTACGCTTGTATTTGATCACATGCAATACAGGACCAAAAACTTCTTTTTTAAGCGCTGACATGTTGTTGATGGCTATAGCTGTTGGCGGCATAAAATAACCGTTGTTGCATTCTTCGCTTAATTTACACTGATAAATGATCTCATGTTCCTGCTGCATGGTTTGTACATGCGCCCTTAATCCAGATAGAGCCTCAGCATCAATAACAGGACCTACATCTGTTGACAACCATTGAGGATCGCCAATTTTTAATTCGGCCATGGCCCCTTTTATCAACTCAAGCATTCTTGGATAAACTTCTTCTTGCACAAAAAGGACGCGCAATGCAGAGCAACGTTGACCCGCACTACCGAAAGCAGAAGTCATAGCATCGACAGTAACTTGTTCTAACAAAGCCGATGAATCCACAATCATTGCATTCTGGCCGCCAGTTTCAGCGATAAGAGGTATAATTTCCCCACCTCGAGTGGCCAGGGTTTGATTTATAAGGGCAGCAGTCTGAGTAGATCCTGTAAAGATCACTCCTTTCACTCGTTGGTCTGCAACCAAAGCAGCCCCTACCGTTTCACCAGTCCCCGGCAATAATTGGACGACCTGTGTTGGAATCCCTGCTTTATGCATTAACTGTACAGCAAAAGTTGCTACTATGGAGGTTTGTTCAGCCGGTTTGGCAACAACACAATTACCAGTTACCAAAGCCGCAATGACTTGCCCTGTAAATATCGCTAAAGGGAAATTCCAGGGACTGATGCAAGCAATTACACCACGAGGATGTAAACTTAATTCATTTAATTCCCCAGTATAGCCATGCAACCGCTTGGGCTTTGCCATTTGATTTTCCGCCAACATGCAATAATAACGGCAAAAATCAATTGCTTCGCGAATTTCAGCCACTCCATCTGTCCAGGTTTTTCCAGCTTCAAAACAGGTCAAGGCTAATAGCTCTGCCCTATTTTCCTCTAAAAGCTCAGCAAAGCGTTCAATTAAAGCAGTACGTTCGGAAACGACAGTTTGGGACCATCGGCTAAAGCCAAGTTGGGCTTGATTAAGAGCCCAATCAACGTCCTCAAGGGTCGCCTGGCTTACCCGACCGATTGGATGGGCAAAATTTTGCGGAGAAGTAACACTTCGATCCACTTCCCCTCCTTCTCGGCCTGCCAATAGAGGTTTGGCCTGCCAGCGGGAAAGATCCATAGCCATATATTGTTGTTGCAGATCAGCCACCTCTTCCCGATTAGTGAAATCAAAGCCCCTTGAATTTTTCCTTTCAGGTAAAAAAATCGAAGCAGGTAAAGGTATATTTTGGTTGATCTTGGATAATAGATGATTTGCTTTAGAGACTGGATCCTCAACTAAGGAGCTGATAGGGGCTTTCTCATCCACAATGCGATTTACAAACGATGAATTCGCACCATTTTCCAAAAGTCTTCGCACCAAATAAGGTAATAAATCTTCATGGCTTCCAACAGGAGCGTAAATGCGGCAGGGAATACCAAGGCGGTTTGCTGGAACAATTTGCTCGTAAAGCTCATTCCCCATGCCATGCAAACATTGAAATTCAAAATCCCGATAATTACCGACCAGATTCAAAATCATAGCGACTGAATAGGCATTGTGAGTAGCAAACTGTGGATAGATTGCATCCGTCATGGTCAGCAATTTCTTGGCACAGGCTTGAAACGAAACGTCGGTAAAGGCTTTGCGTGTAAATACAGGGTACTCAGACAAACCTTGCATTTGGGTTTTTTTAATTTCACTATCCCAGTATGCCCCTTTAATAAGCCGGACCATTATCCGCCGCTGTTTGCTTCTTGCCAAATCGGCAATCCAGTCTAATAAATAAAAACCTCTTTTTTGGTAGGATTGAACAGCCATTCCAAAGCCATGCCAGCCATGCAGGCTGTCATCACGAAACACCCGCTCAATGACGTCTAAGGAAAGTTCCAGCCGCTCGGACTCTTCAGCATCAATGGTCATGGCAATATCGTATTTTTTTGCCAGTTGAGCCAATTGTAATAATTTAGGGGATAATTCCTCCAGCACCCGCGCCCGATGCGCTTCTTGATAACGGGGATGAAGAGCTGATAATTTGATGGAAATGCCTGGACGCTGATAAACATTAGACTTTGGATCTACACTCCTACCAATGGCTTCAATGGCTTTTTGATAAGCAACAAAATAGCGTTCAGCATCCACCGCAGTAAGAGCTGCCTCGCCCAACATGTCGTAGGAGTAGCGGTAACCTTTCGCCTCTTTTTTCTTGGCTCGCGATAATGCTTCCTGGATAGTCCGGCCAGTAACGAATTGTTTGCTCATGATTCGCATTGCCTTATCCACAGCCTTGCGCACAACGGATTCACCACTGCGGTTTATTAATTTAAACAGAGCCTTACTTAAGACACCATCTGCTCGTTCTGGAGTTAGAACTTTACCGGTTAGCATCAACGCCCAGGTGGTGGCATTTACAAAAAATGAATCGCTTTGTCCACGATGAGCTTGCCAATCGGCACTGGTTAATTTGTCCTTGATTAAACTATCTATCGTTTCATTGTCAGGTACTCTAAGCAATGCTTCAGCCAAACACATCAGCGCAATGCCCTCATCACTTGACAACGAATATTCAGTCAAAAATGAATCAATTCCCGTGCTTTTTTTTCTGCCAGCCCGAACCTGCTCCACCAGAGAGGTGGCTTGATCACGAATTGCAGCAAGTTGTCTATTATCCAACGCTGCCTTGTCCAAAAGCTCCGATATGATCGTTAATTCGTCCATTCTGTAAGCCTGATTAATGCGTGCGCGCTGATCTTGCGGAGGTTGTATGGAATACCGCTCAAGCATGTTGTTCTCCAATTTGAAACAGGTCAAAAATATTCAGCGATGATAATGCAGAATGCCAGGAATTAAAACGTGCAATGCGCAAATTTTACACCTCTAAAAGACTTGTAAGTGTTAAAAACTCGTTCAAAAAACAACCCTCTTACAGGTAAAAATAGATCTAATTATGGTTAACTTGATTAGTTTTTGCACTACAAAACCCTTAAATCGCACTTCTTGTTGTTGATTTTTTATACTATATGAGCGAATACAATTCAATACCTAAGACCGCCATTCCAGTTAAGCCAATGAATTGATTAATATTTTTTCTTAATGGTCGACAAAACGCCCTCTAATTTTACTTTTGTCTCAGTTGTCAATATAATCACCAGCTTTCAGAAACCTTAATTTCTGCGATTTTACAAGAGAAAGGAGTGTTATGAATACAATTATAAGCATACTTTCAGCGGCTTTTTTATCGACTAGCGCTCATCATGCGCCAGCTCCTGCTAATACGACCTCAGCCAAAACTGGGTTTGATGTGAATCAGGAAGTTCAGCACCTTAGCCAAAAGGCGCCCCAGCTTAATAAAAAAGTTTTGAAGTTAGCGTTAACAGCTTATAAGAAAGCAGCAGACAAAGGTGCCGTCAAGAAACCCGTACTAACGGTAATTGATTATTCTTTACCCTCTAACAAACAGCGTATGTGGGTTTTTGATGTGAGCAAAGAACGTCTTCTTTACAATACCTATGTAGCTCATGGCCGAAATTCAGGCGGTGATGTCCCCCGTCATTTTTCAAACAAGCCATCAAGTAAAGCAACAAGCCTTGGTACCTATATAACGCGAGATACCTATATGGGGTCAAAAGGATATTCCTTGAACTTACAAGGTTTGGAGCGCGGTTTTAACGATAACGCTTATAATCGCCGTGTGGTCATTCATGGTGCATGGTATGTAGAGCCTGATTTCATCAGAAAGGCAGGACGAGCCGGCCGCAGCTGGGGTTGCCCATCCATTGCCAAAACACTCGCGAAACCAGTAATTAACACCATCAAAAATGGCTCGGTCGTTTTTGCGTATTATCCCGATAGCTACTACCTGTCGCATTCAGGCTACGCCACTGTATAAAAAGAAAGCCAGGGCAAGCCCTGGCTTCGCAGTCACCAATCGAGATATCCTATCTCGATTTCATCCCTGACTTTCACATCCTTATGATTGCAATTCCCTTTGTAAGACCTCAAATCCGTTGAAGTCATACTTAGAATGTAGCAATTTGCATTTAGCTCTGCAACACTGTGCAATTTGCATACGAGGTGAAATTAATTTTCTACTTTTGCGTCATTTTAATAAATATGTAAAAAGATCAATTACTTAGTAAAATGATTGCAAATAAGTGCAGTTATTGCATGCAAATTTCTCGCAAGAGATTGAGAAATTTCTTGGGCATGCTTGAGCAAATTCCTTAGAATTCAAAACACTCTATTCTGGAGTAATTAATCAGTAGCTCTAACGGAAAACCCGAACCCTATAATGCTAATCCGCAAAATTGACTAAATTTTATATTAAATGATAAAAACCAGCTTGCTAATCACAATAATTGTGGTAGTTTATTTGAGTTTTAACTTGGGCTTAGAGAACAAGATGAATCAACAGAATGAAACAGCCAAAAAAGACAAACAGCAAATCATTGATTGGCTTATCGAGCACTTCCCCAATGCCTTTTTTAAAAAAGGTGGTCAGGTTAAACCGCTGCAAATTGGCATTTTTGATGAAATAATTGATTTTTATGAACGGTTAGATAGCCCCCCTTTTAGTAAAAAAGCTTTACGTGAGGCCCTCAGTTACTACAGCTCTTCACCGGCCTACTTAAGTTGCCAAAAGCCAAATGCTGCGCGTGTGGATCTCTTTGGTAATGAAGTGGATGTCGTCACGGAAGATCAAGCGAAGTATGCCTATCAACGTTTTCAGCAAAGATACGGTGAGAAAAAAGCTCAAAACTAAAGTAGAATGACAGCTGCTATTATTTTTTTATTTTTAAAGTCTCAATACTGCAGTACACATTCGTGCACCAGGTTTGTGCAAGTTACAACGGTTGGGGCTATGGCAACTATTAACTTTAATCTTCAATTGAACCGCTTTGACTACCTGCTTTAACCATCACCCTCAAACGGACTGCCTTAACTTCATAACCACAATATTGAATAGGCCAGATGTCAGTTAACACATTTGGTCAAAAGGTGAAACAACTGTTCAACACCGAAGTTGCATGCATTAGATTTAAATGCTGTTGACATCATCGGGTTTGCGGCAGCAAAGTAAATAGTTAACATCAACAGAGACCCGCAAGTCAGCGCTTCGGCTAAAGGGATTATAACTCATTCCTGAAACCTTAAGCATTTCCAATCCAGCTGCACGAGCCATTTGGGCCAACTCGCTAGGCTTCACAAACTTTTCAAAATCATGTGTCTGTCTGGGTAAAATGCCCAACAAGTATTCTGCCGCCAAAATGACAGAAGTGTAAGCTTTGAACGTGCGGTTAATCGTTGAAAGAAACAGATATCCTCCAGGTCTTAATAGCCTTGCGCAATGATTGATGATTACCTCAGGCTGCGGTACATGCTCAAGCATCTCCATACAAGTAATGACATCAAACTGAGCTTCATCGTAATCTTCAATAGCTGAACAAACGTAGTTGATTGTTAGATGTTTGCTTAAAGCATGTTCTCTGGCTGCTGACAAAGCCTCTTCGGATAAATCAAGCCCGGTAACTGTTGCATCCTGGCTGGCCATGGCCTCAGTCAAAATGCCTCCCCCACAGCCAACATCCAGCACCTGTTTGTTTGCCAAGGGGCAGGTTTTTAAAATAAATGCAATTCTGGCTGGGTTAATGTCATGCAATGTTTTTAATGGGCCGTCTTTATCCCACCACACTTGAGCATACTGGGAAAATTTAGCGATTTCTTCGGAATCAACGTTTAATTTATGGTTCATGACGATTTAGCAAATCCAAGGGTTTAAAGAAGGCCAATACTTGTGGATTATGAATAAAACTTAAATTGTAAGGATGTTCGGCAATTAAGCAAGTAAAACCATTGGCCTGAGGTATGTCTTTGGCGATGCGACCAAAAAGAAGTAATTGCAAAGAGGGTTTGCACACAATCAATTGATCAAACAAGCTATTCATAAAAGGCTTCCAGTGCCGCGCATGAAAATTTACCTTTCCCTTGCTGAACACAAGAGACGCATTCAGCAATAAAAATCCCTTTTTCATTAAAGATTGAAAGAATTCTTCGCTGGTTTGACAAAAAGTTGATTTATCAAGTTTAGCAATAGCGGCTTGTGACAAATCCCCTTGTAAATCACCGCGAGCAACCAATAAAGTTTTTATCCAGTTTCTTAATGAAGTAGCTCGATTCACTTCTTTGCTTAGGCCTGTTTCGCACCACAAGGAATTGACTGCTTTATCCCAAAAAGCATAACCATTTGCAGAGTGGGAACGTGGGTAAGGCGACTCGCCAATTAAAATGTATTTGGTTTCACTTAAAGGCAAACTAAATGCTGCAAACAGTTTATCAATTCCCGGCAGCCAACTTTTATCTTGCTCCAGTAACAAAAGATAGTCATTATCCACATTTTTTAAGGCATTGGTTAATATCGCATGCCACTCAGGATGTGCGTTTTGAACAAGAGAATGCACCAAATTCATTATCCACTTAAACCTATGTTTTACTAAGAACAATTTGTATGTCCATTTGGCTTATATCATAATTCGTTAAGGATAGAGTACTACAATTTTAGATATCCAATACAAGAGAGAAGTATAGATGGCTAGCAGCACTGCAGAAATAATAAAAATGACAAGTGATAGAGTTCACAATAAAAACTGTTATTCATATCTTAAGCAACTTGCATTAACTCCTTATGTGATGGACACCTTCTCAAAAGAGTTGAAAACCGCGCTCAGCGCAGTGATGAGCCAAAGTCAATACGATGAAAATTATCCCTATGCCGATTTGTATACCGCCTTCTTTAGCGAAGTAGAAAGTAAAATTGATAAAATTTATGACCAACGCCGAAGGAATCTTGAACGAAACAAAGAATTAGTGATTTCTAACCAGCCACTTTCCGACAAAAACGATTTTGTCCGATTATATACTAGGAGTTTGGGCGATGTGGCTGACATTGAGCAGCAAATTCAGGAACTGGATGACTTTATATTTTCCATTTATGACAATGACAATAACATTTTACCGCAAACCTTTGCAGCGATAAAATCGATTCCTCTACGCCATGCCCCTGTTGATACCGAAATTGAATCGTCCATCACTAAATCTCTGCAAGATGAAGGCGAAAACGTAAACAAACATGCTCAATCGCCTGCGCAGGCAGGTTCCTTATTTGGACGATTATCAGCCACTTTATCGGATGATTTCAAACCTCAACACACGACCAGTTTGGCAACTGTGCGTAAATATGAGTATCAGGACAATAGCCGCCGTGAATACCGTTTTGGCACTCAAGGCCAGCGTCATCATGGAGAAGAGCGTGTCAGCCCTCTATTTGAGAGATGGCTTGATGTCGCCTCACGTAGAGAAAACACGGATCGAATTGTTCACATCTATTTTAATAATTTAGGTTACGACAGAAGTGGCATCGAAGGTTCGAAGGAGCGTGCACTGTCCCTTAAACTGCACGAACTTGAGAAAACGAGAGATTTTCTAAACCCCGATCCGCCAAAAATAGCAGTGATTACCCTTCCTGCAGATCAGGGGTATATGAAAAGCCGGGAATATTCAAAAACTCGCGACAGTCACAAATGCAAAGAAGTATTCGAAGAATTTTTCAATATTGCCAATCAGAACTCGAAAGCCGTCTCTGAAGTGAAGGATTTCTACATCAGCTCAAACATCAGGGCCCGTCTTTTTAAAGATAAAGATTTATACAGTGCTGATGTGGAAAGGGAAACACTTCAGAAATTATTGACCAAAAGTTTTCAGGACTTAGGATTTGATCCTGAAAAAGACAGGATGAGTAGCGCGCAAAGGCAAGCCGTCTGGTTTCATTTTATTAAATTTGCACTAACCAATTTCATCATTGAAGAACTAAACCCTAGAAGTTACAACTTTTCATGTAAGGATGCGATTGACCGAGGTGGTGTTTCTTCGGCTTATTATAATTTAATGAAATCTTTTACCACTGCCAATCCTATGACTCGCGAAGAATTCGAATGTGCATTACATGCTGCCCCCGCGATGGTTAAAGCACGCGGCATGAATCACCATCTAAGACTCATTTGGAACGCTGTTGATAGTTATGTAAACAATAATTATGAAGCGCTTCGCGACAATCCACAAAAAGCCTGGTTGATTGCCTGGCGAGACTTAAATTGCCCACACTCTCGAGTAAAGGAATTGCTGGACTTAAGAATTAAACAAAGCCTAGAAGAATTGGAAAAGGCCAATAAAGCGAATCCTAAAGATCCTAAAATCGTTAAAAGTTTGAAGATTTTGCAGGAAATAGAGACCCACAAAAATCTTGGGGTCAGCGGCAAACGGCTTTTACTTGAGGCAACTGTACGCACTCGCGATCTCGCTTTGACAGAAAAACCCAGTCATGAGCAAATAGAAGCTTATGAGAAATTGGCAAACCGCATCAATATTCGTTCTCCAAATTTACATATTGTAGCCGGCTTAATGAAAATGCTGGTTGGCATTGTGGCTTATGGTCTGTCTTTTGGCCATGCACAATCCATGTTGCATTCAGGTATTGCGACATTTAAAACCGGAGTACATGGAAGAGAGGGAATTGTCCAAGACATCAAAGCACAATTGGTGCAGTTAAAACAAGCCAATAATCCTCAAGAGAATCTTAATGATGAAGAAGGGGAACGCGACGACGAAGGTATCCGGGTAAACTGACCGAAAGCAGCAGTTTTGCTGTTGCTTAGCTGTTGCTTAGCTTTTGATTTTCCGTTAATGTCATAAGCTTTGCGAATGGGTTTTCGTACATGGAAACAGTAAGAAAGGATCTGCTGCCCTTCCTTAAGAACAGCAAGTCGCTGATGATTGAACAATTGCAGGCATTTTGTGAAATCAACACAGGCAGTGAAAACCTGCAAGGGCTGTCAAATATGCTTGCGGCTTTAAGATCGGTGTTTTCCCCTTTGGCCGATGAGATTCAAGTTCGCAAATTTTCACCCATCTCTGTCATGGACATGGAAGGGACTACTTTCCAGCAACCCTGTGGGGACGCTCTTTTTATTCGTAAACGACCGGAACTAGAACGGCGGGTTTTATTAGTCGGCCACATGGATACCGTCTTCGCTGCTGATCACCCCTTTCAAAAGACACGCTATATCAACGAGCATCAAATCAATGGCCCTGGAGTAACGGATATGAAAGGGGGATTAATCGTTATGTTGCATGCCTTAAAGGCTTTTGAACATATGGAGAGCAAAAACCGATTGGGTTGGGATGTGATAATTAATGCCGATGAGGAGCTTGGCTCCCCTGCTTCCCAGGTCCTATACGATGAAGTTGCAGCTCTCTATCAGGTGGGATTGGTTTATGAACCAGCAATGGATGCTCAAGGAACACTGGCCAAAAATAGAAGCGGTAGTGGCAAATTGACCCTTGTTGCGACAGGAAAAAGTGCACATGCCGGCCGTTCTTTTAATCAGGGACGCAATGCCATTTGCTATTTAGCCGAAGCCATCACGGCCATCCACAAATTGAATGGCTTAAAAGAGGGGGTCACCATCAATGTCGGTAAAATAGCCGGCGGTGAAGCCTTAAATGTGGTACCCGATAAAGCTGTGGCCAAATTGGATGTTCGCATTAGCCAACCGGCTGATGAGCTCTGGGTGAGAGAGCAGATTGGCCAAATTATTCATACACTTAAGCACACTGATTACAGTCTAACGTTACATGGTTCGTTTGAACGCCCAGTAAAACGCATTAATCAGGCGACCGAACGTTTATTTACCCGCATTCAACAAATTGGAAGTCAATTGGGTTTGCAATTCGATTGGCAAGACAGCGGCGGCTGTTGCGATGGCAACAATCTTGCCCAACACGGTTTGGCTGTATTAGATACCTTGGGGGTTCGCGGCGGTAATATTCATAGCAGCAATGAATTTATTTTATTAGATAGCCTGGTTGAACGCTCTGCACTTAGTGCATTATTGCTAGACGACCTATCTCAAGGTGGACTTGAGGAATTAAAACAATGATGTTGCTTCGCCCTGTTCGCGAAAACGATGTAGATGCCATTTTAGAATTGGCATTACACTCTGGTATTGGAATGACTACCCTACCCAAAGATAAAAGCCTTTTACGAAAGCGTTTAAAATTATCACTCTCCTCCTTTAAAAAATCCGTTCACCATCCCATCAATGAGTATTATTTATTTGTACTGGAGGATCCTGCTACTGGTAAAGTGGTCGGAACATCAGGAATCGAAGCTTCAACCGGTTATGAATTACCTTTTTATTCCTACAAAATATCCAAGCGCACGCGAATTTGCCATTCATTGAATATACGCAGCGATTACGAAATACTGAATTTAGTTAATGACAATCAAGGTCGAAGCGAGATTTGTACCCTTTTTCTCGAACCTGGTTACCGGCACAACAACAACGGCTTGTTATTGTCACGGTCGCGTTTTTTGTTTATGGCGCAATTTCCCAACCGCTTTGCCCCGATTGTAATTGCTGAAATGCGTGGCATCTCAGACGAGCTGGGACACTCACCCTTTTGGGACAATGTCGGTAGGCATTTTTTCCATATGCCCTTTGCAGAGGCAGATAGATTGACCTCCTCCACCAACAAGCAGTTTATTGCGGACTTAATGCCACGAAGTCCCATCTATGTAAAACTCTTAGCTCCTGAAGCTCAGGCAGTCATTGGCAGGCCTCACCAATCCACCATTCCTGCTATGAATATTTTAATGCGTGAAGGGTTCCGCTATAACCATTACATTGATATTTTTGATGCTGGCCCAACCATTGAAGCGCCTACGAATCAGATAAGAACTCTAGCAATGAGCCGTGTATTAAACTTAAAAAGCATCAGTGATGAAGTCAGCTCAAAACCCTTTCTCTTATCCAACACAAAACTTGATTTTAAGGCCACTCTCAGTCAAGCCATGGTGAATGACCAGCAAGGCTGCTGCATTATTAGTAAGGATACGGCTGAGCTATTACAGCTTAGGGCTGGAGACTACCTCAGGCTATCCCCTTTACACACGGAAAACTTAAATCTAAGTGAAATAAAAATATGAATACGAACAAACATCATGCTACGCATTATATTAATGGCCACTGGCTATCAGGAGAGGGCGACTCCTTTTATTCCAAAAATCCTGTGGATTCAAGCGTGGTTTGGCAAGGGCGGGAAGCCACTTCAGAAGAAGTTTTTGCAGCCTGCGAAGCAGCTCATTTGGCTCTTTCCCCATGGTCTTTGCTGAATGTTTCAGAGCGTTGCTCATACTTAGACAACTTTGCCAAAGAAGTCGAAGCTAAACAGGATGAATTGGCTTATCTAATTTCATTGGAAACTGGCAAACCTCTGTGGGAATCAAAGACAGAAGTCAATTCAGTCATTACAAAGATAAGCATATCCGTGCAAGCTTATCAGGAACGAAATGCAGAAAAGAAATTCCAAAGCGGTGAAGTAAATGCAAATATAAGGTATAAACCTCATGGAGTAGTTGCCGTTTTGGGAGCTTTCAATTTTCCAGCCCATTTAAGCAATGGCCATATTGTACCCGCCCTATTGGCTGGTAATACTGTGGTTTATAAACCGAGTGAACTGGCTCCTGCAGTAGCGCAATTCATGATTCAATGCTGGCATGAAAGCGGCATACCTTCCGGTGTTATCAACTGTGTCCAAGGTGGGGTAAAAACAGCACAATGTCTCATGAGCACCGACATTCAAGGTCTTTATTTTACTGGCAGCTATCGCGCTGGCAAGGCAATTCATCAGTACTTTTCCGGTAGGCCAGAAGTTATTCTTGCACTCGAAATGGGTGGCAATAACCCCTTAATTGTGGACGCCATTAAAGATATTAAAGCGGCAGTATATCAGACCCTTTTGTCCACCATGCTTACCTCAGGACAACGTTGCAGCTGTGCAAGACGGCTATTTATTATCAATAATTCAACCGGTGATGAGTTTTTGCAACAATACGTCAAAGCTTGTCAGCAGTTAGCTATCGGTACTTTTAATGATCGCCCAGAACCCTTTATGGGGCCAGTCATTAATCATGAACACGCTCTTAAACACCTGGAAGCCCAGGAGAAATTGCTGGCCTTGGGTGGGAAACCCATCTTAAAAATGAGTTTGCTAAAAGAAAACAGTGGTTTTCTTTCACCAGGAGTCGTGGACATGACTTCGATTCAAACTGCACCGGATGAGGAAATTTTTGCTCCTTTTGTGCAAATTTATCGCCACGAAGAACTAACAGAAGCAATCCAGATGGCCAATCAAACCCGTTATGGCTTAACAGCAGGTCTTTTAAGCGAAGATAGTGGGCAGTACCAGCAGTTTTATTATGGCATTCGCGCAGGCCTTATCAATTGGAATAGACCGACCACTGGTGCTCTGAGCAGTCTTCCATTCGGAGGCGTAGGTTGCAGCGGTAATCATAGGCCTAGTGCTTATTTTGCTGCCGACTATTGCAGTTATCCTATAGCCAGTCTAGAACAAGATAAACTGTCCGTGCCTAAATCATTGCACCCTGGAATTATACTGGATTAATTATGCCTGCTTTCGAACTCAATTTGGATGGTTTGGTGGGACCAACTCATAACTACGCGGGTTTGTCTCCAGGAAATGTTGCTTCAATCATGAATGCTCTGAGCTTGTCTGATCCCAAAAGCGCAGCATTGCAAGGATTGGCAAAGATGCGCTTATTGCATAATTTGGGCTTGAAACAAGGGGTGTTACCCCCTCATCAACGTCCAAATTTGCACCTACTTCATCAAATGGGTTTTCACGGCAGCCCATCTCAACAGATTGAAAAAGCCCTAAGAACTGCGCCTGAACTCTTAAGTGCCTGTTACTCAGCCTCCAGCATGTGGGCAGCAAATGCAGCAACTGTTTCAGCAAGCGTGGATAGTGCGGATGGGAAACTGCATTTTACCGCCGCCAATCTGATTAGCAACTTACATCGCCACCAGGAAGCGGATTTTTCTCATGATTTATTAAAGCAAATTTTTGCTGATCCAATGCACTTTGAGCATCATCCCGTTCTTCCAAAGACTGCAATAACCAGCGATGAAGGAGCAGCTAACCATAATCGCATTTGCCGTTCCCATGGCACACCGGGTATTACTCTTTTGGTTTATGGTAAACGTGGGTTTAGAGATCAATTAAAAGGCCCTAACAATTACCCGGCAAGACAAACACTGGAGGCTTCCCAAGCCATTGCAAGGGCTCATCAATTAATCCCGGAGCAAGTGATTTTTGCTCGCCAAAATCCAAAGGCTATTGATGAAGGGGTTTTCCATAATGACGTCATTGCCGTGGCCAATGAAACTGTATTGTTGATTCATGAAGAGGCTTGGTGTGAGCAAAAGCACATCTTGGCAGAGCTTAAAGCTAAGCTTGAATTTCCGCTTAACCTTCTTGAGATTCGCTCTCAGGAATTAAGTGTCGCAGAAGCGGTCAATACCTATTTATTTAATTCCCAGCTGGTAAGCCTTCCTAACAGCCGCGGCATGGTTCTCATAGCGCCAGCGGAATGTGAGCAAAATCCAAGAACGAAATTCATTATTGAGAGCCTCATCGCCGATCAAAGTAATCCGATTAACCAGGTCTATTACCTGGAACTTAAACAGAGCATGCAAAATGGCGGCGGGCCTGCTTGTTTGCGCCTTAGAGTCCCCATTCAAGAACTTGAACTGACAAGAATGCATCAGGGCATTTTAATCGATGATGCACTTCTTAATCAGCTGGAGCATTGGATTAATCGTCACTATCGTTCTGAGCTGCAACTTAAAGATTTAAGTGATCCATTATTCATAGATGAATGTCTAACGGCTCTTGATGAGCTAAGCACTTTGCTGAATTTGGGCTCAATTTATCCTTTCCAACGTGAGTAAGTAAACCCTATGTGGAAGACTTTTGGGGGCAAATGCATTTATCAATCTCCAACTGGGATACAGGTGTATCAAAATGTCCTGTTTCGGTGGCTGAAATTTAACAGCAGGCCTTTGCAAACCCTTATAAACCGCTACATGCCCCACTGCCCAGAACTTTACTATGTCAAACCGTTCACTGTTTTTGTTCGTGTTAAACCAGCCTCTTGTTGTATGTTGGGTTTAGGTGGTGGAGGCGTAGCTCATGCACTATGGCCCTATCTGGGAAAAATTAAAGTTACTGCGGTAGAAAATGATTGCGAAGTGATTGATATTGCCCAGCGTTATTTTATGTTGGATCAACTTTACAATCTAAACGTAATTCATCAGGATGCGCGCTTATTTGTTGAACAAACGACTGAGCAATTTCAGCATGTTTTGGTGGATTTGTTTGAAGCCGAAAATTTTCCCTTGCAATGTAACAATGAAGCCTTTTTTAGTCACTGCAAACGCATTTTGCTGGATTCAGGCATTCTTGCTATCAATTTGGCCAATCGAGAGGAGCAGTGGCCAATAATGCAGCTGATTAAAAACAACTTTCACAACACCTTAGCAGTAGCTATTAAAAAATCCGCCAACATTGTCGTTTTTGCAGTTAAAAATGAGCCAGTGGATTTTTTACCCACTGTCCTAAAACAGTCTAAGAAACTCAATGCACTATTTTGGGACAGCAAGTGGGGCCAGATTGCCGAGATAACAGGCTAAATTAATTGCTAGGGCTTGTTTTCTCAACATTTGCTTCATTTAATTTAATCTCGCAATCGGCTAGACGAATGATCGTATCGATTGAGCGTTGCACTTCACCTTTGGTTAGCGGGTTGAATGAGCCCGTGTTATATGCCGATTTAAGCATGGCTAATGGAAATGCCAGCGAGAAAAGGATCTTGCCTACTGAGTCTAATAATTCAAGGGCGGTATCAAGGAAGAATTGAGGGCCACCACAATATTCAGAAAAGGATAGGCAATAAGGAATTGCACAAACAAGCCCTGCTAACATTTTAACGGGTGTACACACGAGTCCAATGACACCCATGAATAAATCAACCACTAAATTGCCGCCCATCATCCTATCTACTTGCATATGGATTTTGCCTCCCGTTACATCGGTTATATCGGCACAGGACTCCTTGATTGCTCGCGCACAGTTGATAATGCTGTTGTAATCAGGATCTTGCTTGCGCAATTCATCTCTTATTTTGCGTGCTTCTTCAAGAAGAGCACTGTAATAGACATATCTTCCACTGCCATTTAGTAAGGCAAAGGCAGGAACTTCATCATCAAAGGAAGGTTCCAGGGAAAAATGCTCTCTTGCTCTGAAAATCTCTGGAGTATTGAAGATTTTTTCTAAATCAATTTCTTTTTCTAAATGGTTTTGGTAATGGATCTGTGAAGCAGATTGTGATTTACGAAGATAATAGGTCCAACTTCCCTGGCATAGCTCGGCTAAAGTTGCTTCCAGGTGATGTGCTACTCGATTGATTTGGGGCTGTTCAAAAAACATAATGTACCATTCTTGAGGATTAAACAAAAAGTGGATGTTATCACAAAGCCACATAAGGGTTCCATTTGCGCAGTTAGCCACCCAAATTGGTAATTGGACATCCTGAGGCTAGAATTTGTAATTACAGGAAGGATATGGACGGAATTAATTCCAGTTGATTTTCTTCACTCTATAAAAATAAATGCAGCCTGGTCTACAAGGGACAGATTATAAGCTCAATATTTATGCACTAATAATGGAGAGCAGCTGGAACGAGGATAGGCTATGCCTCTTCCCAAGGCTTTTCAGAACCGAAAGCTTAAGAAGAGGCTAGACGATTAAATTTCCATTAAATCTTTTTCTTTTTCTACTAGAACTTCATCGATTTCGGCAATGTATTTATCCGTTAATTTTTGAATCACTTCATTGGCTCGTCGTTCATCATCCTCAGAAATTTCCTTGGATTTAACAAGCTCCTTTAAATGATTGTTCGCATCTCTGCGAATATTGCGAATTGCGACGCGCCCTTGTTCCCCTTCCCCACGAACAACGCGAATCATTTCCTTGCGGCGTTCTTCAGTTAAGGGTGGCATTGGAACACGTATGGCACTCCCAGCCGTGGCAGGGTTTAAACCAAGATCAGAAGTTAAAATGGCTTTTTCAACCGCTGCCACCATGGATTTTTCCCAAGGTGTAACCATGATAGTACGTGAATCACTCACAGTAACATTAGCGACCTGATTAATGGGAGTTAAATTACCATAATAATCAACTTGCACGTGATCAAGTAAACTGGCATTAGCACGACCGGTTCGAATTTTCGTCAGATCATGTCGCAACGTTTCAACTGATTTTTTCATTCGCTTTTCAGCGTCCTGCTTGATCTCATTGATCATGGTTTGCTCCTACTATGGTTCCGACTCTTTCACCGAGAACAATTTTTTTCAGCGCATTTGGAGCCGACATATCAAATACCTGGAGAGGCATATTATGATCTTGGCACAGACAAATGGCTGTTAAATCCATCACTTCTAAACCTTCGCTTAAAACCTGTTTATAAGTCAGAAAATCATAGCGAATGGCTTGAGGGTTCTTGAATGGATCTTCGGAATAAATTCCATCCACTTTAGTTGCCTTTAAGACAACATCAGCACCTACTTCAATCGCTCTTAAGCAAGCTGCTGAATCAGTGGTAAAAAATGGGTTCCCAGTACCCGCAGCAAAAATAACCACATGGCCATTTCTTAAGTGAGTCATGGCTTTTCTGCGATGATAAGGGTCTACAATACCAAGAATAGGTATTGCAGACATAATGCGTGCTGGTAGATCAATTCGCTCCAGCGCATCCCTTAATGCCAATGCGTTCATTACAGTGGCAAGCATACCCATGTGATCGCCGGTAACCCGGCCGAGTCCAGCTTCAGACAAAGCTTTACCCCGAAACAAATTACCGCCACCAATAACAATGCCCACTTCCACACCCATCTGGATGAGTTCGGCCACATCTTTAGCCATGCGGTCAAGAATAGATGGGTCAATCCCAAACTGGACTTTTCCCATTAATGCTTCACCGCTGTACTTTAGAAGAATTCGCTTATATTTTAAATGGGGTTGTTTATCGCTCATCATCAATCACGAACCTGGGCCATTACTTCTTCAACGAAATTATCTTCTTTCTTCTCAATGCCTTCTCCTACTTCGAAACGAGTAAAAAACAACACTTCCGCATTCTTTTCTTTCAATAATTGCCCAACTTTCTTATTGGGATCTTTAACATAAGGTTGACCCAACAAGCTCACTTCATCGACAAATTTGTTGATGCGACCTTCAATCATTTTATCGATAATTTCTTGTGGTTTTCCGCTTTCTCTCGCTTGAGCAGTAAAAATTTCACGCTCATTTTCGATTGCTTCTGCAGAAACCTGGTCTCGACTTACTACTATTGGGCGGCTTGCAGCGATATGCATAGCAATGTCTTTGGCAAGTTCTTCATCGCCATTTTTCAAAGCAACTACCACACCAATACGTGTTCCGTGCAAGTAATAACCAATAACTCCATCGGTGACCACTCTTTCCATCCGTCTCAACTTGATGTTTTCACCGATCTTTGAAACCAGTTCTTGACGAGTTTGCTCGATAGTAGTATTAGACCCAGCTATTGTCTCCTGTGACAGGACTTCAACATCAGCTGCGGATGAAGACAATGCCGTTTCACCGACTTTTTTCGCAAAATTGGTGAAATTTTCATCCCGGGCAACAAAGTCGGTCTCACTGTTAATTTCAAGAATGACTGCAGAATGTTTATCAGCAGAACGTTCAATAACAATAACTCCTTCTGCAGCAACCCGATCAGCTTTTTTATCAGCCTTGGCCTGACCTGCCTTACGCATTTCCATGATCGCTTGCTCAATGTCACCATTGGTCATGGTCAGGAATTTTTTACATTCCATCATGCCTGCACCGGTGCGTTCACGCAATTGCATCACTAAGGAAGCACTAATCGCCATACTTAATCCTCCACATAGCAAAAAGGGACACGCCCAACAGATTTTGAGGTGCCCCTTCTCGTTAAAAGTTAATTATTCACCCGCTTTTTCTACTTCTTTATCATTCACAGGAACTTCAACAAATTCAGCATCTGAAGACACACCGCCAACTGTATTGCCTTGCTTCGCATCAAGAATAGCATCAGCAATGCAACGTACGTAAATATCCACGGCGCGCATGGAGTCATCATTGCCTGGAATGATGTAGTCAATGTTATCAGGATTATTATTGGTATCTACCACACCAATCACTGGAATCTTCAGACGGCGAGCTTCTTCAACAGCGATGTGTTCAAAGCCCACATCAATGACAAAAAGAGCATCGGGTAATCCACCCATGTCCTCGATACCACCTAAGCTACGCTCTAATTTTTCAAGCTCGCGAGTAAGCATCAAAGCTTCTTTTTTAATCATTGAAGCAAAATCGCCCCTTTCGCGCATCTCTTTTAATTCTTTCAGGCGAAAAATTGATTGACGAACGGTTTTCCAGTTGGTCAACATTCCACCCAGCCAACGATGATCCACGTATGGCATACCACAACGTTTTGCATGTTCACGGATGCTGTCCTGGGCTGCTCTTTTAGTACCCACAAACAGAATCTTAGCTTTGTTTGAAGCCAGACGCCCTACGTAATTGACGACGTCACTCAACATTGGTAAGGTTTTTTCAAGGTTGATGATGTGAATTTTGTTTCTTGAGCCAAAAATGAAAGGAGCCATTTTTGGATTCCAATATCGGGTTCTATGACCGAAATGTGCACCCGCTTCTAGCAGTTCACGCATACTAACATTCATATAAATCTCCAGGGTTAAGCCTCCACGCTTCCCATGCGGTACTCATTAATGAGACCCCACCGCATGTGACGAAACGTGTGTGTCGTTAAAAGCGCCGTATTTATACCATAATGAGGCAAATTCGGCAACGTCATTGACTTTAATTTATTTTTTTTTATTATAGTTAAACGATTTTCATATATATTTGAAAATCACGGTCTATACTCATTGCTGGAAGTCAATAACTTTAACTAAGGATAGTAAAATGAAGAAAATATCGCTAGCTGCCGTTGTTTTATCTTTTGTGATGGGACAAGTGGCTTTTGCTACTAGTTCTGATACCACCACATCCTCTAGTACTACTGGCTCAACACCTGATCAAACGATGACCACAAGCACTTCGAGCAATCCATCTGATCAAATGGGCTCTCATTGTGGTTGCGGTAATCATATGAAGCAAATGTTAAGTGCTTTAAACCTGGATTCTTCTCAACAAACCAAGGTTCAGGCAATCAAAAGTCAACTGATGCAAACTCTGCAAGCCAATCGTGAGCAAATGAAATCAATCCGCTCTCAAATTCGTGATTTGGTTACATCTGACACTCTTGATGATGCTAAGTTAAACAGTTTAGTTGATCAGAAGAAAGAATTGATTGCGCAAATGATGAAGGCAAAGGTTACTGCTAAACAACAAGTTTATAGCTTGTTAAATGACCAACAAAAAGCCCAGTTCAAGCAAATGCTTCAACAATGGGAACAAGACCGTGAAAACCACAAATGCTAAACTCTCAAACCCCCGCTTGACGGGGGTTACTTTTTTAAAGAGACGAAACTGCAATTCGATTGATACATACACACATTTAGTATTAAACATCTTATTGTAAGCCCAGGATTTCTAAATCAATTAGAAATTGTTCTTAAAAATTTCTTATAATAATAATTATCGTAATTTTATACGATGACTTGCAGGCCTGTGCTAATATTTATATTTTTGCGGATTGATCAGATGGCTGTAACTATAAAAACCAATGAAGAAATTGAAAAAATGCGTGTCGCTGGACGACTTGCAGCTGAAGTTTTGGAAATGATTGGTCCTTACGTCAAGGAAGGAATAACCACCGATGAATTAAACAATATATGCCATAACTATATTGTAAATGAGCAGAAGGCTATCCCTGCCCCTCTAAATTACAATGGCTTTCCTAAATCCATTTGCACTTCAATTAATCATGTGGTCTGTCATGGTATACCAGGGAAAAAGGTTTTAAAAAATGGTGACATTATTAACATCGATGTTACCGTTATTAAAGATGGCTTCCATGGGGATACCAGTAAGATGTTTTTTATTGGAGCCCCCTCAATTCAAGCGAAGCACGTGGTTAACATTGCACATGAATGTTTATTCATCGGAATTGAAATGGTGAAACCAGGAGTGCGCCTGGGAGATATTGGGCATGCCATTCAAAGGCATGCTGAAAAAAACCGCTGCTCAGTCGTACGTGAATACTGCGGCCATGGAATTGGCCGAATATTCCATGAAGATCCTCAAGTGTTACACTATGGTACACCTGGCACTGGTGAAGTATTAAAACCAGGCATGACGTTTACCATTGAACCCATGGTAAATATTGGCAAGCATCATACCCGGTTGTTGCCAGACGGTTGGACTGTGGTAACCAAAGATCATAGCCTTTCTGCGCAATGGGAGCATACCTTATTGGTGACTGATGATGGAGTCGAAATACTCACCTTGCGCAATGAAGAGCGATAATCGCCAATTAAAACAATCCATTAAAGAGTTCAAGGAAGAACTTTGCGCAGAATTTTGTCAAAACGCGAATATTGCTGCAATTACAAGCAAATTAGTTCATTTTATAGATGGAATTTTAATCACTCTCTTTCAAAAAAATAACCTGCACCTCGGAAATAAATTTTGCTTGTTGGCTGTAGGGGGTTATGGACGTAGAGAACTGCAACTTTATTCTGACGTCGATTTATTGCTTTTGCATAACGAAACCATATCAAAAATTCATACTCAGCGAGCCCAAGCCTTTATTCAAGATGCCTGGGATATAGGTTTGGAAATCAGTCATCAAATTACTACTCTCAGCGCTTGCGCGGATTTGGCTAGCAAGGATTTGAGCGTAATTTCCAGTTTACTGGACATGCATCTACTGGTTGGCAGTGGCTCTTTAATGGAAGAGTTGATGTACCAAATCCACCCTCTCCATATGTGGCCTAGTGAAGCCTATTTTTTTGCAAAACTGCAAGAGCAGCAACAACGCTACATTAAATATGGTGAGACCGCCTATAACCTGGAACCGAATTTAAAAAATGGCCCAGGTGGCTTACGCGATTTGCACATTCTGTTAAACATCAGTAAACGTCATTTTAATATCAGCAAACTGGCTGAAGTCATTCCCAGCGGATTCATCACCAATAAAGAATACGAAGAATTAATTTTTTGTCAGCACTATCTTTGGCGCATCCGTTTTGCATTGCATATGGTTGCTGAAAAACCGGAAGAACGCCTGCTTTTCGATTATCAATTGAAATTAGCCCAATTGTTTGGGTTTAAAGATACACCTCATTCCCTTGCAGTTGAGCAGTTCATGAAGAATTATTTTCAAGTCATTAAACGCATAAGAGAGCTCAATGAGATGCTGCTGCAATGGTTTTCTGAAGCCATTGTTCATAATCAAAAATTAAAAGTTACCCCTTTGGATAATCATTTTCAGCTTGTTAATGACTACATCGAAGTCAAACATCCCTCCATCATCGGTCAAAAACCAATTGCACTTCTTGAACTATTTCTGTGGATAGCTAAACGACCCAGCATCAAAGGTGTCCGCGCCAGCACCATCCGTCTTATACGTGAGCACTTGTACTTACTCAGTGAAAAATTTCGCAATACCATTGCAGCGACCCAATGTTTTTTGAGCATTTTTAAAACCGCTGAAGATCCCTATGAAGCCTTGCATCACATGAACCGCTATGGTGTTTTAGGTCAATATTTAAACTGCTTTGCGGTGGTAACTGGCCAAATGCAATATGATTTATTTCACGTTTACACCGTTGATCAACATACTTTATTTGTAATACGCAACCTGGCCCGTTTCCTAAAACCCGAATACAGCAAACAATTTTCATTGGCGGCCAAACTTATGCCTGCTATCAAAAAACCTGAGGTATTGTATTTGGCCGCCTTGTTTCACGACATTGCCAAAGGGCGCGGTGGCGATCATTCTGAATTAGGGGCTGAAGAAGCCTATCACTTTTCCCTTCGCCATGGCTTGGATGACCAGGAACGAAATTTACTGGTATGGCTTGTGAAAAATCATCTGATCATGTCACAAACAGCACAAAGACAAGATATTTACGACCCCAAAACCATTCAACAATTCTTAAGTCTATTGCCCCAAGCTGAATATTTGGATTACCTATATCTACTAACTGTGGCAGACATCTGCGCCACCAATATAAAATTGTGGAACAGTTGGCGAGATTCCTTACTAAAAGAGCTTTATCATGCCGTCCATAGGGCAATTGCAGAAAAAGATCTACTGGATGAGACAGCATTAATCAATTCCCGCAAACAACAGGCAAAACGTATTCTTCTCAGCGATGGATTTGCTAAGATCAGCATAGAGAATTTATGGTCAAACTTCAAAGCCAGGTATTTTCTCCATGAGCCAGCTGAAATTATAGCCAAGCACAGTAAATCCATATTGACTTGTGAGCATTTCCCTTTAGTACTGATTATGCCTCATCACAGCCAGGGAGGTACCGAAGTTTTGATTTATATGCCGCATATGGATGAGCGTTTTACGATTACGACCACAGTGCTGAGCAATTATCAGACAACCATTCAAGAGGCCACAATTTTAACCTGTGAGAATGACTACGACCTTGATACCTACATTATTCTCGACGAACAACATCAAACCTTGTTCGACAACAATCAAATCGAAACCATTCAAAAAGCCCTCCAATCCGCATTGATGACCCCTCAGGAACTGCCGGGGATCAACCCACGACGCGTTTCACGCACGCAGGCTCATTTTAATTTAAGGCCCCAAATCCATTTTGGGGAAGATTCTCAACATCACAGCAGACTGTTTCTAATTACTACAGACAGGCCAGGTCTTTTGGCCACCATAAGCCGTATTTTTTTAACGATGCGCGTTGGTTTACACAATGCTAAAATCGCAACATTCGGAGAGAGAGTAGAAGACATGTTCTTCATTAGCAATCAAGATGGAAAAGCTCTAAGTACAGCAGAAAAAGATCAATTAAAGGAGCGATTGCTTGGTGAGTTATTAATTGATTGATGGGAATTTCAGATATATAAATTAAGCCTGAAAATCTAATAATTATCGCCGTTTTTTAAAGAAATCCTCCAACAAAGCAGCACAATCCCTTTGCATAATACCTTCATCAATTTGTACCTGATGATTTAAAGGATAGCCTTGGAGTAAATTGTATACCGAACCCGCAGCCCCTGCTTTAAAATCACGCGCAGCATAGACAACCCTTTTAATTCGCGCATGAACCATAGCTCCTGCGCACATGGAACAAGGCTCCAAGGTAGCGTATAAGGTGGTATTTAGAAGGCGGTAATTTTTTAAATTTAAAGCCGCCTCCCGCAAGGCAATCAGTTCAGCATGCGCACACGGATCATGCGTTCGCAAGACCTGGTTCCAGCCACACCCTAAAAGATTATTATCAGCATCAACAAGAACAGCACCCACCGGGACTTCACCCTGTTCTTTTGCCTTAAGGGCAAGTTCATAAGCTTTGGTCATCCAGAAAGCATCATCATTCATGATGGTTGCATTGCCTCAAAAAGATTAAACGGTATTTGGCTCGGTTAATTACTCCCATTCAATCGTCGCAGGGGGTTTTCCGGAAATATCATAGGTTACTCGAGAAACACCAGACACTTCGTTGATAATACGATTGGATACCTTCGCCAAAAAATCCCAAGGAAGTTGCGCCCAATGTGCGGTCATAAAATCAATCGTTTCTACAGCCCTTAAACAGATTACATAATCGTAACGACGACCATCTCCCATGACCCCGACACTTTTTACAGGAAGAAACACAGCAAAGGCCTGACTCACTTTATGATATAGGCCCTCATTTTTTAATTCTTCAATAAAGATGGCATCGGCTTGGCGTAAAATTTCAGCATATTCTTTCTTTACCTCAGCTAAAATGCGAACTCCCAAGCCAGGTCCTGGGAAAGGATGTCGATAAACCATGTCGTAGGGCAAACCCAATTCCAGCCCGATTTTTCGGACTTCATCTTTAAACAGTTCCCGAATTGGCTCTAATAATTTAAGGTTTAGAGTTTCTGGTAATCCACCCACATTGTGATGGGATTTAATGACTACGGAAGTTCCGTTATTCACTCCAGCTGATTCGATGACATCAGGATAAATTGTACCTTGGGCTAACCATTTGGCGTTTGGGAATCGCTGAGCCTCTTCGTCAAAAATTTCAATAAAAGTATGGCCAATAATCTTCCGCTTCTTTTCCGGGCAAGTAATGCCGGCTAAAGCATTTAAAAATTTTTCTTCGGCATTAACAACGATGATGTTTATTCCCATGTGTTCTCCAAACATGGTCATCACTTGCTCTCTTTCGTGCAAGCGAAGCAGACCAGTATCTACAAAAACACAAACCAGTTGGGAACCGATTGCCTCATGCAGCAATGCAGCCACCACAGAGGAATCTACCCCTCCTGAAAGACCTAATAAAACCTGTTCTTCACCAACTTGATGACGAATAGTTTGAATGGCTTGTTCAATAATGTTGTCGGCAGTCCAGCTGTTGTCTGCTTGACAAATATCAATCACAAACCGTTGTAAGATTCTTAAACCTTGCAAGGTGTGGGTTACTTCAGGATGAAACTGCAAACCATACCAATGCTTGGCTTCGTAGGCCATCCCGGCAATTGGAGCATTCCTGGTTTCACAAATAACCTCAAACCCAGGAGGCAGACGGGTCACTTTGTCTCCATGACTCATCCAGACATCCAATAAAGCGGTGCCATCCTCTGTCGTTCGATCTTCAATGTTTTCAAGTAAAGAACTATGCCCATGCAAACGCAATTCAGCGTAACCGAATTCACGTATATTGGAAGATTGTACTTCTCCTCCAAGCTGTACAGCCATCGTTTGCATTCCATAGCAAATCCCTAACAGCGGCAAACCCGATTGAAATAACCACTCCGGTGCTCTCGGGTTTGTCTCGAGAGTTACCGTTGAGGGCCCCCCGATAGAATAATGCCACATGGATTTAATTTTTGTAGAATTTCAATAGGGAGGTTATGAGGATGTATTTCACAATATACCCCCATTTCGCGGACTCTTCGTGCTATTAATTGAGTGTATTGAGAACCAAAATCCAGAATAATCAAGGGTTTTTGTTTAATATTTTTCATAATTTAAAACTAGTCAATTTGATAATTGGGAGCTTGCTTAGTGATGTTGACGTCGTGAACATGAGATTCGCGCATGCCCGCGCTAGTCACTTGTACAAATTTAGCCGTGTCGTGAAGCATTTCAATGGTTTCAGCACCCGTGTAGCCCATACAGGATCTCAAACCCCCCATAAGCTGATGGATAATCGTTTGCACAGGACCCTTATAAGGAACGCGGCCTTCAATTCCTTCAGGCACGAGCTTCTCACTACCCTGGCTGGCATCCTGGAAATAACGATCGCTGGATCCCTGCGCCTGTGTCATCGCACCAATCGATCCCATACCGCGATAGCTCTTATAGGTACGACCTTGATACAGTTCAATTTCACCGGGTGATTCTTCTGTTCCAGCAAACAGGCCACCGAGCATCACGGTATCGGCACCAGCAGCCAATGCTTTGCAAACGTCTCCTGAGAAACGAATTCCACCATCGGCAATAATAGGCACTTGGCCTTTCAGACCCTCAGCCACATTCGCAATGGCCGTAATTTGCGGTACACCAACGCCTGTTACAATTCGGGTTGTGCAAATGGAACCGGGGCCAATCCCTACTTTTACGGCATCGACACCTGCTTTCACTAAATCAAGGGCTGCTTCTGCTGTGGCAATATTGCCGCCAATGACCTGCACATCTGGATAATTTTTCTTAATCCAGGCTACCCGGCTTAAAACACCTTGAGAATGTCCATGTGCCGTATCCACTACGATCACGTCAACACCCGCATCAACCAGGGCAGCTACACGTTCTTCGGTGCCTTCACCCACTCCAACAGCAGCCCCCACGCGTAATTGTTCAAAACTATCCTTGCAAGCGAAGGGATTTTCTTTGGCTTTTTGAATGTCTTTAACCGTAATTAAACCACGTAAATTGAATGAATCATTCACTACCAACAATTTTTCAATGCGATGCTTGTGCAATAAACTTCGTATTTCTTCACGGCTCGCACCTTCCTTCACGGTAACTAAACGGTCTTTGGGGGTCATCACGGCTTCTACCGGCAAAGATAAATTGGTTTCAAAACGGATGTCACGGCTTGTAACAATACCAACCAATTGTTCACCATTTATAACGGGCATACCCGAAAAATTATGTTTGGCCATTACCTCAAGCAATTCCTTCACCGTCATTTTAGGTGTGACAGAAATCGGGTCTTTAACCATTCCGCTTTCAAATTTTTTTACCTTGCGCACTTCATTGGCCTGCGCATCAGACGTCATGTTTTTATGGATAATGCCTATGCCGCCTTCTTGAGCTAATGCTATCGCCAGACGGGCTTCTGTTACCGTATCCATTGCAGCGGATAGCAAAGGAATATTTAAGGTAATTTCACGGGTAAGGCGGGTTTTTAACGAGACTTCTTTTGGCAGGACGGTTGAGTGGGCGGGAACTAATAAAACATCATCGAAGGTTAGTGCTCGTTGCACGATAGAAAGCGACATACCCACACTCCTGGAATTAAATTAACCGAACATTATACAATCATTATAGGAAATCGCAAATTTATTTAATAAAGGTTTTGTACTTTTACAAAGACTGTTTACCACAAGTGGATAAACAACTTGCTTGATCCAACCTGTTTTCTAAGAACTGGCTTGTATTTATTGCATCTTTAGAGTCATCAGAGCACCAATACATAAGAGTCATTAAAAAAATTGTGGTCAAGACGGTTTCTTCTATCAGGCGTTGAAAACCAGACGTACTTCGCTGTGCAGCTTCACACCACCATTGAACTGTTCGACTTACACGTAAAATTCCTGAAATTTGACTGTGAAAATGTCCTGGTTCAAGTTGTGCCCAAAGCATCTGTTTTGCTACGCTTCGATGTTGTTGCAACACTTCAAACCAGGACATCAACAAAGCGTGCAAACGTTTACTCGTCCTAAGATGCACAATCTCAACTTGTTTTGAGCGAGATAACATGGCGTCGTCAGCACGATCAAAAAAAGCCTTCGTTAAATCGTTCTTTTCACGACAATAACGATGTATATCCTGTAATCCAATTTCAAGTTGCTGGGCAATGTCAAACAGCCTTAAATTTTCCCAGGAATTTTTACTAGCCAGGGAAAGAGCAGTATCTAGTATTTGGTTTAAGCCTGCACCGTCATTTTTCATATGAAATTCCTTATATGCCCCTATACTATTTATAGAAAAAAATTTGAAGGATTGCAGACTTACTACGGGCTAACTTGATAAATATGAATTCGGTGACTACGCTCAAAATGAAGCATTATGATTTTCAACTGGATCTAAATATAACTGTTTGTTTATATTAATAACTCATCTGCAAGGATGCTATCATGAAAAAATTAGTATTTTTGTTAGCACTAGTTGGTTCGTCAATTGCTCTTGCCGGTTGTGGTTGTTGTGGAGCCTCCTCTTGCAATGGCTGTGGAAGCTATGCCACTGTTTGTTGTGGCTCTAATGGCTGGTATTAAAATCATTTTTCAATAAAAAAATCCCCGGACTGTGTATTGATTCACAGTCCAATTTTTTCTTTGACATCAAATTCTTGCCTCTCCTTTTATCTTAAAAAAACTTCTAATTTGCTTTGAAATTTATTGCTGGTGGAGCGGCAATGTCGATGAAATTATATCCCTTGGCCAAACTGATAAATTAGAATGGATTTTTACTTAAATCTGTCTTTTTAAGCTTGAATAGAATAAACAATAGCGTGTAAACTGAACGAAAATAATTTAACTCCTCAATGAAGAAGGAAGGATTCAGCGTTGGCTAAAATTATTGTCGTCACATCCGGAAAAGGTGGAGTCGGTAAAACAACCACTTCTGCAGCATTTTCTTCAGGCCTGGCTATGCTTGGTCATAAGACCGTGGTCATTGACTTTGACATTGGTCTTCGAAATTTAGATATCATTATGGGCTGCGAGCGACGAGTTGTTTATGATTTTATTCATGTCATTAATGGCGAAGCCAATTTAAATCAAGCGCTGATTAAAGACAAACGCCTGCCTGATTTATGCATCTTGCCCGCCTCTCAAACCCGTGACAAAGATGCACTTACGGTCGAAGGCGTTGAAAAAATATTAAATGAGCTGGCTAAAGAGTTTGAATACATAATTTGCGATTCACCCGCAGGCATTGAAACGGGTGCATTGATGGCGATGTATTTTGCAGATCATGCTATTGTGGTCACTAACCCTGAAGTTTCCTCCGTACGTGACTCTGACAGGATCCTCGGTATTCTGGCTAGTAAAACAAAGCGGGCCATTGAAAATCAACCCCCTGTACAGGAGCATTTACTCCTTACCCGTTATGACCCAGAAAGGGTTGAAAAAGGAGAAATGTTGTCTGTGGACGATGTCAAAGAAATTCTTGCTATTCCTCTGATCGGTGTTATTCCTGAGTCTAAGGCGGTACTAAAAGCTTCCAATACAGGAACACCGGTTGTTCTTGATGAAACCAGTGACGCCGGGCTTGCTTACCAGGATGCCATTGCACGTTTCCTTGGCGAAAGCAGACCCATGCGGTTTATTCAAAGTGAACGCAAAGGACTATTGCGCCGCTTATTCGGTAAAACCAAGGAGGATGTCCCAGCATGAGTCTATTCAGCTACCTACGAAAACGAAATAGTACGGCTTCTGTTGCCAAGGAGCGCTTGCAAATCATTATTTCTCATGAGCGCTCACAACGTAACACGCCAGATTATTTACCCAAGCTGCAGGAAGAGATTTTGGCTGTTATTGCGAAATACATTCGCATCAGCCGAGATCAAGTTAGTGTGAATCTTGAGCGACTTGGTGACAGTTCTGTTCTTGAATTGAATGTTACCATGCCTGATGGGGTGTTAGAGGAAGTTTAATCAGCCATCAGGCTACAAAACATACCTCAAGACGCTAACAATCAGGATGACTACGGCCAAGGCAATTAATGGCCTTTTGAATAGCCCGTACATGGCTTCTTCAACTCCATGACGAGCCATGAGTCTTATCATCTTCATTTTTTGTGATCTTTGTCCTTTAATCGGCCTTTGATTCTCATCTAGTAATCTTCCTTGTAAGTTAAATTTAAAAAAATTATCTTTATCGTAATAGGACAAACCATAATCAAAAAACAACTGCTCTCCTTCAACAATATCTCGTGAGGCGGTAAAGAGAACCAGCTCTATGCCATTTAATAAACAACGTTTAGGCGATAGATTGGCTCTAAGAAAATCAGAACAACCGTTTTGCCCAGGCTCTGGATTGGGTGCATGATTAAAAAATCTCGCAGTATTTCCATATTGCTGCGCATCTATCCCCATTAACAAACAATCGCGCTCTGGTCCATAATAATATTTTGAGTGCTCATGTTTTTTTGTCTTTACACCTAAATAAAAAGCGACAGGTTCATTTTTCTTAATTTTTTCTCGGCTAAACCCGCCAAAACCAATCAATGGGTTAATATAACGTAATTCAAGCCGTTGAAAATTTTCCTGCAGCTGGAAAAATCCAAGAATCTCAGGTTGAGATATAAACAAATCATCCCCATTCACCTCTTGGGGTAAATCAGCAAAAGATAATTCATCCTGCATCAGCAATGTATCGCAAAAATGAAAGTCAAAACCGGAATCTTCAGAAATGATTCCATTTAATTGATTTATTGATATGTATCTTTTAGCTCTTTTTGTAGAATCCAGAGATAAGGGGATCCGATAGTTTATTTTAAGTGCTGCGCTAGCATCCGTTGAATTGATTTTAAAATGACAATTTTTAGGATCACTTGCCTGTATTAAAGTCGCATAAATATATTTTGCAGTATTTAACAAATCCTCTGTCGTCTTACTTTTGTATTCATAGACATGGCCGTTAGAGGAGAGTACTGGATGGGAAAGAAGTGGGTGGAAAAAAGAATTTTTTTTTAAATCATCTAAACCCATCGATTTGTGATTATTAAGCACAACAGTTCTTAAACTTAAATCCAAAACTGCGGTTTTGTAGGGAGATTGGCTATTGTGATTGCTAAGACTAATTCTTACCATGGCTTTATGGTGCTAGAAGGTTTTGCTTCCTGAAAAGTAGAATTTGAGCTCTTCCAACGGAAAATTGCAAAATATGACCTTTAAGATTCTTGAAATGCAGGAATATTCTTAAACAAAATAATCCAATTAAGCATTTCAAGAATTCTCCTTAAGACTTTCGAATTAAGTACAATATCTAAACGACTTCCGTAGCCAAGTCACCTTCACTTGAGGTAGCCCGCTTTTTTCGCTCACGCCCTTCTCGTTCAACAACAGGCCTTCGCAACTCATCATCGCTGAAATCGTCTACAGCGATGACTGCTTGTCGAGCCTTTTCAGCCTCACGTAATCGAGAAGCTTCCTCGAGAGTAAAGATTCCGCTTTTTTCAGCTTCATCAATTTGCTCAAGCATAGTTAAACCCATTACGCTGCCTTCTTTGACAGCACGGCCCAGTTTCTTTTCAAGATCTTCCACAGCACAAATTTTTCTAAAAGTTTCTTCCAAACGACCTAAAGGACAATTTTCTAAGGGTTCAGCGAAAACGACTTGAGTCAATCTCGCTCTTGATTGATTTGGCGTAGTTAGCAAATGAGCAACACGTTTGCCCAATTGATCAGCCGGCTTATAATGGCGTGGACCAAAAGGCTGCAACAGCAAGCGCAAGAACAGTCGTCCCCAAAGGGCAGGAAAATTGCCTATTAGTCCTTGGATAGCAACTTCACATTCACTAAGCAACTCTCGGCAACACCAACCAACAAGAATTAAATCTTCTGCCGGTTCTCCCTCATCATGAAAACGTTTCAAAACCGCAGAGGCCAAATACAGATTACTCAGTACATCTCCTAAGCGTGCGGACAACTTCTCTTTTCGTTTTAGTTCACCGCCTAAAAAAGCCATGCAGAAATCGGATAAGAACGCTAGATTTGCACTATAGCGATAAACCAGTTGGTAATATCGTTTTGCTTTACTCTTTGGAACCGGAATCAAATAACCGTTTGTAAATGCAAATAACAGGGATTTGCTAAAGTTAGCAAATACAAAACTTACATGTCCCCAAAAGGCCTTATCGAACAAGGACAAGTCGTTTGTTCTAACGCTCTCCAGCTCTTGATATACATAGGGATGGCAACGAATTGCACCCTGGCCAAATATGATGAGGCTTCTAGTTAAGATATTCGCTCCCTCCACTGTGATGCCGATGGGGGTATTTTGAAAGCTTCGTCCAAGATAATTATTTGGCCCTAAGCAAATCCCTTTGCCACCATGGATATCCATGGCATCAAGGCCTACGCGGCGAGCTCGCTCAGTGCTGTGGTATTTTAAAATTGCTCCGGCCACAGAGGGCTTTGCTCCATGATCAATGGCGGCTGCAGTCATCGTTAACCCAGCATTAATTAGATAGGCATTTCCAGCAATCCTAGCCAAAGGTTCTTCAATTCCCTCAAAATTTGCGATGGGTTGGTTAAACTGTTTGCGAACTCTTGCGTATGCCCCACTTGCTAAAGCACCCGCTTGCGCCCCACCGTTTGCACTGGAAGGCAGGGAGATAGCCCGGCCTGCGCTTAGGCACTCCATGAGCATACGCCAGCCAGAACCAGCCATGTCAGCCCCTCCGATTAGAAAATCTATCGGAACAAAAACATCCTTACCCTGTGTAGGTCCATTTAAAAAACCGGTATTGAGCGGAAAATGCCGGCGGCCTTTTGTGACTCCTGGTGTATCTGCAGGAATTAAGGCGCAACTGATCCCAACATCAACACCTTTCCCTAGTATATTGTCCGGATCAAAAAGGCGGAACGCCAAACCAATCACCGTTGCAACGGGGCACAGAGTGATATAGCGTTTGTTCCAGTTCAACCGAATACCTAAAACTTCTTGGCCATTATATTCACCTCGGCAAACGATTCCCTTGTCCGGAATTGAAGCTGCGTCTGATCCTGCATTAGGGCCTGTTAAAGCAAAGCAAGGGATCTCCCGTCCATTTGCTAATCTCGGTAAATAATAGTCCTTCTGTTCCTGAGTACCGTATTTTAACAATAACTCAGCAGGGCCTAAGGAATTAGGAACTGAAATGGTGCTGCCTACCGTGATTGAACGACCATAAAGCCTTGACAAAATGCTAAACTGCGCTGTTGCGGAGAACTCCAAACCTCCATATTCCTTCGGGATAATCATACCCAAAAATCCGTTTTCTTTGATAAATTGCCACATTTCAGGAGGCATATCCGTGCGCACATGCGTTATGTCCCAATCATCTATCATGCGGCAAAGCTGGTTGACTGGACCATCCATGAAGGCTTGCTCTTCATCAGTCAAGCTCACAGTTGGAGCGTTTAGAAGTTTATTAAAATCAGGGGAACCACTGAATAAATCGCCCTCCCAACTCACCGTACCTGCTTCTAATGCCTCCCTCTCTGTAGCTGACATGGATGGTAGCGCTTTACGAACTTTGTTAAATAGCTGACGAGAAATAAATTGGCTTCGGAATGGTTTAATTGAGCAAAGCAGGAGAACTGCAAAAGTTAACCATAAAAGAGACTGCAGGATAACACCAGGCTCCCCAAATTTCAGCACAAGCAATGCAAATATGGCATAACTGATGGTCCACACCACCAAAGACGCTTGTTTGACCAGCAGTAAGAAAACCCCAGAAATCACCGCCAGTACAATTAGACTTTGCAACACTGTTTTCTCCTTTCAGTAATTGATCCTGATAATCATGCGTTAATGGAATGCCAACGGACAAAATTTTGAAGGTATTCCAGAGAGTTACATTAGTTCAGTATAGCATCCAAGACAGCAAAAATTTGCTCAGCAAGTTGAATAGGTGACTCCATGGGGAGCATATGAGTTCCTTTCATTTTAATGCTTTGAATATTATAGTGCTTTTTCATATAACGAATATCCATTCTGTCTACAACCGTGCTTCTGTCGGCATAAATAAGAACGGCAGGAACAGTTAATTTTCCCTCATACTCATGAAGCGTATGGGGTATGGTGCGAAAAATTAAGTATTCGATGTGGCGATCGAAACGAAGCACATAGCCATCATCCGTCTTCCTTAAACCATAGTCAATATAATCCTGCAGACATTCCGGGGCAAAGGTTTTAAATAACTCTCTTGTTTTTAAATAATTGATAATTTGCTCTTTATTTTGCCAATGTTCCCGTCGACTGCGTGTTCGGAAAGCCGGGGTGACCCGATCAATAATCCCAACGGCTTTAGCGAGTTTGACGACATTTGATTTGAAACGCCCCAGCAAAGGGGAATCAATCATAATCACCGTCTTAAATCGACAGGGTTCTTCAATTGCTGCTAATAGACTAAGGACACCACCTAAGGAGTGTCCAATTGCAATAACAGGTTGATTGGCCTGTGCTTTCACACTATCCAACACTTCATCGACCAGCAAATGCCAATTTTCAGTCACTGGAAATTGGGGATTATGCCCTATTCTGTCGATGTAACAGTAATCGTATCTATTGCCCAGTTGTTTAAGTAGCTGGGAGTAGCACAATGAAGGGAAACCATTTCCGTGGGCAAAATGAATCAATTCCCTCACAAAAGCACCA
The DNA here is from genome assembly GCF_900637635.1 of Legionella jordanis. Lineage (NCBI taxonomy): Bacteria > Pseudomonadati > Pseudomonadota > Gammaproteobacteria > Legionellales > Legionellaceae > Legionella > Legionella jordanis. Next base: position 1,825,193 of record NZ_LR134383.1, read on the forward strand.
ATTTTTGACTCTCGCGCTTTAGAGAATACATGGCAAACAAGTAATAGCCGATAAAAATAATAATCAGCAAAGCGCCAAAGCCGGGAAAGAGAACATTTGCTGCCAAAGCAAGAAGCAACAGCAGAAGCTGAGGCGTCGAGCTCACCATGAGCAAACGACAAGCTTGTTTGTAACTGATACTAAAATTCAAGAACAATTTGGACAGGAACTGCCCCATTAAGGCAAATACTAAATAAAAGACCAAAAACATAGCAAAAAATAACAATGCCACAGTTGGATATACCATAAGTTGAGATAGGAATTTGATTCGCTCGATTCCTGATGACTTAATCCAGGTATTGCCATCAAATACCTGATTGATGTTGGGACTGAAGGTTTGTGATAACACCTGGGTTGGATTCTTTTGCATATCCTTGGCAAAAAACAACTGCGGGGATGGAATTCTGTAAAAGAATCTGTCTGTGGTAATTAAAGCCGTTAAGTAAGGGTAGCGGTTATCAATGGTATTCACTTTTCCTGTTGTATCAATAATAGTTACCACTTGCCCTGCCCTATTCTTAATGAGGTAAGGCATTGGCTTGTCAAAAGATACTTTGCCATTCTGGATAAAAACGGCTGGCATTCGACTTAAGGGTTCAATGATTTGTTCTTCGAAGAAAGCATTGAACTCCAGGGTAATGCGCCAGGCAAATGGAATTGAAAACAAAAACACCACCAGAAGCAAGTAAAGAATGCCTAATCCCTTCCATCTTTTTCCTACATCAACATACAGCCGTGAACTGAAGAAGGATAAAATTAGGGCCTGAAAATAATTGTAAAAGGGAGCATCAACCTTTCTTAAGGCTACTTTTTCCTTAGTCATCCCATCCTCCCAGACGTAAACCAGTTTCTTGATGAAATAGATTAGCTTTATTTACAACAACTTCCAAGAACAGATCAGGGTTACTGAACTGAAAATCAGCCGAAACCCTGACTGAAAATTGTTCCTTCCCACAGGCAGTTATCACCTTAACCAATTTATCTGAACCCATGTCATCGACAAATTCAATTTTTACCGGGATCGTTCCTGGCTGTTTGTTGTTTAGCAACCTCAAATCCTCCGAACGAATCGCTACCACCACATCCATATCACTGAAAACAGCTTCCTTTAAAGAGGGCCATTTCAATTCCAATCCTAAATTGCTTTCGACTTTTCTCGATTCTAAATTCATTTTAGCTGGTAAAAAATTGATTGGGTAATGGCCGGTGAAGCCCGCTACAAACAATGATTCTGGTTGAGAATAGAGGGTTTGTGGGGAGCCAATTTGTTCAACTTTTCCTTTGTTCAAGACGAGGATTCTGGAAGCCATGGTCATTGCTTCGGTGTGATCATGAGTAACGTATAAACAGGTTGTTCCGAGCTGCCGGTGCAATTTTTTGATCTCATAGCGCATTTCTGAGCGTAACTTGGCATCCAGATTCGATAAGGGTTCGTCAAATAAAAAAACAGCAGGAGAGCGAACAATCGCCCTGCCCATTGCCACCCGTTGGCGTTGTCCACCTGAAAGAGCTTGGGGCTTGCGATCCAAATAGTCAGTCAACTGCAGCAAAGCCGCTGCTTCCCTTACCTTTTCTTGAATAACAGGTTTCTTTACACCGCGCATTTTTAAACCATAAGCCATGTTATCAAACACGGTCATGTGCGGGTAAAGTGCATAACTTTGAAAAACCATTGCCATATCGCGCCTTGCTGGTGAAAGGCTATTCACGCACTGATTTTTAATTAAAATGCTGCCGCTGCTCACATCTTCCAAACCAGCAACCAAGCGAAGTAAAGTTGATTTACCGCACCCTGAGGGACCTACTACAGCAACAAACTCGCCTTGCTCAATATCTATTGATATTTTGTCAAGAATAAGGTGTTGCGCGTAAAATTTGCTGACCTCAATTAAATTAACCATACCCATTAATGCGTCAACCCCCTTTCAAACCATTTTTGCAATGTAAGCACTACCAGACAGGGAGGCAACAAAGCAATCAAAGCAATTGTCATAATGTAATGCCATTGCGGAATTTGATCAGCTACGCCGGCCAAATACCTAATACCCATCACTATGGTGGTCATGTTGCTGTCCGTTGTCGTTATCAATGGCCATAAATACTGATTCCAACCATACACAAACAAAATTATGAACAAAGCGGCAATTTGTGTTTTTGACAAAGGGAGCAAAATATCTATAAAAAAACGACAAGGCCCTGCGCCATCCAAAGTTGCGGCATCAACTAAATCTTGTGGTACTGTTTTAAAAAATTGGCGAAAAAGAAAAGTCGCCGTGGCCGAAGCCATAAGAGGTAAACTTAATCCGGCAAAGCTGTTTAACCAGCCAAAAGCAGCGACAACCTGGAAGGTAGGTATAATTCTTACTTCTATCGGCAACATCATGGTTGCAAAAATTAGAGCAAAACAAAGGCGCTTTAGAGGAAATCTGAAATAAACCAGGGCAAAAGCTGACAGTAGCGCGAGTGTTATTTTACCTCCGGCTATGAATATTGCCATGAAGAAGCTATTGACCAACATTCTCCAGACCGGCTCGCCTCCTGTTGCCGTTAAACCATGCGTCAAAACAGTCTTTATATTATGAAACAATGCAAATCCTGGCCAAATTGGAAGTGGGGATTGCATCATTGTCAAGCTGTCATGACTTGCTGCCACGAGAGCTAAATAAAGAGGCAGAAACAGCAAGACAATAAACAAACAAAGACAGCTATGACTAATCACACCTTTGAACTGTCTCATTGATAATGAACCTTTTTTTCTAAGTAGCGGAATTGAATTAGCGTTAACGCGATAACCATAGCCATCAAAAGAACAGACTGGGCAGATGAGCTCCCAAGATCCATACCTGCGAAACCGTCTTTATACAGCTTATAAATCAATGTAGTGGTGCTATTATTAGGCCCCCGCTGGTCATTATATCGATGATGCCAAAGGTATCAAAAAATGAATAAATTAAATTCATGATTAGAAGAAAAAACGTGGTGGGTGACAGTAAAGGAAAAATGATCTGCCAAAATCTTCTCCAGGCTGAGGCACCATCTAAAATAGCCGCTTCAATGAGAAAATTTGGAATTGCTTTAAGTGCTGCCAGGAAGAATAAAAAATTGTAGCTCAACTGTTGCCAACTCGCTGTAGCAACAACAACCCATAGAGCCTGCCAGGGATGGGTCAGATAATTAAATGAAATGCCAAATATCTGCAAGCCTTGTGCTAACCACCCTAAGGTGGGCTGGCATAAAAATCTCCACAATATAGCCGCAACCGCCGGAGCGACCGCATAGGGCCAAAGCAGCAGGGTTTTATAAATTTGCTGGCTTTTCCTTCTCCCCTGTACCAATACAGCTAAAAGCAACCCACAGGTCATGGTCAGCAAAGTGACGAGGAAAGAAAGTAAAACCGTTACTCCTATAGCTTTGCCGTAGTTAGGATCTTTGAGCAAATCTAAAAAATTATGCAAGCCCGCAAAGCGACTGTGCAAGCCAAATGCATCGCTGAATAAAAACGATTGCACGAAAGCCCGCAAAGCAGGGCCAATAAAAAAAAGGAGGGTAATTAGCAGTTGAGGAAAAATAAAAATCAATGCCAATTTTTTATAGTGTTTGTATTTAGCCATCAAATGAAAAGGTATACCGCTTGGGGGGCAGTATATAACGAACGCTTTTGTTTTTGCGAGTCTATTGAGCTTTTGGTTGATAATTTACCGAGGGTATGATTTTTTATTAAATCTTGTATTCTTGTATCTTATAACTATTTATTCTCGGATGATGATGCGCTGCATATTAATTGAAAACCCAGGCCCTGATAGCAAACTGGTACTCAGTCAGCAAGATAAACCAAAATGCGGTGACGACGAGCTTTTGGTACTTGTAAAAGCCACAGCTGTAAACCGTGCTGATTTATTGCAACGCCAGGGTAAATATCCCCCACCCGCTGGGGCATCTCTGATCCCAGGCCTTGAAATTGCTGGTGAAGTCACTGAAATTGGCGCTAATGTAAGCCGTTTTAAACCGGGAGATGCAGTTTATGGATTGGTTGCGGGTGGCGCTTACGCTGAGTACTGTTGTGTAAACCAAAATTTGGCAGAAGTAATCCCTCCAGCCTGGACGTATTCAGAAGCTGCGGGGCTTCCTGAAGCGCTTATGACGGCTCATGCCACCGTTTTTATGCTTGGTCAATTAAACTCCGGTCAAACATTGCTGATTCATGGGGCAGGCAGCGGCATCGCTTCTTTAGCTATTCAAATGGCCAAATTGCGATCGGCCTCGGTGATTAGCACTGCCGGTACGGATGAAAAGATTTCGCGGGCTCAAAGCTGGGGAATCCAGGCGATTAACTATAAGAATGAGGATTTTGAAAACATTTTAGGTCCACAATCCGTTGATGTTGTGGTTGATTTTATTGGCGGTGATTATTTTTCCAAGCACTTAAACGTTTTAAAACCACTGGGTCGACTAATTCAAATTGCTTGTATGAAAGGCTATATGGCAGAAGCCAATCTGCTCTTTTTGATGCAGAAACGCCTTCAAATAAATGGTTTCGTGTTGCGCTCACAATCACTCGCTGAAAAGAAGGCTATTTGGAAATCGGCCCAGCAACATTGGCAAACTGCAATTTTGAACAAGCATATTTTACCCATCATTGACTCGGAATTTGATTTATCGGAGATAGAACAAGCACACCGACGCATGAAGAGCAGTGAACATATGGGCAAAATTATTGTAAACATTCGCTGATTTTGTGAGGACGATTTCACTATCCAGGTATATACAAATTTAGTATTCCTCAGATAGATAAAGAACAATTAATTTCTTCGGCAAAGCGCTTTATAGCCCCCATTTCCTTAGATTCTTTGAATAAATTATATCCAAAGAAACCGGCTGTACAAATGCCTGAGCCAATGCCGGTTGAGCCCAGAAAAATGGCAGCTGGACTACCTTTTAAAAAAGCAGAAAGCAAAACGAACGGACTCGTCCATAACCCTAGTGCTAAACCGCCGGTAAAACCAACCGATACAAGGATAAGGGTAACCACAATTGCTGAGGCAAAGGTTAGCACCGCGTTTATAAAATAAGGATGACTGCCTTCAAGAATTTTTTGTGAACTTAAAACAAAGTTTTTAATGCATTGTTCTTTATCTGAATTGCGGCCTAACTCTTCATACAAAAAATCCAACTCATGTTCGATTTTCTTGCATTTATCGAATGGAAGATGTTTTAAAGCATCAAGAAGGTTTTGCTCGCATATATCCCACATTGTTCTTTTGCAGGACAGTATGGACTCACAAAGCTCTTCAATCCCTATATCAAATTTCAAAGAGGTAATGATTCTTTTTGTGACTTCCAGGTTAAGATTTAAGAATTGCCTTTCAGCATCAGGGAGGCCAAGGTCACATTTCGTTCCGATTAAAATCAGATTGGCGTCAGGATTGATTTGACGAAAGGCATTGATGTCGTTTTGGATGGCGATTTCATTCATTTCCTGGGATAAGTCAATGCAATAAAGGACTACTTCTGCCTTTGCATAGAAATCCTTGACTAAGGAGTTTAGCCTTGGCTTTTTTCTACACTCCCACATCTCATGACTTAAATCCCAGATGCTCAATTTTATTCGTGAATAATATTTAGTGACCCAGTACACTGGATCCCAGTCTAAAGGTCTTTCACTAAAAGGCAAACTGCAAAAAAGCCGGTGAATGATTTGGGTTTTGCCTGAATTTTTGGCACCTAAAGTTACAACCTCAACAGTACGTCTCGAATGCACGCTAAACCCTTGCAGACAAATTGCCGCATTATAATACATAGTAGAAGCAAAATGGCAGTTATGTTAGAGCAATTTGCAAGAGGAGCATGCAAATTGCTTTTCTACCTCGTACTATTTACCCGCTTTATCCTTTTCTAAGGCAGTTGCCCAGGCACGCTCTTCAGATTGTTTTTTATAGATTTCTTTTAAAGATTGCTGCTGTTGATTTGCCGCTTCCTTGGGTATTTTCAATTCCTTGTCTTTCATAATACTCATCCATATTCCATGAACTGATAATTTAATTATAGAACTTTGTCCTTATAAATCTTGGAAGCTTCAAAGGGCCATGAAAGGCTTAGCCCCTAATGATAGGGATTGAAATCTTTATAAGGTTGAAGCAACAGACATTAACATCGAGCATACTGTAGACGATTTTATCAAAGTAACCAACCACAGTTGCGTTTAATGGGTTTGTTGCTCACGCCTTAGAGTTCGATGCAGCAATTGGGTATAGATTGGCTCATTCCCTGCAATTTGTACCACTGTAGTGGACGTCAGACAGCTCACCATAAGCGGCAAAATTAAAGAATAATTTTGCGTCATTTCAACCACGAGAATAATGCCTGTAATGGGCGCTCTAACCGCTGCAGAAAACAAGGCCCCCATTCCTGCTACAGCAAACATGCCAGGATGAATGCTGGCATCATTGATAAGCCCTTGGGCAATGTAGGCAAAAGCCAAACCAAACAGCGTTCCTAAAGCCAGCATGGGAGCAAAAATACCACCCGGGACACTTGTTGAATAGGACAACATGGTGGTTAGAAAACGCACCACAATCCAAATCAATAGAAATGAGAAAGCCGGCGACATAGTTAGAGAACGCTCGATAATGTCATATCCTCCGCCCACAGCCTCTGGATAGTTCTGAGCGAGATAGCCGATGATTGCTCCTAACAGAAGAACATAAACAATTCGCATTCTTGTGGTTAGTTTGTCCGTTAAAGATAAAGTAGCCATTAACACCTTATTAAATAAGAGCCCCACAAAGCCCATCAGCAAACCAAATACGAAAAATGCCCATAGGGAATGAAGGCTGGGAAGTGTAAAAATAGCCATTGGAATTGCCGCTTGTGGACCAATAATCAAATGAAGCGTGATGGTTGCCACCACACAACTGATTGCTACCGTTTTAAAGTTGGTAAATGATAAATTGAATTTATCTTTCATTTCCTCCATTACGAAGAGGACACCTGCTAAAGGGGCGTTAAAAGCGGAAGCAAGGCCTGCAGCAGCACCCGCTGCGATTAAAGCATCACAACGTCTCGTTGATAAACCAAACCATTCTCCAAGCATTTCACCCAGATTGCCGCCCATTTGAATGGTGGGCCCCTCTCGCCCTACTACTAATCGGGCTGAGATAGCCATAACACCACCCAAAAATTTCACGGGCAGTAATCGCCGCCAAAAAATAGGCCGTTTATGCAATAAGGTTCCTTCTATTTCCTGAACGCCACTGCCAGATGCCTCGGGAGCGAAACCTTTTACAAGATACCAGGATAAAAAAATGAGTGACATTGAAATCAATATGGAAAGCAAACTGGGAGAAATACCGACAGCCTGGACGCTTGCCAGAATCCTACCAATCAAGTGTAAACCCCAGACCGTGGACAGCTGAAAAAAAGAGCCCACAATCCCTGTGAGTACACCCAGTAAAATGGAAATGGCATACAAAACTAATAGTTTATTTCGCATGACTCCCTATCGTCTCCATAAGATTGTTTATGATTTTCAAACCCGCCTGATTTTGCATGGATAAAATAGTTTCCGGATGAAACTGTACGGCGTGAATGGGAAGCTGTTTATGAGAAACCGCCATGATAATGCCGTCTTCGCTTTCGGCAGTCACTTCAAGTTCAGAAGGCAAAAACTCTTTTAAAGCATAAAGAGAATGGTAACGTCCAGCAGTAAAAGGAGAGTTTAATCCCTTAAATAACAGAGAATTCGTTTTTACCTCAATTTTTGAGGCTTTGCCGTGCATGGGATAATCTAAAACACCAAGTCTTCCGCCAAAATATTCCACAATACCCTGCAAGCCCAAACACACCCCAAACAGCGGAATTTTCTTTTGTAAAACCGCATCAATGCTATCTTTCAACTTGAAATCATCTGGTCTTCCTGGACCAGGGGAAAGCAGAACCAGATCAAAATCACGTTCTTGCAAGAATTCAATTGCATATTCGCTTCTTACGGTTTGCACCTGTGCGCCTGTTTGCCGAAGGTAGTTTGCCAGGGTGTGTACGAATGAATCCTGATGGTCTATCAGTAGAACTGATTTTCCCAAGCCTGATCGTTGTTCGGCATCCGATTTTTTTATCGTTTTTCCAGGTTTTTGCAACATATCGATAAAAGCAGAAGCCTTAAGGCGCGTTTCTTGCTCTTCCGCTTTTGGATCTGAATCATAAAGCAAGGTTGCACCAACACGGATCTCGGCGATCCCTTCCTGAATCCTCATGGTTCTTAATACCAGGCCAGTATTTAAGTGACCATTAAAGCCAAACCAACCTACAGCCCCCGCATACCATTTTCTGGGTGATTGCTCATGTTGCTCAATGAAATTCATTGCCCACAGCTTGGGAGCACCTGTAACGGTAACCACCCACATATGAGTTAAAAAAGCATCTACTGCATCAAAGTCATCCCTCAAAAGTCCTTCCACATGATCTACGGTGTGAATTAAACGAGAATACATTTCAATTTGACGACGTCCTAATACACGGACGCTCCCCGCTTCGCATATACGAGACTTATCATTTCGATCCACGTCGGTACACATGGTTAATTCTGAAGCTTCTTTTTCAGAATCCAATAACAATTGGATATTATGCGCGTCCTCAATGGCATCTGCACCTCGCTTGATGGTTCCGGAAATAGGGCATGTTTCAACCCTTTTTCCCTGAACGCGAACATACATTTCCGGAGAAGCACCTACCAGATATTCAGCCTCCCCAAGGTTAAGAAAAAAGCCGTAAGGTGAAGGATTTAATTGGCGCATCTTACTGAAGATGGCCGAGGGTTGTTCGTCACAAGCAGCATAAAAGGTTTGACTGGGTACAACTTCAAACAGGTCACCGCAGGCAAAGCGCTCCTTAGCTTTCTCCACCAACTCTGCGTATTGTCCAGGCATATGATCGCAATCCTGCTCAGGTTGGTATTTAGGCTCATACTTTCTAAACTCTCCTTCACGAGGTAATGCTTGCGTGGATTTACCCTGAAATTGAAAATCATAACGTCTAATAAATGCTTCTTCTTTACGATGGTTCACGACATAAATTTCATCCGGAAGATAGAGAACCATCTCTCGTTGTTGAATTGAACGCTCCTTACACTGCACCAGTTTTTCAAATTGGAAAATGAGGTCATAACCAAAAGCCCCGTAAAATCCTAAATAAGGTTCGTCAGACTTAAAAAAAGCTAATAATCTTCGTAAAATTGTGAATACAGACGGCTGGAGGCTGCGCTCTTCTTCACTAAAGATTTTATTGGAAGCTTGAACTTTTACCTTGATGCAAGTTTTGTCTTTCAAAGCAATGATTAGATCCTGATTCTCACTCAATGCAGAATCAATCATGGATAAAAGGATTTCCCCTCGCTGGTTTAAAGCTTCGATATTGATGTCTGAAGCCTTACAAACAATCACAAGGGGAGGATTATAAAATCCTATGTCCCAACAAGTGTAACGTCCAGGATATTCAAAACTGGATGCAAATAATGCCCCGCGTTGCGTATCTAGCCGCTCAAGTAAAGGGGAAATTGCATTTTCATAGTTGAGTTGGTGTTGTTCAAATTCAATGTGAACACCACCTTCAGTTTTTACTTGTTGTAACATCGAACTACTCTTAAGGCTGACGTTATTTCATTCTACTGCAAAACCTTGTCTCTGCAAGGGAATATCATGATTAACTAATGGTAAAAACAGGAATATTAGACTTTGGATTACCTTCATAAATTCCGATAATTACGGTTAATAAATTTAAGGTTTCTTTAGATTCCGAATCGGAGTCGGCTATATAGAACCAGTTCCCGCGATAAGGAACAGCCACTAAGGCATCCTTTGGTGGGGTTTTAGCGTGGTGCACTCGCATAATCCCAGCAGTGACTTGTCGCCAATCAAAAATTTGCCGATTTGCCATGTATGTCATTGGTGCTTTGCCGCCAAGAATATCAGCCTTAGGCAAGTCAACGCTTTTGGATAGGTAATTAAAAAGACCTAGTACTGTCCGGGTTTGAACATAAATTTGATTTTTTTGCTGCGTTGGGTGCCCCACTAACCACACTACTGGAGTCTGGGGGGTGATGCCAATTCTGGCTAAAAGTTGACGTTCTTTTACGGTTAAACCTCCAAAGTTTTGCACCCTGAATTGAATAGCAAACTGTTTATCAATGGTCGAGTTTTCAATCAACAAAGATTCTTTATATTGCAATTTTCGCAAAACCAGTAAAAGCTCCTGAAACTCCTTAAAGCGTGGCACTCGCGAAGAAGTGGTCCTCGAAGCTAAAATCGCGTTTTCGACAGGCCCCAATCGCTGCACCAACATTCTAAGTACATGATGCACACCCCAACCAGAACGAAGCAATGTATAAATGACACTTGGGTCAATCGGTGTTAGTAACCGTGTGACATAGGCTTTTCCCTGTAAAGGTGTATACGTGATCGTTGGGGACTCAGTAAAGCTTGCCTGTCCAGCAGCTGTGCCAATAGTGCGTAGAGGAAATGTTCCCGAATTATTACTGACCTCCCCACTAATTTCGTTGCTAAAGTTGTATTGTGAGACGATGTTATTCACGGTCAAAAAATAAGGTGAATCCGAATATCTCAGGCGAACAATGTTCAGAAGTTGCTGCTGAGCATCGCTGTATTGTAAGGAATAATTATAACTCAAACGATTGGGTGGAAGTCGATATGGACCAAAATTGGTGCAGGATGTTAGCAATAGAAGCAATAATATTAATAAACCTAATCTATTCATTGCGCATCCCTTTCCCTAATCGCTCTCAGAAGATCAGCAATTTAGCAAATTTTTAAATCAAAGTCAGTCAGCTGAGCTTAAATGCCTCATTAAATGAGTGTACGTTAGCGAAGCGAAATCGGACTGCGTAATCAAACCTTACTTTTATCCAGGGATAAAAAAATGTATCTTAGGCCTTTTGCATTCTTTCCTGGGAATATTAATGACTATTAGAGATGACGAATTGAAAAATATGGCACAATTAGCCTGTATGGATATAGATTCAGAGTACGGCGACACCTTAGCTGAGGACGTTAATGCCATTATGGATTTTGTTGAGCAACTAAAACAGGTAGACACATCCGGTGTTTCACCACTCTTTCATCCTCTTGATCTGCAGCAGCGATTTCGCAAAGATACGGTGCATGAAAACGACTGCAGTGTAGAGCTAGCAGCTATCGCCCCTTTGTTTGAAGATAATCTCTACTTGGTGCCTAAGGTCATCGATTCAGGTGAGTAATTATGCATAACTATTCTATTAAAGAATTATCCCTCGCTTTGCAACAAAGGGATTTTTCAAGCGTTGAATTAACAAAATATTTCCTCAGCCGGATAGCACAACACAAGAATTTGAATGCTTTTATTAGCCTGGATGAAGAGCAAGCCTTAACGTCGGCAGCCAGGGCTGATCAAATGCTTAAAGAAGAAAAACATAGTCATTTAACCGGCATTCCTATGGCCCATAAAGATATTTTTTGCACACAAAGGTTACCGACCACTTGTGGTTCAAAAATGCTGGCTAATTTTAAATCGCCTTATCAAGCTACCGTCGCTCACAAGTTGGAAGAAAAGGGAGCCGTCATGATTGGCAAAACCAACATGGACGAATTCGGCATGGGCTCCTCCAATGAGTTCAGTTATTTCGGCCCTGTAAAGAATCCCTGGAATTTGCAATGCGTTTCTGGAGGATCTTCTGGAGGTTCAGCCGCGGCCGTAGCCGCTGCATTGGTTTCTTTTGCTACAGGTTCCGACACAGGAGGCTCAATACGTCAGCCCTCAGCTTTTTGCGGCATTTCAGGCATAAAACCGACCTATGGATTATTATCGCGCTTTGGTCTGATTGCCTATGCATCCAGTCTGGATCAAGCTGGGCCTATTGCTAGAAGTGCGGAGGATTTAGCGTTTGTTCTTCAAGCCATGGCAGGATTTGATGCCAAAGATTCTACTTCAGTAAATCGCGCGATACCTGATTATTCTAAAGCTTTAAATCGCCCGATAAAAGGATTGCGATTGGGGCTTCCTACCAGCTTCCTAAGCAAAGATGTGGACATTGATATTCAAAACAGTATACAAAATTCTGTTAAAATCTTAGAACAAGAAGGTGCGCAAATTATCGACTTGGAACTTTCCCTGCAATCCTTGTGGGTTCCTTGTTACTACGTCATCGCTTGTGCGGAAGCTTCATCCAATTTGGCACGCTACGACGGTATACGTTATGGCCACCGAAGTACCAAAGGGGATACACTGCGGGAATTAATTAGCAATTCGAGAATGGAAGGTTTTGGGATCGAGGTTAAACGACGTATTTTAACGGGCACTCATGTTTTATCATCAGGTTATTTCGATGCCTATTATTTGCAAGCCTTAAAAATCAGACGATTAATCCAACTTGAGCTGCAAACAACTTTGAAGCAAGTGGATATAATATTAGGGCCAACGACTCCTACTTGCGCGTTTACATTAGGTAATCATAATAACAATCCGGTGCAAAATTATTTAGCAGATGTATTTACAGTTAGCGCCAATCTGGCTGGACTCCCGGCGATTTCCATTCCAGCAGGATTTAGTGCAGGTTTGCCGATTGGAATGCAAATGATGGCGAATTACTTTCAGGAGGAATTACTGCTAAACGTAGCACACCACTATCAACAATGCACTGACTGGCATCAAGCCAGACCAACGTATAAAGGCTAGAGTTATGTCATGGGATACTGTCATTGGGCTTGAAGTTCATGCCCAGTTAAAAACAAAATCAAAATTATTCTCTGCGAGTTCTACAACTTTTGGAGCAGTAGCCAATTCACAAACAAGCTTTATTGATGCCGGCCTACCTGGCGTACTTCCTGTGCTCAACGAAGAAGCAGTTGTTATGGCGGTGCGATTTGGTTTAGCCATCCAGGCAGACATCAATGATCACTCCTATTTTGAACGCAAAAATTATTTCTACCCAGATTTGCCAAAAGGTTATCAAATCAGCCAATTTCAATCACCAATTGTCCAAAATGGCTTTCTGGAAATTGAGATCAATGGCCAGCAAAAAAAAGTAGCCATTGTTCGAGCCCATTTGGAAGAGGATGCTGGTAAATCCCTGCACGATGCACATTCTGCTTATAGCGGCATCGATCTAAACCGCGCAGGCACCCCGCTTCTTGAAATTGTTACAACACCCTGCCTTTATTCCTCTGAAGAAGCCATAGCTTATCTCCGACAACTGCATCAATTGGTGCGCTTTTTAGGAATTTGTGACGGTAACATGCAAGAAGGATCGTTTCGCTGCGATGTCAACATATCGTTAAAACCGCATGGTTCAAATGAGTTAGGTGTAAGAACCGAACTTAAAAATTTAAATTCTTTCCGCTTCATTGAAAAAGCAATTGCTTATGAGCAAGCACGGCAACAGGATTTGCTAGAAAGCGGACAAGTGGTCAAGCAGGAAACCCGACTCTATTGCCCAGACAGCAATACCACACAAGCCTTAAGAAGCAAAGAAAACGAAAACGATTACCGCTATTTTCCAGATCCTGATCTTCTGCCTATTTTTATTAGCGAGGCTCAATTACAGTCAATAAAGGACAACATGCCCCTTTTGCCAAACCAGATTAAGCAAGAATTGAGTCAATTGCAGGATTTAAATCATGAGGACATCCATTTTTTACTGTCTTCTCCAGAACATTATCAATTTTATCTTGAGGTGCAGCGGCAAAGCATTGCGAAGGAAAAAACAATTGTCAATTGGCTAAAGGGAAATTATGCTGCGGCGCTCAATGACCACAATCTTGGATTTAAAGAAGCCCCTGTTTCAGCTAAATCCTTAGCCCAATTGCTCGATCTGCTGACGGAAAAACGCCTGTCCAATAACACAGCCAAACGCATCTTTAATCGATTATGGAAAGGTGAAAGCAATATCGATGAAATTATCCAACAGGAGGGTCTTGCACAGTTAAACAACAATGAGGCACTTGACGAACTCGTCCAGAATATCATTGCGCGTTACCCGCAGCAAGTTCAAGAGTACCGGGCAGGCAAAGAGAAATTATTGGGATTTTTTATTGGCCAAATTATGAAAGAAACCAAAGGATTGGCTGATCCTGAAGAGCTTAATCAATTATTAAAACAATTTTTAAATGCTTAATTGATATTGCCCTTTTAAATGCATTCATACCCTATCCCTTTATGGTTTAGGGTTATTGGTATGCTATTCACTACATTTTGAAAGATGTGCTTGCTTTTAAATGCTTCTCTTCGCATTTTTGTAGTTAGTTGTTTAGATTAAGTCGTATTAATTGCACCTTTGTGATTTCAATTTTCATGATGGATGGACATTTCACCCATCTTTCGAGTGTAATTTTTCAAGAAAAAATTTCTTAAACGCAGCCCTGCTGGCATTTTGTTCTTCAGAGGGTTGTTCAACAATATTTCAACCCCTGTTTTAACTCCAGGGAGAGTTTATCTTTTTGAACTCCTCTTCTTTATCCGGTGCTTTCTTTGGATAATAGGGTCGCCCCCAACGCTTATAAGCTGCTTTAACTTCTTCTTGCGTGGCTGTCTGCTGACACCAAAATCAATAAAGCAACACTTCCCAAGAAGGCAAACAAAGCCCCATAAAAAAACACGGCGCTATGACTCAGGTAATCCCATAAAATTCCAGCAATTAAGCTTGCGAACAAACCTTGTATTCCGACGGTAGTTGAAAACCATCCCACTGCACTGGCATGTAAATTTCCAGGGACAAAATCAAGAGCCAAAGCCTTGCCTACGCTGCGGAATATTCCTTGATAGCAACCATAAAGAATGAACAAAAAAGCGATAAAACTGAAGTTATCACTTAGGGCAAAACCCAGGTAGCAAATGAAGAAAATTAAAAATGCTGATAGCAACAAATACTTGCGACCAAATTTATCCGATAAAAATCCTGCCGGATAAGATACCAGTGCAGCCAACAAATTGTATCCAGCATAAATTAGCACAGTTTTTTCCAAAGACAATCCAGTGTCTTGCGCTTTAAGAATTAAAAAGGCGTTACTGGAATTGCCAATCCCAAATAGCGCAATGACCGCCAGATATTTCCAATAAGCTTTCGGAAATTTGGTTAGTTGAATTTTTGGCTCCTGCCCGCTTTCGTCGATTGATTTTTCTTTAACAGCCAAGACCATGAAAAATGCTAACAAACCTGGAAGAACAGCCAAATAAAAAATAGAACGAACTTTCCAAAAACACGCCAACAGAATAAGCGTCACGAGTGGGCCCATGAAAGCACCTAAATTATCCCCGAATCCTTCGAGGCCAAAAGCTTTCCCTCGATGCTCCCGAGTAACCGACGCAGCCACTAAAGCATCTCTGGGGGCAGAACGAAAACCAGAGGCTAATCTATCCAGTGTACGGGCACCTAAAGCCATTTGCCAAATACCCGCCAATCCCAATAAGGGCTTTGCCAGTGCCCCAAGAAAATAGCCTATCAGAGCAATTCGTTTCTTTTGTTGCATCTTATCCGATAACCATCCACTAAAACCTTGAATAATGTTCTGACCAGCCTGGGCAATTCCTTCTATAAGACCGACAATAATTCCGTTGGCTTGCAGAGTTTGCATCAGGAAAACGGGTAAGATGGGATACAGCATTTCCGTTGCAACGTCTGAAAAAAAACTTGCTAATGCAAGGAGAATGGTATTTTTCGAAATCCCAGAAAAATATTTAATTGGCTTCACAAGTTTTCATCCTTCAAATTAATTTCCCTTCTGCTGCAGCAAAAATAGTGTAAAGGGTTTTGCAATGTTCTGACAGATAAACAAAACAACCCGCCAAAGCGGGTTGTTAATTTACATTTTTGAATAATTAGTTATAGGATTTGACAATCACAGTGCTGCCTACATCCAAAAACTCTTGATTGAGCCATTTAGCAGCGCTAGGCAATACCCTTATGCAACCATGGCTTGCGTTCCAGTTTGGCACTTCGTAAGCCGCATGAATGGAGTAGCCTCCGCTAAAATGCATGCAATATGGCATTCGAGCCCCCCCGCCAGTTTCAATCGGGTAAATGCTTGATGTGCATTCCTCTCCTTTTTTGGAGTAAATGCGGTAGGTACCAGTAACTGTGTGACAAGGTCTGCCGGTATCCTCACAAAAGTCCTTTCCTCCAGAAGCACTACCGGTTTTTACGCGCTTACCATCCTTGTCATAAGCGGCCCAAGCAGTGGCCTTAGGATCGAAGATGAAGACTTTTTTGCCGGTAGCCGGGCGTTGTTCGGGAAAATAAAAGCTTCCTTTATGGTCGGCATCCATGCTTTTGGTGTAATGGATGTGCCCAGCATCATCCCTGATACCGACTTGATCCATTGATGAACAAGCTACGGTCAGCACACACAGCGGTCCAATGATGAGTTGTTTTTTCATTGGTGAACCCTCCTTTTTTTTTTATGTTATCGGGAGAGTTCTGAATAAATTTAGTATTTTCTACAAAAATTTTTAACTTATTGTTTTATTTATGATCTATAAGCCAGTGGATGCATGGGATTGACCGTCATAGATCCTTTTTAACGGGACCTCATGGGAAAACTCATCTTAAAGGAGTTTCCCGCATGAATGTTAATGATTTTTTATCTCGTTTTCCCGCCATCCCCATGGGAAAGCCATTATGAATTTAGCAAAAAGAACAGCAGAGACGACTTGGTTTTATTCCGAAGTATTACTCATAATCAAGATGGAATTTTTCCACATCCAATGCGTGCGCCACCACCACCTAAAGGAGGATTATCGCTGTAATTATCACCACCGGCATGGATCATAATGGCACGTCCCTTAATATCTTTAGTCGTTAAACGCGGGGCTAGTAGAGGTATATTTGCTTCACCGTTACTATTGGTAGCCAATACTGGTAAATCGCCTAAATGACCCTCACCGTAGGGCCCTTGATGGCTATTGGTAGCGCCAGGATCAAAATGACCGCCAGCTTTCATCCCATGATCTCCACAATCGGGATGCTGGTGTATATGGAAACCATGCAAGCCCACAGGCAATCCAGAAAGCTCAGGTTTTATTAAGAGACCATATTTGCTGTCCTCAAAAGAAACGGTTCCAAGAGAATTGCCTGTAGTAGCATGGACCTCGCTAACTATCGTCCTGGCATAGGTTGAGGATACAATAAAAAAGGAAAGGATGGCGCTTACGACATAGGTTTTTTGTTGAAAAATGTTCACAATTAAATTCCTCCTGGCATTAGTTGTTTAATAATAATCTCTTTCAACTGGCTTTTGTCAGACTACCATTGAGCGTCATTGAGATGAGGCAATTCTGTCTTCGTCTACTGCTTCTTTGTCTGCGCAGACACAATTATATCGTATCAAGAAATATTGTATTCCTACAGGGACATGGTTAAGGGAATAATATTTTCCACTTGAATTGTCTTCGACGTTTGATTAAACCCTTTTGATCAGTTCCGTCGGTAATGTTTGGATTTCAAGTAAATCATTACGAATGTATTTTTAGTATTAACCTTCAGGCTAATAAGCCCACAACTTGTTTTTTGTGCCGGATTGCCACAGCAGGATTTTTCAGCTCCAGCGAGCTCTTTAACCAAGGTAATTAACCACATGCAGATAGTTTTCAAAAGACTATCAACCGAGGTAATGCCACTCTGGACAAAGCATCTAACAGATGCGCCATGATAAATCTTTTTAAAAGTGACCCTTAACAAGTTTTTGCAATTTTTTCCCTTATTTTGAATTGGACTTTTCCAGTGCAGTAGAGAAGCTTTCTTTAAATTCCTTAGGCAGCATGGCTATAATGGCCAAAATTAATTGTTGATCCGAACATTCAAAGCAACCTCCTCTTGGCGGCATGGCACCCACCCCTTCAATGGTGTGTTGCATGACAACTGAAACCCCATTTTTTATTCGGGGCTCCCAGTCTTCCTTTTGATTCATCCTTGGTGCACCAATGACGATCATCGGTTGTTCGGCATGACAGTTTGAACAAAAATGCTGTACGATTTGCTCTCCTTCATTCTTACTGCCTTGAATATTTTTGAGAAACTCTTGAGGATGGTGCGTAGCTGCACTCGTTGTGTAGGCCAGAACGCTGCCAATGATTAACGGAAGGATTCGTAAATGCATGTATTCTCCAAAGTTGGCGTAAAACTTGCTTAAATTCCACGTTCTAAATTGAGAGTTCTTTTATGAAAGCTATACTATTTTTTTTATTGTTATTTGCAAGCACTTTATCTTTAGCTTCAAAGGCTGTCCAATCGCTGGATTTATTAAAACAGAAAATAGAACAATACCTCTTAACAACGCTCTCCAGTCAGGAAGGCAGCAATATACAGGTACAGGTTGAACAAATTGATGACCGATTGAGATTAAAAGCTTGCGCTGAATCAAGCCTGCAGGTGTTTAATCCCTTTCCCACATCCACCTCGCGCGCAAGCACCATTGGCGTGCGCTGCAGTGCTCAGGATAACCATTGGACCGTGTATGTGCCGGTAAAAATAAGGATACAAAAATCAGTTATTATAGCCAAACGTCCATTGCCTAAAGGAGTTAAAATCAGTTCAGAGGACATTGAGATCCAGGAGATTGATAGTAACTTGTTGAAACAAGGTTATTTCACGCGTTCTGAAGAAGTCATTGATCATCTCACCAAAACCAGCATTGCCCAAGGGAGTGCCATTAACCCCACCTATCTCAAAACAGAGTCTCTTATACATAAAGGTGAGCAGGTCAGCATTGAGGCTGTAAATGAGGTAATCCATGTCAGTATGTCTGGGATTGCTTTAAATGATGGCAGCGAAGGCGATGTCATCCAGGTTAAAAATTTGTCATCTAAAAAGATCATCGAAGCCACCGTGAGTGGCAAACAGCAAGTTAGAGTAACCCTTTAATAGGATTTAAAAGTGGATGACTAAATATTGAAACTATGATATAGCTTGAAAATCAACTAAAGAAGCACGTCAGGGAGCCGATAATAATCATGAGCGCAATTGAGAGCACTGTTATGGTTAATCCGATTAATGATTCCAAGACATTCAATATTTCACACTCAGAAAATCGGCTTGCACGTCGAGAGGCTGCTGAGAAGGACTCTCATCTTGAAGACTCTAACTTAGTGAATCTCAGCACTTTATCCAAGCAATTAACTCAACTAAAAGAATCCATTTTAAATGCTCCCGTTGTGGACAAAGGAAAGGTGGAATTTTTTAAAGAGGAAATTGCCAGTGGACGCTACGCCATTCTAAGTAGAAATATTGCTGAGAGAATGTTTGTTGAATATTGAAATGGCCTATATGGGCTGACATAAACACAAAGGATTTTTATGGCTGCAATAGAATCGCTTCATTTGATTGAAACTCTTGAAACTGAAATTGCTCTTCTCCAACAATTAATTGATTTGCTTAATCTAGAAAAACAGGCCCTTTCAAATCGACAGTTTGAAAGCCTTGAAACTTTAGCCAATCAAAAAGAGCAAGTTTCAGAATCGCTGGAAAGCGCCAGTAAGAAAAGAATTAAATTGTTAGGGCTTGATTTGAACCTTGCCGATCCCAAGCTTGCTCTGGATGAATTTCTGAAGCGTTGTAGCCCTGAGGAGAGGCAGCAAATTAGCTCCTTAAATCAAACCCTTTTAGAAAAAATTCTAATTTGTCGTGAGTTAAATGCAGTTAATGGGCAAGTAATAGTCAATAACATCAGCACACGCCAGGACATCATCAATGCATTAACAGGCAAGGATCAATCCGAGGCGGCCGTCACTTACAGCGCCAGTGGTAGTGTAAGCACTTCGAAAGAGCCTAATAGTTTTCAAAAAGCCTAAGGAACGATCAAAAAAATCATATTATTTACACTGAGTATTTCTTGAGTATAATCTGAGCAAATTTTTCACTTGGATAAAATATGGCTCGAAATACTTTATATAATTTTCTCAAAATATATGGGCTAGATACTGCATTTTCTCAAACACTCAAATCAATACACTCTAACAATCTAGCCGGCGATAATTATTTTCGCCTTGAATTGCCAGTGACCCAGCCAGTCATTTTAAAAGATAAAGAACAGGAGTACCTGCTAGACAATCATCACATCAGTGTCTATGAAGAAGAATATCGAGCTAACCCAAATTTAAGCCAATATCATTATACCGCTGAATTTATCGGAAAAAATGAGGAGCGCTATCGCTTACATGTTTATTTCAATGCGTTTGATCAATTAACGAAACAGGCAGTATTTGAAGTAAAAACTCCTGATTGCTACAAGACGGTGAACAGCAAACACATTGAGCATCACCTCATTCAACAAGCACTGCGGCATACAAAACCGGTAATAGGTCAGCTCCGACAGCAGCAAATGCAAACAATTAAAGCATTGGAAGAACGTCATCGTCTCACTGAGGAGCAATTATGGAAATTGTTTGATTCTGAGGCTAAGCCCGAAAAAATTCTAGAAACCTTAGTCACTGCCTGTCAAACACTCCGTGAGTTAATTCCTTTAGTCAAGCACAAAGCTTATGCAAAAGCACTTTCCTCGCATGAAAAAACCGCTGCCTATATTAAAGGATCGATAAGGAAAGAGCATCAGGAGAAGACAACAGGGACAACGGCTGAAGGCTGTGAAAGCTCGATTGTGGATATAGCCGATCCAGGGTCTGACTTTGCATCATTGGATAAGTTTGAAACCGAAGAAGTGATGGCAGGCAGTAAGTCTGAGCTGGCACATGAAGCCGATCCTATTTCTTTGGATGAGGTTGAAATAAAAGATGATCTGGGAGTCAACAAACATGAAGTAGCAGGAATTCTTGCACATCTGCATACAGCACCCACAATGTTTAAGCCAAAGACATCCAGGCGCGTGAGATTTGCTGAACAATTTAAAGCCTTAGAAAGCAGATTTGAATCTCTCTTGCAGGCTAAAGAAGAATTTCAAGCTACAGAAGTCGAAGCTTTACTTGCTAAAACCTATGAACTGGATTTATTTTTTGAAAAATCAGTCAACTTTACAGAGTTAAAACAATTACAGAGTTTAAGAAACAAACTGCAGCAGTTTGGCACAAAATTACTGCCAGGCTTGTTATTTCAGAAAAAATTCGAGCTGGCTAAATCTCTTACTTCTTTTCATTACTTGCTAAACCATGAAAAATATTTACTGGTGGCTTTGCAAACCAGAAATTCAGAGCTACTGGATTTCGTATTAACTTACGCTAATGTTGATGTTAATAATCAACCTGTCAACATTCGCAAGAAAAACTATCCATCTGCCGTCCATGCCTGTTTTTATGAGGATGCCCCAGAGTTTCCAATGGGTGAATGCCTTGCGGTGCTTATCAAACATGATGCTTCTCTTCTGCTTAGCGATGAGAAAGGTTTACCCATTGCTTATTCTATTTTAAGCGCAACAGCTCATCCCCTTTGCAATACATTGTACCGCCATCGTGAAAAAACCCTGAATTCAGTGTCTTTTTTGAGGCAAATAATTACCCAGTTAACAATCTATTTAGCGCAAAACGAGCTGTCTTTCTCTGAAATAAAGACCATCGAAGCAGAGTTGGAACAGTTTGAATTACAAATGAAGGAATTAACCAGCCTTGAACAGGATTCCTCAACAAGGCTCTTGTTGAAAAAAATGAATCGTTTTGAAGAAAGACACTTGAATTCATTCATAGAAAAATTGCGCAAGGATGAAGAAATTACTGCCATAAACCGAGAAATCAAAGACAGTGCTGCAGAATTGCTTTCATTGACCCCGAAAAAGCAACTAAGACAGGCCAAGGTATATGTTAGAAATCATTTGGATAATTTGGATAAATTTTTATCAAAATTTGATATCTCTACCCTTGATTTTAAAACCATTAAGGAACAAGTTCTTACCAATTCCAAGAATCATCTACAGTTAATCCAGAAGAAAACGGAGTTGCTCCAATTGCAACAGGAGATAAAAACCCAGGTGTGCAACGGTAAGCCTAGCAAACAGCAAAGACGGCTTGCCAACGAACAAAAGGTTTTATTAGAAGAAATTCGCAAACTTGAGAAAAAAAATCCCTTCCTGCAAGATTTTTCGAGGATTGGTGAATCCCTGGAGGGAACATTGAATTTTGCTAGCAATACCTTCATGCAAGACTTTTTCAAAACGAGTGAATCAATGGATTTTGATAAAAAGGGCAATTTTGATGAACTCGCATTAACCCTCGCGCCTGGAAAGTCAGTGGATCAGGCATTGTCAACGTTACTCACAAAATTTTCAGATTTGTTTGAATCCTTCCCTAAGGAAGCTGTTGAACAGTTTTTGCGTGAAGAGGATGATGAACACAGCGAAATACCTAATAATGCCTTTAGGGACTTTTAAATAATTGGGTGGATAAATCCACCCGACTGTTTACCGTGCCTGCATCCTTAAAGCCCCATCCAATCGAATCACTTCTCCATTGATCATTGGGTTTTCAATGATATGGCCCGCCAAAGCAGCAAATTCTTCAGGCTTGCCAAGACGTTTTGGAAAAGTTACTGTTGCAGCCAGAGCCTCCTGAACATCTGATGGCATGTTTAATAACAGTGGCGTTGCGATAAGTCCCGGTGCAATGCAGTTTACACGAATTGCGAACTGAGCTAATTCTCGAGCAGCAGGTAAGGTCATAGCCACAACACCCCCTTTCGATGCACTATAAGCCATTTGTCCAATTTGCCCCTCAAAGGCAGCAATGGAGGCGGTATTGATGATCACCCCTCTCTCTTCCCGCCCATCAATCAAATCTGCTTTGCTCATTGCTGCAGCCACAACCCGCATTACATTAAAA
Source organism: Legionella jordanis (assembly GCF_900637635.1). Lineage (NCBI taxonomy): Bacteria > Pseudomonadati > Pseudomonadota > Gammaproteobacteria > Legionellales > Legionellaceae > Legionella > Legionella jordanis. The sequence goes on from NZ_LR134383.1 coordinate 1,848,023, forward strand.
GTGCCGACAAGATTAATATCAATCACTTGCTTGAACGCTGCTAACGGCATAGCGCCTTCTTTTCCTACCATTCTTTTTGCCGGAGCAATGCCTGCACAGTTGATGCAAATTCTAGGCACACCCACTTCATTTAGGGTTTTATCGATCGCCTCGTCAACTTCTTGTTCAGAGCTGACATCGCAAGCAATAGTCAAATTGGCTTCATCCACTGCATTGATTTGTTTATCCCAAACCACCACTTTAACACCCCGTGAGTTGAGAAATTGAGCGCAGGCTCTTCCCATTCCTGAGGCACCGCCGGTAATGACGGCGATTTGATTATCTAAATTCATCCCTACTCCTTTATTTCAAATAAGCCTTACTTAAGGACTTAAATTCTGCAGTTCCTGCTTGTTCAACCCATTCAAAAAAGACCATTTCTGAGCTAAGCAATTGAATTCCTGCTTGCTTCATCCGCTTTAATCCATACTTTATATCAAGCTCCGAACGGCTGCTGACTGCATCAACCACCACAAACACTTCATAACCCTCGTCTTTTAAATCCATTGCAGTCTGGAGCACACACACATGCGTTTCGATGCCAATTAAAACAATCTGAGTTCGCGACAAAGCTTTTAATTTTTTCGCGAAGAACGGTTCTCGCAGGCAAGAGAAATGTACTTTTTCAATGGGGCCTCCCTCAATAAGGTTTTTTAACGGCTCAAGGGTTGATCCCAATCCTTTCGGATATTGTTCGCTCAGCAATACAGGTACATTAAGATCAGCAGCCAAACGCAACAACCATTCACAACGTTCCATTAGATATTGTGCGTTCTTCACCAGCGGAGCTAATTTTTCCTGGACATCAACAAGTACAAGACAAGATTTATTTCTTTCTAATAACATCCTTTCTTCCCCTCTCGCAAAAACATCATCTCAACCCAAAGCGTAGCGGCTGTCAAATTTATTTGACAAGTACAAAACTACAAAGATAAAATGCGATAATGTTTTAATGCGTTAATACACTATTATGAAATCACATACTGCAAAACAAGACTCAATTCATCAACTGATGCATGCCATTAGCTTATTAAACAATGAAGAAGAAGCTTTAGCATTTTTTACAGATCTTTGTACTCCCGCAGAAATTGAAGCGATGGCCGACCGCTGGCAGGTGGTGCCTTTACTGCGCAAGAATACTCCTTACAGGACCATACACGACCATACAGGAGTCAGTGTTACCACCATAACCCGCGTCGCTCGCTCCTTAACTTTTGGCAGTGGCGGCTATCGATTAATTGCAGAACGTTTGGAGCAGTCGTGAAAAAGCGTTTACGTATAGCTTTACAAAAAAAAGGCCGCCTGGCACAAGAATCCCTTACTTTACTGGAGCGATGCGGTCTAAAATTTCGGGTGAGAGATAACGCCCTTCTAACGCAGGTTGACAATTTTCCTATTGATCTTCTTTTTGTCCGTGATGATGACATTCCCACTTTGATTTTTGATGGCCTTTGTGATGCGGGTATTGTCGGCGAAAACGTCTTATTGGAAGCGGCCTTAGCCTTAAAAAACCAAAGCTACAAAACGCTTCTGCCATTAAGTACTTGCCGTTGCCGATTATCCATTGCTGTGCCGCAAAATTTTGATTATCGAGGTCTTGGCAGTTTAGAAGGGACTCGCATTGCAACCAGTTATCCGCGTCTCCTTGAGAACTACCTGGGGCAACATAAAATTCGTGCCGAGATTTTAGTCCTCTCAGGCTCTGTGGAAGTGGCACCCCGCATGGGCATGGCTGAAGCGATTTGCGATTTGGTCTCCAGTGGCCAAACTTTGGAAGACAATAAACTCATAGAGGTGGATACCCTTTTAGAAAGCGAAGCGATGTTCATCCAATCCATGAGCGCTGCCGAAGAATTTTCAGATTTATTCACCATGCTTAAGCGCCGAATACAAGCTGTGCAACAAGCCTTGGAACGTAAATATATTTTGTTCCACGCTCCAAAGCAAGCGCTCGAAAGCATCTGTCAATGCCTTCCAGGAGCTGAGGCACCAACGGTCATGCCTTTGCCGGCTCAACCTGAGAAAGTAGCTGTTCATGTGGTTTCAAGCGAGAGAATTTTTTGGAATACACTCGAAGCCATACAATCACTAGGGGCAAGCTCCATTTTGGTATTGCCCATTGAAAAAATGTTGGGGTAAATGCAATGTTAACCATAAACAATTGGGATCAACTGACAAAAACTGAAAAAGCGGCAAAACTTGCGAGGCCCATCAACAATTTTAATTTTAAACAGCAAGTTTCAATGATTATTGAAACCGTAAAATGCCAAGGTGATGCTGCCCTTGTTGCTTTTACGAGGCAGTTTGATGACATCAATCTTGAACAATTACGAGTGCCTTTTCAAACCATTGCTAAAGCAAAAATTAGTTTAAAGGCAACGAAAGCGTTAATGACAGCCATTGAAACCATCAGTAATTACCATCAAGCCATGCTACCGCAAACAAGGCCAATTTCCACAAGAACAGGAATAACGCTTGAAAAGTTGTACAGACCTATAAACAAGGTGGGTTTATATGTTCCTGGAGGAAATAAGACTCCCCTGGTTTCCTCCTTATTGATGCAAGCAATACCTGCCAAAATTGCAGGCTGCCCCATTAAAATTTTATGCACTCCACCCAGCTCAGATGGGACAATCGATCCTCACCTTCTGGTTGCAGCCAGGCTGTGTGGCATTGAAGAGATTTATCAAATCGGTGGCGCTCAGGCCATCGCCGCCATGGCTTATGGAACTGAGTCCCTGGTGAAGGTGGATAAAATTTTTGGCCCTGGAAATAGTTTTGTTACTGAAGCCAAAAATCAAGTGGCGGCTGATCCATTGGGAGCCGCAATTGACATGCCTGCCGGTCCTTCCGAAGTCATGATTTTAGCGGATGATGAGGCCAATCCCGAATTTGTAGCGGCCGATTTATTGGCTCAAGCCGAGCATGGAATGGATTCGCAAGTCATCCTAATCAGTTCATCTGAACTCTTTGCCAATTGCGTCCAGCAAGCTTTAATCAAACAGATGGCGGGGTTATCGCGCAGGGAAATCATTCAGGCATCCTTAGAGCAGAGCAGCATTATTGTATGCAGGGATAAAACCAGGCAAATCAATATCGTGAATGATTATGCACCTGAGCATTTAATTTTAAACTGCAAGGAAGCTCTGTCTTATCTTGAAGACATCACAGCGGCAGGCACCGTATTTATAGGAGAATGGGCTGCTGAAACGCTTGGTGATTACGTCACTGGAAGCAACCACGTCTTGCCAACGAATGGCTATGCCCGTAATCACAGTGGCCTTGGCATTCTTGATTTCCTAAAGAGCATCACCGTGCAACAAATTACCGCAGAAGGAATAACTCAAGTTGGCGAAGCCGCACAAACTTTAGCCCATATCGAAGGTTTGGACGCCCATGCACAAGCGGTGAAATTGCGCATGGATTTTTTGCAATCTGAACTTCAAAAGGAAGTCATGGAAATCATTTAGGAGCACGCCATGTCGGTTTTAGATCTCATTCGACCAGAGTTAAGTACGATAGAACCTTATATCCCAAGCGGCGATGACAGCCGGTGCCGCTTGCATGCCAATGAACTCCCATGGTGTTCCATTGCCCTGGAATCCGTTCCCTTAAATTATTATCCGAAGGCAAAGGCACTTCGTGATTTGCAACAGCGTATTTCTGAGTGCTTTAAAGTGAACTCTGATGAGTTATTGCTTACTCGTGGCAGCGACGATGGCATTGACCTTCTCATGCGTGTGTTTCTCCGTGCAGGTATGGACAGCATTCTGCAATGCCCCCCTACTTTCCCAATGTATTCTTTTTACGCACGGCTACAGCATGCCAAAGTTCTCAATTGCCCCTTAGACAGCAACAATTACTTCAACATGGATTTTAACCAGTTGTTAAGCGTCTGGGAGCCAAATTGTAAATTACTGATGTTATGCAGACCGAATAACCCCACAGGAAATTTACTTGAGTTAGGCGCCATTGCCGGATTGTGCGAACAGTTTAGGGATAAAGCTATTGTTGTGGTGGATGAAGCCTACATTGAGTTCTCTGAATCAGCCAGCGCTACCACTCTTTTGCCTTCCTATGACAATTTGATTGTGCTTCGAACATTGTCAAAAGCCTATGGATTGGCCGGTTTGCGACTGGGAGCGATTTGCGCACAAAAGCAAGTCATTAAGGCCCTGCACAATTGTATGGCTCCTTACAGCATTTCCTCAGCAGTGATGGCTTTAGCTCAAAATGCTTTAAGGGATATGAGCTGGTTTTCACAACGCTTGCAGCGAATTCTTGCCGAAAAAAACAAGTTGTATGAGCAATTGCAAAGCTGTGCCTGGATAACCACAGTTTACCCAAGCCATGCGAATTTCATTTTAATTAGAAGTCCTTATGCAGAAGCTCTGATGAATACTTTTGCGAGAGCTGGTATTGCTGTTCGCTATTTTACCAATCCACCTCTAGAAAACACGTTAAGAATTACGGTGGGCGATGAACAACATAACCAGGAATTGCTCATGTTGCTATCCGCATTTAAACCTAGGGAAATGCAATGAAAAAAGTACTATTTATTGACCGAGATGGCACTTTGGTTGAAGAGCCGCAGGATTTTCAGGTGGATAGACTTGAGAAAATTCGCTTATGTAAGGATGTTATCCCTTCTTTACTCAGCCTGCAAAAGGCTGGTTTTCAGTTGATCATGGTTAGTAATCAGGATGGATTGGGGAGTGAGAGTTTCCCTCAAGCTGATTTTGAGCTCTGCCAAAAGTTTATATTGAATTTATTCAATTCACAGGGAGTTCATTTTGACCACATTTTCATATGTCCACACAAAGAAATGGATGGCTGCAGTTGTCGAAAGCCCAAGATTGGTCTGCTCCTGAATTACATTCGCGACAACCAATTTAATTGCAATCAGTCGTGGGTAATTGGTGATCGTGAGAGTGATAGGCAACTGGCAGATAATCTTGGCGTGGGCTTTTTCCCGATTAACCCCACTCATGGCTGGAAAAACATCACCTCCTCGCTCTTAAAGAGGCCCCGCTCTGCCAAGGTTATCCGGCGAACCAAGGAAACGGCCTTGGAGCTCACATTGACTTTAGATGATGAGCATGACAGTACCATTGAGACACCGATTGGATTTTTTAACCACATGCTTGAACAAGTAGCCAAACATGGTGGTTTTTGTTTGGAGATAAAGGCACAGGGTGATGTGGAAGTCGATGATCATCATCTGATTGAAGACAGTGCCTTAGCCCTTGGCGAAGCCTTAAAACAAGCACTCAACGATAAAAAAGGAATAGCCCGCTATGGTTTTACTTTACCCATGGATGAATCCCAAGCGTCAATAATCATTGATCTAAGCGGCCGCAGTTATTGTAAGTTTGACGGGCAATTCAGTCGTGAATTTGTGGGTGGATTAGCCACTGAAATGATCCCTCACTTTTTCCATTCTTTTGCCAATGCCCTCGGAGCAACCATTCATGTGCAGGTAAAAGGAGAAAATCACCATCACATGATTGAAGCCTGTTTTAAAGCTTTAGGCCGCGTTTTGCGCCAAGCCTGTTCGCAAACCGGCACCGACTTACCTTCCACCAAGGGAGTACTATGATTGCTGTAATTGACATTGCTGGGAATAATTTAAAATCTTTAACCAATGCCATTAGACAATTAGGCGACGATTGCCTTTTGACCCACTGCCGCCAGGACATTCAAAAAGCCAGTCATATTATTCTTCCAGGAGTAGGCGCTGCCGGTGTGGCCATGAAGGCCTTGCAGCGCTCAGGTCTAATCGATGCACTATTACATTGCACAAAGCCCATATTGGGAATTTGCCTGGGCATGCAGCTGTTGTTTGAACACAGCGAAGAAGGGGATGTTTCTTGCTTGGGGCTTATCCCTGGAGAAATCAAACCATTACCCGCCTCTAAGCACTACCCCGTACCACATATGGGTTGGAACCGTCTGGTTTGGACTCAAGACAGTCCCTTGGGCCAAGGAATTAGCGACAAAGACTATTTCTACTTTGTCCACAGTTATGCCCTGATGAAGGATGATTTCGCTTTGGCCACATGTCAGTACAGTGAACCGTTTGCTGCCATTGTCCAACATCGAAATATCTTCGGCATGCAATTTCATCCTGAGAAATCAGCCGAGCCAGGGCTTCAATTATTGCGAAATTTCCTAAAGTTGGGGGAAACATGCTAATAATTCCTGCCATTGATTTACGCAAGGGTCAATGCGTGCGTTTACAACAAGGACAGTTTACCGAAGTTTCCATTTATCCATCTTCTCCTCAAACACTCGCGAGGCATTATGCTAAACAAGGCGCTTGCCGCTTACATCTTGTCGATTTGGATGGTGCACAATCAGGAGAAATTCAGCAATTAGAGTTGATTCAAAGTCTTAAGCAACCAGGAGTAATGTTGCAAGTTGGCGGGGGGATCAGAACTCTTGAAACGGCCCAAAATTGCCTAAAGGCGGGCATTGACAAACTGGTGCTTGGAAGTATTGCCATAAATGATCGGTTGTTCGTTTCAAAACTCATCCAGAGTTTAGATCCGCAGCGCATTGTTTTGGCCCTGGATGTGAATATTGATGCAGGCATCCCAAGACCCGCCATCCACGGTTGGCAAACAACAACTCCTTACGATCTCTGGGAGGTTGTCAATTATTATCAGGATCTTGGCATCAGAGAGGTATTATGCACCGACATTGCTTGCGATGGCATGATGAGTGGTCCTAATTTTCAGCTTTATCAGCAAGCCACCCGTTTTTTCCCACAAATCCGTTGGCAAGCTTCTGGTGGCATCCGTCATGAAAAGGATTTAAAACAATTAAAAACCATTGGTCTTTCGGCCGCCATACTTGGGCGCATGCTCTATGAAACAGACTTCGATTTGACAATTTATCTGGAGGACTGCCATGTTGGCTAAACGCATTATTCCCTGCCTCGATGTTAAAAACAATCAAGTCGTGAAAGGCATCCGTTTTCGTGAACATCGAGTGATGGGCGACATTCTTTCTTTAGCAACCGCTTACTCCAGGCAAGGCGCAGATGAACTGGTATTCTATGACATCACTGCCAGCAGTGATGGACGGACAGTTTGTCCAGGCTGGGTTTCATCCGTTGCTGAAAGGATAAATATTCCATTTACCGTTGCGGGAGGAATACGCACTCTAGAAAAAGCCAAAGCTGTTTTGCATGCTGGGGCTGACAAGCTGTCTATCAATAGCCCCGCACTGGAAAACCCGCAACTCATTAATGAGCTCAGTCGCGCCTTTGGCAAGCAGTGCATTGTAATTGGGGTCGACAGTCAATGGCTGGATGATGATTTCTACGTTTATCAATACACAGGCGATGAAAGCAAAACAAGAAATTCAATGCGCAAGACAGTGGATTGGATCAATGAGGCCCAAGACCGGGGCGCTGGTGAAATAGTCCTTAATTGCATGCAAACAGATGGTGTTGGCCATGGCTACGACCTTGAGCAACTGCATCGCATTCGTGAGATTACCCATGTCCCACTGATTGCCTCCGGTGGAGCTGGACAGTTAGAGGATTTCGTCCAGGTGTTTTCACAAGCCAGAGTAGATGGTGCTTTGGCTGCGACGGTCTTTCATGAGGGTATTTTTAGCATAAGGCAAGTGAAACAAGCGCTGGCAGCGCATCATATTGAGGTAAGATTATGAATTCTCTAAATTTAAATCAGTTAGACTGGCAAAAAATGGATGGCCTTATTCCTGCCATCATTCAAGATGCAAGCAATGGCCGTGTTCTCATGCTTGGCTATATGAATCAGGAGGCTCTGGACAGAAGCCTTGAAACCAAACAGTTGACCTTTTATAGCCGCAGTAAGCAACGTCTATGGCAAAAAGGAGAAACATCAGGAAATACAATGTGCATCCAAACCATCACCATGGATTGTGATGGGGACAGTTTACTGGTACAAGTGAGACCCGAGGGCCCTGCTTGCCACTTGGGTTTAACCAGTTGTTTTCACGAGCCCTCATCCTTTCAATTGCAATTTCTATCCACTTTGATGGCGGTTATTCAAACGAAAAGCCAAGGCGGTAATATCGAAAGTTACTGCGCTCAACTGATTGCCTCTGGTGTCCCCCGTTGCGCACAAAAACTGGGTGAAGAAGCGGTTGAAACTGCAATTGCAGCAACGCTTGGCGATGCTGCACAATTAATCAATGAAGCAGCCGACCTTTTATTTCACTTCCTGGTACTTCTACAAGCCAGTGGTGTAAGCTTTTACTCAGTGCTAGCCTGTCTTGAAGGCCGCCATACAGGATAAGTTTAAACCACCGCCAACAATACCGCTGTGAGATAATTTCCCTCTGGAAAAACCGGCAAGGTTGGATGACAGTTTGCCGGTCCATATATTCCAAGGACTCTAGCCTGTTTTCCCACAGCCATTGCTTGGCTAGTCACCAAAGAACCAAATTCCGCGGTTGACAAAGCCGATGAGCAATTGCATGTCATCAACAAGCTTCCTGGACGCATGGATTTAAACAGTTCACGATGCAAGAAACGATAGTAATTTTTTGCACGTTGCAAATGTTGCTGCGAAGGAACTAATTTGGGGGGATCCAGAATAACAACATCATAGTCTCCTGCTTTGCTGAGAAATTCACGGGCATCAGCTTCGATGAATTCGATGTGTTCAAGTCCATTTAATTGTGCATTTTGTTTTGCTTGCACTATTGCTTGCGCTGAGCTGTCAACGGCAGTCACTTTGCTGGCAGAGGCTTTTGCTGCATGCAAGGCAAATCCGCCCGTATAACAATACAGATCAAGCACCCTCCTGTTCCTGGACAGTTCCGCCATGCGTTGGTGATTTTGCCTCTGATCGAGAAAAAGCCCGGTCTTTTGGGCATTCGAAAAATCGATCTCGTAGACGATTCCGGCTTCCATTACCTGGGTTTTCGCACCCGATTTCTGTTCGACAAACTCCTGCCAACCATCTTGTGAAAGTGGCTTTTCTTGCGAAAACCAAAGCAGCTCGCCCTGAATTGTTTTACTGAGGCAATTGCTAATGATGTTTTTATTTGCCTCTACCCAAAACGCGGTACTCGAAACAACAGTAATATCATTAAAGCGATCAATGGTTAGTCCCGACAAACCATCGGCCTCGCTATTAAATAGCCTGTAGGCATTCGTTTGGGGATTTGGAAGATTAAGGCTTTCCCGGACCTGAAAGGCTTGATGCAAACGATGTTGCACCAAGGTCTCAATAGAGGTGCAATCCAGGTTTTCCCAGGATTGTGCCAAAACGCGAACCCGATACAAGGAATGATGATTGTAGGCCCCTACTCCCAACAATTCCCCTTCTGAACTAAAGATATCAACCAACTCGCCAGTAGTGGGCTTCGCTTTGATTTTGCTAATGGCTTTTGGGAAAATCCAGGGATGTCCGCGCCTAATGGCACCTTCTTTCATTTTTTGCAAATAAATAGCTGGTCTCATATATTTCCCAATCATTAAAAGTCGGCTAATCTACACTATTGTATTGAAATGCTGCAAGGTGATTGTATGTCTAGAATAGCCCGGAATTTCCTTCCAACCGCCCTAATGGCTCTGTCGCTAACTACCGCACAACCTGGTTGGGCAGGGCCATGGTTTACCGGACCTCTTCTGGCACCAGCGGGACATACCATTCCTCGCGGTCACAGCAACCTTGAAATTTATGGCTTTGATACTCAGGTAAACGGAGTTTTTGGTAAAAACTGGAATTTCATCCATACTCCCCGCAGTGAAAGCATTGTGGGCAACCCCATTTTCAGCCATGGCCTTACGGATCGTTTGGATGTTCAATATGGTGTTCCTTATGTCTACAATCGCAATCTGGGGCATTCTGCCCGAGGACTTGGCGACACCTCCGTAGCTCTTGGCTATCAGCTTCTGGAGCAAAGGAAATCCAAATGGATTCCTGATTTACGCGTCACGTTTCAAGAAGTGGTCCCCACCGGAAAATTTAAAGATTTAAACCCGCTGAATAATGGCGCCGATGCTACCGGACTTGGGAGTTATCAATCTGGTATTGCCTTTAATTCTCAACATTTGCTAACTTTCTATGATCATTACCTTCGCACCCGATTGAGTTTAAACTACCTCGAAGCAAGCCGCGTCAGCTTGCGCGGTTTTAGCAGTTTTGGCGGAACCTCACAAACTCGAGGCTCCATCGATCCAGGCTCTCTGTTCACAGCAGATCTGGCAGCGGAATTTAGCCTTAACCAAAACTGGGTTGCCGTGATGGAAGCTTATTATGCCACCCGGGCAGCAACCAAATTCAGGGGCTTTGTTGGTACTGATGCGCAAGGAAATCCCGTGGGTATCGGTCATGGAGATATAGAAGAAATCACCTTAGCCCCAGCCATTGAATACAATTTTTCGGGTAACGTTGGCATCATCGCTGGCCCTTGGTTTACGGTAGCAGGGCGTGAAACAACCGATTTTATTTCCTACGTTGTTGCTCTCAATATTTATTGGTAAAGCTGGTAATTTACTTTACAAAAAAGGTTTATTTTTCACAAGAAAGGCAATATTATCACCAATCCTTAATCAAAGTGATGATATTATGCCTTTTTTTACTGCTTATAGTCCAAGTCAGCTTAAAGCTCACCTGGAGGCAAAACCTCTGGGTGAACTGGAAAATTTGAACCGATCCTATATTCCTCATTTTGAACGCATTGAAGCCGCAATCGATGAGCGGAAAAAAACCATTAAACAGTTAAGCTCCCAAATTGCAGATATGGAACAGCAGATCGAGGTGGAAAGAAAGGAAACGGAAGTCTTGGAGCAAAGCCGCCTGGAAATGCTCAGGGAAAGGGATCGGGGTGTTGAAGGAGTGCTTATACAAAACTCCCTATACATTTCCTATGAAGCTAGCTTCAGCTCATTTTGTCGTTCAAAAGAAAACAAAATTGCAGGCCACAAGAAACAAATTAGCGAATTGAAAGTACAGATAGGGGCCTTGAAAGTTGAACGGCATCTTTGCGTAAAGGAATTGAAAATACTCAATCCCATCATTGAATTAAAAAGAAAAGAAGGCCAGAGGATGATACTTACCGGTGGAATGGATAAAGCCGAGCTTAAGCTATCTTCTGATGAAAGGGATGAAAACGAAAAGACCCCATCCTTCTCCCTGTAGAAATTCCATCACAGATAGACCTCCCTGGAAGATTGTGAAATTGAATTTACAATCGCCCCATAAAAAGAAACATGCTAGCATCCTCTTTTTTCTCATAGAGGATGCAGTATGTGGTTTAACAATGCTTTAATTTATCATTATGAATTCAAAGAAGAACTTGATTTAAGTGAAGCCTTATCTCATGACATTTTAAAAGCCTGCCCCCCTCACGCGCGTTTCATTTATGGCTGGTTACCCGCCTTTGCCGATGAGCTGGTACAGGAAGTTGCTGGTGCTTCTTTGCTCTGTCTGGGAAAGGAAGAGCGCATTTTGCCCCGCAGCGTAATCACTCGTCTACTGACTGAAAAAATACAGCAATTAGAAACTCAACAACAACGAAAAATAAAACGTTCGGAGCGTGCTCAGCTTGCTGAAGATTTGGAGTTTGAATTATTACCTAAATCCTTTTGCATCCAGAAAAAATTATTTGCTTTGCTAGACAGCGTCAACAACCGTTTAATTGTCAATGCCTCCAGCAATAATCAAGCCTCGCAATTAACTTCCTTCTTGCGAAAGACAATCCCGGGAATTCAGATTGAACCATGGGTACAGCAAGACAATTTAGCGATGCGCTTTGCTCAATGGATAAATGATCCGGGTTTGCTCCCATCCAATTTTCAATTGGCTTCTGATTGCCTGCTCATTTCATTGGACGATGAAAAGAAACGGGTTAATTGCAAAGGCTATGAATTGCCGGCGGAAGAAATTGTGACCTTGCTGTCTCAAGGATTGGCAGCCGCTGAAATTTCCTTAATCTGGAATGAGCGCATTCAATTTACTTTAACGCAAGATTTAACCTTCAAACGCATCAAATCCCTGGAATATCTAATTGATGAATTCAATGACATTCGGCAGTTGGAAGAGGAATACCAACAGCAAGATGCAGCCTTGACTTTATTAAGCGGGGAATTAAGAGCTCTTATCAATGAATTACAGGCGGGTTTGGCACAAACCAAAGTCGAAACGGGAATCGAGGAAGAAGAGGTTGTGAGTTAACAACCTCTTCTGAAACAGGAAAACAGTATTCTATAACACAAGCTCACGGGGCTGCTTATGATAAGTAGCCTGGTAAACAGCCAAAGCATCATTTGCAGCTTTATTCAACCCAAGATTTTTGTTTGCAAAATACATGACGCGCAGTGCTTCTTCGGCACTTGGCGCTTGCGGATAGTTGCTTACGAGAAAATTAGCTCGTTCTATCGCCGCTACATACATTTTACGTTCGTAATAAAATTTTGAAACATTTAGCTCATGATTTGCAAACATATTTCTTAAGTAAATCATTCTCTGCAATGCGTTAGCCCGGTAACGGCTCTCAGGGAATCGTTGCACCAGTGTTGCGAAATCAGAGTAAGCTTGCGCCTGCGTTCCAGGATCACGCCAGGATTCATCCAAAGGCAACTTATTAGCAAATGTGCCCCGAGGTTGCTGAAAATTCGCTAAGCCTTTCATGTAATAGGCATAATCCACGTGGGGAGACCTGGGGTAGAGATGAATAAATCGCTCTGCAGTAGCTGCCGCTGAAGCGAAATCATCCTTTTTATAATAGGCATAGATCAGATCCATTTGAGCCTTTTCAGCATAATCGCTAAAAGGATACATCGACTCCATAGCTTCCAAACGTTTAGCTGCTGAATCGTATTGCTCTTTCGAAATTTGCTTTTCTGCCTCAGTCAGCAATTGTTTGGCAGTCATGCCCTGAAAGGGATTGTAATCATCGTCATCTTTTGCCCACCATTTTGAGCAAGCGGTTAAGGAAAATAAAAAACCGATAAGGAGCAGCGCTTGAATTCGTTTCATATTTACACCTTTAACATCGCAGGACGACTATGAAAATTGGACGTTTGCTTCAGCACGGTAAGCAACAGCCATGAGTTATCATTTTGAAATTTGGACAATTTTACAATATACCTAAATCAAAAAATGCACATTATACTCATCCTTACGCTCTTTGCGAAGTATAAACAAACAATCAATTTAACATCTTTTACAGCATCCATTGAAATAAGGCACTAATTAACCAGATTTAGTTTAAAAGTGAGTATTTTTTAAAAAGATAGTGTTTTATCTTCAAAAATTATTTGCAAAGGACGCAGGCTTGATATATATTTCTGCCCTATCGGAGAGGTGGCTGAGCGGTTGAAAGCGGCGGTCTTGAAAACCGTTGAAGGGCGACCTTCCCAGGGTTCGAATCCCTGCCTCTCCGCAGTCAAACATCAAACATTCCATTCGTTATAGATATTCACCGCAAATACTTAATACTTCCTGTTATTTCCAAATCTTTAGAATCATAGAACTCTGCAGGTTTGCTCTTCTGCATCACCTGTTTTGCAAGTTTTCAGTACGGTAATGTAATGGGAATCAGACTTTAAACTAGCCCTGGCGATGAATTCAACACAATTGAATGTCACAATTTCGGACGAAATATCGCTTCATAACTGCAATTGGGATTTAACAAAATTATTATTATCTAAATTAAGTCAAAACCGCTTCTTTTGAACCAAACTTAAAGCTCCTCTGCACACTCAAAAGAAATTTTTTTTAAAATTTCTTCAATGGGTAGACCCATCACATTGTAATAAGAACCTGCTATTTCTTTCACAAAGCTATCCCGAACCTTCTGAATGCCATAGCCTCCGGCCTTATCAAATGGATCTCCTGAATCAATATAATCTTGGATTTGTTGTTTACTGAGTTCATGGAAAGTAACTTTCGTGGTTACACAATCGACATACAAGCGTTGTTCCGGTAGAAAGATAAGCGCAAATCCTGTGTAAACTTCATGTGTCTTGCCACTTAACATAGTCAGCATGCGGTAGGCATCTTTTGCATCCTGTGGTTTTTCCAGAATGTGACTTTCATAAGCCACCGTAGTGTCTGCAGCCAAAATTAAATCAGTGCTTTCAATTGAAATTTGAGGCAAAATTGCTTGAGCTTTTTCTCGTGCCAAACGCGTTACGTAAGCTTTGGCGCCCTCACCTTTTTCCTGAATTTCTTCAATGTTGGCAGGCATTACTACAGCAAATATTCCATGCTCTTGCAATATTTGCAAGCGCCTGGGAGAGGAGCTGGCAAGAAGTATCTTTAATGAATGTTCCTGTTTCATCAATAAATCTCGATTCAATTGTTTTAAAAGCAGTATAGTAACCATTCGGAAAGAGTTTGCATACATGAGGTTTTTTTTAAATCAGGTCATTCCCTAACGATTGCAACTTCCTCTAGAAGTTAGATGCATCAAAAACAATCTTAAGAGAATAAAAATTAAGAGATTGTCCATTTCTTGCCAGGATAAAGGACAATAAGAAATACAGGGATTTGCATCCACTTTCCACAAAGTTATACACAGTTTTTGGGGATAACTAAGGATTGTGAAATGGCAGCTTGCTCTTGAATCATCTAGAGTTAGCGCAAATAAAATGCTAATGAATGGATTTGGTGGCAGGCAGGAAAATAAAGTTATCCACAGATAAAATCGGATGAGGATTAAGCAGAGCTATGATAATTGAAAAATTGTGAATGTGGTAGTCTTGACTTTAGATTTCGAAATAATTTTTATTGTTCTATTGTGAGCACAGCATCGGTAAGCCATACCAGCTTTCGCAAGTATACTCAAGTCCATGCCTAAGGTGAGATTAACTCAGTTATTAGCGCATTTTGAAGCTAATGTTTGCATTCCCAATGCCTATAAGTTTTCGAGATGGAAATAAATCTCTCTTTAAACAGCGTTTAGGTAACATTAGCTTCAATATTGAATCCTTTTAGAGTAGTTCGCTTTGTTTAACGACGCGATCAATCTCAAGAAGGTTTTCGATTAAAGCTTTCATTTTATCTAAAGGCCAACTGTTTGGGCCATCGCTTAAAGCCTTATCGGGGTCTGGATGAGTTTCCATAAAAATCCCCGAAATCCCTGCAGCCACAGCCGCTCTGGCCAAGGCAGGTACGAACTCTCTTTGCCCCCCAGAAACTCCATTATTTCCACCCGGCAACTGCACCGAATGGGTCGCATCATAAACCACCGGACATTCCGTTTCTCTCATAATCTGTAAAGAGCGCATGTCGGAAACCAAATTATTGTAGCCAAAACTTACGCCACGCTCACAAACCATAATCTGCTCATTGCCACAATCCTTAGCCTTTGCCACCACATGTTTCATTTCCCAAGGTGCCAGGAATTGTCCTTTTTTAATGTTAACTGGCTTATTCATTGCTGCGACTTTCTGGATGAAGTTAGTCTGCCGACATAAAAAGGCCGGGGTTTGCAAGACATCCACCACACTGGCAACCTCCAGCAATGGCGTATCCTCATGCACGTCCGTGAGCACAGGTACTCCCACATCCTTTCTGACTTTTTCGAGAACCATAAGGCCTTTCTCAAATCCAGGACCACGATAACTGGTTAAGGATGAGCGATTGGCCTTATCAAAGGAAGACTTATAAATAAATGGCACATGCAATTGGGCACATAATTCTTTTAAATAGCCTGCTGTTTCCAAAGCCAGTACTTCACTTTCAATGACACAGGGGCCTGCAATAAGAAACAAGGGAGAGTGAATCCCTACCTCAAATCCACATAGCTTCATACGGTTTCCTTTTGTTGATGAGCTTGGCGGGCAGCCAACACAAATTGTTCAAATAACGGATGTCCATCCCGCGGTGTCGAAGTAAACTCCGGGTGGAATTGACAGGCGACAAACCAGGGATGATCCTTAAGCTCGATCATTTCCACCAAACTACCATCGGACGAGCGCCCTGAAATAATTAATCCATGCTGGGTTAATTGCTCAAGGAATTGATTGTTCACTTCATACCGGTGGCGATGACGTTCGATGATCTGCGGTTTTTTATAAATTTTGTAAGCCAGAGAATTGCTGTCCAACTGACATAATTGAGCACCAAGGCGCATGGTTCCGCCTAAATCAGAGTGTTCATTTCTGACGTTAATTTTGCCGTCAGCCGCCATCCATTCACTGATTAAGCCAATGACTGGATAAGCGGTGTTTTTATCAAATTCAGTTGAATTTGCTCGCTCCAAACCTACAACATTCCTTGCAAACTCAATGACAGCCGTTTGCATGCCAAGGCAAATACCCAGGAAAGGAACGTTGTGCTCGCGAGCGTATTGAATGGCTCTAATTTTTCCTTCTATCCCTCGCTCACCAAACCCCCCAGGAATTAATAAGGCATCAATGCTGGATAAAAATTCCACACCATTTTTTTCAATTGATTCGGCATCAATGTAAACGATTTCTACTTTGGTTTGTGTATGGATTCCAGCATGAACTAATGCTTCATTGATTGATTTATAAGCGTCGTTTAATTCAGTGTATTTGCCAACCATCCCTACTTTGACAGTTCTCGTTTGAATGGCTTGCGCATCAACTACTTTCTGCCATTCACTTAAATCAGCGGCTTTGATATTAAGCCCCATTTTTTTAACAACAATTTCATCCAGTCCTTGCTCGTGCAAAATCATGGGGATTTGATAAATACTTTGCGCGTCCTGTAAAGAAATTACCCCTTCCTGTTCAACATTAGTAAACAGGGCAATTTTAGCCCGATCACTTAAAGAAAGCGGTTTTTCCGAGCGGCATATTAAAATATCGGGTTGAATTCCAATGGAACGTAGCTCTTTCACGGAATGCTGTGTCGGTTTGGTTTTGGTTTCTCCCGAGGTGGGAATATAAGGCACCAGGGTCAAATGGATGAATAATGCCCTTTGGCCACCCAACTCAATCCGCATTTGTCGAATGGCTTCAAGAAAGGGCAATGATTCAATATCCCCAACGGTTCCACCAATTTCCACCATGGCCACATCGAAGCCTTCAGCCCCCTGCTGTATGGATTTTTTAATTTCATTGGTGATGTGCGGAATGACTTGGACCGTACCTCCTAAATAATCGCCACGACGTTCTTTTTTAATGACCGTCTCATAAATTTTACCTGAGGTAAAATTATTCCTTTTGGTCATGGTTGTGCGTACAAAGCGTTCATAATGGCCAAGATCAAGATCAGTTTCAGCTCCATCATGGGTGACGAACACTTCTCCATGTTGGAAAGGACTCATAGTTCCTGGATCAACATTGATGTATGGATCGAGTTTAATTAGCGTGACGCTTAAACCTCGAGCTTCAAGAATTGCTGCTAAAGACGCCGAGGCAATACCTTTTCCTAAAGAGGAAACAACCCCGCCGGTGATGAAAATATAATTTGTCATAGTTGACCCCGTTTGGAATGTTCTTCCACCCAAAAAAAGGAGGAGAAACAAATTCATATAAACGGGATTTAATTGTATCAAAAGGAGAACAAAAATAACATATAATTTGCAAAATCATTCCAAAGAAATGACTTTGTGCTTTAAATAAAGCAGATTTTCTTGTGATTGAAAATCTGCTCACTTAATTTACTGGCTCAGTACGCGCTCCAGATTTTCTAAAATGTGTTGCATTTCAATGGCACAGTCTGCGGCATCTCTGCCTTTGTGGCCATGGTTTCCTCCCAAGCGGTCCCAAGCCTGTGCATCATTATCAGTTGTTAAGATCCCAAACACTACGGGAATATCATAATCCAGGGAAACACGCTGGCAACCATTGCTTACCTGTTCACAGACGTAATCATAGTGGCTGGTTTCACCGCGAATAACCGCCCCTAAAGCTATAATGGCTTTAACTTGCTTGCTTTTGGCCAATCTCTGGGCAATGAGGGGGATTTCAACAGCACCTGGAACCTCAATGATGCAAATATCTTCTTGTCGAAACCCTCGTTCATTTAAGCGCTCTACAGCTCCTCGTTGCAATTCTTTAGTGACCTCTTGGTTAAAACGACTGACTACAATGGCCACCGGAAAGGAACATTGTTCTTGATTACCATCTACTTTTATATGTTTCATGCCTTCCCTCCCCTTCTACTCAACGGCCAAAAGATGGCCCAGTTTGAGCTTTTTGGTTTTTAAATAGTTCAAGTTTTCCTTAGTGGGTTGCGCCATTAAGGGAATGCGTTCAATGACCTTTACACCGAATTTTTCAATAGCCTCAACTTTTTTGGGATTGTTGGTTAGCAAGCGAATAGCCTTTAAATCAAAATGCTTCAGTATTTGATAAGCTATGGCATAATCACGATTATCGGCTGGAAAACCCAGTTGAAGATTGGCTTCGACCGTGTCATAGCCTTGCTCTTGCAAAGCATAAGCCTTTAACTTATTGGCCAAGCCAATTCCACGCCCTTCTTGACGCAAATAGATTAAAACGCCCCCTTCCTCGGTCAATTGCTGCATGGATTGTTGCAACTGAGCCCCGCAATCGCATTTGCAAGACCCAAATACGTCTCCTGTGATGCATTCGGAATGAATGCGTACCAAAGGAACTTTGTTCGCCACTTTGGGCGGTTTAACCAAGATAAAATGCTCCAGTGAGTCCAATTGGTTTTCAAAGGCCGTCATTGTGAAGTCACCATACTGCTGGAGAGGAAGTCTTGTGGTGGCGATCTCTTGGATCAAAGTTTCTTTACGAATTCGATATTCAATTAAATCTTTTATGGTCACCAGGGGGAGGTTGTGTTCTTTGGAAAACTGAATCAAATCATCTCGACGACTCATGCTGCCATCGTCTTTAATGATTTCACAAATCACTGCAGCCGGAGTTAAACCTGCCAAAGTAGCCAAATCCACACTGCCCTCTGTTTGCCCCGGGCGCTCAAGAACCCCTTGGGGACGAGCTCGTAATGGAAAAACATGCCCAGGGGAGATGATGTCCTCTGGGCCACTGTCTGCTGCGATGGCGGTGCGAATGGTGTGCGCCCGATCGCTCGCTGAGATGCCTGTAGCGACGCCTTTTGCTGCTTCAATTGAAATGGTAAAGGCCGTACCGTAGGGGGAGCGATTATGAGCAGCCATCATGGGTAAATTCAATTTATCAACCAACGCGCCGGCCATTGGCAGGCAAATCAATCCTCGGCCATAACGTGCCATAAAATTAATGGCCTCGGGGGTGACATGGTCCGCAGCGATGACCAGATCACCCTCATTTTCCCGATGTTCATCATCGATTAAGATGAGCATACGCCCAGCTTTTAGGGTCTCGATGGCTTGCTCAATGCTTGCGAAAGGACTGCTGCTCATGCTTCTACCTCATTTTTCAATTGTCCCGTCATCTTAAGCTGATGAGCCACGATACGAGTCAGATAATCAAATTCAACATTTATGCGTTGACCGGGATTGAGTTGGCCAAAGGTAGTTTTTGCTAAGGTATGTGGAACCAGCATGAGTTTAATTCGTTCATTGAGAACTTCATTAATCGTTAAACTGATTCCATCCAAGGTGATGCTACCTTTAGGTAAAAGATAAAGGCCAGCTGGAGCCTGAAAATCACCAACAACAATTTCCACATACTCAGCCGCTTTTGTCTTTTCTATTAATCGGGCCGTAGTATCTACGTGTCCGCTGACATAATGTCCCCCAAAGCGGGCCGTCACAGACATGGCACGCTCCAGGTTAACTCGATCCCCAGCTTTTAACGCTCCAAGATTTGTTAATGATAGAGTTTCTGGTGACACATCGAAAGCCAGATTTCCATCTTCATTTGGTACTAAAGTGAGGCAAACCCCATTTACGGCGATGCTTTCTCCAATCACAAGTTGCGAAAAAGTGGATTTAATAATCAGGCGATTGGCAACATCAACCCGTAAATTAGCAATGACTTGGCCTTGCTCTTCCACAATTCCGGTAAACATCAAACCTCCCAATCCAGACAGGCAATTGCATTGTCTTCTTTAATTTGCCATGAAACGGTTTTATTTCGTGCAAACAAAGCATTCCCATGAAAAGCCGGAGTGGTTTTTTCACCCAAAATCTCTGGAACCAGATAAAGAAAAGTACGCTGTACCAAATTACGTTGATGCAGAGCAGAAAACAACTCCCCCCCAGCTTCTACCCAGACATCATGATAGCCCATAGCACCAATGTGCTTAATGATGGCCTCCAAATCCAGGCGATTGTTTATGCTGGGTATTCCGTGATAACTACAATTCGGCAGGGATTCCTCAGCTGAGTGCCCTTCATCGTGAAAAATATGACAATGCCTGGCGTTTTTTAACGCCCTGGCTTCTGGAGATAAAAGAAGGCGGCGATCTAAAATAGCCAGAGGTTTACCAAACTCCTCATCTTGCAAGCGTACGTTGAGCATGGGATTGTCTGCGGCAATGGTTTTTGCAGTGGTGAGAATTAGGTCTGTGTGCTTGCGGTTTAAATGGGTGAATGTTTTACAGGCAGCATTTGAAAGATGACAGGGCGCACCCTGTTCTCCTGCAATTTTACCATCAAAAGTCTGCGCGAGCTTAACCGTAATCCAGGGTTTTTTTGTCATGATCCAGTAACGATAACTTTGATAAAAAGAATCAATCTCCTGTAGAGGAAAATGCAATACCTCAATGCCAGCCTGCTCTAAAATTTTAGGCGTATCGTTGGCCGCTACAATTGGATTTGGATCACAAAAGCCAAAAATCACCTTGGAAATTCCATGTTCTATGATGGCAGATGCACAAGGCGGAGTTTTCCCCCAATGATTACATGGCTCTAAAGTCACATACAAACTGATGTCATCCAAGCCTTTTGGAATTTGTTGCAAGAGTAATTGTTCGGCGTGTGCTTTCCCAGCGCCTTGATGCCAGGCTCGAGCAATAATTTTACCGCTACGTACTGCAACAGCCCCAACACTTGGGTTGGGCGCGCACAGTCCTCGTCCAAGCCAGGCTTGTTCGAGGGCAGCCAGCATAAAATCCTTGTGCATAGTTAAATCGATATTTAAAAATCCCAATATGATAACAAATTATTCAATTTATGAGTAGTCCTATCTCATTTCGCTACGGCATTGGGTTTGCAAAAAAACCACATGATCCTTGTATTTATTGGAAATATCAATCAGGGCAACAGCTTTGCTGCGAATTGAGCCATGTTGTGGCTTGATTTATTATTCCCGTTGCTTTAATTCTCCTGTTATACTGATTAAATTTCAGATTCATCCAGCACCAAGCAAGCTTATGAAGCTATTTCACTCATGGACATTAGCATCCTTCTTTAACCGCTGCATGGTTTGGCTTGTAAGTGCTTTGTTGATGGTTCAACCTTTTTCCCAAAAGGCTTTTGCTTTTTCCCCTTATTCAACTCGAGAGCTTGAAGAACTGGAAAAGGAATTTATTCAGCTGATTAATCAATCAGAAAGCGTAGAACGAAATCCCTTAGCTAATCAATACATCAACCATCTAGGCAAAAAATTAGCCCATTTTGCCCATATTCCCACACCCAGTTTTTTTATTGTCAAATCAAACGAAATCAATGCTTTTGCAGGCCCCGGTGGATATATTGGCATTAATACGCAACTGATTTTAGCCACTGAAAATGAAAGCGAATTAGCAGCGGTTATGGCCCATGAAATTGCTCACGTTCGTTTGCATCACTTGTACAATATGATTCAGCATCAGAAACAAATGCGCATTCCTATGTTGGCTTCTATACTGGCTTCGCTGGCATTGGGCGTGGTTAACCCTACGCTGGCAAGCGGTGCCCTGATGGCTTCTTTGGGAGGATTTGCCCAAGACAATATTAATTTTACCCGTGCAAATGAAAAAGAAGCCGACCGCATTGGTATTGATATGTTAATTCGCGCTGGATTTGATCCAAGAGCCATGGCAAGCTTTTTCAAAAAAATGCAGGAAAGCATGCGCTATTATTACACGGCAAACATCCCTGCCATTTTGCGCACCCATCCTATGGACGAGGATCGTATTGCTGAAGCCGAAAACCGTAGCGATCGCCTTCGTAGCCCAAAAGTTTCAGACAGCATAAATTACCGTTTATTTAAAGAGCTAATCCGTGTGTCTGTCTCCTCTAATGGCAAGCAATTACTGGATTACTATCAAATTCAATGTCAGAAAAAAAACAGCAGCGCTGCCTGTGAATATGGTTATGTGTTAGCTCTTTTAAACCTTAACCAATACCAGCAAGCTGAAACTCATCTGAGTGTCTTGCTTGCCCAAGAGCCGGATAATTTATTTTATCAAACAGCCATGGCACAAGCGGAGTTAGGCAATAGACAACTCAATGCCGCTTTACAAAGGCTTAAAAACCTGCAAGCCAATTATCCTGAAAACTACGCTGCCCTGATGGCCTATGGTCAAGGTCTCCTCAGTGCAGGTAAAGCCGAACAAGCAGCGAGTGTGTTTTTAAAAGGATCCCGGCAGTTTAAAAAAGATTTAGCCCTTTGCGAAGCCTTGGCTCAAGCGCAATCCGCATCACATCGCAAAGGCTATGCCTACTTTACCGAGGCACAATGTCAACTGCTGCAAGGGCGAAAACGCGAAGCGGTCCGCCAATTAAAACAAGCCAGATTAATGGCAAAGAATGATCAGTATTTACTCGCCAGGATCAATGCCATGATTGATGAAATTAAATTTTTATCTGAGAAGTAATGAATATGCTAAATCGAGAACACATCATCGCCGAAACCAAACAATGGCTGCAATCGTTTGTCATTGAATTGAATTTATGTCCATTCGCCAAAAGAGAAATTGAAAGACACAGTTTAAGAATCGAAATGAGTTCAGCCAATGAGGCACAAACCGCAATGAACGATTTCCTGAAAGAGCTGCATTGGCTTGATGCCGATGCAAGTGTTGAGACCACACTGCTGATTTTTCCGAGAATGTTTAGCGATTTTTACGACTATCTGGATTTTGTGCATTTCTGCGAATTTTTGTTGGTGGAAAGGAATTTTGAAGGAGTGTATCAAGTTGCCAGCTTTCATCCCCTCTATCGTTTCGCTAATGAGCCAGAAACTGAAGTTTCAAATTACACCAATCGTTCTCCCTACCCCATGCTTCATTTGCTACGTGAACACAGTCTTGAAAAAGCCATCGCGTTTTATGGTGACACCGAATCAATTCCTCAAAAAAATATCCAAACCATGCGTAAATTGGGTTTACAGAAAATTCAAAGCCTTCTGCATGCATGCAAAAAATAGAATGCTTGCTTTTAACTTTTTGAAAGACAGTAGTCTTAAAGGCATTGAAACAGTTTAATTTTTCTCACTATTTCGCTCATGTAAGTTCATAAATTTACTTAGATTTGTTTATAAAACTTGTTGTCAACCACTAGTATTCTTGCATTTCTAGCAGAAAGAATTCTTAAGTGATGTTAAAATTATCACTATGATAATAAAGTCGACCAATAGGAATGGACATGCTACACCATTTTATTGAGGCATTTTCCCTTGCCGTCAAAAATCATCCTCAAAAACCAGCAATTTACTTTGGAAATGAAGTTTATAGTTATGAGCAAGTCAATCAATTGTCCAATAAAATAGCTCATGAAATTGCAAAAAATAGACTTCCAAAGGAAACCATTATTCCTTTAGTTTTAGGAAGAACAGCGAATCTCATAATAACCATGGTAGGCATATTAAAGTCAGGGTGCGCATTTTTACCGATCAGTCCCTCTTCTCCTTGTTCAAGAATCGAATACATTCTAGAAGAAACAAAAGCCAAACTGCTCTTTTGCGACACTCCCATTCAATTTAAACTGTCTAATGAGATTAAGAAAATCGCTCCTCAAGATCTGCACCCTAATGCGGAGAGCGACTTTCAACCCAGTTATTTTGGGCATGATTTGGCTTATGTGATGTACACGTCAGGCTCCACGGGCAAGCCAAAAGGAGTGCTGATAGAACACCAGTCTATGATGAACCTGTTTTCGTCTCTGATTGAAACCCTCGATTTAACCGAAAACGAGCTATTCTTAGCCCTTACCGACTATACATTCGACATTTCTTTAATTGAATTATTGATGCCACTAACCCTTGCTGCCTCTGTCGTACTGACCGAACACGGTGTTGTTGCTGATGGAAATAAGATCCGGCAGTACCTGAATACTTTTGACATCAGCTTTATGCAGGCTACGCCTTTAACCTGGGAAATTTTATTAAAAAATGGCTGGATGAATAATGGATTAACAAGAATTTTGGTTGGTGGTGAAAAATTCAAAACAAGTCTTGCTGCAAAACTGCAATATGAAAAGGGGAATATCTGGAATGTTTATGGACCTACTGAAACCAGCATGTGGTCGATGATTTATCATTTAAACAGCCCAATCAGCACGGAATCCGTTCCTTTAGGAGAGCCGGTTGCCAACACCAGCCTAAAATTGGTTTATGAGGAAGGCCATCCCGAGGAAGCCGAACTGTATATTGGTGGATTAGGTGTAGCCAGAGGCTATTTAAATGCGGAAGAGCTTACAAGGACCAAATTCATTCAAGATGATGCAGGACAAGAACGTTTCTACAAGACAGGAGATTTAGTAACCCAAGCAGAGGATGGAACGATTTGTTATATCGGACGCAAAGATGATCAATTGAAATTTGGCGGCATACGCATTGAGGCAGGAGAAATCGAAGCATCTATTGAGCAAGAAATCTTTGTAAAAAAAGCAGTAGTAAAGATTCACGAGCATCATGATTACTACAAAACGCTGGCTGCTTATGTTGAAATTGATGAAGAGTTATTATTTTCCCAGGGTTCACACATCATCAGTGAAGATTCATCCTCATACATGGAAAAGATTTACGATGAAGTTTACCGCCATGCTAAAGAATTTGAGGAAGGTGCCATCAATACCTGTGGTTGGCAAAATTCTTTTAACGGCAAAACCTTCATGGGAGAGGAGCTTTTAGAATCCTATACGAACATCCGGGAATACATTCAGCAGTCTGACCTATCCCATGTGCTGGAAGTTGGATGTGGCACAGGAAGCCTACTGCTGGATTATCTTCCAGATGCCCAACAAGTGACTTTGGTTGAAATATCACAAAATGCAATAGACTACGTTAAGTCAATCGTTCCTAAAGCCCATTTGCATAAAGTGTCATTCAAATTGGAATCGATTATCAATATCCATGAATTAAATCAATACAGCTGCATCATAGTTAACTCGGTTGTCCAATATCTGCCCAATATAAAGTCACTTATGGATTCATTAAGACAACTGATTAAAGCAACCAAACCAGGAGGCGTTTTGCTAATTGGTGATGTGCGTTCCTTAGAGTTGCTAGAGGTCTTCCTGTCCATTAAGCACGCTTGCCATCATCCTGAAAAGAATGAGGTCTGCCCTTCTCATCTCTATTACAAATCAAGAGATGCCGAAATCGTTTTATCTCCCCTTTTCTTTTACGCCTTAAAAGAACAGTTTAAACGGATCAGTTGGGTAGATATCAACGTAAAGCATGGCGATTACTCTAACGAACTTAATTATTTCCGCTATGATGTAATATTGCATATCGAGAAGGAGGTCACACAGGTCGATTGTGAGGTCTGGGGATTTAACGAGGTTAATTCCCATGAAAATTTGCAATCTTTAACAAGGGACAAGACAAAACCGGTTAAAATAAAGAACATACCTTATAATTATTTTGAAAACCTGTGTAAAAAACTCAATGTACATGAAACAAGTTATCTCAACAATTTACTAATCCATACCTCATTGGATGAAAAAAAGAAAGCCCTTGCTTCCTCAATGATACATGACCAATTTGAAGGTTTTAATAAGTTTATTCATTACCACCCGCATGCTCCTCAGAACTATTTAGAAATGCTATTGATTCCAGCTTTAAACAAAACGACTTTGATTCGCCCTATGGAGAAGGAGAAAGTGGACTCCTTTTACGCACATTGCAGAGAACCCTTTAGTCCGTGGCTGCAAAAGTTCTGTTTTGATCATATAAAAATGCATGTTAAGAAGCACGTCATGACCTGGGTTAATCCTTCAATATATATATGGGTTGAAAAATGGCCTCAAACCATTAACGGGAAATTAGATAAAAAGAAACTGTCTTTACCAGGTGCTTACACTTATGACCATGATAAAGGTTCTGTTTTAGCACAGTTGAAGCAGATGTGGCTAAATATAACTGGGGATAATGCATTAATATCGGAAGAATTTTGGACTCATGGGATATCATCCTTATCCATGTATTATTTTTTAGCAACGATCAATGAAACATTCCATCTTCACATGACCTATCATGAATTTCATCAACACAACACCATGGAAAAAGTTGCAGTCTATATTGAACACTTATTAGAAGGGTCCATCGGTCAAAACCAAGAATAAGGAACATGAATGGCGGATAATGCTCAAACAATATTAAATCAAAACAGAGAACATCTTGATGCACTGTTTTTTCTCTCATCGAGGAAAACAGAACAACTTGTATTTTTTCTTAATTCTGACCACGATATTGAGAGGTTAATTCTAAAGACGGATCAAAGCTATTTTTTAAACCTTTCCTCCTACCTTCATAGGCCATTTAAGGAAGTGCTTGACTATTTAAGTTTGAATGGCGGTGTGTTCTGCAATTTTATCCAGAAAGCCAAGACAACACTGTTTGAGCACTCAGAACTTAGCGATAAGCAATCCAATCATAAATATCAACTTTCCGTTGTTTATACGGGTTCACTGTATGTAGTGATACTGACCACAGTGGATAGAAGCAGTGAAGCATTAAAAACTTACATCAACAGCATTATTAATTCGTTGCCTGGCGCTATTTATTGGAAAGACAAAGAAGGTCATTACCTTGGATGCAACCAATTTGTGGCCCAGATGGCTGGATTTGAGCGTCCCGAACAAGTTATTGGCAAAACTGATTTTGATTTATGTTGGAAAGAATTTGCGCAAGACTGGAGAAATCTAGATTTGGAGGTAATGCGGGAAAACAAGACTTATAAGAGAGAAGAAATTGCAAAATTAGCTGATGGACGAATTATTACCGAACTGACCATCAAAAGACCATTATTTAATGAAAAAAGTGAAATTGTTGGCATTATTGGTACCTCCATGGACATCACTGAGCAAAAAAATCTAGAGCAGGATTTAATTTCCGCCAGGAAAAAAGCTGAGGCAGCCAGTCTTGCCAAAACTGAATTTCTTGAAAATATGCGTCATGATATAAGAACGCCACTCACAGGCATCGTTGGCTTTGCTGACATTTTAAAAATTGAGGCCGACAATCCCCAGATTAAGGAATATGCCGATAATTTAATCGCCTCAAGTCATGCTCTTTTGGATTTGTTGGATGAGGTCTTAGAAGCCATTCGAGTGAGTTCAGGGGAAATTCCGAAACTGAAGAAAAAATTTAGCCTCTATAAAACACTTGAACACATCATCAAGTTGACAAGAGCAAAAGCCGCACAAAAGAAACTGGATTTAACTCTTGATTTCGAGCCCACCATCCCCAATTACCTCATTGGTGATAAAGTTAGAGTTCATCGCATCATTCTAGAATTAATTGCCAATGCACTTAATTTTACTGACTTCGGTTTTGTAAAATTATCTGCAAAACTGGCAAAACGAAATCACCGTGAGATTATAGTCAAATTAATCGTTGAAGATTCAGGCATTGGGATTCCTCAAGATAAACAACAAGAAATTTATCTTCAATTTAAACGTTTAACCCCCTCCTATCAGGGTATTTATAAAGGAGCCGGTCTTGGTTTATCAGTGGTTAAACAATTCATCGATGAATTGGGTGGTGAAATCTATGTGGAAAGTGAGCCTCGCAAGGGTTCAAAGTTCACCTGCATTATTCCCTTACAAGAACCCCTTCTGGAAGAAGACTTAGGAGTTGATGAAGAGCTTGAGAAAGCCATTGATTCCCCCTACTTATCTACTTATGCCGAAGAAATAAAACCTTCTCAACCCCAAACACCAAAAACTAAAAATCGTATTCTGGTTGTTGAAGACAATTCGATTGCGCAATCTATAGCAACGTCAATGTTGAAAGGCATGAATTGCGAAGTGGATATCGCTGAAAATGGCAAACAAGCTATTGCACTCTGGAAAACAGGAAATTATGACTTAATTTTCATGGATATTGGTCTACCTGATATGGATGGTTATGAAGTAACCCACCTCATACGAGTTCAGGAAATCACCCAAAAATCTCACACTCCCATCATTGCACTCACTGCTCATATTGGCGAAGAGAACAAAAAACGTTGTATTGATGCAGGAATGAATGCGGTAATTACAAAACCTTTAACTGCTAAATACTGTACTGATATTGTGGATAGCTTTATACCGGGGAGAAAACAAGAAGAACTAAAACAAGAACCAGCCTTCCAAAGCAGCGTCTCCGAAGAAAACTCAACTTTATTTAATTTGAAAGATTTTCCCATTTTGGATATAGAAAAAGGCATAGACACCACAGGCAGTGAAAGCATGTTGGTGGAAATGTTGTCCATTATGATAACTGAGTCATTGCCAAATGATTTGGAATCGTTGAAGAAAGCCCATGAAGCGGATGACTGGTATACTGTCCAGAGAATTGCCCATAAAATCAAGGGCGGTGCAGTTTATGTAGGCACCGTCAAAATTAAGATGGCATGTCAATATCTGGAAGGTTATTGGAAGACAGGTCAACGTGATTTACTGCTACCACTCTACCAGCAAGCTGTCACAGTTATTAGTGAAAGCCTTCAGGAAATTAAGCGATGGTTGAACGAGCATTAAAGGCTTGCTCATTTACATAAAACATAAGCAGGTAATGATGAAGGCTACATAGCTGGATTCATTTCCTGGCTTTGCTGACTATGCCCATCATCGTCTTTTATGCCTTCCTTGACTGTCTTGCACGTCCGCAGACTTTCAGAACTTAGCCAAATGAGCATTCTTCTCATCACAAGCGGTTCAGTGGAATTTTTAAATATTGCACAGCATTATTCTCAGGTTCTACCAATTGGCCTGCCATGATATTCACCTGTAAAGAAGGTAGCAGCAGTTTAGGTACTGGCTTTCCTTTATCTTTTGCTAAGCGGGCAGCAATATAGTCTTCTTTGGAAATCCCCATTTTCACCATTGTATTTTGTTGTTTCTGCTGCCCCACAGTTGACAGACATTGCGGTGGCTGGTCTTCAGGAGGATAATCATGACAGCTGAATAATCTGGTGTTTTCCGGTAAAGATAATATTTTCTGTATGGAGTCATAGAGTGTAGCCGCGCTTCCTCCTGGAAAATCAGTTCGTGCGGTCCCAACATAAGGCATGAATAAGGTATCCCCAACAAATGCAGTATCTTCAATAAGATAAGTAACACAGGCTGGTGTATGACCTGGCGTATACATTACCTGGACTGGAATGCTGCCAATATAAAAAGTTTCTTGATCTTCAAACAAATGATCAAATTGTTTTCCTTCCAACAGCTTGTTAGGTAGATTAAATAGCGGAACCCAATATTCGAGCACCATTTTTATGTGTTCGCCTATCGCTATTTTCCCTCCCAGTTGTTCTTTTAGATAATAGGATGCGCTGAGGTGATCCGCATGGGCATGAGTCTCTAAAATCCATTCTAGTTGCAACTGATGTTGACGGATATATGCAACAACTTTATCTGCCGAAACAGTGGTTATTCGTCCAGAAGGCATATCGAAATCAAGAACAGGATCAATGACAGCGCACGATTTTGTGTTCTCATCAACCACGATATAGCTGTAAGTGGCTGTATTGGGATCTAAAAATGGTTCAATGTGCATACGTTTTCCTTAAGTGGATAAAAACGTTAAATTAATGAAACGATTTCTTTGAGCAAGATGCTAATACCTATGCAAAAAGTAAAAATACCAAACAAAATTTTAAGCCTCCTCTCCTGCATTTTGCCTCCAATGGAAACCCCAAAGGATAAGCCTGCAAGGGTGAGTGACGTAAAGAGAATCAATAAACCCCAATTAAATGCAGCGCCAGAGGCAATGTCTCCGTTAATACCAGCAAACGAATTGATGGCAATAATCGCCAATGATGTCCCTATAGCCTCCTTAACTTTTATTTCAAAAAATAAAATCAAGGCAGGAACGATTAAAAAACCGCCACCAGCGCCCACTAAACCTGATATTAACCCAACTCCTATACTGCTCAGTATTGCTTTGCCATAATGTCTTTTACTCAAATGCTGAGAAGGGTGTACAGATGCGATCGTTAATGGTTTAAGCAGAAGGAATGAAGAAAGTATCATTAAGCTAGAAAAAAGGATCATGATAAAACGATCCTTGGGAATACCAATAAAGTATTCAGGCAAATGAGGCAGAAGCCAGGCGCGTGTTAGAAAGACCGTTATCATGGCAGGTACTGCGAAAATCAAAGTTACATTTAAATAAACTTGCTTTCGTCTCCAATAGCTAATAGCTCCTAAAAAAGCGGCGCTACCTACTACCAAGAGTGAATACCCTGTAGCAACCCTTGGTGCCACACCTAATAAGTAAACCAGTATAGGCACAGTCAAAATGGAACCACCTGCTCCAATCATGCCTAATACCAGACCCATCAATATGGCCAAGGAATAGCCGACAAGCAACATAATTAAGTCTTCCTGCAAGATACGCAATTTCGATTTGACTTATTCCATGGCATTTGGGCCAAAACATAAGCTAGTCCACAGTGGCCGCTAATTCCTGCGAAAATTAAGCCAAGGCCTAGAAGCGCTGTTAGGACAAGGAACACTGGAGAGAGCAACCAAGCCAGCATGCTAGTCAAAAGAATCAGCGTCCCAACAGATAGCTGGACTTGTTGTTCAAGAGGGAGTGAAAATCCGTTTGCCCTTTCAACGGGATAGCCGGATTGAGCCCAGGCCATAATTCCTCCCTCAAGGTTATACACATCCAAGCCTGGATTATGCTTCAACAATTTTTGGCAAGCTGCAGCGCTTCTTTTTCCTGAGCGGCAATGCAATACCAGCTTTTGGGCTTTCTGATCGGGTAATTGCAATTTTTCCATCTGGCTTAAGGGGTAAAGATGTGCTCCCCCGATCTTCTCTGCAGCATGTTCTACCGGTTCCCTCACATCAAGCAATAATGCTTCTTTTTTATCCAACCACTCTTTAACAGTTTTTGCATCAACACCCTGCATTGCCATATCATGCCTCCGAAATATTAGTAATTTCTAATATATAAAATAAATTTTTTTATTCTTTACAATAAATCAAATAGAGGGTGGATAAAATCGCCTCTACTTCAGGACGGTCAATCCGATAGTATATGGTTGTCCCTTCCTTTTTCGTATTGACTATAGCTTCTTTACGCATTTTAGCTAAATGTTGCGAAAGGGCCGATTGGGATAAGCCAAGATGACTAACCAGTTCACCAACTGAACACTCTTTTTTTAGCAAATGGCATAAAATCAAAAGCCTTCTTTCATTGGCAAGAAGCTTAAGCATTTTTTCTGCCTTGTTGGCATTTTTTTTCATTACCTCAAGGCTTTTATTAGAAGAATTCGTATTCATAGTTTAAGTATATTAGAATTTTCTAATATTTCAAATCGTTTGAATGAGGCAGTAATTACCCATTAGAGGACTTAATTTTCTGATGGATATCAGCAAGACATCACTCATGGCTGGAATATCAATTCATAGTCTATAGCAAAACATAAGTTTACACAGAGTTATCAACAGAAAATGTGAATAACTCGTCGCTGTCGCGAAATGATTTGCTTACAAAATAATCGATAAATCCTAATTTAACGCATTAACGCCTGGCTAAAATCAGAGTGAACCCATCCATCTCAATCATGCCAATTGCATGCTCATTTTTTCGATAATATTTGCATTATTTGCTGCAATATTATTCACTACATCAACTTTTGGACGTACCTCGCCTGCAAGACAACGAGTAAGCTGCCTTAAATTGAATCCAAATACAGCGGCGTAACCAGCGCTTTTAGTGGTTGCATCAGATTTCATGCGGCTTCTGCCCAATTGGCCGCCCTGTTTCGTGTGACCAATCAAAGGCTCAATACCAGCACGTCGATGATGCAATAACTGCCTGATTGTCCATGGCGTTGTTTCACGAGCCGCATTGAGCGTCCTATCAGGACGGGGTAATTGAATATCAAGGACGCCTTTTTCAATCAATAGTTGTTCGTTGTTCAATGAATAATATCCTTTATCTGTCGCAACCGATGCCAGCAACCCCTTTCCAAAAAGATACTCATGAGTATTGAGCATCATCGGTAAAGACTGGGCATCTGGCATATAAGTAGACGTGCATTCGCCAACAAAAAGAAAATTACCCCCAATACGTCCTAATTGATAAGCGCGACCAAACTGCACTCCTTTATTTAATTTACCTTTGTTAAAACAGCCGACTTCATAAGCATGCAATGAAGAAATCGATGTATTGATAATGCCTTCAAAAAGATAACCATGTACATTCTGTAATAACATAGTCCCGCGCCAGCTCAGCGTCTCGACAGAGCGGCGAAGCGACCAATATTTACCCGATGCCAACTGATTACCAAACAAATAGATATCATTTAAGATAGGCAGTACATCGGCATACGTTTCACGCCATAACCGCTGAAGCACCACGGATAATATACCCTCACCAACATCCTTACGTTTCAAATTAAAATAATACAGTGCGATTTGTTTTAAATTGCTTAGCCCAACATGGTAACGCTTTATGCCACCACAGCACAATTGATTCAGTCCTTTTCCAACCTTTGACGCAAGAACAGCAACCTTGACCAATAAATTGGCAATTGCGGGATAGGCTATATTAGCTTCTTGCACGGTAGAGTCAATATCAAGCACCTGGGGATTAGCGTAATTTAGTTTAACAGCTTGTTGTGTTATCAAATTGGCAAGTCGGCGCTGCGTTTCAGGGCTTAATCGAGAACGAAATGCCTCAATTTTGGTATGGTCTGGCGCATGCCATTTCTTGATGAGGCCATAACCACAAAACAATTGAAAGGCGGCATTATCTCGTACTTGTTGTTCTGTTGCACGGTCAGTGAGGTTAAACATCTGTTGTAAAATATAAACACCAAGATGAATGCGTATGCGCAAGGGCCTACCCATCCACCAATGTTTTCTATCCGTACGTTGTAAATCGGGCAATACTAATTTCAGCATCTCCTCCCAGGGAAGTTTCTGGGCCAGCTTCATCAGGCGATGGTCATTGCTGATTGCAATGGTGACGCTGTCACCTGCGACCGGTTCATCGAAGCCATCTACATCTAAACTCATTGTTTACTTATATCCTCTTTATCGTGCCGTTCTTTGTTTAGCCACCAACTTGGCGCATCCGCCACTGAAAAACATCAAATTCCACCACCAAATGGATAAGTGCTTTTTGAGCATGCCTTTTCTTAGGCGATACGTCTGGTAATGACTTAAAATCCCAAGATAAGAGTTGATAGAACATAAAAAGGCCATTTGCTCCTCTTTCGTGGGTTTATGGTCTTTAGCTACTGCATTATGCTTTGTAATGGCGTCATAAAAGTTTCCTTTGATGCGACGACCGGCATAGATGCAGTGTGGTTTGAGAATCACCCCAAGAAAAGGAATGCCTTTGCAATAATGCTGCAGGTATCGCTTGCGCGGATGAAGCTCGAGTTCGAGCTCTTCTTGCAAAAACCGCTCCATTTGAGGTATGAGTGATTTTAAAAACATTTTATCTTCGTGCACCAGAAGAAAATCATCGACGTAACGGCCATAGAAACGCACACCCAAATCGTGTTTGATATAATGGTCAAAAGGATTTAAATAAAAATTGGCAAACACCTGGCTTGTGAGGTTTCCAATCGGCAGTCCGCAGTAGTGTCTGGCATAAAAAAGGCTCTTGTCTTTGGGGAAATCCTGCCAATCACGCCGTTTCCCCTTGATAAAACAGTGGCTTGTTGGCTCATTTTCAACGATTTTTCTGGCTACCTCCAGGATTAATTTCTTATCGGATTGGTTATAATGCCTCTCGATAAAGCAGCGAAGGCCTTCCCAGAGAATACGTCGATTAATGCGGATGAAAAAACTCATGATATCGAGTTTTAGCACGTAGCAGTCTCTTTGGTAATTTAAGGAGCATTTGCGGATAAATTGTGCGGCACGTGCAATCCCCAGATGCGCGCCTCGTCCTTTGCGGCTCGCATAGCTGTCATAAATAAAGGTTTTCTCAAACAGCGGATTCAATTGATTAATTAACCAGTGATGCACCACACGGTCACGAAAGTCTGCTGCAAAGATTTCGCGTTTCACCGGTTTATCAATCACAAAAGCAATGGAGCGTCCAGGATGCCAGGTGCCGGAATTGAGCTCCTCTCGCAAAGCGATGATATTGCTTTCATAATCCGTTTCAAAGCGGAGCGCATTCATGGTATTGCGTTTGTTCTTGCGGCAATCAAAATAGGCCTGGAACAAGGATTCCGGTGTCGCGCCGTGCTCCCTATGGTTATGCTCTTTTTCTCCCATAGCTTATCCCAATAAAGTGGTGTGGGCCTGTTAATGCCCACACCGATTGTGACTTTGCTTTGTTTAAAACCCCGGACACACCTAACCCGAAGATTGTTGTTCTTATTGTCGTCGTTCTGGTTGCCATTGTTGAAGTTCTGGTTCCAGGCGTTATTCGTAGGGTTGCCGGAAAACTCGGTAGAACTCCAGTAGTTGTCATTGGAAAAACCGCCCTAAACAATCAATAAAGGCGTTTTGGTCAGCACAAGGCTCCTTGTACTGACGCGAATCAACTGCCGAGGCAGTCCCTTTATCGCTTTTAAACAAAAGCATGCTCGCTCATGAATGCCATAACACCCATGATTCCGGCTTATCGACTGGCATTACGCCAGCCGGTCACCTGTTTGCCTATGCGTGTCAAGAGTTCACTTAACAGGGCTTGCCTTTTAAGTGATATCAGTTTCATCTCAACACAGAGGCGAATTTCCAGTTTCAATAACTCCAACTCATCTAAAAACGCCTCCAAATGCTCTACTCTGTTTTGATGCTTGTTGGCCCGGTAAATACAACGAAGCAAATGAAGGGCATCGCGCTTCATGTCCTGGCCCAGGGTGTATTTGTATTCCCTTGGGAAATTCTTTGTTTCTTCAAACACCTTTAACACCAGCTGGTAACTGTCCTTGTAAACCGGTAACTCCGTATAGAAAGCCATTCACAAAATCCAACTCATTCATCTTTTAAAAAATCATGAGGCAGCTAAGCTGCCTCAAAAGAAAAGGGATAAAGGGTTTAAGGGGTAAAAGCCCGGACACACCTAACCCGAAGATCGAAGAACTTAACGTCGTCGAGCTGGAAGCCACTGTCGAAGAACTGGTCCCAGGCGAAGAACGTAGGGTTGCCGGAAAACTCGGTAGAACTCCAGTAGCCGACATCGGAAAAACCGCCAATGGCATTTCTGTTAAACCACAAACAGTCTAGCTGGGATGTTGGGTTTGCCGGAATACCAGATACAGCCGGTGATGCTGGCAAAAACCAATCGTCATAGCAGGTGTTTCCTGCCTGACAAGGGGTATTGCCTTGAGAATCCACTTCAAAGTTACTGCAAATTCCCGCAGCGTAAGTGTTGGCATTAATATTCATTGGACAGCCTGCGCCACCTCCAGGCCCTGTTAAGCAGGCAACAATGGCTGCGGTATTACTGGCACCGTCGGTATTGCTTTGCGCCACAGCACCAACAGCCACACCAAATCCTCCCCATTGAATAGCTGTGCTGTTATCGGCAGTGGCGGCAATCAGATTGTTCAATCCCCCGTTCAGGCAAGCAATCGTGCCACCAAAAGCCGACTGTCCGACTGCGGTGGCCATATAAGTATAGCCATTAGCCAGTGTGGCACCACCCGCCGGCGTATTAATCACGACATCGACAGCTCCTGCAACATGGGCAGGCGTGACCCCGGTTACCGTCGTAGAGTCGACGACATTAACACTGGTTGCTGCTACTCCATCAAAGGTGACACTCGTGGCACCTGTTAAACCAGTCCCCGTTAAGGTAAAACCCGTTCCCCCTGATGCCGTTCCTGAGTTTGGGTTGATGGCGGTCAGCGTACTGCCTGATTGAATGGCAATGGCTGCTGCCAGTGCATTGGTATTGGTGCCCTGGATGGTGAAATTCGTTTGCGGTACCACCGTGTTGCCTGGCGTGTAAGTCAGTGTACAACTGCCTCCTGGCGGCACATTCGCACAGGTATTGCCTGTTTCGGTGACATTGCCATCCAACGCTGTCCCTGTGAAATTGGAGGTGATGTTGGTGGCTGCCACCTCAAGGGTCGTGTTGGTAATCGTGAGCTGCCCCATTGGACCATTTACCGTGAGTGTTAAAGGAGACCCTATGACGGTAATCACCGCATCCGTTATCGGTGGCGCCTGGGTGATGCGCAAAATATTGGCGCTACCTGGCCGATAACACTGATTGGGGTTTCCTTGCTGGCAAACCACGGGACCACCCGTAATGGGGCCATTTAACTGACTGCCATTTATCTGTAAAGACAGTACGCAGGAATTCTTGCCTCTGAGCACAAAAGGATTGCCGCACACATTGAGCCCTGTAGTGATTTGCGCAATGCCCCGAATGGGCTGCATGCTTAAGGTGTGTGGCTTGCTGGATTGATTGGTGACTCGATATTGCACCATGGCGGTACCATTGGCAGGCACTGCAATCGTGGTGGCTGTCAGTGGCTCAAAGGTCCACAATGGGGTCCCTGCATAAGCCGTTGTCATCATGAGTCCTAACCACAAGAAAGCCAGTATCCTATTCATTAAAGTATTTTTGATAGTTTTTTGCATGGTTTCTATCCTTAAGCCACATAAGTGAGGTTAAACAATACGCCATTAGTGTAGAGGTGATTGAGCGCTAATCCTGAATTCATGGTCTGCCCAAAAGCACGTCCCAGTTCGCTTTTACCCCAGTCGGCAAACTCATAACCAACCCCCAATTGCCAATGTTCGCTGATGGGTTTTTGCACGCCAGCACCCAGCGTGTAGGTGAAGGCTGTTTTCGTGTGGTCTTCAAAGTTATTATTAGGCAGCGCCTCAAAAATCAAAGGCGTATTCGTAAAATCATGGACACGGTTAAAGCCAACACCTAGGCTTGCGCTCACCCAGGGCATAACCCAATAGCCTTTATCAAGTAACAGCTTGCCTTTTACTGCCACGCGAGAGTTTCGGACTTTGTAAAGGTAGCTGTAATTATCAAATTGAGGGTCGGCATCATCCCATATCACACCCTGCAGTTTGGCATTGCCAGTAGCGGCGGCCGCCAATCCCAATTGCCCTAACCATTGAGAAGTCAATGATTTTTGTATGCCTACAAACAGCTCGCCCGAGGCAATAGCATTGGTGGATTTTCTAGCCGCATACGTCTTTTCAATTTCTGGGGCCAGAAAAAAAGTCTGCGTCTCACCGCCTCTTGCCCAAACGGGCCCCGCGCTCACAGAACCAACCCAGGTCCAGTCCCTGGAAGACATAACAGGCCCCATGGTGCCCGCAAAGGCTGTACTTCCCAACACACTGGCTGTTGCTATAGAAAGAAATAAACGATACTTCATAAGCGCTCCTTGCAAAGTAAAAACGATTTATTATGTGAAAATAGGAAGCAGTCAGCGGCAATCGATTGGCATAACATGGGAGTGAATGCACGAACGCGTAGCATAGGATAAAAACTGAGCAAAGAGATGAGACAAGTCCCTGGGTAAAGGAAAGAAACACAGTAAAATATAATGGAGCAAAATGAAAATAAGGGAAAATCTAGTGCTGATTGCTGATTGCTGATTGCTGATTGCTGGCAATGGTCCAGTCATTTGTAGTAGTTCCAACTTGATCTGACAGTTACCGGTTTTTAAGAAGTGTCTGTCAGGTCAAATTTAGTTTATAAATTTTTCCATCCAGATTTGTTTAGCCTCTATCAAAGTTTGCATTGGAGTACGTCCACAACACATTTTACCCTGATGAGTACGTTGATTATTATAGTAATCCATCCATTCGTCCAGATCTTTTTGCAATTCATCGATTGATTCGTAAATTTTCTTTCGGAATGTTACTTGATAAAACTCCTGTAAAATCGTTTTATGAAAACGTTCACAAATCCCATTTGTTTGGGGTGAATTTGCTTTTGTCTTTGTATGGTCAATGTTATTAATTGCCAAATAAAGCTGATAATCATGCTGTTCTACCTTGCCACAATATTCAGTACCCCTATCTGTTAAAATACGCAGTATAGGTAAATCGTGTTGTTCGAAGAAGGGTAAAACCTTATCGTTCAGTAAATCTGCTGAAGTAATTGGCGTTTTAGTCGTATAAAGCTTGGCAAATGCCACTTTACTATAGGTATCAACAAAAGTTTGCTGATAAATGCGACCGACTCCTTTAAGCGTACCCACATAAAAAGTATCTTGCGAGCCGAGGTAACCAGGATGTGCTGTTTCGATTTCACCACATGCCTCATCATCAAATTTCTTTTTCTCCAAAGCTACGACCTGCGCTTCCGTCAATATAATTCCTTCAGAAGCTACTTTAGCCTCTAATGCTTTTAAGCGGTCTTTAAAATTGGCAAGCTCATATCGCAGCCAAATGCTACGAACTCCACTTGGAGAAACAAAAATACCCCGTTTACGAAGCTCATTGCTCGTACGAAGCTGACCATGGGCTGGAAATGCGATCGCATACTCCCTTACCGAGAGTTCAATTGCTTCTTCTACTCTATTTTTTAGATTAGGTTTTCTTCGGCTTTGATCGAATAAAGCATCAACTCCTCCCGATTCTACTGCCGACTTATAGCGATAAAATGTATCTCTGGATAAGCCCATTACTTTACATGCCTTAGATACATTCCCTAATTCTTCAGCAAGGTTTAATAAGCCAACTTTATGTTTAATAATTTTAACTGTATTATCTATCATGAGAGTTTTCCTTTTGGTTTTGTTTCAAGTTCGCACTTCTATCAAAACCGGAAACTCTCTCTTTTTCAAGTACTTGTGTCAGATTAAGTCGAAACTAATTCAAGTCATTGGACGTTATGAGCAAGTCTTGTTTGATAGCTAACAAATAGTTCATTCCCTGCACCAGCATCCTTTATGTTATTTAATATTGAAAAACCATTTCAAATTATGATACTTTGTTAATGATTGAAAATCAAAAAATTCAGTCGATTTTTATCCATCAAACGCACCCCAAACATTTAGCGACACCGACTAACTCTGTACTGAGTTCGAGGAAGCAGCATGAAAGTTGACTTTTTCTTAGCTATTCTTGATTTGTTCAATGGTTGAAAGGCAAACTTCGATTTCAGACACCTTTTGAGCAGTTTCGGGAGCAAAAAAGAAATAACGGCCTTTAGTTGCTTTATTCACCAATAGAGCAAGTCCATAAAACAGCCCACCTGTCGCTAAAGCCAGAAGAATATTTCCCAGGATTTGTTTACATAATCCCCAGGATTCACGGTGTTGTTCAAAAATCTTTTCTGAATTTTTAATGGCTAAAATGCTGTTTTGCTGAAAAGAAGAGTAATCAAATTGTCTTTTTCCCGATTCCAGAAAATTGGCAAATAAATCCATCAATCTAAGCTGTAGATTGTCTGCTGCTTCAGAAGCTCTCGTATAATTGGGATCAACTTTGGCTTTTTCGAATAAAACTTTGGTTTTTTTTTCAAATTTATTTAGGAGATCGAGGTAAGCCTCCTCCTGGGGCGTTAAAACAAATTGTGCGATTCGAAATCGAATTTCCTCTCGTCCTATCCCTAATTCATTGAGCATCGAAAGCTCTTGAGCAACCAATGCGGATTCCGCATCGGTTTCATCATAGGATGAACCAGTTCCATTTGGCCCATGTAAAGGCTCTGTTTTCGAAGGAATTGCGACCAGGGCCATTGAAGACTCCAGTATAGAAGAAGATGGTTCGGATGTTTTTTGAACAGGAACCTGATTCACCCGCTCATCGACAGCTAGTTCTTTTTCCCTGACTATGGGTGACTTCGTAGCTTGGCATTCTTTAGCAGAGGTCTGGGAACTCACCCCATTAGCAGATTTGATAGCCGCACTAGGAATGACTGCTTGGCGCTCCTCGCGGGGACTCGTTTTAAATCCAGATTGTAGTTCTTTTAGTCGCCTTACCAGCTCCTCTATTGGATTTAATCCAAAAAGCTCTTCTTGCGAAAAGGTAGCCAAGACCAGAAAAGCAGGATGATGTCGGGCCAGATCGCGCTTGTTCTCAATCGTTAAACTTCGACTCCCTGTCTCTTGCAACAAGACCTCCCAGCGTTCGATCTCATCATGCTGATCCATATATAATTTTTTTTGACTGGCATACTGTCGCAGCATGGCCTGCGTTTTTTCAGTTGCCACAATGTAAAAATGCCCTTGTCTGATGCTGAGACCCAATTCCAGTTCTGGCGAGCTCTTGGGTTTAAGGATGACCTCCGCACTTTCGTAGGCGTAGACTGCGTAGGAAAATAGCTGAGAGACAACAGAATCAACGTCTCCATAGGAAATTTTCACGCCATTTTTACTTAAGTAAGCCAAATAATTTCCGTAGCCTTCTTTTACCCAATACTCTTCAGGGTCATGATCTTGCAAACCGCCATTGATTAAGTTATTGAAGAAGGCTTGATTGGCCGCATAAATGGGATTTAAGGGCTCCTTAACGCTCATGAGAAAAGATTTAAGGTTATGTTGGCAATCTAAATTAATTTCTAAATATCCTGCAGCTTTAAGCACCATCTCGGAGGCGTTTTTGTTTTGAACTTCAGCGATTGTTTTTATTATTTCTGCACATTTTTTCTTTGTAAAACCAATAGCTTTCCCGGCTAAGTCCAGCGCCTCTTTCTGATTGTTGATGCTGGGTTTAAACTGACCCAAAAGCTCTATTTGTTCTGCAGTGGCCTTTAAAATATTCTGCATGGAGCTCTCCAATTCAGGAGAGTCTATCTGCCCGCTAGCAACTATCAGATATTTCTGAGCTTCCATCAATGCGTTAAGGCCAAACCGAATGGGAGCAATTGAGTCCTTTAGCGCCTCTTCCTGACAGTACTCTACCAGGCGCAAAAAGGTTAGGCGCCGCTCATCCATGTCAAGGTTATCATTGTGAACAAAACGAGCTTTGCAACTCTCAGGATTATCCAGTTTTTGAATTACCCAGCTACGAAACAAAATACCTAAAATTAACGTTTTTTCAAAAATATACTTAGTGGAAGCTGGAAGTTTCTTTTGTTCCTGTTTAGAGTTGTTGGCCCGGAATTGTTCATAAGCTTCAAAAAAGCGATGAAACTCCTCTTCATTTTGAAAAAATTGCTTTAGTTTGAGGAGAGTTGCATCATCGCGAGGGAATTCTTGAAACAAGTCGTTTGGCAAAGCCAAGCTATTGCACAAATAGTGAAGCGCCAAACAATTGAAGAAACAATTTTCCATGACCGCGGAAACACTGACGGCCTGACTCATTTTGTCTCTTATCAGAAGTTTTTGTGCACTTTCAGAATGCAACATTGCTATTTTGCCTCAAAGAATAATGCTTAATTATATCAGGTTTATCATTAAGTAAATATTAAACCAAAGCTTTCTAATGCCATCCAAATGAGCCAAAGTCGATTGGTTAGCTATAGTCCTTTATGATCAATAACTCATCTATTTGTTAATATTTTATTAATTATTGCCCTATATACTTCTTATCTGCCTTTTTATTGTTCAAAGGAATTGATTTGAAAATTTTATTTATTAACATTGCTGATCACAAACCATTAGGGATTAAAGCAGTTGAGGCACTCACAAAAAAATATCACCCCTCATTTTTCGAAGCCAAAAGCAAAACAAAAATTACAACATTACATTTAATGCATGAAGCCATTGAATTTGCCAAATCCGGCTCACTCAAACTCTCTGATACAGACTATAAAACCCTGGAGTTTTGGCTTAAAAATCGTAAAGCCCATTACAAAATTATTATCGGTGCACATGGCCAAAAAGATGATGTCGATTTCTGCTATGCACAAAGCGATGAAATAGACATTTTAAAGGCAAACAAATTGCTCTCTGCTGAACAATTAGCTCATTTCATGGCAAGCATATTCCGAATAGTTCCCGCTTCGAGGAAATCCCCCGTCTTCACAGTAACGCTTAGCATTTGCTACGGCGCCAGAAGCGAAGAATTCGACAGAGATCACATTCAGGAATTTTCAACCATTAACTGGCAGAGCAGCTTGGCAGCAAAAGTCTATGCACATCTGATCCAGTATTTTCCTATTAAAATGAAGGCAGCTACAGGTGCAGTTGAATTTGATACAAAAAATGGAAATTTGCTAATAGAAAGTGAAGAGGCACTGCGAGCTCATCAAAAATTTATAGAAATAGCCAGACAATTGCGGACGTTTGAAAATGAAAAAATAAAACCCCTAGCGAAAGAATACATTGCAAGATATGGCGAGAGGAAGTGGTT
Organism: Legionella jordanis; assembly: GCF_900637635.1. Taxonomy (NCBI): domain Bacteria; kingdom Pseudomonadati; phylum Pseudomonadota; class Gammaproteobacteria; order Legionellales; family Legionellaceae; genus Legionella; species Legionella jordanis. The sequence goes on from NZ_LR134383.1 coordinate 1,890,470, forward strand.
GGATTATGAAAAAAAAATGGAATACAAACGCGGTGAAACAGCTCTTGATAAAGTGTTTTTAGAATTTGAACCTATGAAAGAAAATCTTGAAATAATTCGTGAGTTAAAGAGCCAGAACAGTAAAAAAGATTATGGCCAAGTTGTTTTTAACTTTGATAAAAAATCAGAGCAAGTTATCATTCACCTTAAGCATGGGGGAAAGCAAATGTTGCTGGTCAAAAATACCAGGGCAAATTTTGTGGAATCCTGTTTGCAAAATGCAGTTTCTGAGCAAGCCAAAGGACTTCTGGACTTGGAAATTCCAGGTTTTTTTAACTAAATTAGCCTAATTTTTTGTGTTTAATCTTGCTTTAAGCAGGTGCAGACCGTTGACTAACAAATCAAATGAGCATATTATGATTTTACTGCAAAAATATTTTACCAACCAGGGGAATCAAATGTCTAATAAAGACTCTAATTTCTTCCTTATTTCCCTGCTTAGCGCCCTTCTTCTCCGCTAAGGCGGAGCACTTATCTACTTATTAATTAAAGCATGCCTGGTTATCAGGTTTCTAATTCAATCCATTAATTCAAGTAATAAATATGAATAAATCAATTACGCGTGTTGCAGCTTGGGGAATTTGGTTAATTGCTTCATTATTTTACGCCTACCAATATATTTTGAGGGTCATGCCTAATATTATGCTGGATAATTTCATTCAGCAATTTCATATAGACTCCACCATTTTCGGACAATTTTCGGGCATTTACTACATTGGCTATTCACTTATGCATCTGCCCATAGGCATCATGCTTGACCGTTTCGGTCCTCGACGAGTGATGAGCGCATGCATTTTACTGACTGTGGTAGGTCTTTTGCCGATTCTTTTTGCTGAGCAATGGATGTATCCCATGATGGGCCGCGCCTTAATAGGTATGGGCTCCTCCGCTGCCATTCTGGGGACTTTCAAAATCATCCGCATGGGTTTTCAAGAACAATATTTCACTCGAATGTTAAGCTTTTCTGTGACTATCGGATTAATCGGCGCCATTTATGGTGGCGGGCCTGTAAGTTACCTATGCAGTGTGATAGGTTATAAAGCTGTAGTACAAATTTTTGCCTTTTTTGGGCTTGGATTGGCTTTACTTACTTATTTAATTGTTCCGGATATTGAAAAAACCAGTCGCCAAACCACAATCCTGGCTGATGTGAAACAAGTCATTGGCAATCGTAAAATTATGGCACTGTGTTTTTTAGCGGGATTAATGGTAGGTCCACTTGAGGGATTTGCTGATGTATGGGGTTCAGCATTTATTAGGGAAGTCTATGGTTTTGATAAAAATCTAGCCAGCTATTTACCTTCAATGATTTTCATAGGCATGTGTTTTGGAGCCCCCGTTTTAAGCTATATCGCAGAGAAAACACAAAATTATTTAGCCGTGATTATGGGCGCAGGTTTATTCATGATGTTAGTTTTTCTCGCATTAATTTCACATCACTTAACCAGTGCCACGATGACTCTGGGCTTTGTTTTAGTAGGCATTTGTTCTGCCTATCAAATTCTGGCTATTTATAAAGCTTCCACCTATGTTCCTGAGCATGTGGCTGGAATCACGACTGCCGTAGCCAATATGATCATCATGAGCTTTGGTTACGGTTTCCACAGCACCATTGGTTTGCTCATCAATCATTTTGGGGGGATAAAGGTAACAGAAGCGTTTACTTACGGATTAGCTGTGATTCCTGTCAGCTTGGGATTAGCAGTGTTTGGCTTTTCTGCCTTGTTCTATCAGGAACGTTTAAAACCTATAGCAAACTAGTTAAATCATGCGACAGTTTGTAACTCATTCAAACTGTCGCGGTGATAATTGCAGCCTTAAGCTCCTCTGCAAAGTAATCCGCACGGGTTTTTTCCTGTTTATTAAAAAAACGAAATGCTTGCAAGCCACTAACCAGGCCCAAAGAACAACTAAAGCTAACTGCAGCCATTGCAGCTGATTTTCCTGCTAAAAAACCACTCAGAAATGCCCCTGGTCCACTCCAGGCTCCAGCTAAAAACCCAATGGAAAATCCAATAAAACCCATAATTAATGTCATGGCAATCACGAGACATAAGCCTAAAATGGCGTTTCGAATTGCGCTCTGTTTTACTTGCAAAACCGAGTTGGATTGCAGCTGAAATTCTTGTAAAGCGTTTAGTGCTTCCTCTAAAGATTCATTCTGGCTAAGGTTAATTTCCAATTTATCGAGTTGAGACCGAATGAATTCAGCCTGTTCGTTAGGCAAAGAATACAAAGACAATTTAAAATCCTGCAACATTGAATACCAAATTGGAAGCATTGATTTTTTCACAGCAATTTCATGGACCACTGTCATTAAGCAACGGTACAATTCATCAATTCCCTCCAGAAATTGAGCTGAAGTAATAATGCATTCACGAGGTTCAATTATGTCTTTTATACAATTTTTAATTTCTTCAAGATTACTATGGATGGTTGTTTTGCTGTAAAGATCAGCTTTCGTGCCAACTAAAATCAGTTCTGCCCAAGGATTGGCATGTTTTTTCCATTCAGCAATGTCACTACGCAGCCGCTCAAGATCGAAATGGAAGCTCGCTAAGTTAATGCAATAAACCGCTAGATCCGATTTGTTGAAGTGAATAAAGCGATGAGGGCGAAATAAATTTGCACCGCCTAAATCCAAAATTGGAAGGCCTCTTTCGTCCTGCATGATGATTTTAACATTGAAGCCCATGGTTTGAGTTGAGTTTACATGAAAATCTCCGCCAGTAAGACGATTTAACAGCTGCGTTTTTCCTGCTCCTGTATCACCGAAGAACAGCACTTTTGTTTCAGGCATAGGTAAGATTGCAAAGAAAAATGCCATTGTATGATACATATCTTAACAAAATATTAACAATTGCTCATCGCCATTTTAAATGGAGCCTGGTTAGTTTAAGATGGAGATTTAATAGGCTTTAACCTCATGAACACAATTTTTCACTTAGCCTTTCCAGTACATGATTTTCAGCTCGCAAAAGAGTTTTATCATAAGAAATTGGGATTCAATTTAGGGCGCGAATCTCAGCATGCCTTAATTTTAAATTGCGGTTCTAACCAAATAGTTGCCCACAAAGTGGAAGCCCCCTTGCAACCCCAACAAGGAATTTACCCAAGACATTTTGGATTGATCTTTCTTGAAAAGGACGAATTTGAACGTTTTATAGATTTGATTAATAGACAAAAAATACCTTTTGAAGTTCCACCAAAAATTCGCTTCCCAGGTAAAACTATTGAACACCAGAGTTTCTTTTTAAAAGACCCAAGCAATAACTTACTGGAATTTAAACATTACACCAACCCCTCCGCCATTTTTGGTGAAACAGACTTTAAACAAGTAGGTGAAACCTAATCCAGTCTTATTCTCAGTTGACAATTCCCGCAATCAAAACTAAGCTTTTATTGTGCAGTGCAACATGGGAGAATCAACTATGCAAAGAGATTACTTAGAGGGCCTAAAAGACAGTTTTAACCAACTGCAAAAGCCTCTGCAAGAATTGGTTGAGTTAAATGTAAAGACATTTCAAAACCTTTCCTACATTAAACCTGAAGATTTATCGCAATTAAAAAATCCAGAAGATCTTTTGGAAAAAAATGTGAATATTTTTATTCAAAATAGTCATAGAAGTTTAGATTATTTGCAGCAGGCTTTTCATATTTTTGAAAAACATTTATTGTCATTTGCTCACGAGATAAAAAAGACGGAACAAAGACATTAATGTATTACTTGGATGCAAAAAAAGCTTGGCCGTAGAGAAATCTTAAGACCAAAAATAAATGGTCTTAAGATTTCCTGATTTAATTCGATCGTGGAAAAATACCGCTGTATAATCCCATCTCCAATGCACACAAAGTCACTTATTCTCCCACATCTTATGAAGTGAATACTAAATTAAAACCCTGACTTCTATCTTCCTTGCCGAAGCTAATGCAAAAAAATTATAAATTCATTACCAAGCAGATGCGACTCCAATCAGGATTACCCAATTAAAATTAATTTTTACGATTAGCAATATTTTTAAACCACTTGTCTATACTTTAATCTAATTTTTACAAATTAGTCATGCCTTATGTTTGTTATCAATCTTCCTGAGCAAGGGTTTGATCCGAGTGAAGCAGCAATTCCATGGTATGCCTTATCCAAGTCTGGATTCAAAGTATTTTTTGCTACACCAGATAAACAGGTTTCAAGTGCTGATAACCGTATGGTAACGCAAGGACTGGGTCTGTTATCGCCATTTCTTATGACCTCAAAATCCGCCTTGAATTTATATCAACAGATGATCAAAACACCCGAATTTAAAAGGCCTTTTGCCTATAAAGACATTAATACAGAAGCAATTGACGGCATGATTTTTCCTGGAGGCCATGGTGAAGGGATTAAATCAATGTTGGAATCACCAATACTTCATCAAAAAATAGTCGAATGTTTTGACCAAAATAAAATTATTGCTGCACTCTGCACAGGTGTATTAACTGTAGCACGAAGCATCGATCCTAAAACTCAAAAGTCAGTCTTATTTAATAAAAAAACTACAGCTGTTACTCGATGGATGGAGTTGTCAGGGTGGTACCTTACACGTCGGTATTTTAACGACTATTTTCGTGTTTATCCTACTACGGCCCAGGATGAAATAGAAAATTTATTGCGCAATAAAAGTCAATTTTATACGGGTGGAACCAAAGTCTTTCCGATGAAATACACGGAATATTTTTTATATAACCAATTTACAGTTTTAGATGGTAATTATTTATCAGGTCGGTGGCCTGGTGATTGTTGTCGTTTTGCGCAGAATTTAATAAGACTTGCTAAAAATCAGGGGTAATTATGAACCAAGCTAAGGCAATAAAGAATTGGGGGAAAACTTTTGAGTACACACCGCGCGAATTATATTACCCCTCCTCACTAGAAGAGCTTACAGGCGTATTACAAACCTGTTATAGAGCAGAAAAATCAATTAGGCCTTTAGGCTCACGTTACTCCTACACCCCTTTAATTTTTAGTAATGAAGTGGCGCTTTCCCTGGATTCATTTAGTGGCATAGAAGAAGTTAACTACGATGAAATGACCGTAGTTGTACGGGGCGGCACTAAAATTGCCGACCTGGAGCGGGAACTATTCGCTAGAGGTCTTTCCTTGATTAATTTGGGCGATATTAATCAACAAACCATCGCAGGTTTAATTGCAACTGGCTCGCATGGTACAGGTTTATCTTTTGGCATTGCCTCCACTCAAATCGTTTGGATGCAAATTGTTACTGCAGATGGCGAAATCATAGAATGTTCTGAAACTGAAAACCATGAAATTTTTAAAGCGGCCCAGGTTTCATTGGGTTGTTTAGGTGTTATCAGTAAAGTAAAAATGAAAGTACTTCCAAAGTACTATATGCATCAAGAAAGAAATACAGTTGAATTCGATGAAGCTCTGGATAATTTATTGGATTCTTTTCTAAACAACCGCAATTATGAGTTTTTTTGGTTTCCTTATACGGAGTATGTATTTGAAAAAAAACATAATATATCTTCAACGGTAAAATCCACTAAGAAATTTAAAAAAATTATTAACGATTATGTCCTCGAAAATGGAGCATTATGGTTATTGTGTGAAATGTCACGAAACACTCCTAAATTCTATAGAAAGCATATTAATTTTATATTAAAGAAACTAAATTCTAATTTGTGTGGGACTATACCAAGCACAGAATGCTATGCAACCAAACGGTTAGTTAATCATCGCGAAATAGAGTATTCCATTCCTATCGATCAAGCGACTCAAGTTTTAATCAACATTAGAGACCTCCTAAATCATCATGACCAACAACTTTCTTTTCCCATTGAGGTACGAAGCGTTGCTGCAGATAACATTTATCTAAGTCCTAATTATGGTCGAAGCACTGTTTGGATTGCCGTACATTCATACACTAAAGATGAATATGAAGAAGTCTTTAGAGATGTCGAAAAAATCTTCCTAAACCATCAAGGGAAGCCTCACTGGGGCAAATTGCATTGGTTGAAACATGAACAAATCAATAAATTATATCCTAAGTTACCGCGGTTTAATTTTATACGTAAGCAATTAGACCCGAACGGTAGGCTAATGAATTCATATCTAAGGGGTTTACTTGGAGAATAGGAAGGTTAGTCAATATGAATAATAAAAGTAAAAAACATGTCATCATTACGGGTGGATCAAGTGGAATTGGTAAAGCTTTAGCTTGCTATCTCGCCCAGCAGGGACACAACATTTCCATTATTGCTCAAGATCAAAATAAATTAACTGCTGCTGTGAAGGATATTGAAAATTTTAGCCAGAACAGCAGTCAAGTACTGGCACTAAGTGCTGATGTTGCTAAAGAATTCCAGGTTCGAAAAGCAATTGAAAATGCAGTAAAAATCCATGGTATGCCAGACATATTAATTACTTCAGCCGGTTTTTCTTATCCTGATTATTTTGACAATTTAAACATTGATATCTTTGAAAAAACCATGGCCATTAATTATCTAGGAAGCTTATATGCAATTAAGGCCGTTTTCCCTTATATGAAGAAGGAAAAATCTGGCCATATCGTCTTAATTTCTTCAGGTGCTGGTCTTATGGGCCTTTTTGGTTACAGTGCCTACAGTCCGTCAAAATTTGCGATACGAGGTCTTGCTGAATCCTTAAGGCCCGAGTTTAAGCGCCTGGGAATTAATATATCGATTGCTTACCCACCAGATACCGATACCCCGCAATTGGCCCAAGAAAATCTAACAAAGCCAGAAGAGACTAAGAAAATTGTGGGCCCTATGAAATTAAGGACTGCAGATGAAGTCGCCAAATGCATTATTAAAGGAATTAATAAAAATAAATTTCACATTTCCCCAGGGGTAGCGACCTATTTAATAAGACTTTCCCATAGTTTTTTATTTAGCCCACTTAATTATTATTTCGACAAGATCATCCAACATCATAATGCAGATTAAGGAATAATTATGAGCAGTAGTTTTATTGACAGCTTTTATAAAATTGCTTATCAACAACCAGAAAGGAATATTTTTACTTATTTAAATGAAGGACAGTCAGAAAGTACCATCAACTATGGATTGCTTGATTATAAGGCACGGCAAATCGCCACTGCATTAAGTGCAATTAGCGCATCACCAGGTGAGACAGTATTAGTGATGTTCCCTCCAGGTTTAGATTTTATCTACAGTTTTCTAGGCTGTGCTTACGCACAAAAAATCATTGTTCCTGTTATGCCTCCAGCAAATGCTGAAGCTGCAAATAAATTAAAATTAATTATGGAGAATGCTAAACCGATTGCTTGTATAACCACAAAAAATATTTACGAACGTTTAAAAAATTTAAAGTTAATTGACTCTTTGGGGAAAAAACCCATTATAGGTTCTCTGGTTAATAAATTTAGTAATAATTTATTAAATAAATTTGAACCGCTTCTGACGACTGATTTATTTTCTATACAGTGGATTACAACGGATAACCTGCCCAATAACTCCATCGTCAATTATTTTGAATTGCCTGATATCAATCCTCAAACGCCTTTATTTTTGCAATACACTTCAGGTTCAACAGGAAATCCGAAGGGTGTTATAGTTAGCCATAAAAGTGTATTGCATAATATTCAAGCTATAAAATACAGTCTGGATATACGGGAACAAGATATTTTATATAGTTGGTTGCCTCAATACCATGACATGGGACTGATTGGTTGTATTTTAACCCCTTTATATACAGGCCTATACACCATTATAGAGTCCCCTTTTAGATTCTTAACCAATCCCATAAGCTGGCTACAAGGTATTACCAAGTATGGCTGCACAATTAGTGCTGCCCCTAATTTTGCCTATGAGCTATGTGCTAATAAAATCACCGAAGAAGAGAAAAAATCACTGGACTTAAGCTCCTGGCGTGTGGCAGTAAATTCAGCTGAGCCTATCAGGGCATCAACTCTAAACAAATTCTATGACCTGTTTAAAGAAGTTGGATTTAAACAGGAAGCCTTTTATCCAAGCTATGGCTTAGCAGAAGCAACTTTGTTTGTTACATCCAAAAGCTTAAGTACGGCATTTCATTCCTTAATCCTAGATAAATCTGCGCTACATGAAGGGCTAGTTAAGCTGGCACAACCAACTGATGAAAACGTTCAACATTTTATAAGCAGTGGCGATTTGGATTCTAACATTGAAAATCATCGTATTTTGATTGTAGACCCACAAAGCAATACAGCTTTAGGCGAAAATGCGATAGGCGAAATTTGGGTTTCCAGCCCTAGCGTAAATCATGGTTATTGGAAACAAGAAGAAAGCCAAAGTATATTTCAAGCAAGGCTTGCTGTTGGAGAGGAAACTTACCTAAAGACAGGAGATTTGGGATTTATCAGGGAGGGACAGCTCTATGTAACAGGGCGGATTAAAGATTTAATTATTATCAGAGGAAAAAATTATTATCCGCAAGACATTGAACATACAGTAGAACAAGCTGACAAGGCTATTCGTGCTGGCTGTATCAATGCGTTTGCGGTAGATATCAATAATGCTGAAGCATTAGTCATTTTGGCTGAAGTAAAAACGACTTTTAATTATCAGGAAGTTACGAAAAAAATAATGGATGAGGTTCTCAAACATCACGGTATAAAACCTTCTGCTATCGGTTTATTAGCGCCCAAAGTCTTAAAAAAAACTACAAGCGGAAAAGTTAGAAGACAAGAAATGAGGAGACGTTACCTTGATGCAGATCTGCCCTTACTCTTCACCTGGAAACAAGATAAAGAGTTAGTTACTAGCCTTAATCAAAGTAATTTATCAAAACAGGAGGAGGTCGATGATTTATCCTTGGTGGTCCTTAATTTGATAAAAAATAATTTGAGCAATACAAGTCAGCAGGAAGTGTTAACTACAAGTAGATTATCGGAGTTAGGCCTTGATTCATTACTCATTGCTGAGTTAATTAGCCGCTTAAAATCCCAATTACCTTCATCTGTTGAGTTATCCATACAATACATTGTAGAAAATAACCTGACCATCGATGAGTTAATTAAATACATAAAAAATCAAAGTACTGAACCTGTTAATCTTGATACTCATAATCAGGCCCGTCCAAGCAAGGTTTATGCAGTAGAAGAGCAAAAACATTGGATGGATATAACAAATTTGCCCGATTATGAAAAACTTAAATGCTCCCAGGATCTTCTTGGTGAGCAAAATGTATCTAAGCTATATTTTAATGTTGTGAACGGTGTTTCCGATAATCTTTTGGATTTGAATGAGGAAAAATACATTAATTTTTCCGGATATAATTATTTAGGTTATGCAGGCGACAAACGGGTTATTTCAGAAACGAATGAGGCCATCAGTCTTTATGGCACCTCCGTTTCTGCAAGTCGTTTAATTTCAGGACAAAAACCAATCCATTGCGAACTGGAGGAAGAAATTGCGTCTTTTATTGGTACTGAAGATGCCGTTGCCTTTACTGCAGGCCATGCTACCAATGTCTCTGTCATTACTCATTTATTTAATGCCGAGGATGTTATTTTCCATGATAGCTTGATTCATAACAGTTCTTTACAAGGAGCTATTTTTTCTAAAGCAAAACGAATTTCTTTCCCACACAATGACTTTAATGCATTAGAAATGATCATGAGAAATGAACGCCTTTACTATCGCCGTGCTTTAATTTTAATTGAAGGCGTCTATAGCATGGATGGAGATATACCTGATGTACCTGAATTTATAAAAATAAAGAATCAATATAACGCTCATTTAATGATAGATGAAGCCCATTCCATTGGAACTATTGGGAAAACAGGCGGCGGAATTAGAGAGTATTTTAACTTAGATGCGAATGAGGTCGAATTATGGATGGGCACTTTAAGCAAAGCTTTTGCAAGTTGCGGGGGATATATCGCTGGGAAATCTTCTTTGATTGATTACCTCAAATGCAGTTGTGGGGGATTCGTTTACTCTGCAGGAATGACCCCAGCAAATGCTGCGGCAGCGTTAGCAAGTATTCGGCTTTTAAAACAAGAACCATTTAGGGTGCAAAAATTACAGCAGTGCGCGTCAAATTTATTAACGCATTTAAAGCAACATGGGGTTAATACCGGTGATAGTTATAACACACCCATTATCCCTATTATTGTAGGAGATGAACAAAAAGCCATACAGTTATGTTTAAAATTACGAGAAAATAAAATCTACACTATTCCAATTATTTATCCAGCAGTAGATAGAGGACAAGCTCGGATACGGTTGTTTGTTAATTACATGCATACTGAAGAGCAAATTGCTTTTACTGCTGAAATGATTTGTGAAAATTTAAAGTCTGGGTCGCTGTTATCATAGGGTGGAATGCAACAGCATACTTGGCAATAGCTGCTGATTTAAATTGAAGAAGAATAATGAATGCCTTTTCCCTGGAGGATGGATTTGCAATTTTCAATTTAAAAAGCAGTCCATTGACTGAATGACAGCCTTTTTCAAGTTAAGATTGTCAGATATGCCTATCTCAACTTAGCGATTGATGAACCAGATTATGAGCATCACCACCAGGCTTAAAATGATGCACGTAGTAATTGGAAAATAAAAAGTAAAATTACCTTTCTGAATAACAATATCTCCCGGCAAGCGTCCTAAAGGGAATTTTTTTAATAAAGGCCATAAAGCCGCCATAAGGATCAAAATAATACCCAATATCAAAAGTAATTTTTGCATAACCACTCCGATCAATAAAATACCATTTTGAATTTCATATTAACTTTTTGTTAATTTTTGGTCTATAGTAACAATACAAAAGAATAAGAATTAATACTATCAAGGAGATACCATGAAGAAAAAGCTGCTATGGATGTTAGCAGTAATTTCGATTTGTTTCTCTCAACTCTCCCCAAGCTCATTGCCGCAACAAAAAAACATTGGCCAGGGCAACCAATTGCTTGCGCAGTTGATTTCGCCTAAACCGCCCTATGAATATTCAGGAATTCCAGTAACGCCAATGAGGGAGATAGAAGCGATGTTGCGAAAAGAATCCCCCGCTTTGAGTCCTGCCGTGGCCAATAAGGTAATGACCAGCTTAAAATGCGCTGACAGGTACAACATTAATCACAATGAGATTTTAACAGTCATTGATTACTCCCTGCCCTCTAGTGAGAAGCGTTTATGGGTATTTAACCTAAGGCAAAAAAAGCTGCTGTACCATACTTATGTATCGCACGGCATCCGTTCGGGAGCGCTGCTGACGAAATATTTTTCAAACAAATATGACAGCAAAGCAAGTAGCATAGGAGTTTATACCACCGAAAAATCCTATCACGGCCGCGATGGATTATCCTTACAATTGGCAGGGCTAGATTCGGGTTTTAATGATAATGCAGCCAATCGGGCCGTGGTAATGCATGGTGGTTGGTACGTTGATGAACAATTTATAAAACGTTATGGTAGACCAGGTAGAAGTTGGGGCTGTCCAGCTTTACCGCTGGATTTAACGTCCTCAATCATCAACACAATAAAGGATAAATCCTTTCTGGTCATCTATTATCCCAGCGACAATTGGTTTGTTAAATCCAAATTTTTAAACTGTGAGAATTTTTCGCGATATGAGTCAGGGGTGAATTTAGAAGATGATGTTAATCCACCTTTGCATGAAAGCCGTGAAGGTATTCTATATGTGGACATGAATCGAAATCACAGTCGTCAAGAAAATGAACCCGTTGTAGTCATCTCCTCTGATCGGTATGAACAAATTTTTCATAGCCGCCCGCCTCTGGAACGCATGTTACGCCGGCAGATTAATCAAAAGGAATATATTGCTCTAACTGAGTCGGAATTTAAGCGCGTAATGCTTGATAACCAGAATGCCAGTAGAGAAAGTTGGCAAGACATCTATTTTGTGGTTCCTGATGTTAAATTACAAAGAGGTTATTACATCACCCAAATGCGGGTTGTGGATTTGGGCACCATTGAGGATGTAAAATTCGATTCGGATTCTTCAGCCAGGGAAACCAGCAATGGTTTCACAGTTAAAACCAGCAACAAAGAGCTTAATTTAAGATTGACGGATCAATTTATTCGCTGGTTGGGACTATGATAATACCCCTACCCATCCCCTCTTTGTCAGAGGGGATAGTTGACTAGACAAAACAGTCTGTTTGAACTGCGGCCATAGATTTCTCAGACTGGTGCTCCAAAAGATCTCCCGGCTGACATTGAAGGTAATCACAAATGGCTTCCAAGGTCGCAAACCGAATGGCTTTAGCCTTTCCCGTTTTGAGAATGGACAAATTTGCTTCAGTTATCCCTATAGCCTCGGCTAAGTCTTTCAAGCGGCATTTCCTCTTAGCCATCACGACATCCAGATTAACAACGATGGGCATGTTCCAATCTCCTAAATCGTTAATTGCGATTCGACTTTTAATTGCTGCGCTTCCTTAATGATCCAGGAAACCACTAAAAGAATTAAAGCAGTGATGATGGTAGTGCCATTTGCTTTTCCTAACGTGATGCTGGCTATACGCTCGCCAGGTCCGTTAGAGAAAGTTAAAGCGGCAGTTATTAGGGGTTGATAAATTAACTGGATAAGTTCACTACTAATCATGCAAAGACCGATTTGTTTAACCAGTTTAACGTGAGCTTCTTCAAATAGTTCCCCCTGCTCAAAGCGTTTAAACAGCTGGCTTAATTTATGGCAAATGAATACGGATATGGACATAGGCAAACTCGAAATGCCAAGCAGAATAAAGCGGTGAGCTGTAGAAAATTGCTCGGGGTGTTGCACTTTCCCTGGTGAAATGATGTGGTCAAAAAAACCCCAGCTCAACATAGCTTGGAGATTAAAGAACAGCAAATAAGTGGTGGCTAGGGGAATTAGAAAACAAAGCAGGCGAAAGAAGAGGGCCAAGAGATGGCTGGTGATTTGTATTTTTTTCATTATATTCTCTGATTGAATGACAGGAGTCGATATAATAGCAATAATTTATCGTTTTACAATAATAACTTAATATGTTTCGATATTTATAGATTGGATTTTACTTATAGACTCGCATCAGTGTTGCGCCAATGCAGCCAAGATGTCCTGCTCGATTTGCAAAGCCAATTGATGCTTTGCTTCATGCAGGTCTGTGGGAAAAGCAAACTGAAGCTGCGCTGTTTTAACGGTTATCCCGTAAAGACGGAGGGTTCGAGGCAGCTGGCGAAGAATCTGACCAAATTTTAATGCTTCAGCCACTCCAAGTTCATGACTTGAACACAAGCCTGAGAAAGCCTCAATATCTTCATTTTGCAAGCAAAGAATGCTGCCTTGAGGATGTGATTTCGAGACAATGGCATCAATGATAAATACCTTCTCATGCTCCTTAATGAGTTCAAGTAAGTACAAGGCAGGTCTATCATAACAAGTCAATTGCAATTCCCCTTGATGCAAATGAGGAGATAAACTAAACTTTTTTTCCAGTAAATTGACGACCTGCCAGCCCAATTGATCAGCTCCAAAAGGCGATCCTATCCCTAATACAAGCAAACCCGTCATTCGCGACTCACGTTTAAAGTTAAAAAATGGGTTGAACAGGAAATGCAAGGATCATAATTGCGAATCACTCGCTCACTAAATAGACGCAATTCATCATCTTTTTTATTAAGGCCGAATTGTTTGAGCGAAAAACGTAAATCTTCCTCGATTCGCGCTTGATTTTGACTGGTCGGAGGCACGATTTGGGCAAAAATTACTTTCTGCTCCTTATTGATGTGATATTGGTGCCATAAAAGCCCTCTAGGAGCTTCAGTACAGCCAAAGCCCTTTCCCGATCCTGGCGTAAACGGAATTTTTGCTTGTTGAGGCGACTGATAGGAAGCAAGGATCCGGCTTGCCTCCAAAACACAAAGATAAATTTCTATCGCTCTCGCCACAATGCTATGATGCATGTTCAAGGTTGGCAGATTGAATTTTAGCTCTTGCAAGAAAGCAGTAATTTCCGAAGGAAGATGATCATAATTATTATTTAAGCGAGCAAGCGGACCGACCAAATAGCTTTTCCCCTTCAATAGACAGTGAAGAGCATTTGAGTAAGGCTGCTGAAATTCTTGAAAATGCTGCTCAAATTCTTCAATGGCTATGTTTAGTCCCTTATTAGAAACAATTCTTCCCTCGTTCATGGGGTACTCCTGCTCATGCCTTAAAGAAACGCAGGTGATATCCTCATGATGTTTGGGGAAATTAAATGAACAAACCCAACGCAATAAATCCCGGCAGTCTTGGATTCTTTCCTGAGCTTTCTTCAGCATGTTTTCAATCGCGGAAACATCAGGTGCTTTGTAAAACCCGCCCACACAAGCACCAACTGGATGAACCGAACGGCCACCCAAAAGTCGTACCAACTCATTGCCAAATGCTTGCAGCCGCAAACCGCGCTTTAGCTCTTCAGGATAAGACTTAGCCATCTCTGTCGCCGATTGGAAACCCAGAAAATCAGGCGCAGCAAGAAAATGCATGTGCAAGCCATGACTTTCAAGCCATTCTCCACAATAAAATAATCGGCGCATCTGCCTAACCCATGGGCTAATGGACAGCCCAAAGCAGTGTTCTATGGCTTGTGCTGCGCTCATTTGATAAGCCACGGGACAAATGCCGCAGATGCGAGCGACAATATCGAGCACCTCATGGTAAAAACGACCTTCAAGAAATTTCTCAAATAACCTTGGAGGTTCAAAAATTTTAAGCTGCACCAATTCAAGCTCGCCTTTTTGAATTTGAAGGTGTAAAGCACCTTCGCCTTCTACTCGTGCGAGAATTGGAATATCAACATTTCTTATCTTCTTTGACAATTTTTATTCCCTTGAAGTAAGTCCCTGTCTTGAGGAAAGCAGGAGCCTGATTATTAATGTGCAGGAAGCGCGCGGCAATTTCATCATCACTTCTACCCTGCTTTGCCTTAAACCATTCTCCCAAGGATTTTGGATTTGGATTTTCAAAAGGCCCATAACAAGCGTAACAAGCCCTATCTAATCCCGGGCACAAAGCGCCACATCCTGTTTGCGTCACAGGCCCCATGCACGGTTCTTTCTTGGCCACCAAAACACACACCTGTCCTTTACGCTTGCATTCCATACAAACTGCATCGCGCTTGATTTTTGGTGCCGCACCAGCCAGTAACGATTTAATTGCATCCAATACTTGATGACTGTTTACAGGACACCCCCACAACTCCCAATCCACGTGTACATGGTTGGAAATGGGGGTTGAAGTATCAAGACTATCAATGAATTGTGGTGAAGCATAAACCGAAGCCATCCATTCGGCATGGTTGGATAAATTCCTCAAGGCTTGAACTCCACCGGCCGTGGCGCATGCGCCAATGGTAATCATGTAGCGTGAGTTCTTGCGAATTTGCTTAATGCGTTCGACCTCAGCCGCCGTGGAGATACTGCCTTCGATAAAGGCAATATCAATTTTGGCATTCAAATCAATAAAACCTGCCTCCGCAAAATGGATAATATCCAGCCATTCTGTTAATTCAAGTAAAGCTTCTCCGGCATTTAAGAAAGCCAATTGGCAACCGTCGCAAGAGGTGAATTTATGCACTGCGAGTTTTGGCTTTGACATGCTAGAATCCTGCTTCCAAAAACAATGATTTGATTTGAGGATAGGCAAAAACAGGACCATCTTTGCACACAAATTGCCCGCCATATTGGCAATGTCCGCAATGTCCAAGCCCGCATTCCATATTCCGCTCCATGCTTAAATAAAGATCCTGTTCGGCAATCCCCTGCTTTAACAAGGCAGCTATAGCCACATGCAACATCCCTTCAGGACCGCACATCATGACCAGGGTGTTACTGCCTTTTAATTTTAGCGTTTGTATGTGATCCGTGATGTACCCCACGCTCCAAGGCCATTTAGGCCCCGCCTGATCTGCAGCGATATAGACCTCCGTGTCTTTAACCTTCTGCCATTGTGCATATTGCTTGCGAAAAATGAAATCATCGCTGTGTTTTATCCCTTGAAAAATCTTAAGCTCCCCATAGTATTCACGTCGGTTGATGACATAATTAATGGCCCCCACTGTAGGTGCACAACCCAGGCCACCGGTTATAATAACAATGTCTTTATTTAAGCCTTCTTTCATGGGCCAGCCGCGTCCATATGGCCCGCGTAAACCAAGGAAATCGCCTTCTTTTACAGCTTGCAACGCTTTGGTTACCCGCCCGACAGCCCGGATGGTATGGCTTAAGTAGTTTTTTTGTTCCGGATCAGAAGAAATCGAGATCGCAACCTCACCCACCCCAGGCAAATAAAGCATATTGAATTGGCCTGGAGAAAATTGAAATGTTTCCTGGACTTTCTTTTCAGTAAACAGCAAATCCAGGGTAAAAATACTGGAAGCCTCCTGTCGTCGAGCAATAACTTGGACAGTCTTTGGCAGGTAAGGATCGACCAAATGGGGATTATTCATGATCAATCATCCTGACATTGCTTTCACCGGATATGGCTGATAACTCCTCGGTGATATCAATCCCCACCGGACACCAGGTGACACAACGCCCACAACCTACACAACCGCTGCTGTCAAATTGTTCAAACCAGCTGCCTACTTTGTGGGTCAACCATTGTCGGTAACGTTTTTTAATGTCGTCGCGAATTGGCTTACCGGCGAGATAACTATGCCCTGCTGTAAAGCAGGAATCCCATTCCCGCAAGTGTTGGCTGCCTGAACCATCAAGGTTCGGTTCATCACTTTCGGAATGGCAAAAGCAGGTTGGACAAACGAGCGTGCAATTACCACATGAAAGACAACGCTGTGCGACATCATCCCAGCGCGGATGATTTAAATTGGCAAACAGCAAATCTTTAAGTCCACTTTGATTATTGAGTGGGATTCGTTTGCTTTGCATTCGGGCGCATTGCTCTATTTCTTGCTGTTCTTGCTGGAGTTGTATTGAACTGGCCTGATTTAAATTCAATTGCCTTAAAGCATGTTCTCCACGGACGCTTCCACTTCGAATAACAAAGCCTTGCTGCAACTCTGTCATTAATAAATCAAATGGATTTCGCACTTCTGGACCTGTACCGGCCGATACACAAAAGCAATTTTTCGAGGAATAACTGCAATTTACCGCCACCACAAATAAAGAGTCTCGACGTGTTTTGTAACGGGAATCCACATATTTATTATTGATAAAAACCTCATCCTGGATGGCCATGGCCACTAAATCGCAAGAACGGACGCCGATGATGGCTACGGGCATCTCCATAGCTTCTTGGGGAAGAAATTCGAGTTTGCCGCTTTCATTTCGTTTGACCTGCCATACGGTTTCACGAGGCTTAAAGAGAATGGGTTTAATGGCTTGCGGCCCGTTTGACCAGGCAAAGGCTCTGTGCAGCTCCGATGTCTTAAGCTGATATTCCCCAGGCAATTGCTCATCCCTTACTCCCCAGGGCAATTGTCGGACATCATCCAAGCGGTCAAAAACAATGGCTCCGTCCCGCACTTGGGGGCCTACGCAAGAAAAGCCATCCTGCTTAAGAACATCCAGCAATTGCTGCAATTGCTCATGAGGTAAAAAAAATTCTTGACCGTCCATATTCTTCCCTAAGTTAGCAAATCCTCGGCAATTGTTCGCCAGTTAACCAATCCATAATCCTCAAACCACCAAACTTAGTCTTAAGTTGCACAAAATGCCTAGGGTCATGCACCACCTCCCCTATCATTTGAGCATGCTCACCTAATGGATGCTTTCGCATCACCTCAAGCAACCTTTGACTTTGTTCTGGAGCACAAATGGCCAAAAGTTTACCTTCATTGGCAATATAAAATGGATCCAGGCCTAATAACTCACAAGCACTAGCGACCTCCTGTCTGACAGGAACACTGTCTTCATTGATTAAAAAACCAACCCCCGATTGCCTCGCCCATTCGTTCAGAGTCGTTGCCACCCCACCACGGGTAGGGTCACGAAGGCAGTGAAGATCCGGAACCGCGGCAATCATGTCAGCAACCAAGCTGTGTAATGGAGCACTGTCTGAGATTAAAGACGTGAAAAATTGCATGTTGTTGCGTTGAGACAAAACCGCCACACCATGATCTCCCATGTAGCCGCTTAAGAGGACGTGATCACCCACTTCAGCCTTATCGCCAGAAATGGACACTCCGGGCGGAACAAAACCAATTCCGGTCATGCTGATAAAAACACCATCACCTTTACCGCGCTCCACAACCTTGGTATCACCGGTAATTATGGAGACGTCAGCTTCTTTTGCGGCGAGAGCCATCGAATTCACAATTTGCTTTAATTCTTTAAGGGGAAAACCTTCCTCCAATATAAAACTGGCTGAAAGATATCGCGGTTTTGCGCCAGCCATGGCAATATCATTAATGGTCCCGTGAACAGCCAGCGAACCTATATCTCCTCCTGGGAAAAATAAAGGCGAAATGACAAATGCATCGGTGGTCATCACCATGCGTCCTGCATCCACTGGAAAACAAGCCTGGTCGTTTCTTTGAGCAAGCCATTCATTGTCGAAAGCGCTTAGAAAAATTTGTTCAATCAATTGCGCCATAGCTCGGCCGCCACTTCCATGACTTAAATCAATAAAGCCATGTTTTATGTTTAATTTAGGTCCACCCCATGATTCCAGTAAGCTTTCTGTCATTACAACGCCCTCCCGTAGGCATAAACGGCGGCGCAAGCCCCTTCTGAAGAAACCATACATGCCCCCAAAGGATTTTGCGGCGTGCAAGCTTTGGCAAACAATTTGCAATCCACTGGTTTTTTTAACCCTTTTAAAATCGCACTGCAATCGCATTGCTTGTGCTCAATGCCCTCAATTTCAGGCAATTCAAAACGCTTCTCAGCATCAAAACTGGCATAGTCAGTTTTAATTTGCCAGGCGCTTTCAGGGATTTGTCCTAAGCCTCTCCAGCCAAAACTTTCCCTAAGCTCGAAAACCTCCTGAATCATCTGCTGCGATTTAAAATTTCCCTCTAACGATACAGCTCGACTGTATTGAATTTCCACCTCACATCGCTTCTCATTCATTTGCCTGATAAGCATCAAAATCGCATGCAGAACATCCAGAGGTTCAAAACCAGCAATAACCACCGGTTTTCGATACTTTTTACTGACGTTTTCATAAGCTTTGCTGCCAATGATGATACTCACATGAGCAGGGCCTACAAAGCCTGTAAGTGAGGAGGCTGTATGAGAGTCGTGCAAAAGATTATCCATGGCAACTGGCGTAAGCACATGGCTGCAAAACACCGTAAAATTCGACAAACCCATCTTTTTGGCCTTTAAAATAGCAAAAGCCGTAGGTGCTGTGGTTGTTTCAAAACCAATGGCAAAAAAAATAACTTCTTTGTGCGGATTTTTTTTTGCCACCTGCAAAGCATCATCAACTGAATACAACATGCGCACATCAGCGCCATTGGCTTTGCATTGAAGCAAACTTTGCTGGTTTGAACCCGGGACTCGGAGCATATCGGCATAGCTGCATAAAATGACATTTGAAATACTGGCCAGGGCAATGGCTTGATCAATCCTGCTGATTGGCAACACACACACCGGACAACCCGGTCCGTGTACCATTTCAATTTGCGCAGGCAATAAGCTTGGAAGTCCATAACGATGAATGGCATGTGTATGCCCGCCACAAAACTCCATAAAGCGATAGGATTTTTCCATTGCTTCTTTTTTAATGGCATCAATTAAAACCTTGGCAAACTCCGAATTACGAAACTCTTCAATGTATTTCATGACGCGTCTCCACTTATCATGTTGGCAAACAATGCCAAAGTCTTTTCAGCCTCGTTTTCATCCAGTTTTGTCAATGCATATCCAACATGAAGGATGACGTAATCTCCCTCAGCGACTTCCTCAAGCAACACAGTTGAAATTTCTCGTTCGATGCCACCGAGTGTCACAATAGCCCTGTCCTCGGCAAGCAATTTGCTAATTTTTGCGGGTATGGCAAGACACATAAAAATTCCCTTTATAGTAAATGAGCGGCTATCCAGGCTTGCCCTAATGACAAACCACCATCATTGGCTGGTAAATGGCGCGGACAGTAAACCTGAATGTGATGTTGGCGCAGGTTGTTGAGCAGTCCTTCCGATAATACGCGGTTAAGAAAACATCCACCCCCTAGTACTATTTTGCGAATGCCTGTTACCCTAACAGCATCTAGAAGCCAATCCATTAAGGCTGAAATTAGAGTACCATGAAATTGATTGGCACCCGAAGCGGCATCAACATTTATAAGCTCTTTGAACATAGGTAATAAAGAGAGTACACCCTCTTCGATTAGCCAGCCCCCTTCAATTGTCTCAGGTTTAGTAACCAAACTTTCCAGTTGCATGGCTGCCTGGCCTTCAAACTGTGAAATGGCACAAATACCCAGCAAAGCGCTGGCTGCATCAAACAGCCGCCCACAACTGCTGCTGTGAGGGTAGGAAGCACTTCTTAATAATTCGATTACTCTCATGCTTTGATATTGTGCCGAAAAACGCTTCTCGATTTCCTCTGTTTCCCCTAAAAGGGATAACACAGCCACTGCCATTCGCCAGGGTTCATGAGCCGCCATATCGCCCCCAGGCATTGGCAATGCTTTAAGATGACCCAACCTTTGGAAAACTCCATCCTGCAACAGCAGCAATTCACCTCCCCAGGCTTCACCGTTTTCACCATATCCGTATCCATCCAGAGCAAGTCCAAGTACTGGCTCAAGGATTTGCTGTTCTGCGATAACTGAGGCCAGATGGGCGTGGTGATGCTGCACTGGAAAAAGCGGTCTATTTAAGTCATTAGCCAAATGGCTGCTGTAAAAATCAGGATGCCAATCGCAAGCCATGCATTCAATAGTTACATTGAGAAATTTAGTCCAATAATCTAGAGATTCATGTAAAAATTCAATGGTCTTTCTGTTGGAAAGGCTACCAATATGTTGAGAAACAAAGGCTTCATCGCCTCTGGTGATGCAAAATGTATTTTTTAAGTGCCCACCTAAGGCTAAGGTAGAGGGAATCTCATGGGCTAGTTTAATCCGTTGAGGCGTATATCCACGTGCCCGACGGATGAATGCAGCTTTGCCATCAATCATGCGAATCACCGAATCATCCATGCGCGTTACAATCTGGCGGTTGTAAGAAACAATCAGGTCAGCGATGCTGGACAATTCAAACTCCGCTTCGTCATCATTAATAATCAGAGGGTTACCTGATGCATTGGCGCTGGTCGCAACCAGTGCGAATGGATGAAACTGCTCAAGCCATTGCAAATTGTCGGGATGCCCCAGCAATGCATGAAACAAAAGGTAATGAAGCGGCGTTGAAGGCAACATGATGCCGAGGTGAGATAACCCAGGGGCAATGGCTTTTGCCAAATTGTTGTTTTTCTTCTCGAGTAACACAATGGGTCGTGCCGGACTCTCCAATTCTTCTTGGGCTTGTTCTTCAATAAAGGCATAGTGGGAAGCGGTAACGGCATTTAGCAACATAACTGCCAAAGGTTTGGCTTCGCGGTTTTTTCTTTTCCGCAAACGCAAAACAGCCTCTTCATTGCTGGCATCACAAAGCAATTGATAACCCCCTAATCCTTTTAAAGCTACAATTTGACCTGTCTTTAGGGTTTTGCTGATGTCCTCAATGGAGGTGGAAAGCTTAGGTCCGCATTGCATGCAGGCAGTAGGCTGTGCATGGTAACGACGATTGCCCGGGGTGGAATAATCCTGATGACAATCTTGGCATAAGGGAAAGAGGCTCATGGTGGTTTGATTGCGATCATAGGGCAGCTGACGTGTGATGGTAATTCTTGGCCCACATTGGGTGCAATTTAAAAAAGGATAAGAATGATAGCGGCTTTGGCGATCAAATAATTCCATTAAGCAATCCCGGCAAATAGCAGTGTCAGGGGCAATAATCGTATTGGCTATCCCTCCTTCTGTTTGAATGATTTCAAATTCTTTTTCTTGCCTAAGTATCGGGATTTCACTCGATTGGAGCGCATCGATTCTGGCTAAGGAGGGTAAGTTCGCCATTAATTCGGAAAGAAACAAATCAACGGCATTTCCTTGTATCTCAATAAGAACCCCTGAAACATTATTTTTTACCCAACCGGTCAGTTTCAGGGCCTTAGCAATGCGATAAACCTGTGGCCTAAAACCTACTCCCTGAACAAGACCTGTAATTAAATATCGAAATCTTCTCAAACCGGTGCAATCCGTTTTTTTAATAACCAGTCATACCAAGTCGACAGTCCCTCGCCAGACCTGGCCGATAAACTTAAATATTCCAGTTTTGGATTAACCCTTTTTGCATAGTCAACACAGCGGTTCAAATCGAAATCCACATAAGGCAATAGATCTACCTTGGTTACAAGCAGTAAATCCGCTTTGCGAAACATTTCAGGGTATTTCAATGGCTTGCTGTCACCTTCAGCGACGGAAAGTATCACCACCTTATAAGCCTCTCCCAAATCAAACAAGGCTGGGCAAACCAGATTTCCTATGTTCTCAATAAATAAAATGCTGCCGGACATCATTGCTAAATCTGAGCAGGAATGAGCAATCATGTGGGCATCCAAATGACATACGTGTCCTGTGTTGATTTGCATGGCTTCCATACCCACAGACTGCAGGGCGCAAGCATCATAATCGCTATGCTGATCGCCAACAACGACCGCCATCGATTGTCTGTTGCTTAGATCAGTGAATGTGTTTTTTAGCAGGGTTGTCTTTCCTGAACCCGGACTAGACATGAGATTGATGACGGTAATTTGGCGTTCTTGAAAATACCTGGCATTCGCCCTGGCAAATTCCTGATTTTTAAAAAGTAGATCCTGCTCAATTTGAATGAGCCCTTCGGAATGATGATCATGGTGATGATCATCCTCAGAGTGCACATGTTCATCGCCACAACCGCATAAGCCGCACATTATTCTACCTCCATGGACTTCAAGCGCAATTCATCTCCTTGAAGCAAGGTTAAATGATATTGGTGGCAATAATTACAAGGCTCACCATAGTGTTTTAGCTTAACAGTTTTATGGCAGTTGTCACAAATTGCCAGGCCTTCAATTTCGTAAATATCCAAGCAGGCATTCTCCAATTTGCTCCCCTTTGTCAGCACCTCAAAAGCAAAGGTAAGCGCCATAGGGTTTATGGCTTTAAGTTGGCCAACTTCCAGATGAATGATCTTTACCCGTTGGCATGAAACACCATTTAGATACTCATTTACAACATCCAGGATACGTTGGCAAAGGGAGAGTTCATGCATTCTGCTCTCATATTTTTTTATCGGAAAATATATTACTATTTCTCATCTTCAATCGCTAATGCAAGAAAAAAACATTTATGGAACATTCGCTCCTGTTTTTTCTTATGCTCGCATTTGGTTTGGGAATTCGTCACGGGCTTGATTTGGATCATCTTGCCACAATTGATTGCATCAGCAGAACCATCCCGACCCATGATCACTTGTCAAGGCAAGTGGGTGTTTTATTTTCCTTTGGCCATGGCGTAGTAGTCATCATTGCAAGCCTTATCCTTGCCAAAGGAGTGACTGAAGCTCCAGTTTGGCTTGAAACATCTGGCAAACTTATTTCGCAATTCTTTTTACTAGCATTGGGTGGATTCAGTCTGTGGCAATTGTTAACCCCATCCATGCAAACAGAAAAAGTGCTTAAAAACCATTGGCTGGCCCATTGTTTGCCCAAGAGATTTAACCGGCTGATGATCATTGGCATTGGCGGCTTATTTGCGCTGTCTTTTGATACTTTTAGCCAAGTCATTTTCTTCTCAGTCTCAGCGTCCATCTTCACCCACTGGTGGATTCCTTTATGGCTCGGAGTCCTTTTCACGATGGGAATGATGTCAGCGGATGGCTTAAATGGCTGGCTTATTTCAACATTAATTCGAAAAGCGAAGGAACGCTCCATCCTGCTTTCTCGCTTGCTCAGTCTAGTGATTGCCGGTTTTAGCCTGTCCCTGGGGATTTTTGAATTCTTAAAATAAAAGACATGAGAATTCCTAAAGCCAGCCTTATGTAATTAGTACAATTGCTTACTGACCATTTTTAAATTCGGATCATTACGATCTTGTTTCATTGTAAATCCCAAATTTTCCACCAGAGTCAGCATGGTCTCATTGTTCGCGAGAATGGCACCCTCAATGAGCTTCAAATTCTTGGCTTTGGCCGCTTCCATGAGGCAAACCATTAAATGGGTTCCAAGCCCCTTATTTTGCCAATCATCGGCTATAACCAAGGCGAACTCACAGGATTGTAAATCGGGATTGGTGACATAGCGCGCCATTCCGAGAATTTCTTCTTGCAATTGCTTCTTTCGGGTTGCTACCAGGGCCATTTCACGTTCATAGTCGATTTGCGTAGTCCTTTTAAGCATTTCAGGAGTTAACTCCTGCACCGCTCCCATGAAACGAAAATGCTTCGCCTTCGCCGAAAGATGGGAAACAAATTTCTGTTCAAGACGGGCATCTTCTGGACGAATCGGGCGAATTGTTATCTCGGTGCCGTCACTCAGTTGCCACAGGGACACTAAATCGTTGGGATAGGGATGAATGGCAAGGTGGCTATAAGGAATGACTTGTGCTTCAAAATTAATCACAATTCGCGCATCCACTGCAATAACTTCTTTATCATTCACAATCAAAGGATTGATATCCATCTCCTGAATCTGCGGGATTTCACAGACCATTTCTGAAACCCGCAGCAGCACTTGATGAATGGCGTCAATGTTTACCGCCGGTTTATTACGAAACTCGCCCAGTAGCTTAGCCACCCTGGTGCGGGAAATTAAATTAGTAATCAGATAACTGTTCAATGGTGGTAGGGCAATAGCGCGGTCTTGCATCACTTCAACGAGACTTCCACCTGCGCCGAAGTTAATCGTTGGCCCAAAGACAGGATCTTTGATCATACCTATCATGAGTTCGCGATCATTGGCTGTCTTATACATCGATTCAATAGTCACACCAATAATCTTGGCTTCTGGCCGGTTTTTTTGGGCATTTTCAACCAGTTGGTTAAAAACGCTGCGTACTGACTCAGCATTACGTATATTAAGCTGCACTCCGCCCACATCCTGCTTATGGGTGATTTCGGGGGCATGAATTTTCATGACCACAGGAAATCCAAGAGACTCCGCAGCAATAAGGGCTTCCGATGCCGTTCGTGCAAGTATGGTTGAATTGATTGGAATACCAAATGCTTTAAGTATTGCCTTTGATTCCATGGGGGTGAGAATTTTTCGCCTTTCTGCGCTGACAGCTTCAATGATTAATTGTGCGCCTGCTGTATCGGACTCACCTGGGTATGCCATTGGAGCAGGGACTTGCAAAAGCAGTTGTTGATTGCGGTGGTAGTTGGCCAGGTAAGAAAATGCCTCAACGGCGGCTTCAGGGGTGCTGAAGCAAGGAATTTTATTCTTTGCAAACAATTCCCATGAAGTCTTAACCTGTTCCTGGCCCATCCAACACACAATAATGGGCTTGCTTGATTGTTTGCTTACTTCAACAATGTGCTTCGCTACTTCTAGCGGTTCAGACATGGAAACAGGCACAAGTATAATCAAAATGCCGTCGCAATCCTTGTCTTTTAGGCAGGCTTCCACCACTTGTTGATAACGTTTTGGAGTGGCATCCCCCAAAATATCAATGGGATTGTGATGCGACCATTGTTGGGGTAACTCCTGATTCAAAGTCGAGAGCAATTCATGGGCAGGCACAGGCAATTGGATATTTAAATCACTGGCTCTGTCTGCTGCCATAACCCCTGCGCCACCGCCATTGGTGACAATAAACAAACGATTTCCTTGGGTTGGGCGTGAAGCAGAGAATACTTCCGCTGCTGTAAACAGCTCCTTTACACTGTTAACGCGAACTACACCTGCTCGTTGCAAAGCGCTATCAAACACATCATCTCCACCAATCATAGCGCCAGTATGAGAGATGGCAGCCTGCAAACCCTTGCTATTGCGTCCTGCTTTGATAGCAATAACCGGCTTTAATCTTGAGGCTGCTCTCAATCCACTCATAAACGAGCGAGCGTGGTGAATACCTTCAATATAAAGAAGGATGCAATCCGTTTGCTCATCCAAAGCCAAATATTCCAGAACATCACCAAAATCGATATCGGCACTATTTCCCATGGAAATAACAGTGGAAAAGCCAATTTGCTCATCAACCGCCCAATCCAAAATCGCAGCGCAAAGTGCTCCGGATTGTGACACAAAAGCTAAATGCCCTGTGCGAATTTGGCTATTTTGAAAGGTCGCATTAAGACCAATCGAGGGCCTCAAGATGCCAAGACAATTAGGACCAATTAAACGGATACGGTATTGCTGTGCCAATTCCACTACTTTGTTTTGCAATTCCTTACCCTCTGGGGTCTCAGCAAATCCAGCAGAAAGAATTACGGCATGACGAATGTTTTTCTCACCACACTCAACAATTACATCAGGAACACTATTCGCCGGCGTAACTACAATGGCCAAATCAATAGAATCACTAATCGCCTTAACCGAAGCATAACACTTCTGTCCCCCAATTTGATTGTGTTTTGGGTTCACCGGAAACAGCTTGCCCGAATAGCTCGTCAACAAGTTGCTAAATACTTTTTCCCCAACGGATGATTTACGTTCGCTTGCCCCAATTACAGCTATTGAAGACGGATTAAAAAATTGATCCAAGAAGTGTCCAGTCATTACATTCCTTTCTTTTGCGAGATGCAAACAGGCATGCAGCAGGATGCATCTACTCAGGAAATTAGTTTGAGCCAGCTCAATGAATTATTCAACAAAATCTTCATGGAAACGTTGCACTCGGAAGATTTACTGTTTACTTTAATACTTTAATGGAGTGAACAGGAACATAATAAGAGGTCAGAAATGGCAAAAAAAGTAGCAGTAATCGTGGGAAGCCTGCGTAAGGAATCATGGAATAGAAAATTAGCCAATGCTTTAATTAAACTGGCTCCTCCCTCCTTGCAATTAAGAATGGTCGAAATCGGCCAATTGCCCATTTATAATCAGGATCCTGACGATGAAAACCATCCCTTTCCTGAGTGGGTTGACTTTCGTAATGAAATGCGGGAAACCGAAGGGCTTTTGTTCGTCACCCCAGAATACAACCGCTCTATTCCTGCTCCTCTTAAAAATGCCATTGACGTAGGGTCAAGGCCCTATGGAAAAAGCGTTTGGGCCGCTAAACCTGGTGCTGTAATCAGTGCATCGCCAGGAGCTCCAGGAGCTTTTGGGGCTAATCATCATTTACGCCAGACTTTTGTTTTCCTTGACATATTTTGCATGCAACAGCCTGAAGCCTACATAGGTCATGTGGATCAACTGTTTGACCAGAACGGCAATCTGTCTAATGATAAAACGGAAGAATTCCTGCAAAATTTTATGAACCGATTTGCTCAATGGGTATATTATTTCGACACTAATCCTCAACCCTAGGGAAAAAAATTGAGTGATTTTCTGAAAAAAAATCACCCTTTCGCAATGGAGTTGGATACAAGCATCGAACTTGCTAAAGCGGCAGGGGAATTAATTTCCACCATAAGGAAAAAAGGTTATCGCATACAGGACAAAGGGTTTGATTTAGGCTTGGTTACTGAAGCTGATCAAGCCGCAAGCCAACTCCTCGTGCGTGAGCTTAAGCATTATTTTCCCAATGACCTTCTTGTTTCAGAAGAAGAGCCCTTACCAGCACATAAAGACACGCAGCGCATTTGGTTCATTGATCCAATCGATGGAACCAATGAATTCATCGCTGGCAGTGAGGATTGGTCCATCATGATTGGTTTAACCGTTGAAGGCAGACCTCAACTGGGCGTGGTTTATCAACCCGATTTGGATAATCTCTATTATGCGGTGAAACATGCGGGTGCTTGTCTTGTAAACCCTGCAGGGAAAAAACATCTAAGCGTTCGAGATGTAATCGATCCAAAGCGTGCCACCTTGATTCAATCCCGCAGCCATTGGAGCACCAAAGCAGATCATCTTGCCAAACAGCTTCAGGTTTCTGACAGCTTTCAAATGGGTTCAATTGGACTTAAATTTGGGCAAATAGCCCAAGGAAATGCAGATTTTTATTTTAATTTTTCCAAACGATGTCATTTTTGGGATCTCTGCGCGCCTGAAATTATTCTGGAAGAAGCTGGGGGAGTCGTCGTGACAGCAATTAGCCCTACCATTGCTTATCGATTAGGTTCAACTCAAATTAAGGAAAATTTTCTAGCGAGCAATCCATTATTAGCCAAGAAATTGAGACATTATTTAACGTGAGATTCATATGGATATGAAATTATTTGCACTCAATTCAGCAAAAGAATGGGGGGAAAAGATCGCTGCCCACCTTGGCATTGAACTGGCGAGCCATGAAGAAACGGATTTTGAGGATGGCGAACATAAAATACGCTCTCTAGACAACGTCAGAGGCCAACAGGTTTTCATCTTGCAAACCCTTATCAGTGATGGAAAGCTCACGGTAAATGACAAACTGTGTCGACTTCTATTTTTCATTGCATCTTTGCGCGATGCTTCAGCCGCTAAGATTACAGTACTTCTGCCCTATTTTGCTTATGCTCGGAAAGATAGGCGAACTAAAGCTCGAGATCCCGTTACGATGAGATACATGGCGCAATTGTTTGAAGCCGTGGGTACTGATCGAATCGTAAGCATGGATGTACATAATTTAGCCGCGTTTCAGAATGCCTTTCGTGTACCCACTGAAAATCTCGAAGCCCGGGTTATTTTTGCCAGTTATTTAGCAAAACGGCTAAACAATGAAGACTTAGTGGTAGTTTCTCCAGACGCTGGTGGCACCAAAAGGGCTGAACAACTGCAAGAGACGCTCTCTCAACTTTTGCAGCGAGAAGTAGCCAAAGCTTTTCTTGATAAAAAGAGAAGTTCTGGCCTGGTAGAAACCAGTGAATACATCGTAGGTGAGGTAAAAAACCGCGTAGCAATCATTATTGATGACATCATCAGCTCAGGTACCACGATGAGACTAGCAGTTGAAGCCTTGCATAAGCAGGGGGCCAAAACAATCCTCGCTTGCGCGACCCACGGGCTTTTTGTAGGCCATGCAAACCAACTTTTAGCCACGGATTATCTTGAAAAAATAATTATCACGGATACTTTGCCTCCTTTTCGTTTGCATGAATCGCTACTGAAAAAAATCGAGTTGCTGGATGCCACTATGTTATTTGCAGAAGCCATTAAACGGATTTATGAAAATGGCTCTGTGGTTGAATTGATGGAGCGCTACCCTTTTGATTTTGCTTCTTGATCCAATGCTTGTAAGGCTAGATTAACATACATCTTAGCTTTTTTAAGCCATGCGGCAGGTTTGCTAATTCTCGGATCATCCAAATGCCAAAGACAAATTCGGGCACGCAGACAAGCGCGGAAACTTTTATAAAAAGCAATTAAACGAGGGGACAAATAATCTTGAGTTTTTTGCTCATAAACAGTTATAAACAGCTGCCCAGCATCCGCTCTCCCCAGGAATTCACACTCCAGGGTTAAATAAGCCAACTCATCGCAAGGATCGATGATTCTCAAATCATCATTGAAATCCAGGCGATCAATAATAACCGGAGGATCACTTAAGCAAATGTGTTCAGGTCGCAGATCACCATGACAGTCCCTGATTTGTCCGTTATCTACTCTTTGAGATATTAATGGGATTAAAGCCTGCAGTTCGCACAGCTGCCATTCATGTAACCGCTTAACAGCTATTGGTTGCAAACCGTAATGTGAGTTGCCAAGCACATCCATGTTTGCCTGAATAAAATTTTTAAGTCTCTGCAGAAAATCATTTGAATTTAATTTAATAGGTTGTGCTTTTTGATAAAATTGCAGCAATACATTTGCTGCTTCCTTTAGCTTAGCCACAGAGAATTGGGCTTGGTCGGTAAGAACTCTATCTAAGGTTAAATGAAGTGGTATTCGTTTCATTTTTAATAAATAATCCACCACCTCACCTTGGGTTTGCGAGCCAACCGTCAAGAATTCTTGCCGCTCATTTTTCATTAGAGGTAGAACCTCTAAATAAATCCCGGCAGCGAGTTCCTGATTGATGCGGCATTCCTTGCAACAATTTGTCTTTCGGGCAGACAGTGAACTTAAATCCAGAAAAGGCAGTGTTACGGGTTTTTTTAGTTTATAGGCATAATGCTCCGTTAGAAAAACCCAGGACATATGAGTTTCAATGGCTTTAATCCTTGTGCATTTTTCAAGATAAGCCACCGGCTTTTTCAGGAAGTTAACTTTTTCCTGCAATGCGTCCCAATTCTCTTTTTTGCTTTGTTTCATAAGTTAAACATTTCGCCAAATTCGTTAAAAAATAGCAGCCACCCCAAAAGAAACCGTTGTTTCACTTGAGGATTCTCCCGAATGATTCAAAATCTTACGAAAGGCACCGTAATATTGGTCGTATTCCAATTTTGTGTAGATACCCAAGCCTGGCATAACACGGTAAAAGGGTCTTAGCGTGTAACGCATTTGGTTTAAACCGTTCCCCAGTTCAGCTCGTGTAACGGTCTTGGTAGCCAAGATGCTGCGCACAGCCGTTTCTATAAACAAATTATTGCTGATTTGCGTAGCTCGCGATAATTCAAGATCCAGTTTGAAGCTGCCGTTGTAATAGTAAGTCCTTAAATCGGTTTCAATGAAGTAAGGCATTAGTCCTTCGATGCCAATGCCCGGTTGCCAATAAGGACTTCTGGCGGGTTGATTAAAATAATTTACTCCCCCTTTGATCGCCCAAAATTGGCTAAGTAGATGCCAATAAAAAATGTCTATGTCCGCATCTTCGACACTGCCTTGGTTTAACTCCGCATCATTCACGAATAATTCCAGCTTTTGGTAGTCTCCGCCGTATAACCCCCTAAAGGTCAACTCTTGAACATTATGAAATGGATCAGCATCCACTTCGAGAAAATTAGCAAAAAAGAACCCTTGCGGGTGCCCTATGGGATGAGGAATTAAGCTCCTATCCAGGGGAATTTGTTCATCCACGCGAACAATAGGACGGTTCACATAAGCGCTGCGTGAAATGTCCCGCTCGGGTTTCATTTGACCAGCAGCTACTTCAATGATCGTTTCATATTGGAAAACTCTGGCCATACCGGCCATCATGTGAAAAAGGTGATGACAATGGAAAAACCACTGGCCACTCGCATCACTGTCGAAATCAGCTACTGCCGTGGCTCCTGGAGGTACTTCAATAGTATGCAGTAATGGGTCATGGCTGCCGTGACCATTTCTTAATATAAACCAGTGTCCATGAAGATGCATAGGATGGCGCATCATTGAATTATTAGTAAATATAATGCGGTACCGCTTACCCGGCTCAATTAAAATAGGTTTTGCACGATACTCTGGCAATCCATTAATCATCCAGAGATAACGATCCATATACCCAAACAATTCCATACGAATGACGCTGTCAACTGCTTTAGCAGGATTGTTTGTTTTTACAGCAGCTTTTAAAGACTGATATTTGGTCCCTATCGTTTTTATTTTTGCAGCTTTTGCATTAAAACCTGTAAATCTATCACCAACGAGGGTGGGCTCTGTCGGCATGGTCATGCTATGCATCGGCATGGATTGATTGCCCATGGACTTGGATACGTTTATCCCTGCTTTGATTTTATCTGGATGAGCACTATGCATGTTCATATTGTGATGAGTTTTTTGCCCTGTCATTGATGGCGTAGAATGTTTTACAGATTGGGAAGCCCCCGCGCTCTGATGAGACTTGGCCGAATCCCCCTTGTGATGAGAATGGTCAGCTGTCCTGAGCATAGAAGGATTAGAATGAATTGTTGCCCTTGGCTTTGAACCCATTGAATCACCATGAGACATGGATGCCATCATATTGGCCATCATGTCCCGGGTAACGGGTTTCGGCTCAGGAAAAGGTATTATGTCCTGGTAATTCACGAATTGCTTCGGTTTGGTTGTTAATGCGCCCATCGCTTTCCCGATGGTATCGATGGATTCGGCGTATATTATATAAGGACGATGATCTTTAACTTTGACCAATACGTCTTCAGTTTCCCCTGGAGCAATGCTGAAATCATCAACGTTATGGGGAGTAACATCATTGCCCTGCACATGGACTACCTGCATTTTGGCACCCGGGATTTTGACGCGATAAATGGTGCTGCCGCCAGCACCAATGAATCTGAGCCTGATTACATCCCCTACTGTAACAGACGCTTGCCAGGGATCTGCAGACGTCTTTCCATTTAAAAGATAAGCATCGTAGGCGACATCGCTTATATCATAAATACTCATACGCATTTGCTGCATTGAGCGATAATCAGCAATCAGCAACTTTCGTTCTTCGCGGGAAGCCTGACGGTAATCATGAAGAAACTTCATGAGAGAGGGCTGCAGAGCAAAACGAGGTGCATAGTAATCGCCATCTTTTTTTAAATTGGCAAACACCTGCTCACCTCCACCGTTGCTCCAGTCAGAAAGGACAATAACAAAATCTTTGTTGTATCGATAATCTGGCTTGGAAAGCGGATCGATAATAATCGCACCATACAGTCCATCTTGCTCTTGAGCATCAGAATGTGCGTGATACCAATAAGTGCCGGCCTGAAGAGGCGTAAACTCATAATGGAATACTCCTCCTGGAGGGATGGCTTGTTGCGTAACATGTTCGACGCCATCCATTTGCCATGGTACTAAAAGCCCATGCCAATGAATCGTCGTTCCTTTGTTTAAATGATTATGGACATTAATTTGTACCCTCTCCCCTTCTTTAAAGTGCAAGGTCGGTCCCGGAATTTGATTATTTACAGCCACGGCTAGACGACGTTGCCCCGTGAACTGAACTTCCTTATAGCCCACAGTTAAATCAATAATCTGTGTTTTCACTGGAGTGGAAAAGGAAACAATAGGAAAATTTATAGCCAAGCCAAACAAAAGGATGATAAATAATTTTTTCAATTGTAATTCCCTTTAGCTGAACGACGATAAAAGCAACTCATTCTCATGGCAATATTCATCGTTAATCCAAATGTATGAAGTTCCTTATTTTTTCTTGGCTAATTGATTAGTCATTAAGGCGTTGATGAGTATTTCATTTATATCAATCGCATTGCTAACGTGCCTTATTGTATTGCAGCTAACAAGTCTGACAGCGGGATTCCCGGCCAGCAATTCATAGGCGTCTTCACTAAATAACGCATGTACAGCAATACAAATGATGCGATTAACTCCCTTAGCTTGAAGCAATTTTATGGTTTCAAGCATGGTTCTGCCAGTTGAAATGATGTCATCCATCAAAACCACCGAATGAAATTGGTTGAAGTCTATGGGAGGCATAGAAATCTGAACTTCTTTATCTCCAGAACGATTCTTTTTTAAAACAACATAAGAGCAATCGGCTAAATCTGCAATCCCGGAAACCCATTGTTGGCTTTCATCATCTGGGCCAATAATTAAAACCTGATTAAGATTTTTTTGAATCCAGTTTGCGATGCAGGGTCCAGCGTGTAAAACAAAGCTGGGAACTGTATAGATTTCATTTAAGGATTGATAACGATGTAAATGCGGATCGACGGTCATAAGCCAATCAAAGCTGTTCGACAACAGTTTTGCAAAATAACGCGAAGTAACAACTTCGCCGGTGTGAAACTGTTTATCTTGACGTAAATAGCAAAGGTAAGGCGCAATCAATCCCACTGATTTTGCCCCTCCGTCTTTCGCTGCTTGGGCTAAAAAAGTGAGGAACAATATCTTTGCATCCGGATTATTTAAACTGGCAACCACAATCAGTTTTCTGTTCTTTAACTCGAAATTAATCCTGAGGTAACATTCAGAATCAGGAAAGCGACGGAAAATAACCTCTCCGTGCTCCACATCCAAGGCAGCTAACAAGGAGGGCATCCATGGGCCATCTTTTTCCAAGGAAATAAGGATTGGCTTCAAGGGCTTTCTCCGTCAGTAGTAATTACTTTTCTGCCTTGTAAATAATTGCAGGCATAAATCAATTCACCAGAAGATTCTGAGTGAATGCTATACAAAGGCTGCCTTTTTTCAATCGTTTCCCCTGTTTTTACATGCAAATCAACGCCGGCCGACTTGGATTTTGGTGCACCGGCTAATTTGGCAATTTGAGCAATCACACGATTGTTGATTGTTTGTACTTTGCCAGGGTATTGCGCCTCGACGGTGTGGATATGAGAGGCCAATTGCAACTCCCTCATTCCTCCTTGTGCTTCACAAATGGCCTGAAACTTTTTATAAGCCTGGCCACTATCCAAAATTTTTCTTGCAATCGATTCACCAAGGCCAGGTTGAACTTCCGGGGAAAATTGCAATGCAGCACCAGCCAGACGCAAAGCCCGCTCCCGTAAATCCTGCGGGGCAGACGGATCCCCTCTTAACACCGCTAATACGTCACGGGCTTCCAGGGTGGGCCCAATGCCATAACCCACCGGTTGACTGCCATCAGTAAAGACAGTTTGAATGCTTAATCCTAACTTTCGTCCAACCTCTTCCAGCGAGCGTTTTATTAACAGAGCCATATGAATGTTTCTGACTTTTGCGGTAGGACCTATTGGGATATCCATGACCGCATGGGTTGCACCCGTTGCAACTTTCTTAGACAGAATGGAAGCAACCATTTGCCCTTCACTATCCAGATTAAGTGCACGCTCGACGCGTATTAATAAGTCATCTGCGGGACTTAAGGTCATCGCACCTCCCCAAACGATGCAACCTCCTTCTTTACTAACCACCTCCCGCATTGCCGCAGAAGACAAGCCAACAGGTGCTAGCGTTTCCATGGTATCAGCAGTCCCCGCTGGCGATGTGATGGCACGTGATGAAGTTTTCGGAATCATTAAGCCAAATGCAGCGACAATAGGCACCACAATTAAAGTGGTGCGATTTCCAGGTAATCCACCCACGCAGTGCTTGTCCACCACCAGGGGCGAAGGCCAATGCAATTGCTCACCACTTTCAATCATAACGCGAGTCAAATAGCAAATTTCCGTATTGGTTAAACGGCCTGCAGCACTAGCCGCCAAAAACGCTGAAATTTGTAAATCGGATAACTGTCCAGTGAGCACGTCATTGACAATGGTTTTCAATTGATAATCATCGAGTTCTTTGCCATAAATTTTGGCCAAAATGTAACTTAAAGATTCTAAAGGTTTAGGATGTGAAACATGAATCTCATCCCCTTCTTTAGCATCTAAAAATTCCCATGCATAGCTAGAAAGGCTAACTTCACCAGGCTTGAGCAGTTCCGATTCAACCAGATTAAGGGTCGCAATGACATTGCGATTCCCTAACGTCACTTGAATTCGAGTGGGAATTTCAAATCCTTCTGAGCGGCAGACTGGACAGTCATATCGCATGTAGATAATGGCTTCGTGATAAGTTTTGATGCCCAAATGTTTAAGGCGCAAGGTTTCCCGGACATTTTCTTTTGTCATTCCAATTCTTCCACTTGAAGATAGGAAGGAATGATGCAATGAAAGCCTAATTGTTCTTCGATTTTTGCTTTCAAAGCCAAAGAGCTTCCTGCCTCACCATGAGTAATAAAAATGGTTTTAGGTGGTCGCTTGATTTGCTTTAACCAATCCAGTATTTCTTGATAATCCGCATGAGCAGACACACTGCTAAGCATCGCCACTTCCGCATTAACAGCTACCATAGTTCCATGAATTTTAATTTCGCGCTCACCGTTTAATATTCTTGCCCCTCGTGTGCCTCCCCCTTGGTAGCCTGTAAATAGAATGCAGTGCTTGGGATTGGGGGCAAATACTTTTAAATGATGCAAAATTCTCCCGCCTTGAGCCATACCACTGGCAGCAATAATAATTTGAGGCGTTCGCCGCAAGTCCAGTTGCCTGGATTCATCGGCCGTATTAATGTAAGTTGCAGTTGCACAAACTCCTCTACACTCCTCTTCCGTTAAATGATGGTTGGCTTTATGGCGCTGCAACAACTTGGTTGCATCAATGGCC
The DNA here is from genome assembly GCF_900637635.1 of Legionella jordanis. Taxonomy (NCBI): domain Bacteria; kingdom Pseudomonadati; phylum Pseudomonadota; class Gammaproteobacteria; order Legionellales; family Legionellaceae; genus Legionella; species Legionella jordanis. Next base: position 1,926,511 of record NZ_LR134383.1, read on the forward strand.
ATGGGACTGTCCAAAAAAACAGGGAGTTCGCGTGGAATTTGGTTTAGAAGTTTTAATTTATAAATGAAATAAAGCAGACTTTGCGCTCTCCCCACAGCAAAAGCGGGAATTATAATTGAGCCACCTCTTTTTATCGTGCGATTAATAACTTCAGCCAACTGTTCTAAAGGTTCACGACGTTCATGCAAACAATCCCCATATGTGGACTCTATGACAAGATAATCGGCTTCTCCAGGAGGACTTGGTGCTTTCATAACCGCATCGTGTGCACGACCAATATCGCCGGTAAATAAAAGGGAACGATCTCCATTTTTGATTTGAACCATTGCAGCACCAATGATATGTCCTGCAGGGTGGAACTCAAAGTAAATATCGTCGAAAAGAAGGTGGGCTTGGTTATATTCAATGCTTTCAAACTGTTCTAAAGACTTTATAGCCTCTTCCTTGCTGTATAAAGGCAAAGCAGGTTTATGTTTGGAAAACCCATATTTATTCGCTAGTCTTGCCTCCTCTTCCTGTAAATGTCCAGAATCAGGCAAAAGGATAGAACACAGGGATTTCGTTCCAGGAGTAGCATAGATTTTGCCTTTAAAGCCCTGTTTGACTAACAAAGGGAGATAACCGCTGTGATCAATATGTGCATGCGTGAGAAGCACTGCATCAATGTGGGCAGGATTAATCGGTAACGGAGCCCAGTTTCGCAGCCTTAATTCTTTATACCCTTGAAAAAGGCCGCAATCGATAAGAATGTTTTTTGAATTTATCCTTAGAAGGTACTTAGAGCCCGTGACCGTTTGGGTTGCACCTAAAAAGCGAAGTTGCATCCTAACTCCGTTTAGCAATCTTTACTTCATGTTAACATCAAGAAAAATCAAAGGCAGTAAAATTTTAAGGCAAAACCCACGCATAAAATGTGTACCCATCCTATGATTGTGCATGAGCAGCGCTAAGTTTAAGATGAGTAATAATGAATACAGCAAAAACTCTAGCGATATAAAATTATCCGTTCGGCGTCGTGGATAAAATCGTTCAGGGCAGGATGGACCGTACAGTTTCTAAAAAACACCTTTTCAAAGGCAGTTTTCCTCAGGAGGAACAAAAATAAAGGTCCAAAATAGACAAAACCACCGCACAGGTGGTTTTGCCATGGGCTAAAATGAAGCCTAAAACTCCATTTACATCCCACATTTTAAGTGTAGAACAATTGCAGATTTTGTCAATTTTTTAAACTCATCTAAGAGATTAAGCGCAAATAACACCTCATTTATCCAAAGTAAATGCGCTCTAGTTCAACAAAACAATTTCATATATATTTTGAGTATTGCCTGAAAAAAGGATCATTTATCCATGGTGCAACATAATTGGCAAAGGAAATTCGATTGAGGTTCACTTACAAACAGCTACTCCTGGCGTTGATGAGCTTAGTTTATCTTTCTTCGGTTTATGGACTTGAAAACGACAGGCCCTATCAACAGATGTTAGAAGAGGTGCTGCGTAGTGATGTGGTCTATCCTCAGGATAAAGGAGAGATACAGCTTTCATTTTTACCATCCTATTTCAATAATCGTGAAGGCAAGACCACTTTTTTCCCCCTTGAGATTGAGTATGGATTAACCGATTTTTGGCAAATTGATGCCTTGCTCGATCTTTATCAAATTAATCGCCCAAAAGAAGGGCCCAGAGGAGCAGGATTGGGTGATGTGGCCTTCGGCACGAAATACAGTTTCATGAATATTGCCCATACAAATTACCATGCTGCTTTAATCTTTGATGTCGATTTACCGACTGGCAATATCAACAAGGGGCTTACCGAGGGGTTTATCGCTTATGAACCCTCTGTTGCATTTGCTAAAGATTTTCCATCCTTCCACAACAGTCAATTTTTTGGCCAAACGGGATTTTCTTTCCTTCAACGAATAAAACGACTTAACCAAGCCCCACTACCTGCTGCTCAAGATGATAATGAAGACGCCCCTGCCGAGAATGAAGCTGCAGCACCTGAGCCAGTTGAAACTGGGAGTGTTATTTTTGAGGACATTCCAGCAGCCCATTTCTTTTTTCTAAACCTTGGCTATTTTTTACCTGTAGGCAATGCCCGGTATGTTATTGAAACAAATTGGATAACCAATACCTGGAATCACCGGGGTGATGAAAATCTGCTTTATATAACACCTGGGATTGTTTGGGAGTTGGCAGGCGGCTTAGAACTGGCTGTTGGCAGCTCCTTTGGATTAACGCGCTCTTCAGACAAATACGATATATTATTAAGAGCGACTTATGAGTTTGAATTATTTGAGAAAACCCCTATGAGAAACAAGCCATTACGCTTTATAAGACACAGCTAAAGACAAGCAAACTTTGCGCTTACTGCAAATGTTTGCTAAATAAAGCATTATAAACAAAGGATTGTTATGGCAAAGCGCTGGAATCTAAAAACAAAACTCACACTGGAAGTTATCATCCTTTGCTCTTTTATCCTTCCAGTCATTGTGTTCAGTCTGATCACCGTCAATCGGATTCAAAATCGTTTTAATGACCTCCTTGAAATGGATGCACCAAGGCAGTTTATTTTATTGCTAATGAAAGGTAAATTGTTTGAGCTCGAAGCTTCTGTCTTGAGCTTCTCGCAAGATTACACATCCACAATTGATGTGAATCAACGTAAAGCTTTGCTGCAGCAAATGACTGACAAACTGGGTAAGCAAAAAAGTGAAATCAGTGATTTATTAGAGCAATACTACAGCCATGTGGCGTCAGATGATAGGAATCCCCCCTTTTCTCGCGAACAGCTGCAGACTTATCTTAATCAATTCAAAATTGATGGTGAGCAATATAATGCAAATCAAGAATTGTCATGGCCCATTGATAAAATAAATATACAAACCGAAGAGTTTGAACAACTGCTTGATAATAATTTCAAATTCGAACTGAACGCCCTGGAACGAGAGAAACAAGAAACCGCTGAGTTGATTCAATGGTTTAAAATTACCGTAATTATTATCGGTCTATTGATGTACGTTTTTGCATTAAGTATAGGCTTCTTCTTTATCAATCATTTTATTACTCGAATTCGTCATCTTAGAAATGGCGCAGCAGCAATGGTAGAAGGGACACAAAAGGCAATAACTCAACCAGAGAAGGATGAGCTTGGTGATTTAGCAAAAAGCCTGAATAAAATGCTGAGACAGTTACTGCACAGCAATCGCGCGCTGGAAGAAAATGTCCAAAAAACTAAAAACATTTTAAATACAGTAAGTGACAGCATAGTAACCATCGATGGCCGAGGCCTTATTCAAACGGTCAATGCCGCCACTTGCACTATTTTCGGATACAGTGAGGAGGAGCTCACAGGATTACCCATAAGCAAATTATGTTATCCATTTGCACTTAAAGAAGTTCTAGGCCATCCCGTACTGCCCGGAAATCATCAAAAACTTCACGAGCTCACAGGCATTAGAAAAAATGCTGAAGAATTTCCAATGGAATTAGCATTTTCTACATTAAAAGAACAGGACAGCATGCGTGCGGTGTGTGCATTTCGTGACATTCGCGCCAGAAAAGAAATGGAAGCTAAAATTCGTTATCAAGCCACCTATGACTCACTCACCGGTTTACCCAATCGCCTCCTGCTTCATGACCGCTTGCAACAGGGAATAGCTCAGGCCAAACGTAATAATTCTATAGTAGCGGTTATTTTTCTGGATTTGGACCGATTTAAAATTATTAACGACAGCTTAGGGCATGAGGCAGGCGATGAATTATTAAAAATTGCCTCGAATCGACTAAAAAAAATAATCCGCGGCAGCGATACGGTAGCACGTCAGGGGGGTGACGAATTTGTCATAGTGCTAAATAGTCTATCCAAAGAGGAAATGGCAGTCTCCATTATTAAAAATATCCTTGAGGAAATCGCAAAGCCTTTTAAAATTGAAAACCGAAAACTCTCTATTACCTGCAGCGCCGGCATAAGTTTTTTTCCTAAAAACGGCACCGATTCGCAAACCCTCCTTAAAAATGCAGACGCAGCGATGTATCGCAGCAAAGAAATGGGACGCAATACTTTCCAATTTTACGAAAAAGCCATGAATGAGCGAACCCTGGTTAGATTGGAAATGGAAAATGAATTAAGGAATGCCATCACCAACCATGAAATTGATATTTATTATCAACCTTTAATGGATGTGCAAAAGGGTAAATTATTAGGTGCCGAAGCCTTAGTACGCTGGGTTCATCCAAGGCTTGGAATTATCCCACCGCTGCAATTTATCCCCATGGCTGAAGAAACAGGCCTAATCATTCCCATTGGTGCCTGGATACTTAAAGAGGCCTGCCGAAATTGCGCGGAATGGCTTAAACAAGACTTTCCGATTCATTACGTTTCCGTAAATATCTCCGGCAATCAATTTAAATACGGGGATATTGTGCAAACCGTTAAAAGCGCGCTGGAAGAAAGCGGCCTAAACCCATCTCACTTGGAGCTGGAATTAACTGAATCCATTTTAATAGAAGATACAGAAAACTCACTGCAAAAAATCAAACAATTAAAAGAGATAGGTGTTTCACTGGCCATAGACGATTTTGGTACAGGTTATTCAAGTTTAAGTTACATCCGACGTTTTCCCATTGATAAAATTAAAATTGACCATTCCTTTATTGGTGATTTGGAAGTTAATAAAAGCAGCTCAGAATTAGCCGAAACCATTATTTCATTGGCTAAAAATTTAAATTTGTCCGTTTTGGCTGAAGGGGTTGAGAAAAAGGCACAATTGGATTTCTTAAAACAGCATCACTGTAATCAAGCTCAAGGATTTTTCTTCAGTGAACCTTTACCTGAAAAAGATTTCGAACAATGGATGAAAAAAATTAGCCAAGAAAAAGAATAAGCACTCCTCGCCCTATACACCGCATTGAACCCATCTGCTCAATGCGGTTATCACCGATTAAAAATTGGGTTTATGCGAATTATGGCTTTCATCCTCATGTTTATGAGAGGGGTGATTCACAAAGGCATGTGCAACATGCCCATGAGAGCTTGACTGATGGCTATGATGATTATTTTGCTGCCCATGCTGATGGGGATGATGACGGTTGCCTTGCCCATGCTGATGCAAATTTTGCTGTGGCTGCCCATTATTAAAAAGAGTTCCTAAGCAGTTATTCTTGAACATCGTTAAACTCCATTCTATTAACCGAATTTCACTATACGCGAAATTCTAATCACTTGAGAATAGCAATTTGGTTTTAAATTCAGCACCAACTTCAATTCAACCTCCTTCTTTGTTGTAATCCAAGAGACGCTTTAATTAGAAAAATTCTTTAGGATGCATCAATATTCAACCACTACTTGAAAGGTGCTGAATGGTTTCAAATCCAATCCTTGCTAATCTCATGACTTATCGATGAATTCTGCGTCAAAGAATAATAGGGGTGGTACGGCTGTCAGCATTATCCACACTGAGACGCGAAGGCATTTGAGGCATAAACCGATAAATTTCATGGCTTGATTGGTTTTTCTGTTCATAACTCCGCTTCTGGTGATCATCATAATTTGTTTTTACACGATAAACCAAATAGGAAAGAGTTAACACACAAGCAACGGGCCAAGAAATGGCTGCAGCTGTAATTAGAAAAGCTGTAAACCCGGCATTAAAAATTAGAGTTTTCCAAAATACTCCCTGAGTTCGCTTACGTTCATACTCCAATTGACTTAGTAAGAGTTGATGGCGCTCGTCTCCAAGGAGCTCGCCGTTTAAAGATTCGCGCTTGAAAGCTACGCAAGCTTTTTTGTATTGTTTGTATTCTTCGCAACTGTTGTAAAGAGCATTTCCGAGCATATTTAAAGCAGCCAAACAGCCTAAAGCCACGGGTCCTGAAAGCATCAATGTTGCACCGAATGCAGCCAGTAATAAAATTGCCGCAGCAATATTATAGCTGTAGAAGGCATATTGAACTTCCAATTCATCAGCCAAGACATTCAATTGACGGTTTATAACCTGCAATTCAAGTGATTCTTCAAGTTTATTTTGCCGCCTGGATAACTCGCTAAACATCTGTCGATGATTTTTTTCTTCAATAAACCATCGAAGTCCAAACAAGAGGATGTCAATCCCTAGAAAAAATAAATTAATTTGTGCAATGACGAGTGCGGATATATCAAAAAATTGGTTGTAGTGACTCAGCAAATTCACTGTACCCCAGATTATGTCATTGGCCATTATGTAAATACGCTTTTCAATCTCCTGGAACAATACTTTTTTTATCGATAACTCCTTACTGTTTACAGCCTCTATCAAGTGTTTGAGCATGGTTAAGAAATGACCCATAAAACGCAAAAAATACAACGCGACGCTAGAAACACGAAGAAACTGTTGGGGTTTATCCAGAAGTTGAATAAAGTCATAGGGGCTGTAGTAAATCCCGGTCAAATCGCATATCTCCTTCCCCCAATCCGCCAGGTTGCTATTTAGCTCAAACAGGATTAGATAAGTGGCTAATGCCCGGCTGTAATTCCAATAGGAGCGGGTGGCGATAACGCTGCAGAGATATTTGCGAAACTGCGCAGAGCTAGTGAACGCCAATGCCAGATGAGAGGCCTTTTTCTTAAGCTCATCCATCAAACTGGATGAACTTTTTGCCTGTTCTTTTTGTTCTTTCGGAGTGTCTGTTTCTTCTTTGTTAAATTGAGTTAATTCTTTTTTCTTTTTTAAGTAATGCTTCAAATCTTTCCGAACAAAATCAAATTCGTAATAGCGGATTAGTAAATCAGACAGATAATCCAAATAGGCAATTAGTTCACCGTCTGCTGATAAATTTCTTTGGTTTGCTAGAAATAATTGATAAAGGGTAGAAAACTCCAAACGTAAGTTACTCAAATTAAAATCATCTTCTTTATAAGAAAATTCTTTCAAATTGCTTGGAGATTTATTAAAAAAGCCATGTTTTACGAGACTTAATGCGGCCATGGGTAGAGGTGATTTGATTTAAGTAAACAGCAGAACCCCTCTATTGTATAACATGTAAAATTTTAAGCCAAATTTAACAAATTAACAAAAGCTTAGATGTAGGTGCAAATGCACCTTACATTCAACCCACCCGTTGAAACTGTACGACTACATCGGCGCTAACCCCGGGTGCTACGGTTAACGTACCTTGTGCAGAACCAGAGTTTTTCGAGAAATTGCCGTTTATATTTCCATATTCAGTTGTAATCGTGACCTTTCCGTTAGCACAAATACCTCTTAATTGTTTCTTTGCATGATTAGGGCAAATAATATTACCGGACTCTTTGTCTGCAGACAGCTCAATGCTAAAGCGGCCAAGGCCATCGGGTGCACTGATGCTGCCAGCCCCATGATAAATACAGTCACCAATTAGCCAACTCGACGCGGTGCCCTTTCCCGCCCAATGACCTGCGATATAATCGCAAGCATTTCCAGCACTGGCATACAAATTAAAGTCAGCATGGGCGATTGATGAAGCAAACAGTAATGTTGAAATGCATCCAATAATCCAATTTTTTTTCATTTTATTCCCTTAAATAGCCTGCAAACATGCAAACTCTATTTGCATCCATATCGCATGAAATTATTACTTTACTATCACTCTGATGCAATTGAAATCCTGGGCGGCCTTTCTGGTGCTTACCAGCCTCTTCAGCAAACAAGTAAAATCAATAGGGTTAACTGCCAGTTAGCATTCCTCACTAAAATCATTTATTGTCATACTAAAGCAACTGTTTACATCATGATAATGGTTGACAGCAAAAAAATGATGGTTATTTTTTTCGTTTTAGGCTTATTACTTGGCTTTGTTATTGATATTTTCTATGTCCTGCAAGTCAAAACCAGCTTCTATTATATAACTGCCCTGCTTTTTTTCCTCTCCTACGGTTTAACTTACAATGGGCAACATAATCTTCGATTAGTTGTTTCAAGCCTCTTACTGGCCTTGTTGTTAGCCTCCCCCTTTATTGCTTTGGATCCCTATCGGGATTACACGCTCCAACAATTATCCAACCATTTAGAGCAACTCGTTTCTTTTCTAATTGGTTTTCCGGTGATGGCCTATATAGGCCACTGCTTCCATTATTCCTATCACCGGGACGGCCTACAGATAAGCTATAACAGTTTATTCGCGGCCGTTTGGGACAGTTTTGTTGCATTAGCGGCCGCCACTGTATTTTTCGGGTTTGCCAAATTATTGATTATCCTGGATGCCACTCTCTTTAAAAGCGTAGGAAATAATGTTTTATGGTCCATCTACTATGAGAGTTTTGAGTCATATGTCCTCATCCACAGCACCCTGTTTTTTGTTGGTTTAGGTATAGTAAGGCAACAACAGAAAGCCCTTCATGATTTGCGTTATTTGCTGCTAAGAATGATGCAATTTTTATTGCCGCTTCTTGCCTTAATTTCTGTGTTGTATTCTATTTTGTATCTGGTTTCCGCCAAGCCAATAAGCCACAACTGGCTAGCACCTGAGGCTTTATTAATTTCCTTAGTCGTTCTTGGGATTATTTTTTTTAATGCTTATTTTCAAACAGGCAGCAGACCTGACTACCGCTTGTATGGCTTGGAATTACTCATCAAGGTTTATCGTATTTGCTTATTACTTCTCTGCCTTAGTCTTTGCTATCAAATTCTGACACATAACATTCTCCCGCTGAATTTTGTTTTATATTTATTGACGGCTTTACTGTACTGTTTTTTTTATGCAATTACGGTGTTTCTGCCCCACGAGGCTGAAATATATTGGCTCATTACTGCAAACAAAGGCATAGCATTGTTCTTTCTCTTGGCAATGTTAATCATCAATAATCCAATTCATCCTTTCACTGCGAAAATGGATCTCCTTTATCAAGCCAGCCCGGTCCTGCAAGCCAATTCACTTCCCTTTAGCTCAAGCGTCAACTGGAACAATCAGGATTGGCTGGTTCAAACGATAAATAACATTGATAAAAACTTAAATCAGGAGCACTTCTTCTGGACGAAAGATCCTTCGCCAAACTCATTCATAGGCGGCTACAGCAACCATAAACCCGTTTATATTTGTCGTGCCGTCTACCGGAAGGGTTTCCAAATTGCAGCCTTTAAAGATAATCATTGCCTCATCACCTACGCTGGACGAGTTTTCCCAGTGAAGGATTATCAAATTTTGTCAGTCCATGGTAAAACAAAAGTATTCTGGGCCCCCGCAACGGGCAATTCGCAGATGTTAGCTCTTGGAGCAGAGCCTGCAGCGCAAGGCATTCGTACCTTGTATGCCTGCCGGACCTGGTATAAAGGCCAATTATACATAGGAAAAGTGGTTGCTGGACATTGCAATATTGCCATAGACAGACAGGAAGTGCTTTCAGAAATTCACAGTGTTTTAAGCAGTTCACTCCCCCTGCTCCATTCAGGAAATGGAATGTGAAACCGGCTTTAGGTCAATAAACTTGCTGCTGCGGGCATGACAGCCGGTTAACCCATCATACAAGGCATCAGGTTAGGCAACCACTGGCTCGGCAATGATTATCTGCTTTTTTGCATCGCCACAGGGTTAATTTCTAACTCATTCTCAACGGCCACCCAGACTTTCCATCACCCAAATTGGTCTATAATTAGTCAATTAAGTGGTTTTTAAAGTTATGTCGATGATCCGTATTAGCCTGTTGCAGGATTTCCTGCAGTTTACCTTTGACAGTAATCCTGAAAAAAGGAAACAAGAAAAGCAATTCCTGGAAAATGCCCTTTGTCTGAAGCAGATAGATTACAGTAATAGCTTCAGAGATACAGCTTCTGATTGTGATCTTTATGTTCATCTCTCGCAATTTCAATCGATTGACGACATCAGAGAATTATTCGTTCCTGATGTGCATACGCGAGGAAAATATGTGGAGTTTTTTAAAGAACCCCCTGTGCATTATCAATTTCAAAGGCAGGGAACAACTCCTATCGAAGATTTGATTACTGCAAAACTTCAAAACCAATCGAAAAATTCCCAATCTTAGCGCCAAAGTTTCTTTCTCAGCTCCTTTGCATTTGCAATGGTCTGAATTGAACTTCTTCACGACTTATGAAATCAGAGCTATATTAAAAAAATCAGGGATAGAATTTTGTTTGGGAGGAAGCTATGTTTAAGCCATCAGGAATTCTTAAAGCAATTCCCCATCGACTTTTTTCCCAAGCATTTTATTTTTTCTGCTGTGTCAGCCTTGCCTTATTACCTTGCTTCGCCCAAGCAATTCAACTGGATAATCTAAGAGGAACACGCTATTGCGAAATTGTTTTTACCGAAACGCCTGAAGTTTTGGCGATTTACAGCAGCATCGGCCTAAACGATTGCCCTGAGAAGATTTGGAACAAAATCAGCGAGGATAGTGTAAAGCAACAAACCGGTGCTCGCTTTGTCAAGCTAAACGGTCCAAGGTATTGGGTAATTGACAGCATGAACAATTTTACTTTAGTGAGCAACGTGCCTAAAACAATTTCTGGCTTAAACATGCGTAAAGCAGCGATGGTACAGCTGGACCCCTCAGTCGAAATCGCAGCACCCGAGCCTTATCAAGCGCATGTCATCAACCGTGAAACCACCTGGTTATACAAAGCGGGTAAACCCATTTATGAACTCATTGATCCCCAAGGCCAGGTTTATGTGATGCAATCGTATAGCACGCAAAAATCCATCCAGACCACCGACAGTTTAAATGAGCTGGAAAGTAGACTCACTTTGCCTTCGGGTTGGCATTTCCGCACTGGAATTTTGCAACAGGACAAAACGCTATCCAGCAACAACAACCAAGCAACCGTGGTGCAAGATGATTTTCAAAATACCTACCAATTGGCCCCATCGGATTTTCTGGAGCAATCTTAGATTTAATTCTTTAAAGAATTAAAATAGGCCATTTATTTCAGCCCTTTATTCAGCAAAATACGGCAACGCTCTCTTATTAATGGTATGCTCCCTGCGATTTAAACTTAGGAGCAAAAGAGGCGTAAACATGTCAAAGTGGCTTGATAACATACTATTACCCCGCGCCAGGCTGAACGAGTATCAGCTTGCAGGATGGAAACCTTCTACCGAAGCTGAATCAGGATTAGGCTGTCAACTGTTAGCAGACGTAATGATTCCAATGCCAGACGGGATTTGCCTGTCAGCAGACGTTTATTTACCTAAGAAAAGTGGACGCTATCCAGTTATTTTGCAATTTTCTTCATACAATCGCGATTTACATACAGCAGGCATGCCAACCGGAAATAACGAAATTGGGTCGCCCCCCGTTATAACCAATCGCGGCTATGTCCAAGTGGTTGTAACAGCCCGTTCCATCGGCCGCTCGCAAGGTGAATTTCAACCTTGGCAGAATGAACAAGAAACGCAAGATCACTTTCATTGCATTCAGTGGGCTTCTGAACAGTCCTGGTCCAATGGTGATGTGTGTCTATTTGGAACTTCTTATTACGGCATGAATCAATCGAGCGTGGCTTCCCTCAATCCGCCCGCTCTGAAAGCATTTTTCGCCAATGAAATATGCACCGATTTTTATCGTCACGTATTTTATTACGGTGGGATATTCAATGCAGATTTCATGAATTTATGGGTGGGCGCCAATTTTCCCCCCGCGACAGTTAAACGTTATATTGCCCCATGGAAACGAGCACTCATGAGTTATCTCATTAATTATCCATGGCTCTGGAAACGACTGGTTAAACCTAATTTAAATAAAATTATTACTAAGTTAAAGCAATTACAGCCCACTCCCGAAGCTTTACGCTGGTACCTCCATCTCATGGTCGACAGCCCCTCAAGAGAAGATACCAAAATCAGCGAAGGACCGTTTCGTCGCTTGCAAAACATTGATATACCTTTTGTTGTTGTCCAGAATCTAGGCAATATCTCATTGCATCAATTTGGATGCTATGACTTATTTGAACATGCCAGTACTCCCAAGGATAAAAAATGGCTCATTCTTGGACCTGCTGAATACGAATTACCGGTCTATTCCTGGCAGCTCGAGGCGCTTGCTTTCTTTGATCATGTCCTCAAAGGAGTTGATAACGGTTATCAAAACCTTCCCAGGGTCAGATATTGGGTTGAAGGAGAAAATCGTTTTCACTCAGCAACGGATTTTCCTGTTCCTGAAGCCAAAAAAGAAAAACTTTACTTAAAAGGTCAAACACGGGACATGGATAAACATCATTTGCAGTTTGAACAACCTATGCTTGCTGAGAACTCCTGGATTTCAATTCCTTTAGGAATGGAAACATTGCCAGGCATAGAACAGTTTGAGACACAAAAACTCAGTTATGAACTGCCTTTTGATAAGGAAACCACCATCGCAGGCCCAATCACCCTTCAACTTCGTTACAGCTGCAACCAAATAGATTCCTACATTGTGGCGCGCGTTGGCCGAATTGACCAACAAGGGAATTATCATCCTCTCTCCATGGGGCATTTGCGCCCGGCAACCCGAACAATTAATGAATCCAGCAGTACGAAATGTGAGGTGGCCATCAACACCTCTGACATTAATCCACTCAAGCCGCATGAAGCAGTGACCCTTCGTTTTAGCTTGACGCCAATGGCTTCTCAATTTAAACAAGGAGAACGGTTGCTGCTTGAAATTGCCAGCCGCACCGATCAGGTGCCAGTGAGCATGCAAGAAGGATTCATTACCCCACACATGGCTGTTCCGCCCTACTATGGACGCAATAAGATTCATTACGGTGAAGATTCTTTCATGGAACTGTATTTTTTGAATTGATGGCTAATTGCTCCATCACCGCTCAACGCAGTTAAGTGTCCATGCTTAAGCTCAGTAATGTCATTGACAAGGGGCTTAAGCATTATGGATTTAGGACCAACAGCCTAAGTACTTTATCCTGTTTTGATACTCAGCCTTTAAAGATATTTCAAGACAATATGTACATTTTATAGACAGCAATATCACCACTTAGTTATAATATGCCTATATTGATCAGTTGGAACCTCCATGCCTAGAAAACATTTACTCTTTCCCAGTTATGAAGAAGTTAGGAAGAATCCTGATTTGGCTCGTTCTGATCATCTACCTGTTCTTACTCAAGTGCCCCTGACTGGCAAGAGCGCGTTAAATATTGTCTCATTAAACATCTTAGGAGGAGAGGGGTGCTCAGGCGTTCATCCCTTAGTCGGTGTCGCTAAATGTTTGGGGTGCGTTTGATGGATAAAAATCGACTGAATTTTTTGATTTTCAATCATTAACAAAGTATCATAATTTGAAATGGTTTTTCAATATTAAATAACATAAAGGATGCTGGTGCAGGGAATGAACTATTTGTTAGCTATCAAACAAGACTTGCTCATAACGTCCAATGACTTGAATTAGTTTCGACTTAATCTGACACAAGTACTTGAAAAAGAGAGAGTTTCCGGTTTTGATAGAAGTGCGAACTTGAAACAAAACCAAAAGGAAAACTCTCATGATAGATAATACAGTTAAAATTATTAAACATAAAGTTGGCTTATTAAACCTTGCTGAAGAATTAGGGAATGTATCTAAGGCATGTAAAGTAATGGGCTTATCCAGAGATACATTTTATCGCTATAAGTCGGCAGTAGAATCGGGAGGAGTTGATGCTTTATTCGATCAAAGCCGAAGAAAACCTAATCTAAAAAATAGAGTAGAAGAAGCAATTGAACTCTCGGTAAGGGAGTATGCGATCGCATTTCCAGCCCATGGTCAGCTTCGTACGAGCAATGAGCTTCGTAAACGGGGTATTTTTGTTTCTCCAAGTGGAGTTCGTAGCATTTGGCTGCGATATGAGCTTGCCAATTTTAAAGACCGCTTAAAAGCATTAGAGGCTAAAGTAGCTTCTGAAGGAATTATATTGACGGAAGCGCAGGTCGTAGCTTTGGAGAAAAAGAAATTTGATGATGAGGCATGTGGTGAAATCGAAACAGCACATCCTGGTTACCTCGGCTCGCAAGATACTTTTTATGTGGGTACGCTTAAAGGAGTCGGTCGCATTTATCAGCAAACTTTTGTTGATACCTATAGTAAAGTGGCATTTGCCAAGCTTTATACGACTAAAACGCCAATTACTTCAGCAGATTTACTGAACGATAAGGTTTTACCCTTCTTCGAACAACACGATTTACCTATACTGCGTATTTTAACAGATAGGGGTACTGAATATTGTGGCAAGGTAGAACAGCATGATTATCAGCTTTATTTGGCAATTAATAACATTGACCATACAAAGACAAAAGCAAATTCACCCCAAACAAATGGGATTTGTGAACGTTTTCATAAAACGATTTTACAGGAGTTTTATCAAGTAACATTCCGAAAGAAAATTTACGAATCAATCGATGAATTGCAAAAAGATCTGGACGAATGGATGGATTACTATAATAATCAACGTACTCATCAGGGTAAAATGTGTTGTGGACGTACTCCAATGCAAACTTTGATAGAGGCTAAACAAATCTGGATGGAAAAATTTATAAACTAAATTTGACCTGACAGACACTTCTTAAAAACCGGTAACTGTCAGATCAAGTTGGAACTACTACAAATGACTGGACCATTGCCAGCAATCAGCAATCAGCAATCAGCAATCAGCACTAGATTTTCCCTTATTTTCATTTTGCTCCATTATATTTTACTGTGTTTCTTTCCTTTACCCAGGGACTTGTCTCATCTCTTTGCTCAGTTTTTATCCTATGCTACGCGTTCGTGCATTCACTCCCATGTTATGCCAATCGATTGCCGCTGACTGCTTCCTATTTTCACATAATAAATCGTTTTTACTTTGCAAGGAGCGCTTATGAAGTATCGTTTATTTCTTTCTATAGCAACAGCCAGTGTGTTGGGAAGTACAGCCTTTGCGGGCACCATGGGGCCTGTTATGTCTTCCAGGGACTGGACCTGGGTTGGTTCTGTGAGCGCGGGGCCCGTTTGGGCAAGAGGCGGTGAGACGCAGACTTTTTTTCTGGCCCCAGAAATTGAAAAGACGTATGCGGCTAGAAAATCCACCAATGCTATTGCCTCGGGCGAGCTGTTTGTAGGCATACAAAAATCATTGACTTCTCAATGGTTAGGGCAATTGGGATTGGCGGCCGCCGCTACTGGCAATGCCAAACTGCAGGGTGTGATATGGGATGATGCCGACCCTCAATTTGATAATTACAGCTACCTTTACAAAGTCCGAAACTCTCGCGTGGCAGTAAAAGGCAAGCTGTTACTTGATAAAGGCTATTGGGTTATGCCCTGGGTGAGCGCAAGCCTAGGTGTTGGCTTTAACCGTGTCCATGATTTTACGAATACGCCTTTGATTTTTGAGGCGCTGCCTAATAATAACTTTGAAGACCACACGAAAACAGCCTTCACCTACACGCTGGGTGCTGGCGTGCAAAAACCCATCAGCGAACATTGGCAATTGGGGGTTGGTTATGAGTTTGCCGACTGGGGTAAAAGCGAACTGGGACGTGCTTTTGGGCAGACCATGAATTCAGGATTAGCGCTCAATCACCTCTACACTAATGGCGTATTGTTTAACCTCACTTATGTGGCTTAAGGATAGAAACCATGCAAAAAACTATCAAAAATACTTTAATGAATAGGATACTGGCTTTCTTGTGGTTAGGACTCATGATGACAACGGCTTATGCAGGGACCCCATTGTGGACCTTTGAGCCACTGACAGCCACCACGATTGCAGTGCCTGCCAATGGTACCGCCATGGTGCAATATCGAGTCACCAATCAATCCAGCAAGCCACACACCTTAAGCATGCAGCCCATTCGGGGCATTGCGCAAATCACTACAGGGCTCAATGTGTGCGGCAATCCTTTTGTGCTCAGAGGCAAGAATTCCTGCGTACTGTCTTTACAGATAAATGGCAGTCAGTTAAATGGCCCCATTACGGGTGGTCCCGTGGTTTGCCAGCAAGGAAACCCCAATCAGTGTTATCGGCCAGGTAGCGCCAATATTTTGCGCATCACCCAGGCGCCACCGATAACGGATGCGGTGATTACCGTCATAGGGTCTCCTTTAACACTCACGGTAAATGGTCCAATGGGGCAGCTCACGATTACCAACACGACCCTTGAGGTGGCAGCCACCAACATCACCTCCAATTTCACAGGGACAGCGTTGGATGGCAATGTCACCGAAACAGGCAATACCTGTGCGAATGTGCCGCCAGGAGGCAGTTGTACACTGACTTACACGCCAGGCAACACGGTGGTACCGCAAACGAATTTCACCATCCAGGGCACCAATACCAATGCACTGGCAGCAGCCATTGCCATTCAATCAGGCAGTACGCTGACCGCCATCAACCCAAACTCAGGAACGGCATCAGGGGGAACGGGTTTTACCTTAACGGGGACTGGTTTAACAGGTGCCACGAGTGTCACCTTTGATGGAGTAGCAGCAACCAGTGTTAATGTCGTCGACTCTACGACGGTAACCGGGGTCACGCCTGCCCATGTTGCAGGAGCTGTCGATGTCGTGATTAATACGCCGGCGGGTGGTGCCACACTGGCTAATGGCTATACTTATATGGCCACCGCAGTCGGACAGTCGGCTTTTGGTGGCACGATTGCTTGCCTGAACGGGGGATTGAACAATCTGATTGCCGCCACTGCCGATAACAGCACAGCTATTCAATGGGGAGGATTTGGTGTGGCTGTTGGTGCTGTGGCGCAAAGCAATACCGACGGTGCCAGTAATACCGCAGCCATTGTTGCCTGCTTAACAGGGCCTGGAGGTGGCGCAGGCTGTCCAATGAATATTAATGCCAACACTTACGCTGCGGGAATTTGCAGTAACTTTGAAGTGGATTCTCAAGGCAATACCCCTTGTCAGGCAGGAAACACCTGCTATGACGATTGGTTTTTGCCAGCATCACCGGCTGTATCTGGTATTCCGGCAAACCCAACATCCCAGCTAGACTGTTTGTGGTTTAACAGAAATGCCATTGGCGGTTTTTCCGATGTCGGCTACTGGAGTTCTACCGAGTTTTCCGGCAACCCTACGTTCTTCGCCTGGGACCAGTTCTTCGACAGTGGCTTCCAGCTCGACGACGTTAAGTTCTTCGATCTTCGGGTTAGGTGTGTCCGGGCTTTTACCCCTTAAACCCTTTATCCCTTTTCTTTTGAGGCAGCTTAGCTGCCTCATGATTTTTTAAAAGATGAATGAGTTGGATTTTGTGAATGGCTTTCTATACGGAGTTACCGGTTTACAAGGACAGTTACCAGCTGGTGTTAAAGGTGTTTGAAGAAACAAAGAATTTCCCAAGGGAATACAAATACACCCTGGGCCAGGACATGAAGCGCGATGCCCTTCATTTGCTTCGTTGTATTTACCGGGCCAACAAGCATCAAAACAGAGTAGAGCATTTGGAGGCGTTTTTAGATGAGTTGGAGTTATTGAAACTGGAAATTCGCCTCTGTGTTGAGATGAAACTGATATCACTTAAAAGGCAAGCCCTGTTAAGTGAACTCTTGACACGCATAGGCAAACAGGTGACCGGCTGGCGTAATGCCAGTCGATAAGCCGGAATCATGGGTGTTATGGCATTCATGAGCGAGCATGCTTTTGTTTAAAAGCGATAAAGGGACTGCCTCGGCAGTTGATTCGCGTCAGTACAAGGAGCCTTGTGCTGACCAAAACGCCTTTATTGATTGTTTAGGGCGGTTTTTCCAATGACAACTACTGGAGTTCTACCGAGTTTTCCGGCAACCCTACGAATAACGCCTGGAACCAGAACTTCAACAATGGCAACCAGAACGACGACAATAAGAACAACAATCTTCGGGTTAGGTGTGTCCGGGGTTTTAAACAAAGCAAAGTCACAATCGGTGTGGGCATTAACAGGCCCACACCACTTTATTGGGATAAGCTATGGGAGAAAAAGAGCATAACCATAGGGAGCACGGCGCGACACCGGAATCCTTGTTCCAGGCCTATTTTGATTGCCGCAAGAACAAACGCAATACCATGAATGCGCTCCGCTTTGAAACGGATTATGAAAGCAATATCATCGCTTTGCGAGAGGAGCTCAATTCCGGCACCTGGCATCCTGGACGCTCCATTGCTTTTGTGATTGATAAACCGGTGAAACGCGAAATCTTTGCAGCAGACTTTCGTGACCGTGTGGTGCATCACTGGTTAATTAATCAATTGAATCCGCTGTTTGAGAAAACCTTTATTTATGACAGCTATGCGAGCCGCAAAGGACGAGGCGCGCATCTGGGGATTGCACGTGCCGCACAATTTATCCGCAAATGCTCCTTAAATTACCAAAGAGACTGCTACGTGCTAAAACTCGATATCATGAGTTTTTTCATCCGCATTAATCGACGTATTCTCTGGGAAGGCCTTCGCTGCTTTATCGAGAGGCATTATAACCAATCCGATAAGAAATTAATCCTGGAGGTAGCCAGAAAAATCGTTGAAAATGAGCCAACAAGCCACTGTTTTATCAAGGGGAAACGGCGTGATTGGCAGGATTTCCCCAAAGACAAGAGCCTTTTTTATGCCAGACACTACTGCGGACTGCCGATTGGAAACCTCACAAGCCAGGTGTTTGCCAATTTTTATTTAAATCCTTTTGACCATTATATCAAACACGATTTGGGTGTGCGTTTCTATGGCCGTTACGTCGATGATTTTCTTCTGGTGCACGAAGATAAAATGTTTTTAAAATCACTCATACCTCAAATGGAGCGGTTTTTGCAAGAAGAGCTCGAACTCGAGCTTCATCCGCGCAAGCGATACCTGCAGCATTATTGCAAAGGCATTCCTTTTCTTGGGGTGATTCTCAAACCACACTGCATCTATGCCGGTCGTCGCATCAAAGGAAACTTTTATGA
The DNA here is from genome assembly GCF_900637635.1 of Legionella jordanis. Taxonomy (NCBI): domain Bacteria; kingdom Pseudomonadati; phylum Pseudomonadota; class Gammaproteobacteria; order Legionellales; family Legionellaceae; genus Legionella; species Legionella jordanis. Next base: position 1,945,357 of record NZ_LR134383.1, read on the forward strand.
CGCCATTACAAAGCATAATGCAGTAGCTAAAGACCATAAACCCACGAAAGAGGAGCAAATGGCCTTTTTATGTTCTATCAACTCTTATCTTGGGATTTTAAGTCATTACCAGACGTATCGCCTAAGAAAAGGCATGCTCAAAAAGCACTTATCCATTTGGTGGTGGAATTTGATGTTTTTCAGTGGCGGATGCGCCAAGTTGGTGGCTAAACAAAGAACGGCACGATAAAGAGGATATAAGTAAACAATGAGTTTAGATGTAGATGGCTTCGATGAACCGGTCGCAGGTGACAGCGTCACCATTGCAATCAGCAATGACCATCGCCTGATGAAGCTGGCCCAGAAACTTCCCTGGGAGGAGATGCTGAAATTAGTATTGCCCGATTTACAACGTACGGATAGAAAACATTGGTGGATGGGTAGGCCCTTGCGCATACGCATTCATCTTGGTGTTTATATTTTACAACAGATGTTTAATCTCACTGACCGTGCAACAGAACAACAAGTACGAGATAATGCCGCCTTTCAATTGTTTTGTGGTTATGGCCTCATCAAGAAATGGCATGCGCCAGACCATACCAAAATTGAGGCATTTCGTTCTCGATTAAGCCCTGAAACGCAGCGCCGACTTGCCAATTTGATAACACAACAAGCCGTTAAACTAAATTACGCTAATCCCCAGGTGCTTGATATTGACTCTACCGTGCAAGAAGCTAATATAGCCTATCCCGCAATTGCCAATTTATTGGTCAAGGTTGCTGTTCTTGCGTCAAAGGTTGGAAAAGGACTGAATCAATTGTGCTGTGGTGGCATAAAGCGTTACCATGTTGGGCTAAGCAATTTAAAACAAATCGCACTGTATTATTTTAATTTGAAACGTAAGGATGTTGGTGAGGGTATATTATCCGTGGTGCTTCAGCGGTTATGGCGTGAAACGTATGCCGATGTACTGCCTATCTTAAATGATATCTATTTGTTTGGTAATCAGTTGGCATCGGGTAAATATTGGTCGCTTCGCCGCTCTGTCGAGACGCTGAGCTGGCGCGGGACTATGTTATTACAGAATGTACATGGTTATCTTTTTGAAGGCATTATCAATACATCGATTTCTTCATTGCATGCTTATGAAGTCGGCTGTTTTAACAAAGGTAAATTAAATAAAGGAGTGCAGTTTGGTCGCGCTTATCAATTAGGACGTATTGGGGGTAATTTTCTTTTTGTTGGCGAATGCACGTCTACTTATATGCCAGATGCCCAGTCTTTACCGATGATGCTCAATACTCATGAGTATCTTTTTGGAAAGGGGTTGCTGGCATCGGTTGCGACAGATAAAGGATATTATTCATTGAACAACGAACAACTATTGATTGAAAAAGGCGTCCTTGATATTCAATTACCCCGTCCTGATAGGACGCTCAATGCGGCTCGTGAAACAACGCCATGGACAATCAGGCAGTTATTGCATCATCGACGTGCTGGTATTGAGCCTTTGATTGGTCACACGAAACAGGGCGGCCAATTGGGCAGAAGCCGCATGAAATCTGATGCAACCACTAAAAGCGCTGGTTACGCCGCTGTATTTGGATTCAATTTAAGGCAGCTTACTCGTTGTCTTGCAGGCGAGGTACGTCCAAAAGTTGATGTAGTGAATAATATTGCAGCAAATAATGCAAATATTATCGAAAAAATGAGCATGCAATTGGCATGATTGAGATGGATGGGTTCACTCTGATTTTAGCCAGGCGTTAATGCGTTAAATTAGGATTTATCGATTATTTTGTAAGCAAATCATTTCGCGACAGCGACCCCTTAGGCATGGAAATTCCTCCTGAACATACTGCTATGCGTTATCAAAAAATGGCAAAGGGACTCACTGAAAGTACGAAAAAACATGAGGTCGATGTCATCTTGCTGCAGGAAGCGCATGAATCAATGGTCCCTTACTTGCAAGATTATTTAGGTGAACATTGGGAGATCGTCACAGATGAGTATGGGGTAATCAGTGCCTATAACACAAAACGATTAACAGCATTGAAAACCTCTACGAATCATCGTGAACGAATTCGTTCCTTTACTTTTAAGGACAATGATTCTGGGCTCACTGTTGATGTCCATAATATTTGGGGCCTTTTTAGTCCCTTTCCACAACATATGGAACGCCGTTATCGAACGCTGCTCACCCAAACATCAAGCGATGTTTCAGTAATTATGGGCGATACGAACTCGCGCCTTGCTCCCCTTGATGATCAAAAGCGAAACATTGTGACAGGCGTTATACCCCCCATTATTGTAAAGATGATGGGGCTCTCAGCTGACGTGCAAATAACCGATTACCCAGACGGCGGTTTTTATCGTAATGAGTCTGGAACAATCCATCAATTAGAAACTCAAACATTAGATTTTGATAGCGGAGATATCATTGTCGATGAGCGCAGTGAACAAGAAACGGATTTTTGGCCAGAATATCGGATGGTGATGTGTTTAGATGAGTATTATCAAACCACACCTCTGATAGGCGAGGAAACTTTATTTGATTATGAAAACACGCTTAAGGAAAAAATGGCTATCGATGATTTGGTGGTTCGCATGGCTTCAGACAGTTACAACAACAAAGCCTTAGCCATTCGCTTTCCCAAACAATCAGCTGCTGCCAAAGTAATTCAAAGAGAACTGCAAACGGCTGAAGGTTTTCAATTACGCCAAGTGGATGCCACCGTTGCTGAGGATCAGGCCCAAACCTATTTTTGTGTGTTTGCTCCCATGGACAAAATCGAGCGATTAAACCAAGCCATTGAAACAGCAATTTCAGAAACACTTTTAAAAAATCAAGTTGCTCAACGAATAAATTCCGAAATTACGAGACTTTCAAAAACTCATTGGTATTTCAGGGATGCTTCAGAAAAAATTAAACATCTCATCGATTTGAGAGATAGAATTTTAGATGCAAGGCCGAACACAACCGCGGCAGAGCTCGTCGAGATGATTGAAACTTGGGAAGAAGAAATTCCTTCTTCTCCTCAAGTGCAAGATTATAACGTCAGAAATAAAGCCGATCTGATGGGCTTACATCGTAATATCTTTTTCTCAGCCAGGCGTGAAGGGGTTCAGACTGAAGCCCAAAAAACTTTGCAGTGGTTAAAAGAAGCCTTGAGCCCTAAGGAACCCGCAGCGAAGTCTAAACATCATTAACGTCTGGGTGCATGTAACCCAGACACCCAGACCTATGCAGCCTATCAGATGAGCAGCGAATGCTTGCTGACAGAACAGGATGGCTTTATTACAGGGCTGATGCTGGTAAACAACTTGCAAGTTAAACTGCAATCAAGCTATTAAAATAAATAATTTTCACAGACCAAATCCATTTCTTCAGCACTCGTCTCCATTTTGGCGCAAGCCAATACCGTATTCGCGTAATCAAGTGCTTCAGCAAGGTTCATTTTAGATAAAGCCGTAGCTGCCACTTGCTTATTTCGTTTTTTGAAGTCCAAGCAGTACTCTGCCACAGACATTCTCTTAACCCGCCACTCCTCTTCCGTATCACCAAAAGAAAGCTCATATATAGATCTATCCGCATGAGCATAGAGCAGCACATGACTGACTTCGCGTTTCGAAGATGAATTTTCTTCTTGCCTGACTGTAATTTGTGCGTTGCACTCAAACAAAATTTGACTTTCCGTGAACGAATCGAAGTGGATTTCTGCAGAGATGGCTTGTCGATTATCGAAACCTAAAGCGTTATATAAAATATCGAGGCCGTGTTCAACGGCACAGGCAGAAAAGATGATTTTTAACTCAATTTCCTTTATCAAACCAACTGAACAAAGAGTATAGGCAACAAACTGCTCGCAATTCATCACGGAGTTGTGACTATGAATTTGCAGGAGAGCTTGAAATTTGTCATCCAGATTGCTATGGGAGGACAAATAAACCATAAAAGGACAATATACAGCATGTAAAAGCTCATGATGATTTCTAATCTCTTCACCGTATTGAAAAAACTGCGATATTTGTGCTTTTTTAGCTTTTTTTAATAAACGGTCATTGAGAACATTGGTTCGAGAGACGAATAACTCAGGATGGCTCCTCGGGTTAGAAGCCCACAAGTGTTCTCCAATATGCTGTTGGAGAAATTGGCTAAGTGTCCTGTCTCGCCCCTCAACAGCATCACTTTTGTGATATCGTAAATGGTATTTACAGCAAAAATAATCAATCAGATCTTTCTTAATACCTTGATTCCAGGCAGCCTTAAGCGCGGTTTGCCAAGAGTTAAAATAATAACGGCTTCGATGTGAATCAGACATGCTTTGGAGAATAGAAAATAGCAGTTCCAACCCAGGATGCTGCCGTTTTAATTTTTTTGGGATTTTATGATAAATCTGATAATGGCCGTTGGTATAAATAAACAACATTATTGATATAAATTATTCTCAATGAACATCGTTTGATTTTAAAGATTAAAGATTAAGATAGTATTAGCTTTGGTTTGACCAGGAATCAGTCTTTGAATGGGTCCAATCCGTTTGTTGCCAATTATGCATTCTGAGCTTGCTTTTTTAATTTAGCTAAAAGACAATCCGCCTGCAATTTGTAATCAACACATGAGGTGCTACGTGAGAAAGGAACTAATTCTTCAGCAATTGCTTAAAATCCAGCAACTAAAGAGTGAAATATCAAAGAGAATTTGGAAACATTCACTACCAGTCTGGGAAATTGATAAGGACAAGTTTAATGGTAAAGGTGAAGCGCTGACAAAGGATGTGATCAAAGCACGAGTCGAGCGTTTGGCTGAGCAATTAATCAAAGAACATCCCAACAGCAACCCCGTTTTAATCAGCTTAATGGACGGTGCCCTTCCTTTTTCCAATCTCTTACAACATGCATTAAATGAGCGTGGCTACCAATATACTTATACCACGATGCAAGCAAGCAGCTATGGAAACCACACGGTTTCTGGCGAATTAAAGATAGGGGCCATGCCAAAAGTACATTTGGGCGGTCGAACGGTCTTTGTGGTGGATGACGTCTGCGAGACCGGTAAAACTTACTTAAAAATTAGAGAATTATTCAATAACATGGGTGCTAAACAGGTGTCTTTAGTCGTTCTCGTGGATAAAGTACAACAAAGAACCCCAAATTACAGCCCTGAATACGTTGGGTTTGAAATACCCTCCGATGCTTTCATTGTGGGCATGGGCCTGGATTATTATGGCGAATTGCGCAATGAATTAGAAATTCGCGGAGTTGATCCGGCTTTTTCAGCCAATGAAGAAGAACAGAAATTACTTGAATCTGAAGAAGCCCTTAATAAAGAACTGGTGCAAATCATTGCCGCGGAAAAGCTGCCAAAGCTCAGTGGCTCCGATCATACCTTTATTGGGAATATGACTACAAAAGACAGCAGCCATTTAATTACTGAACATAAGCCTGTTGCAGAGATGTTTTCTCTCAATTAACTCAAATCTTGTAATTTCTTGATTTGAAGTGCCAATCACTAACCTGATGGATTTTTAAACTCTCTCGGGTTAGTGCCAAATACCTGCTTTTACTTCAATTGCCCAGATTCGCTCCTCCATAATGTCGGCAAATTCCTTATAAATAAACTATGCTTTTCTTAAATCAAACCTCTAACGATTACCCTGCGATGAAGAATGGATTAAACAAGGAGCGTATATGGCCAAAAAATACGATGCAATCATTATTGGAACAGGGCAAGCAGGGCCCTCTTTAGCGGTTCGTCTCGCCGAAACTGGCATGAGTGTTGCCATTATTGAGAGAAATAAATTTGGCGGCAGCTGCGTAAATACCGGATGCATCCCGACTAAAACATTGGTGGCCAGCGCCGAAATTGCCCACCACGCCCAACATGCCCGTGATTTTGGTATTGAGATCACGGGGACAGTTAAAACCAATATGGCAGCAGTAAAGGCTCGCAAAGACAGGATTGTCAATAAAGCCAGTCAGGGAGTCGAGCAATGGTTGAAAAACACCACCAATATCAGGGTCTATCATGGCCATGCTTCTTTTTTAAATAACAACACGCTTTCTGTTGATGGTAAAGAACAATTACAAGCTGATAAAATTTTTATCAATGTAGGAGCTCGCGCGTTTATTCCCCCAATTAAAGGTCTTGAGCAAATTAACTACCTTACTAACTCTTCCATACTGGAATTAGACCGGGTGCCTGAGCATTTAATAGTCATTGGGGGCAGTTATATCGGTCTTGAATTTGCCCAAGTGTTTCGCCGGTTTGGCTCAAAAGTAACGGTGGTTGAGAAAGCCTCTCGGCTTATCGCTCGAGAAGACCCAGATGTATGCGATACCGTTTTGGAAATTATGCAGCAATCCGGTATCGATGTTCGTCTCAATACTTCTTGTCTGTCCTTTTCACCCTCCCAGGATGGAATTGCTGCCCATTTAGGCTGTGAGGATGAACAATCAACCATAACGGGTACCCATGTGCTGATTGCTATAGGACGCATACCCAACACCCAAGATTTGGGTTTGGAAAACACCGATATTAAAGTCAATGAGCGAGGAATCATTGTGGTTAATGATTATCTTGAAACGACTGCGGCTAGCGTTTGGGCGTTAGGGGAATGCAATGGTCGAGGGGCATTTACGCATACAGCTTATAACGATTATCAGATAGTGGCAGATAATTTACTGTGCAGTACGAATCGGAAAGTAACGGATCGAATTCCAGCCTACGCATTGTATATTGATCCGTCCTTAGGCCGTTGTGGTTTGACTGAGGCTGAAATCAAACAAGCAGGCTTTAAAGCACTGGTTGCCAAACGCCCTATGACGCAAGTGAAACGAGCGGTTATTAAAGGGGAGCCAACGGGATTCATCAAGATCCTTATCCATGCAGAAAGCAAAAAGATTCTTGGTGCTGCCATTTTGGGGGTGAATGGCGATGAAATCATTCATTCAATTCTTGATGTCATGTACGCAGACATGCCTTATACATTAATTCGAGACGCTGTTCATATTCACCCTACCGTTTCTGAATTAATTCCTACAACTTTGGAAACCTTGAAACCTTTAGAATGATTGTAAAAATGTCATAGATGAATTGGGAATGAGGACGTTGCCTCTCTTTAATCGTTCCTTAAGAAATTCATGGTAATATTGACCAACTATGGCACATGAAGACCACTTAATGACCAAATTCTTAAAAAACAGCAAAGACTTTGTGTTGATTAAACTTGCAAGAGGAAAACGATACGTAGGCAAACCTTTGGAGCACCTTAACCAGTCCGCGCAAAAGGGGAATACCTGTGCCTTGTATGCTTTAAATCCATTACGATTTCGATTCGGTCAAGCCGACATTGAGCATCCTCGAGATCGCTTTATTGAAAAAGCCTTTTCCAATTATTGCCGCGGGTTTAATAAGATTGACATTGGATGCCGCCAAACACATGCTGAGCTGTTAGAGGAAATCACTGAGTCACTGGCCCTTTCCAAAACGCAGGTCATCTCCAGCAAAGAAGTACAGGATTATACAGAGATTTTAAAAGGTCATCTCCAAAGTTTGGAACAATTAACACAGACTAACGAACTTAGGCGTGAAATAGAAAATGCTTTGGCTCTTTGCCAGGAATTTTTAAACAATATCGATGAGTTTGGTGATGATTTCGAAAGCTTTCTTCAACTGAAAATTTATCTTAGACACATCGAACTTGCGAAGAATACAATAACGCTTTTACAGCCATATACTGGTTTAAGTCCCGAACAACTGTTAGAGCGGCATATCACTTGTTCAAAAAAATCCGTTATTAACTCGAAAAGTAATTACGCAGAAATGCTTGAATTAAACCGGGACAATCCGGAATGTATGCTGGCATTCTGGCATCAAACGGTGATCAATTTGGCAGCCAACTCCTATGGACTGGAATCTTCACCTTGGGATCCTCACCTGGATATAAGCCATCTTATTGCAATAATTAGGGAAAATGGACCGCAAGTGGTATACAGCCAGCCCGCTGTGGCTTTAGTGAGTGAGCAATGCCACCAGGAAACAAATGAAGAGTTCTACCAAATTTTTATTGACAAAACAAAGGCGGGTAATAATAACGATGATTCCCATGCACTGGTTATTGTAGGGGCACAAAAAACGGAGAAAGACGATTTTGTTTATCTTTGGGATCCGAATTATGCCAATGAAAAAAACAGCCCTCTTCCTATTTATAAAATCTCTTTTCAAGATCTGAAATCAAAACTGGTCAATATTTATGGGGTTTCTTTGCTCGAAGATGCACAAAGCATTCAGGGACCCTTCTCTTATCAAGCACCTACAGGCATGTACGACAAACTGTATGCCTTTACTATGGGAGAAATCCCCTACAGTGAAGAAGATATGTGCAACAATAATCTTAAACGAAAATGGGATGGCTAGCAGTTAAGCGATTTGCCATTTCGATGTGGATGAATTGAATTTTTAAATTTAGATAAACCGTAGTGGTGATTATGATGTTCGATTTTTTAATCAAAAAAGAAAAACCGAAAAGCTATAAAGAGTTAAACGAATTTATCCGAACCGAACTGGATAAAATTTCTAATCCTAAAGCCCGAGCAATTGTTGCTCCTTATTTACAATTAACCCGCTACCTTGATATGGATGATCTTAGGGAAATTGCAAAGATTATGGATCAAAAACTTGCAGGTTCATGGCTTTATCCGCGAAGTAATTTTAATTATGGATGCCCTTCCATGGATCATCTTTCTTGTCATCTCTACAAGCTATTAAACGATGGATGTTATCCATCGGATCCTAATATCGAGAGTGATATCCATCTTGTTTTAAATTTGATGAATCAAAAAATTGAATCAACGGCCTTTACTATAGGGAAAGAGGTCTCCGTCAAAATATCCCTGGGAAATATTCTGCACTCCAGGGCTGATATGGTGGTGGTTCCAACTAATCCAAAATTAAGCCCAAAATTCTCGATGCCATTTTTTTCCAGTGAAACGGTATTCGATGCATTGCAAAAACAAGCTGGCGCTGGTTTTCGACAATACATTGAAGCATATAGATCGAAAAAATGCCTAGCCATTGGTGGTGCTCTCACCGTTCCTCTTGATTCATTCACAAATTATAAGGCAGCAGTTCTTACAGCGGCACCCACCTATCAAAGCAATGGCGATCAGAAAGAACTTAAATTGCAACTGATGGAGTGCTACCTGAATGCCTTGGCCGCGGCTGACGAAGAAGGATGCGAGTCCATAGTCTTTCCCCTAATTGGTGCAGGTGCTTGCGGATGGGGTGAACAATCCTTTGCATTAGGATTCTATGTAATGGAAAACTATTTTCGACAGAACCCGGATAGCTGCATTATGAAAGTTGACTTCCTGCTTTATTCCGCCAATCTGCTTAAAATGATCAAAGACTCTTCCCCCCAATTATTGAGCCCTGCTGAAAAAGCTCATTTGAACGAGCGAATCAGTGAGAATGGAGTTGTTGAGAAACAAAGAAAAAGACAGCATTTATTTGCACAATTCATCACTTTGTTTGCCAACTCACTGGAACAATTCAAACCAGACGAGAAGCAAAGCACCCTCAACTCCTATGAACCCAGATAGTGAACCATTGTTTCTAAACGTTCGATTTACTAAGACCATCGTGAATCCCTTTAAGATTGAAGAATGAGTGAACCTAAAGGGATTCGCTTAGGCTTGAGCCCTTTATTTAATGTATTCACGAGGTTCATCAAAGTGGTAAATCAAACCAAAGCCCACTTGAGCCGTGTGTGGAGTTATTTTAGTGGTTTTCGTGACTCCGCCAAAGGGCTCAAAAACCCTACCCTCTATGCTTTTGTAATCAATTTGGCTGTATTCCATCATCAATGACCAATTCGGATAAAAGCTATGGCGTATGCCTAAACCATAGCGAATTCCACTTCGGTTTTTGTTGAAGTTTCTGATGGTAGGATCGGAGTCCCTGACCTTTACTTGGCCATTGACGTAACCAACCCGCCCATAAAGCAATGTGTTTGGGGAAATTAAATATCCCGGTAATAGGGATATTCCTTCACTGTGTTTGATTGTGAAAGTGGTTTTAGAAAAAGTAGAATGCAAATATTCATCATTGGTCAGTTGATATTTTACTGAGCTGAGATTGGCATTCGCTTCCGCTGCCAGATAAATTGAGTTGAATGCTTTGCCATATCCTGCAAAAAGAGAACCAAAAATTCCTGTTCCTGCAAAATGATTTTTATCCACGACGCTAAACGTACCCGGCCTTGTGACATAAGCTTTTTGACTAAAGTCGGCTCCCTCAGGCCCCGCACCAGCTCCAAGATAAAAGCCTGCATTGCATGGAGAATTAATGAAGCAGGCCAGTGCAACAACGGATGTTTTCCTTAACATGATATTTCCTTTAATAAATGTTGCCAGATTCTATGAGAGAATCCTTGGAGATGCAATTTATTGGATGCATGAATTCTTGGTCATGTTTACGAAATAAAAGCACTGTGAGCGTTGCAGGACCGATTTTTTTAATTAGAAGTACAATTTAAAGTAAGTATTTGAAAATATTGGGAGATTAATATATAAAAAAAGATTCCCATAACCATTAAAGGAGTAAACAGCACAATGAAAGTGAAAAAAAACAGCATTAAACTATGGTTTTTGCTGATGTTACTACCCGCCTCTGTCGCTTTCTCACATGGAGTCATTGAAAGCCCACCTTCCCGAGAACAATTTTGTGGTGTAGAAAGCAAACCTGATGAAATTTTTAAAGATAAGATGACCCATGAAGAATGTCGTCCAATTATGACCAAAGCAGATGGTTCCATGGATAACAGTGTTTATAACTTCATGTCGGTTTTAACCCATACTATTGGCAGGTCTAATAAACCTATAGACCAATTGCCCGCCTATGTTTGCGGCTTTGGTTCTGAAAACTGGGGCGGTGGAAAAACCCCATGGGATAGAGCCAACAATTGGCCCACCAGTCTGTTAAGTTCAGGACAACAAAAATTCACCTGGAATATTTCCTGGGGAAATCACTTTGGTGATACTGAAGAGTTTGTCTATTGGATTACCAAACCCGACTTCCAATTTGATCCCAATAAAGAATTAAGTTGGGAGGACTTTGAATCCACACCTTTTTGCAAGCTGAAATATAACGATCAAAACCCAACTGGCAATCCCGATGTGGTCGCTGATAAAGCAAATAATCGGTTTATCACCACCTGTACGGTACCCGCCCGTAATAACCGAGCCGTAATTTATGGAGAATGGGGACGGAATAGCTATACTTATGAGCGTTTTCACTCATGCATTGATGTGGTTTTTTCAAACGATAATCCGGTTCCAAGCATCAAAGCTGTAATCAAACCTTTGCCCTCTGAAGTGGTTGGCACAACTGAGTTGGAGTTGGATGGCTCACAATCGCAAGGGGATGGTTTAAGCTATAGCTGGTCAATCAGCGCTCAGGATTTAACCCCTTATCAATTGAAAGACAGCCAAAGTGCCAAAGCTCATTTGGTCGTAAACAACACCAATGCTCAGCAAAACGTAACGGTTAATCTTCAAGTGAGTCAAGGCGAAGCCACAAGTCGTGCGAGTACACAATTTAAGCACTCGCCTGCGGTGACTTCCACATGGAAAATTATTGGAACGGCTACTTTAGCCAACACGTTGTCTGCAGGTGATAAAATTCAGCTTCGTCTGATCGATAACACTGGCAAGGATTATTTATTACCGCAAACTCCACTGGTATTGACTGAGGAAACAGCCAAAGCTGAAAATTGGGCTTATGCCTTGGCCGAACAAGTGAATGCGAGCAATGCATTTTCAGCCAAAATAGGAGTATTAAATGGGGATAGCCAGACTATCGATCCCATTAAATCGGCCACTGAAAATAAAATATACGTTCCTGCACAAAGTCAGATAACCAATTCATTCATCCAGGTTGAAAAGAAAGATGATCCAGTAACTTCTTGTCGTTCCTTGCGCAAACAAGGCTCAAACAGTTATTGGTTAGGCTATGACGTCTATGCAGACAGCACACCGATCGTTTTAAACTTTAGCGAAACCGGTATTGATTTAACAAAAGTCATGGTTGAACGTGGAGTCTTTAACGATGTACGAGTGCTTGACAAAGACAAATTGCTCATCAATTCAAAACCGGATTGGGTCACGAAAACTGTTCCGGGCTATTTAGGATTTTATGGCCCAAATTACAGCAGCTATGATCCCTTTAACAATCCAGTCAACGCGAATTGTCGAATGGGACCATTATTAAGGCAATAATCCCAAACTGACATCTACCGTCTTTGCTGCATCCCAGGAGAGACGGTAGCGTGTATCTCGGTCCCTCAAATAAAATGGCTATTTTCCCAGTCAACCATAAAGCAGGATTAATCCTTTATTGAACCACGCATTTTACTTCATTATTCTCTTTGAACCGTTCACTTTGAGGTGCTGTAAAAAAGCCATCTCGACCCGGTGATTTGAGCAAAGTCGCTGCAGGGGAATGCACTTGAATGGCAATTCCAGCATAACTTAAAGCATCCATCTCTTTTAGTATCTCATCCACGGATTTTTTGATGATGTTTCGACCTTTTCCTGGGTCAAAAAGGCAATACTGGTTGTTTTCATAAGCTAAAAGAACTATGTGACCGATGTCTTCTACTTTATTATTATTTCCTGGAATTGTTATCAGGAAAAAATAATGATTGCTGTTACTCATTTTTTGCAGCAATTCAGCGGTAATAACCTGCTTCACTTCAGCCTGTTTAATTTTGCTGGCAAATGCATTGCTGTAAGCTTCTTTGATTTGGAGATTGCCCATTAAGGCTGAGGTACGCTCAACATCTTCAATAACATCAAATTTAAGGTTATTTCTTGCCATATAATTCAGAATAAGACTTAAATCGGCGTTGGCACCCGATTCGAGCCATATTTCTGAGTAAATCTCTAACTCTTTTCTCCTTGAAACCTCATGATCAGCAACCAAGCCGAATTTATTCAACAGCAGCATCATGGAGTGCGCAGCACAGGATTGGCTATAGGTTTGTGTTGTATTATCCACCGCCAAGTAATCCAACTTATTAGCTAAATCCGGATCAGTTATCACAAATTGCACAAAAGCAGGTCGGCGGGCGTACTGAAGAAATTCCTTATCTCCTATTGCTAACAAATACTGCTTTACATGAGCTCGATTGGGGTGATTATCTAAGATTGAGAACAATTGGACGCCGGGATATTTCAATTGCCGACCAAAAAGCTTTAACCCTGCCATTCCGGCACTTTGTGAAAACAGATTGATGGCCTTATCGGTGATTTGATCAGAGGCAATGGATAATTCAACTATTTGGTCAATCTCTGCTAATGTTCTCAACCCACCTTCGGTAATAGCATGGCTTTGTAACTCTAATTTAGAGACATTGCTTTTTTTAATAAATTCTGCAGCCTGCATCACCCCTGCATCGGTGATTAGGCTCGCTTCAAGTGCTATTTCTTTAATGGAAGGATTACCGCAAAGTGCAATTAAGGCTAGCTCAGAGAGCTTGGAACCTGCTAATTTCACAGCAACTAAATTCGGATTAGCCGCTAGCAACCTCACAAACTGATCATCAAGCTCGTTGTCATCAATATGAACATGGGTCAAATGACTGTTTGCCAAACATTGAATGCTTTGCGCAAAATTAAGGGATTTAGACGTTTCACTTAATGAGGTCAACTCCACTTCTTTAAGATTTCGACATTGCACCAGCGCTTTTAAAATCTGAGCGGTAGCATCCCTGTTTGTCATATTTACTACAATTTTCTTAATGAATTTATTCTGTGCAATCGCAGAAAACAACTCTGCAATGTCCATTTCGCTTAAGTCAATTTTACCTCCCAACCAGGGACTTATCATTAGGCTCTCTTGTCTATATTGATTAAACTCAATATCCAACAATAATTTGTCCCAGTAGGCCGGCTCTGTTTTGAAAGTGGATAATTTTGAAAAATAGTTCTTCACGTCTTTATACTCAGCAAGCAATTCCAATATGGAACTTTTCATATCCGTTGCATAATATTGCGCCAACGGAGAGGTCGAGTAATAAAAATTATGTAAAAACCCTGGATTCGTTTCGATGATCTCAGGACCATGCTCCAAAGCTTGGTAGGACAGTTGGAGCAATTGCCCTACTTCCTGCAAGGCTCGCTGTGGTGAATTATTGTCTAAATCCGCCAACATGATATTACAGGAATGCACCAGCAATTTGGCTAAATAGGGAGTGATGTCTTCATAAACTTGTGACCAATTGTCTTCAGCTTTGTACTTATCCTTTTTAAGGTAACCACTGGCATAATCATGAATTCGTTCAATAAATTCTCTTAATAAGTTGATCTGTTCCTTACGCATAATTCACCCTAAACCATAAATTGGCTTTATTTTATACAATAAAGATTAAGATATAATTAAACTGATGAATTATTTATTTTTTGCTCTTTCAATACAGAAGCAACTCTACCTTTGCAGCCTGAGGAATCCCGCATTATCAATGTGCCATTTAGTTCAAATGCGTTTTTAAAAAGTTAGAAAAAACCAAATACACCCCGTTTGTCCAGCCAAACCCAACTTCATTCGTGGAATAACTGTATTTAATTTTATCTTCCGTGCGGCTGCTTACTGAAATGACGTCGTATTTTTCAAAAATGGCGCCATCTTTCTCAAATTCTTTTTTTACAGTATTCATGAATTTAGCAGCGACCTCCAGTGCCAATTGATGGTAGCCATATCTTTCAAGTCCAAACACGGCAAAATATTGCATGGGTGCCCATCCGAAAGGATAATCCCATTGCAAACCTGAGTTATGGGTGCTGGTCACAATACCGCCATTTCTTAGGAACTCAGGCATGTGTTTAAGTAGAGCTTCCGCTTGCTTCTTAGAAGCAATTCCAGCCCACAAAGGATAAAAGGTAGTTGCATAAGGATAGTATTTCCGTTTTTTTTGTTTGAAGTTGTAATCGAGATAATAGCCTGTAGATTCATCCCATAAAAATTGGTTAATTTGGTGAGCTCGATGATTGGCACGAGCTTGCCACTGCAAAGCTTCTTTTTTATTTCCTAAAATCTCATGGATTTCTTTGCCATCAAGTTCCATTTGATACAGCAAAACGTTCAGATCTACTGCTGCAAAATCCAGGATTTCGATCCCAAACGGCCCATATTTAGCGGTGATGTCAAAGCCAGATTCCCTGATAGTCCTGTCAGCAATATAAAAAAGCGCTGTTAATCCATTTGTATCGTAAAAAAGGGAATTATCCCTCCCCTCTCCCTCTGTTGGATGCGTTTTAAAATAACTCAGCACTTTCGAATAATATTCCTGAGATTCCTCCGGGGTTTGACCTTCCCCACCCGAATAATATCTGGACAAACCAATTGCAGGAATAGCACGAGGAGGAGTGGTCCAATGATGATGGAGTGTTTTAATGGCTGGTAACGTAGAGTTTAACCAAACCTTGTCTGGGTCCCTGCGATAATAGGCCAGTATCATTTCCGTTAAAAGCGGTGGCTGGGTTCGTCCTAAATAATAGCTGCGATTGGCATTCAACAAAATTCCATAGTGCCTTAGTTCATAAATTAAATTATCAATCATTTGTTTTGCTTGAGTTAATCGGTTGCTTTCGAGTAAACCCAGTACAATAAAATAACTGTCCCAAGCGTATTGTTCATTAAACCGCCCTCCAGGTACAACATAGGGATGAGGCAAATACAACAAACCATGTTTCTCTATTTTCCTGGCATCTTCTGGCAAATAGGCAAACTTCACCTGCCTGGCCCATTCGGGATTTTTATTTTTGATCTGCTCAATGGCTTCCGTTCTAGGCAAATAAACAATTAATTCATCCACTGACAACTTGGGATCAACACTGCACTTAAGCCAATTGTCTCGAGTCAAAAGAGTCCAGCTATCGTCGATGTATTTGGCTATTTGCGAATCGATGGCATTAAAGTCTGCTGAAAATGCAGCTTGGGAAAAGCTCACCCATATCAAAAACACCAGGGCACTATAATGTTTGGGTATAATGTGCAATTTGAATTTCCTTATTGATCTCATTCATCATGGCATTCCCCGAGGAACTATAAACTGAATAAAACCCATCTCCCTTTCCTTAGAGAAAACATGGTAAATACGAATTGATAATTAAAAAGCTTAAAGTTGTAAACCATAATAATATGATTTAAACAGGAGTTCATGCTTGAGTAAAACAGTCATTTTTTTCGAGGGCAGATATGGAGAAGGGAAACTCAAAAACATTCTTCTATGTTTTAAATTATTAAAATATTGTTATGTTATGGTTAAATAGTATCAACTCCTCAATCAGAATTCAGAAAAACAAAGATAATCAAAGTATTTTAGTCGATATACAATTTTTTTTTAAATTCAACTAGTTAATATCGTAAATTGGTAGTGAAAAAACCTGTTATAAAGAGTGATTGAATTTAAATAATGGTCAGAGAATACACAAAAACTCATTAATTTACCCATATCACTTTAAACTTTAATATTCTACTTCAAATTGGAACTGGATTAATCTGTTTTGCATCCTCAAGATATGTCTCATAGTCATCGGAAGCAATATCATTAAAAAATAATTCTGATGATGCAACATATTTATTTTTAAAAAAACCAAACTGCTTACTTGTATTGTCCGATAACTGGTTAAAGGATGTAAGTGCGATAACAAGTCCTGTTAAACTCATTAAAGATAGACCTAAAGCGAGTGCCATTGTCGGTAGGGCTAAGGGAGCTGCTGCTAATACACCAGCTGCTAATACTAAAGCAATTCCTAAAATGAGAGCTAGGCTATTTATTAGTATATAACCAAGACCTGTTGAAAAAGGGTGGGAATTTTTATATTCATTAACTTGCGTTTTGAGTCTATTGAATTCCAAACCCAATTCATCACGATTTATCTTTGTAGGGGCTTGCATAACCAGAACCGCTTTCCTAAGAATGGGTTTAAAAAATTCTGGTTCTACCCCCTGCATGATATTAAAAAGATCTTCAAGAGCAAAAAGAAAATTATAGCCACGATTTTGGATGGCTTGAATATCTTCTCGACTCTTTTTTAAGCTTTTTGCAAATGTCTTGGTGTTCAATAGTAGGTTGAGTTCATATTGATGGTGTTTACCAGGTAAATCATATAATTCTTGTGTGAAACTGCTGGTAATAACAGTAGGCAAACGCGCATTACTCATTATTTAATCCAATAAAACACTCATTCTGAGCTGACTCTAAATTTTTTAGAGGGTGATCTGAGTTCTAATTGAACGAGTATCTCATTTGGTTATCACGATTTCCAGTTTAATTTTTAATTTCATTGAGACAACAAGCAAGAACCTAAGAAATATATAAATACTTGAAAGAGGCGCAGTGAATGCTGAAAAAGGTAAGTTTAAAAGACTCTCATTTTTTGGAAAGACTCGTTTGCATTTGAAACAATGCTACAGTTTAGGTCCCATACCTTTAGCTTGAAGTTCCTGCAATGCTGCTGCACTTTTATGAGCTTTGATGTCCATTCCAGCTAGTATCTCAGGTGCCTTCGTGAATTGAACATCTGCATATTCAACCACTTGGATGTAATTTCCCCAGGGATCAAGAAAGTCACAAAATTTATCCTTAATCAACTCAACTTGCATTGTTTGCAATAGCTCTTTGATTTTAGCTCGGTCATCCACCACCAGTCCAAAATGACGTATTTTGTCCTTGTGTGCAATATCTGTTTTCATGATGGCAATAAATTGATCGCCTAAGTCAATAAACGCATGATTGTGATCTTTGCCCCGGAGTTTAAAAGTGAACAGACTGGCATAAAACTCCAATGCCTTTTCTACATCACCCACCTCAAGAGCAACATGGTTAATACCTATTAATTTTGGTTTTTCCATAATCCATCCTCCCTAAACTTATACTTATAGGATAGACAATTGCAAAACCACATTGCTGTTATAGATGAGCAGTTAGTCCTAAACGAGATTGCCTCAGATTAAAAGATCAGAGAACTGATCAATCAATAGAGTTGAGGCCAATTCTGTGTCTGTCTTGAAAAAGGCAGTATTATTTTTTGCCTGCAGGTCTCAAGACATGTGGACCCGTCAGCTCATTACCGGTTCCACCTGAGACATTTTTTAAATCTTTTTGCGGTACTTTTTTACTGCCTTTTTTCTGAGTCTTCTTCATCATGTACTCCTGAATTCTATACACTTATATAATAGTCTAAGAAATCAGGGTTATTTAGAAGCTCGCTAAGGTGATATATGAGATTTCCAGCAGCGATAACCTAGAATTTGGGAAGCATAGAATCTTCCATTTTTAACACCAGATGTAAACTTGCATAAACCAGATTTTAAATCCATGTTTCTGAAGAATATATATCCGCATTGTACTAAACAAATAAACAGATTATATACTTGTTGCGCTCCAGTCTGGCTTACTCCAATAAGCTATAATTAACTATTATGGAACGAGAAATTAATATGCTAAATATAGAACCCCACATAATTAGAGGTATTCTTAAGCAAATAAAAGGATTCCAGGAAAAAATAGATGAATATCCTAAATTGACTTGTGAAAAGGATACACCTTATATTTTATCTGATCCTTGGTATCAAAGGGTTCTAAATAAAATAAATACCTTACCACCCGATCAACAAGCAACTTTGGTCGCTTTAATGTATTTAGGCCATGGAGATTTTAAAAAAAACGAATGGAGGGAGGCTTTTGAGATAGCTCAAGATCAGCTAACAAGACATATAGGACAGTACTTGTTATCACAACCAAAAGTCGTCAATTATATTGAAAACGGCCTTGAGATTTTAGGTTTCACAAAAAATTAGCCACTTAAATCCAAATTTTTTATTTGTAATTTCCATCATAAAAATTCCGTTATTCACTTATCTATTCTATCCTAAAGCCACAGACTACCTCATACATTCATATGCTATAGAAAAGCATTAGTCACAAGAATTCCAGGACGAAACATCCACAAACACGCCCTTCTAGTTTAGAATAAGGCGAGAAATAGGACTGGTATTATGACTAACAGCAATAAATTACGCACTCACAGCTTAAGCACCAGCAAGGTAAATGAATGGCTGCATAACCTTCCCATTGATTTTCAACAAGTATTAACTTCTGATGCGAAAGCTTTGGCTTCCTGGGAAGATATAACAATACTTGCGCGCAATGAATGGATCTGCTGGATTGAGTCTGCCAAAAAACAGGAAACCAGAGAGCGTCGAATCGAGCGGGCCTGCAATGATCTTAAAAATGGTAAGCGCCGGCCCTGCTGCTGGCCGGGCTGCCCGCATCGATAACATTCAATACCTCTTCATTGCATTGATTCCTTTCGCATGAACTGCAATTTATAATTTAAAAAACCACTCATAATCAGAAAAATTCCGGCCATTAAAATAATATTGTAAGCTTCGCTTGCAAAACAATGTTTATAGAGAAAACCGAGCAACAGTCCGATTACAATTTGCGGGAATACAATTGCGACATTTATAATTCCCATGTAAAAACCATGGTTTTTCTTAGAGATTAATTTTGCAAAAATATCATAGGGACAGGTTGTAAGCGTTGCCCAGGAGATGCCATAGAAGATCATAAGAAAAACCATAAGATAGCGATTGGTTGTAAAAGCCATCAAAATTATGCTGATGCCCCCCACTGTCAGCCCCATGGTAAATATTTTCTTAATGGACCAGTACTTATTAAAAAACGGGATGAGAAAGGCAAAAAACATACTGGCTAGCTGCAAGATAACGCAGTAAAAGGAGGTTAAAATATTCGCTTCTGCCAGGTACTCCCCTGCCTGCTCCAAATCGTCCGTCATAAAGGAAGGCATACCGAGGATGGTTTGCGCAATATCAATATTCAAGTAATTCCAAATTGAAAATATCGCAACCCAGGCAAAAAACAACGTATAACTCAGTTTCCAAAAGCCCGCTGGAAGTTTTTTCACCTTAGCCAGTATGTCCTGCCAGGAAAAAGACTGGTTAAATGCAATGGTCCTCATGAAATGATTCGTCCTTTTTTCACGGGTTTTTGCAAAGGTGATTAAACAAACTATCAAGTAAACAAAAGCACCAATGACAAAGGTAGTTTTAAGATAAGCAGGAGTCTGCGTTTTAGGTCCCGATTCCTGAAATAAATACATCATCATACAAGGGAGAAGGCCCCCTGCCATTGCTCCTAATCCTGCCATGGCTGTGGAACAACTTAATGCACGAACGCGATCATTGCCTCTAGTCAGATCAAGCACTAAAGCACGTGACAATTGTGCATTTCCATTTGAGCCAATATCAATGAGGGTCATAATGAAAATGAGCAGGAAAAAACCATGAACAAAAGGCAGAAATAAGAGCCCTACAAAACCCAATACCGTGGATAGTAGGAACAGTGGTCTTCTTCGTCCGTACTTTGACTGGAAATTATCGGACAAAATGCCAATAACCGGTTGTCCAAATAGCCCCGCTAAGGGAGCGATGAGCCACAAATAGCCAATCACATGCGACTTAAACCCAGCAAATTGAAAAATGGTTGTTAAATTGGCGATTTGCAGGGTACTTGCCATACCAATTCCAAAGGAACAAATGGTTAAATAAAAAATTTTATTGTTTGTCATGATGGAAAACCCCTTTGCCCGTTTGGTAACTAATTATTCCCAATGAAACAAAAACAGTAATAATGATGGTGATAACCCTTATATGGCCGTGATAGAAAATGGCCGTGGCAAAACTGCCAAGACTTGCCATGATGGCCATTGCCACGCCTAAGATTGCAGCGGCCCCGCCTTTATGGGGGGAACTGGATAATGCCTCTGACATTAAAGGACTGCCTACAAAGGCAAAGCCGAATAAAAAACAGGAGATGGCCAGCAAATAGCTGAAGACCGAACATAGCGAATGAATCAGGCTAACCACTAATAATTGCAAGCTGCTCACAGCAACAATCACTAACCCAATTTGAATGATGGTATTGAGCGAGTATTTATTTACCATTCGATTAACCACCAATCCTCCTAATATAAAGGAGATTGAAGGCAAGGTTTGCGTTAAACCAAAATACTCCGAAGGGATGTAAAATTGTTCCGACACGACCAAAGGCGCCGTGGTTAGATAGGCAATGAGTGCAGCAAGCAGCGAAGTGTAGATGCCGGTAGCAATTATTAGTCTTTTATTCGATAAAATTTCTTTATAATAATTCAAGGAAGAGCTCAAACCCCAGCGGATTTCATGATTCTTACGATCAGAACTTTCGATCAAAAAGAAATAAAGTCCGGCCAAGGCTAGAAAGCCTAAGATTAGAACAAATAAAAATGTGCTTCGCCAGCCAAAGACTGCATACAAATAGCTCCCTAAAATGGGGCCTAATAATGGAGCCATTGAGCCCACGATGTGGATGCATGTAATAAATTTTAAAGTCGCAGCCTGCTGATAATGCTGGCTGCGAACGGTAGCAAAAGTGGCAATATTAAGGCTCGAAACAGCAACACCCTGCAAAAATCGACCACTTAGCAGCATATAGATGGAGGTGGATTGTAAGCAGCAAACCGTCGATAATAAGAATAAAACACCACCCCATAACATCAACGGCCTTGAACCAAAACGATCCGCAATCAGCCCAAAATAGATTTGGGGAATAGCAACACCTAAAAACCAGATGGTAATGCTAAACTGCACATAAAAATTGGATACGTGAAATTCCTCACCTATCACTGGTAAAGTAGGAAGGTAAATATCATTCGCGAGATTTCCCGCCAAATTGTACAAAATTACAAACAATGGTGAGTAAATATATATAACTTTGGATGATAATTTATTCATAATAAATCTATTCAAATTAGTGGCCTGCACCACCGGAACAGGCCTACAGATAAGTTACTGAGATTTTCGCTGATGCCTTTCTTTAATTTCAGCAAACTGTTTACAGTCCACGCATTCCTCTGCAATAGGACGTACTTTTAGTCGGCTAAATCCAATTTCAAACCCACAGGTTTTGCAGTAGCCAAAATTTTTATCATCAACGCGATGTATCATTTCCTCGATTCGTTTAATCAATTTACGTTCACGTTGACTCCTGCCGAGAGTTAGAAAGAGCTCTTCCTCCTGACTTGCCCTATCTAATAAATCTCCATGATTGTGGTTATCAGATTGCAAAAACACTTTCGTTTGATTCATCTGGTTTAGCAAAGACTGCCTCCAAATGAGGAGTTTTGATTTTAAATAAGAAATTTGAGTAGACGATAAATAAGATTCATCTTTGGACTTTCGATGTTGAACTTGAGCAGAATTTAATTGATTCATGCAAATCTCCTCCAATACTTGATCCAAATTCTGATTGTTGTCTCAATCACCAATTTCCAAACTAAATGTTTGTGACGTGATTGTCAACATAAAAAATAACTTTAAGTCACAGCATACAAATAATTAACTCCTCTTATATGTTAATTGGAATTAACCATATGCATGTGATATTTGCAATCACATTATTGTCACTACAAATAACAATGCAATTAAAAATTTAATGGCATTTTTTTGTTGACATCGAAATTTATTTGAAATAACCTGTAATTGTCACGTTAACGGTGACGATACATGACAAGGAGAATAACAATGAACAGCTTAATTTTTAGAGGCAAGTGGGAAGAAATTAAGGGTCATCTGCAAAAACAGTGGGGAAAACTAACCGATAATGAGTGGCAAGAAATTGAAGGGACACAGCATGTAATTTACGGAAAACTGCAGCAACATTATGGTTTAACCCGAAGTGAAGCTGAAGAAGAAGTTAATAAATTCAAAACAAAACACGGTTTCTAACTGATATTAAATTTTTTAAAACAACAATAAGGAGAATCAATATGAAAAAATTCAAATTGGCTTGTGTGAGCTCTCTTTTATTGGCTGCTGGTCTGGCAAAAGCAGGCAATCCATGCGACAGCTTTGAAATTAAGGTTAAAAATAACCTGGCTGATGATCTCGTCGTAAGAAAGATTCAACTTCAGGGAGCTGACTTACAACCTGGCGGCATTCAAAAAATAAATAGCAAATCGGAAGAAGTATTTACTGTCTCAAACAGTGCAGAAAAAATACCTATGAAAGGAGAGTTAATTTTGAACACAATCAGTCTACCAACAAAAGAGGTTAAGATTCGCTTTACTCTCGAAAACTCAGGTTTAATTTGCAAGCACGATGACAATAACTCACAAAGTGATTTAGGTCTTGAAAAAACACGCTTGCCTGGAAAAGTGTTGTACACCATTCACTACTAAGGATTTCAAAAGCCAAGGATGGCTTTCTCACCAAGCCTTAAACTGAGGAGAACACAATGACTCAGACCTCAAAGCTTTCTTCTGTTTCACAGCCGGGTATAAAGAGCTTCACGGTAAAGTTGCGTCAAATTATATATATGCCGTTATTGGTAACCCTTGCGGCAATCGCTGGTAATTTTATTTATAATTTTTATATCTTAAGTAACTTGGACAGCAACTCTGCTACTGTGGCCAGCCTGGTTGAATCATTTATTTACTATTTGACTTTAAGCTTATGTTTTTTCTGGATCATCATTCGGGTCATCAGCAGCATCAAACGGTACATCCAATCAGGATCTTTACCGCTTTCTCATCCTATAATTAACCTGTTACTGCCTTCCATTTCCAGTATCATCAAAGCTGTAGCATTCCTTATCATTGCAACAGCCTTCATCCAGCATTTGGGCCTCCCTGAAGAATTCTCTTTTTTACTGGAAAAAATAAGCAGTGTGCTGATTATTTTTTCGATGGGATGGATTCTTTACAAGGTCATATCGCTCGGTGAGACACTCACAGTGCACCGTTATCAAATGAAGGTCAATTGCGATGTCACTGCACGTAAAATGTTTACGCAGGTACTAATTTTAAAGCGCATCGCTTTAGCCATCGTGACTATTTTAGTAGTAGGCTCGAGTCTGATGCTATTTGATAATGTAAAAGCTCTGGGCGCGAGTGTATTAACCACTGCAGGGGTTTTTGGTTTGATAGTGACTTTTACAGCGCAAAAAACTTTATCCGGTTTATTCGCTGGCCTGGAAATCGCTTTGACCCAACCAATTAAAATTGGCGATTCGGTGGTGATTGATAACGAATTTGGAGTGATTGAAGAAATTAATTTTCGCAATGTGGTCGTCAAATTATGGGACTGGCGCCGTTTGATAGTCCCTACCGTGTATTTTCTGGAGCAGCCATTTCAAAACTGGAGTCGCGAACAGTCCAATAATATGATTGGTAGTGTGTACTTATACGCAGATTTCACCTTGCCTGTTGATGAACTACGGGACGAATTAAAGCGCATATTGACGGAAAGCGCCCTTTGGGATCGGAAAATCCAAGGGATTCAGGTAACGGATTTGCAAGATAAAGCTATGCAATTGCGAGTTGTAGCCAGCGCAAGGACAGCAAGTGACGCATGGAATTTGCGTTGCGAAATGCGTGAAAAGTTAATTGCCTTTATATCAAAAAATTATCCATTAAGCCTACCGGCTTCAAGAACGCTTCCAAGCAACATCTAATTAGTATTCGCTGTATTTAATCCCAATGTGAATACAACAAAAAAGGGGGATATATGACATCAATTACAAACTGTTTAAAAATCAGCTTACTCATGATGGCTGCTACAGGAGCTATAGCCTCTTCCGAAGAAGCTCTAAATGAAGATTTGCCAGTAATGGTGGATGAAAATACTGAACTGCAAAGGATTTCTTTAGGGGAGCACAGCTTAACTTACTGTTTTGAGATTAAAAATATTGATACTGAAACGGCATGCCAGTACAAAGAGATTGAAAAAGGAAACATTGAAGAAACTGCATGCCACGATGAGATCGTCCAGCAGCTGATTAAAAATGATTTGGATGTTAAATTTATTTATAACATTAAAAAGCATAAAATTTTGGAAGTTACCATCAATAAACAGCTTTGCTCTCAAATGAAAGATGATCTCGGGTTTGAGTATCGAAATAATCCCATTATTAATTTATAATTTTTTCAGATTTACACCGGAGATCTAAAAATGCTTATAACGCGAGAGCCTGGCCCAGAAAAAAAGATTCAATTTAGAATTAGGATGAACGAATCAATCTATAAGGAAATAGCGGCATACTGTCACTGGGCAGGCATCAGCGTTAAAGATTATTTTATTGAGCAGTCCTGCAAGTTCATTTTCGACAATGACAGTGAGTGGAAAATGTACAAAGAGCAGCAAAAAGCCGAAGGCAAAGATATTGTATAGCCGATTTGCCGACTATCTCTCCAATCCTTTCAAATCAAAATTGTTGATTTTCCATCATGAAGAAGTGTTTATTATAAAGTTCTGGCAGGTTATCACCCTGCCGTCTTTTAACCCATTTGCGCCTATATTGTTTAGCAATAGGAACAATTCCTTCGCATTTAGGGATTCAAACCACCTTCATCAGGTTGATTGATTACCGGCGCTGAGGCCTTTTTCTCTTCTGCTTTTTCTTTATTTCGATGCATCTGAACCAGATGAGTGACAGAATTTGCATATCTATCCCTAACCTCTTGCGCGTGGGTCAATTGAAGCAATTGATTGGCCTCCTGCGTGCTGGGAAAGTCTTTTTTTGCTGGAATAAAATATTTTGAGACGAAGCGTTGTGATTCTTTCTGAATGAGCGATTCCATATGCGATGCCATCTCCGCATGACTTTTTTTAACTTTCCCCTTACAAACAGTCCCTTCAAAGTCCACGAGTTGTTTTTTTTCTTCCGCAGACATATTCCTGATAGGGCTCTCAGTGTAGGTGATTTTTTCAATGGGCTTAATGAATTTCGCTGTTGGAGTTGCGCTCATGATTTCATCCCGCATTTCAGGGTATTTTTCCCATACGCCTCCACCTAATGAACAAGAAATGGCCAAGGCTTCATCATTACCCATCCGATTGATAAAAGATTCGGCAACACCTTCAAAGTGTTGTTTAATGATAGCAGTTAACTCTTCATCAGGATCCAGACCACTATAGAGTATCTTGGCGGCGCCAGGGGCAAGTTTTTCAATGGTTTTGACAGTGTCTTCGTCTGGATCTGGACTATTGATAAATGCCTTGGCCTCTTCCTCTGCAAGATATTTCTTTATGATTGCAGCTGATTCCGTTGAAACAGTCCGATTGACTGGTTTTACCATGAACACCTCACCCTTACTCGAATCCCCATCCGGGTAATCCAGATAACCCATATAGGGAAACCAGGTATCTTTGCTCTTACTATTTTCGCCAGAGGAAGTGTAGAAAGGATAGAGTATGGAGGAATTTCCTTTAATCAATGCAATCGTTCTTGCCTGGGTGACATAAGCATTAATTTGAGCATCTTTAAACGAGTACATAAACCCTCCTTGGTTGTTTGATGTGTAAATTATAGACAAAAAATGCCCGTGAATAGTCTGTGCCTTATGGGATTGCTGCGATGGTTTACCTCAAATCAACTGTCTACGCGATGGAAAATACTTCATTTGAAACCAGCAAAAATACTTGTAAAGTTGGGGAACTTTATTTAAGAATATTTTTAGGCCATACAAGCACCTGAATTATATTAAATGGTGCAAGAAAGTAAATCGGAGTTTCATTTGAGCGATTTTATTCGCGGCATGAGTTATTTTTTACTAGGTTTGCGTCATTTAATGACCAAAGGCCTTAAACGATTTGTATTATTACCAATATTGTTTAATCTACTGTTATTTATTGGTTTATTTTATGTGAGTTATCACTACCTTGTTTCATATTCCGAGTATTACATCAATTTTCTCCCCTCATGGCTAAGTTTTTTACACTGGGCTTTGATTGTCTTGTTTTGCATCAGCTTTTTCTTTTTGTTTCTTGTAACCTTTACAGTAATTTTTAACCTGTTGGCCTCTCCTTTCAATGGCTTATTAGCCGAAAAAACCCAACGTTTATTTTATAAAAGCGATGTACCTTCTATGCCATTTTTTAAAACCGCCCTTCGCAGCATCAAGCGTCAGGGATTATTTTTACGCTATTTCATCCCGCGGTTTGTGGGCATGATTGTTTTATTTTTTATACCGTTTATCCACCCTATTTTCCCAGTTCTGTGGTTCTTATTTAACTCATGGATTTTGAGCATTCAATATCAAGATTTTGTAATGGACAACAATCTGGTTAGTTTTGAAAACATGCGGAATAAAATAAAACAAAAAACCATGGTTTCCCTGGGATTCGGTGCGGGAATAAGCTTGGCAAGCTTTATCCCTTTTCTAAATATTATCTGTTTACCGGCAGCGGTAATTGGCGGGGTATTCCTTTATAAGAATGAGTTTAGGGACCTTTCAAGTTATCCAATTGCCAGCAAGACAACTTCAAACCCTTGTTGAAAACAGACGATTAGCCCTAAACACTTAAATTGGTTCATCAGTTTACCTAAATAAGATCTTTACTTTTAATGAAGTGTTTGTCACGAAATACCAAACCTGTGTACAAACTCAAAAACCTGAAGATATTCACCCTAAGGCAAACCATCGACCAACCACAATTGAAACTGGCCATGTATGGCTTGAATAATTTCCCTTGTATTCAATTCATTAAAAAACTATCGTATGACCGTTAGTGATAGATGTGGTATTTAGAGACTTAAATACCGTATGAATGTTTTAAATTGAAGGAATAATAATATGTCTTCCTGGAAACCAGCAGTTACATTGAGCGAACTCCAAAAAAAAGGGCGTCATTGCGCAACAATTGATGGCCATAAGATTCTATTTATCTGGAATAATAATTCCATCCATGCCGTTGCCTCACAATGTCCGCATTTTAAATTGCCTTTAACCAAAGCCGTGGTTACGGAAGAAAACACCATTGTTTGTCCTTTTCACAAAAGTGCCTTTAACCTTGAGTCAGGTAAGCCTGAATGCTGGACCCCTTGGCCTCCAGCCGTTGGTACCGTATTGGGGAAAATCAGTAAACCTAAACATTTGAGGATATATCCAGTTCGTATTGATGATGACATGATTAGTGTTGACGTTCGTGAAAATCAACTCTCCCATTTAGCCAAAGTGGATTAGAGCAGTAGGCTTACCCTTTCAAGTAAGCGGCAGATGTCTTAGACATCCATTACGTCAATATTTAATTCTAAAAAGAAATCAGACCTAGCCAAATGAAGCCCGGTTCACAGATCAACAACCGGGTTTTCTCCCTTCAAAATCCTATTTTTGCTCTAACCCGTCTAAAATTAAAAGGAGTGCCTCAGGTCATGTTAGCTGGAATTTTGCTGGGACGGCCACTGTGGAGTAACCTGAAACTCCATTGACTTACTAACCCGGAGAATTAATAGCTGGTTATTTCAAGTTGGTAAACCTAAGGAGGGGATTATGAAACAAGACCACGTGAGGGCCAATTCTTCCGATTCGGCCAATCAAGCGATTGATAATGAAATCATATCAACCCTTCATTCATATACTAATGCAAGTCCGGATAAACTCAGCCAAAGGATTGAGGACATTGGCAAAGAATATAATGTGGAAAGAGTATTGGAGCTAAATGCTTCTATTTTAGCTTTTACAGGTGTTTTGCTAGGCGCTTTTGTAAGCACCTATTGGCTTATTCTTCCTGGTCTTGTATTGCCACTTTTAGCAATACATGCAGTTCAAGGTTGGTGCCCTCCTCTGCCCATTCTAAGAGCATTAAAAGTTCGTACCCAGGAGGAAATCGATTCGGAAAACTATTCACTAAAAATTTTAAGGGGTGATTTCGATAATTTAAACAAGGAACAGGACGTGCAAAAAATTTTGCAGCTGGTACGGAAATGACAAACTAAGAAGCAGGTCATCTATGCCCATTTCCAAAATTCCCTGTCCTTTTTCACAAAGCATTGGGCTCATGATTGGTCTAAGCCTGCAAGGCATTGAAAGGGAATTGCTCCATCTTAAGTGACCTCCTGGTTGATGCTAAAGAGGTGACTATGGCAAGCCGGATGCCAATAAGTTCTTTTAATTTGATGCAATTCAAGTAATACTATTCCTAGCGAGATCTGATTCTCCATTTGAAAAGCCATTCTCTCAGCTCCAGTTGGTAGGGGGGTCTAGAGAAATCTTAAACTCACTTTCCAGAGTGACAATAAACTCAGTAGTGCAATCTATTCTGAGTTTTAATGCATTAATTTGTTTTCACAGTTCAGTATTCATTTATTAACAAATTTGCAACAGTTAGGGAGATTTATGAAAAAGCCATGGATGCTATTAGTATTGAGTTTAATCTGTTTTTTCGATGCCTCATTCGCGTTTTCGAAGCAAAATTCAGTAATCACAACCGTTGTAGAACGAACCCCTGTGCCTGTAATAGTCAATGTATCTAACCAGTATTGGGTGGAAACAATTTCCATTTGTAACAACTCATCCAAATCTATTCCGTTAAACGACATTGAATTTAATTTTAATTATTCCATTCCTATGCCAAGCAACATATGGGGACAGCCTTGGGCTGCTTGGCGGGTTGCCAGCCAACAAGGGACTAAAGTTGCCCTGCTTGGCGGAGCACCATACTCCTTAAAGCCTGATCCTAACTGTGCCAATCCATTAACCATACAATTTAATGCCGCTCCGGACGCTCCCGCCCCAACAGGACCCTTTGTATTTTTGGCAGCAGGCGTGACGCCTCCAGGTGATACAGGAAATTTAACAACCATAATGCCTGCTGCCCCAGAGGCCGGATTAAGCACCCCACAAGTCACCGTGAAGGGTATGGGCCAAACATTAAATCAAAGCGTCAATTGGGGTACCCGGTGGCAGTTAAACAATCTTGCTGCGGGTACTTACAGCATTATTTCGTCCACTGTTAACAATGGAACACATAGCTATCAAGCTGCGCCTATTGATGTGACGATTTCTCCACAACAAACCACTGAAGCGACGGTGAAATATACAGTCGTTCCATCCAAAACGACAGGCAACCTAACCATCAATATGCCAAGCCAGCCTGCAGCAGGATTGAATAATCCTAAAGTCACTGTTACTGGCATGGAACAGACCTATAACCAAACTGTGAATTGGGGAACATCCTGGCGATTGACAGACCTCGCTGCCGGTCCATACACAGTGACTGCTTCTCCGGTGAATAATGGGACCAACAGCTATCAAGCTGCCCCCATTAATGCAGAAGTAAAAGCTGAGGCAACCACACAAGTTTCGGTGGTATATACACAAAGCCAAATATCCAGTGAATATGGCAATGGAACTTGGGTTTATGATACGACCTACGATAGTAATGGTCGTAAAACCGGCAGCAAACCTGGGTTATTTGCAGCAAATATAAACCAATATAACAACATAGCAGGTGCAGGCCACAAAA
Organism: Legionella jordanis; assembly: GCF_900637635.1. Lineage (NCBI taxonomy): Bacteria > Pseudomonadati > Pseudomonadota > Gammaproteobacteria > Legionellales > Legionellaceae > Legionella > Legionella jordanis. The sequence continues at coordinate 1,975,706 of NZ_LR134383.1, forward strand.
TTACCCAGATATTTAGCTACGGTGGCGACATGGAAATGTTTTGTAAGGGATCTGGTGGGGCATCTTCCAGCACACCTTGTACGGCGAGCAATATGAAAGCATTTTATTCGCCAGAAACCACCACAGCCTATTTCAATGCTGCAAATGAAACTTCTAATCCCGTGTCGATGTATCCTGTCCTGGATGGGGTGGTTGGAGGCCCTTACCTCACGACATTCAATAACCTCACAGAAGCTGAAGCGAGTATTTATGCAGATAATGTGGCCAGCCTCTATTGTGCAGATGACAACGTTTCAGGAGTATCATTTGATCTGGAGCCATTTGATATTAGCAAACCAGGGCAAGCTTTTTTCTTCGCGCAAATTGCCAAGAATTTCGCAGGCCAACATAATGGACCCGATCAACCCGATCCTTATCACTGTGTAAACGCAGCACATCCCCAAGGTCGTACATTCTCTGTCTTTACGACTGCAGGTCACGTAAACAGTGCACTTGCAACAATTTTCAATAAATATGGGAATGGTTTTGTTATCGATTCATTATATGACTTAGGCCCTAATGCCGGTGGGGTTGCTAATTCACTTGAAAATTACACAAAGTACGTCAACGCTGAAGTCACAAAAATGATGAAAAATGCTCAAACGTACAATGTGAAATATCAATTTGCTGTTCCCGCATCAGCCTCGGTGCACGAATTTGAAACCGTGAATGGACAGAGTTCTGGTGTCAAACAAATTGATTATTTACAAGCTGCCATGAATGCAATTAATGATAAAAATGCCAGACAAGATCCTCTCTTCTTGGGGATAGATATTTGGGCTTGGAATCAAATGATGATCTGGAGTGGCAAAACGTTCACGCCTGCCCTACCCAGCAGTGCGGTACTCAATTATTTGGCGTCTTCCCTATAAGCCGTTTCTAAATGAAGGGGATAGCGTTCTTTAATGGACGCTATTCCATTTATTGCCCTCAGATATTCATCGATTTAATGATTTACTACTTTCGCACCTGTTTAAAAGAATCGCCCTACCCCAACAAGTAGGTCAAGCCTTGTCCCGACCATTTTGGATAAAACTCAAATTAGGTCAACACTCCACTCGCTGAACAATACAATGCGGCATCGATGAGATCATAGACCCCAAAAAAATTCTCTAACCAATATGGAAATTGTGAGGACGAGGACCGCCCTACTCTTGCTTTAGCTTAGTCGTTACACGAGTGTCTTTTAATTTTTTGCGTATGCTACCTCCCACCATCACATAAATTGCACCGCCAATAATGCAATCGAAGACCATTAAACAAATCACAAACATTTTTAACATGTCATTATTTGATAAATAAAAAACGGCGAGAACTATGGACATTACTCCTGCTGAAACCAACACTAAGGCTTTTGATCTAAATGACATGTAAATCCGGGAGAAACCAATGATTAGCAGGATTGAGGCGAGTAGATAATCCAATACAAGTGGGTTTGTAAATAACGTGCCCAGCAGTAAACAAAGCCATAAAACGTAGAAAATACCAATCAATGGGTGCCAGGCAATAATCCAATAACTTCGAATTGATCTAAACCATTTGTTTTTGGCAGTGATGATTGGTTCAAACAATGAGAAAACAAGGATAGCGAAAAGAAAGCTTCTTACCACCATCACTGCAGAAATTAATGCCAATATCAAAACCACATAGCCTATGGCAGTAAGGGCCTTGTTCACTTCCGCAATTTTTTTCAGCCCTTCTTCATTATTTAAACGAGTAGAAACCATAGCATTTATCCCTAACATTTTCTTAAACCAGAATTCATTTAATTTCTAAAGATCTTCTTGTGTTTTCTTAAGGCATTTACTCAATCAAATTAAGTATATTACAAGAGCAATGGTTTGATTCAGGACTCTCTATTTATTTACAGTCATCGTGCTTGTTTGCGACTTTCCAATCCATTCATGGCAACAACCTCATGAAGAGTGAGTAGGTCGTCCCGAATAGAGAATTCGAGAAAGCATCGGTCACAGCTAAAACTCGGTTACTTTCAGCCAAACAATCATAAAATGTAATTTTATATAGCTCATTCTTCATATTTCGTTAAAGCTCATTTTCTGCCTTTTTTGTGGAATTATTGCACTTGCGTCAAATTTTTGCATAATGCTCCCTTTATTCAACACATATGGCTAATTGTAGCTAAAGGGTATAAATGCATAGCAAAAATGAAATTCAAAAGAATTTGATCGAGAAAGTGAATGAAAAAGAAAAGCGAAATAAAGGAATCAGACCTCTCCAAGGTTTATTTCATTCGAATACTCGAAAACAAGTTCACCGAAAGTATTATCCTTTTGCTTCTTACACCAGTAATTTTTATCTGCCAAAGCGGATTGAAAGGGATTTACTCACCAGGATTTTGGCAAATTTACAAAAGGTGAATTTTATTAGCACTTTGAACCACGTTACAAATCAAGCTTATATTGATTTAATGTTAGATTCCTCTTTTTTCAGTAGAAAATATCTTGTTGAAAAAAATATGTTGTATATAGGTTCAGCGTTAAACGCTTCTACAGAACCAGCTGATTATGATTCAATTTGCTTCGGAATTGATGACGTTGATAGCTTAGCGATACAAAATGCGGATTTAAGATATCCTCCTATAAGGATTTTCATTGATTTTCGAAAATTTTTACAGTTAAAAACTTTTATGCCTGGGCAAGTATTTGTTAAAGAACATGACTTATTATGGTCATCAAAACCCGATTCCCAAGAGGTTAGAAAAACAGATTCCCTGGCTAAAGATCACAAAGTATTCGCTGCATTTGATATTCCAGATGAATTTTCCGATGGCATTAAAATTGGGAAGATAAATTTAAAGATTTACCGAAATGCCTGCGGCATAAAATTTATGATTGATGAGAAAAAATACGTCCTTCATTACACCTATAATGGAAAATATTTAGAGCCTTATCAACAGAGTCCAACTGAGGAAGAACAATTGTTCTTCAATATTCAGGAAGATGTAATTGAAGCGGATTACGGACAGACCATATTTTATGGGCAGCCTGGAAATGTGGAAAAGTTTTTCGTCATGCAATTTTTTAGGCATTTAGAAAAATTGCCTAAACTGATGGATTTGATTTGCCAAGAATTAAATCAAGTTAGGGATGAAGAAATGATTTCAATTTTCAACCTAATAGGGAAAAAACTTTCCGCAGGTGCGGAATTTAATTTTCAAAGAGCCGTCAATATCCCTATAGAAGCAATCACAGAAATCCATTTTATATCCAATTTTAATATTTCAGAAAAAAATAAGAATTTCTATGCAAAATATTACAGTTGTAACCTTATTTTTTCTATACCTGAGATTCAAACTAAATCCATAAAAATTCTTGATCTTATTGATTGTGTTCAAAATGATAAAAGGATTGAACTGCAGGAGATAGAAGCCACATTCAAGCCCCTATTTAAAAGTTATAAATTGGTCGAATACCTTTTGAATTTTTCTATCGAAGGCTCTGATACCCATCAGTATTTATTAACTAAATTTACTGAAATCCTATCATTTGAAGAAAGAAATAGATTACTGGATAGAGAGCCTGTTTCAAACATAGCTGATCGTATAGGTCTTATTATGGGAAACAGGACCAATTGTTAACGATATTCTATATCACTGACGAGCTGGCCGGGACTCGGCCTGACCATTTCCTGAAACCCCTGTTTAGGAATTTCTAACTGCATCGATGATAAATTTTTTAACGCCATTGTTAATCTTTGACTGCTGTGATTAAATTCGACCCGCAAATTTCTAAGGGATCACGTCTATGGCAATTCACAAAATTAAATCAGCAGTAATTGTTTTTAATCATCCAGAATATGGAGAGCGCCTATTATTCCAGCAAGGCCAAACAAATCCACGAAACGAATTAGGAAAAAATGGGGTGACCGTGCACCATTGGCCTGCATCAATGTTTTATAGAACCATTAAGATTGAAGCAAACCAGATTCTTGAAAATGGACAACAGAGAAAGACGGTGTTTGTTGTAAATCGGAGCAGTTTAATAAAATATATTGGTGGACATGCCAGCGCCAATGATTCGGATAGCAAACTTATCAGGATATTAAACAACAAACTCTGGAAATCTGAATTAAATAATCCCACTCTGGAAGATAAAGAGCGCCAAAATACTGCAGGTGAGCATCTTCGCCATGCAGGCCAACATAACCAACGTCGAATCAATCTCTGGACTGATCCAATTGCCGATTCCTTCAAGGGTAATTTCCTGAGCTGGCTATATCAGGTAACCATCCGGAGTTCTTTCCTCATTAAGGTGCGCTTTTTTTTCTTTGGTAAAGAAAAAAATATTTTCGAAACGGGTGAGATCCTTGCAAAAAGCCGCTATCACCAGACTTATGCCAAAGTCCCTGCATACAGGCAACATTTAAAAACTTTTAATGGTAGAGCAGTTGATGCATCTTACGGCGATGTTCCTGTTACATCGAAGGGGATTTACATCAAAGTCCAGGAACACGATTCAGACCTTCATTGGCAAGGCAAATATCCAGAGAAGGGAAAAACCGATACTTCTACGGGTACAACAGGTAAACCTACAACCTGGGTGCGTAGTGAGCGTGAATTGGATACCGTTAAGAAGTCACTAGCCCTGGCGGCAAAAATTCAATTTGGCAATCGAAAACTCAATTATGTGAATGCCTTTGCGCTAGGTCCATGGGCTACTGGCTTAACCACTTATGAATTGATGCGTGAAACAGGTTCTGTTTTTGCAACAGGCCCAGATAAAGAAAAAATTCTGGATGAGCTCGTACGTATAACCAAATATGAAAAACACCAGCTTGAATTGGCAGTTAACAACCTGCAACGAGCCAATCCGGGTATTAGCGAAGAAGGTGGAAGGATTATTACAGAAATTATTGATAACACCCTCAAAGCCTTGTTAAAAAATCGTGATCTAAAGCTTGCTGACGCTTTGGATGCCCAAATCGCTGCACTTTCTAGCCATAGAGCAAAAGCATTTATGAATCGCTATAAAGCCAAAGTTAGGGCTATTGCTGAAACATTAAACAAAGAGAAAAGCCAAATCATCATCGCGGGTTACCCCCCTTTTCTTAAGGATTTGGCTGCCTATATACAAGATAAGGGCTATAGCTTAGCTGACTTTTCAGCCATTGCTGTGGTTGGCGGCCAGCCCATTTCAGAAGCAATGCGCGATCTGTTAATACAAGACGGATTTAATCAAATCTACTCTTCTTATGGTGCTTCGGATTTAGATATTAACCTGGGTGTTGAGACGGAGTATGAAATAACAGTGCGCAAAGCAATTGAACAAAATCCAGGTCTTGCCCGTGAGCTTTATGGCCCCAATAAAGGTCTACCGATGGTCTTTCACTACGATCCCTGGAACTATCATGTGGAGTGTCTTGATGAAGGCAAAGATGAAGCGCATGCGGATGACAAAGATTCACTCATCTTTACTGCCACCCGAAACGATCGCTCATCCCCCCGTATCCGTTACGATTTAGGTGATAAGGGCAGAATCTATGCTTCGAGTGATGTGCAAGCCTTGCTGGCAAAATACGGTATTTTCCAGAAACCTAAAACCAATTTACCTTTGATTTTTGTGTGGGGACGTGATTCCACTGTGGTATTCAATGGGGCTAATCTGGCCTTTACTGAATTAGAACGCGCTGTTACAGATATAGATACAGAGAGTAAAATTCTTAAAAAAGCATTTTACAGCTATATCGATGAAAGAACGGGTGAGGACAAACTGGAAATATGGCTAGAACTCAATGATGGCATCGAGATGGAAGACCATGAAATGAATGATTACTCACAGGCTTTGTTTACAAAGCTTGTTGGATTGAATCAGGATTTCCGTTACCAATTAGAAAGCCTTGAGGAAGGAACCCCTCTCCCTATCATCCGTTTCTTTAAACGTGGTGCAAGCCCGATTAGCGAAGCGGGTGGCCATCGTAAACAAGTACTCGTATTCCAGAAAGAAAATTTACCGGAAGGATTTCTAATGCCAGGTGAAGATCTTTGCCAGGCTGTGGGTATCAATATGAATGATACTATCCTTCATCCACAACCCAATGGTCTGGTTTTATAACGACGGACGATATTTTGTAATCATGGATGATTCAAAATATCGTATTCTGTATTTATCGCGAATGCCTTTGCTATGAATCTGAATGTGTAAATCCGATTCTTCATGATCATAGATGAGCCTTTTTGCTTTACTCTTATTAATCAAGTTTTGGCGACAACATTGTTATTTCGTGAACTTGCTTGCAGAAAGTTTCTTTGATTAACAGAAAGCTAAGAATAACCCCTATAAATATGAAGGCTATCATTAATGAAAAATTCATTTGATAGTTAACAAGTAAAGGATAGGCTGTGGCGCCCCGCTCAAGCATTGTACTAATCAAGGGCGCACTAACCGCGCCGAAGAACATAATCAGCGTGTTGTTAAAAGCCAGTCCTATCGTTAGATAGCTGGATTGACAATATTCACTAATGATCGCAAAACCCAGGCTCTGTCCGCTTGCGCCAATACCCAGTAGAAAAAAGCAAAGCAGAATACTTAATGGATTAAGTGGAAGGTAAATAATTGCGCTTAAACTGAACAGCACCAAACCAATACTAAAAAGCATGCTGGGTTTTCGTTGTTTTAATTTATCGGATAAAAAACCCAAAACAGGGCATCCGATTGCATAGCCTAGCCATGCAATCGTAATGAGGTAAGCTGCGAAAGTAGCAGAGTGCCCCTTGGCCATTAAAAAAGAAATGCCTTCATTTTCTGACAAATATTCCAGAGAAAAGTAAACACTTGAGGAATAAAAGCCTATCCACCAAACTTGTTTTTGCCGAACCAGTTGATACAAATTGGAAAGCAAGGACGACGGTCTTGCTAATATAAAAAGGGAATTAGCTTCCTCTCTATTTTTATCAACAAAGCAAAACACGAGAATGGAAAATATCCCACCAATTAAAGCAAGTACTAAAAACAATTCGCGCCACCCTAAAACATTAGTTTCTAACAATGCATTTAGAGGACCTGCAGCAAGCATAGGCCCCAGAGTACCGATGAACTGGGATAAGCCGATAAAGAAAGCAATATTTTTCCGCGGCAGCCAATCATAAACCGCGAGTAGTAAACAAACGAAACCAAAGGAAGAACCCAAGCCCATAAACAGTCGAAAAAGTAATGCCATTTGGTAGTTGTGGACAAAAGAAAAACCCAAGTTGGAAACTGAGCAAACAAGAGCAGCAAACAAGAGCGTTTTCTTTAAGCCATATCGGTCAGCAATGATTCCCACCGGTAACTGCATCAATCCATAAATTATTTGATAAGCAGTTGAACTCATGATTGCAAATTGAACCGCAGACAAATGTAAATCTAGGATAATTGAAGATTGAAACGTGCCTAATACAGTACGTAAAAAAAACTCATATAAAAAGAAAAATGCACAAATGAGCCAAATTATAGTGCCGCGAACCGTCATATATTATGTCTCAGAGCATTTCGTCAATGAACGTTTCGCTCCAAACACCTAAAGCCGTTTCAGCGCGATTATTATCGATGAAGGAAGCGATTTTAAAAATGGATTCCCCTTCATGAATGAGAGGGTGGCGATTAATCCCTACTACAATACCATCCGATGGTGCTTTGATTGATTCCACTTTCCCTGCTCCAAAAGGATCATTAATTAATCCTATGATTTGTTTTTTGTGAATACGCTGCCCCAACTCCACTTTACTTTTGAGTACACCACTCATGTGTGAATAAATCCAGTCCTGATCTTCTGAGAATACAGGTTTGAATCCTTCTGAGGTTTTTTCACTGTGAGCAGACAACATACCAAGCGCATGCAGTACTCTATAAATCCCGTCCAATCCCAGGGATATTGCAGACTCATTAAAACGCAAAGCCTCCCCTGCTTGGTATATGAGCAAAGGGATATTGAGCTTTTCAGACGTTTGGCGTAAGGAATTTGTTTTGGCTTTCATGTTGGTAATCACCGGAGCAGCAAAGGCTTGCGCAAGCGTTTTACTCGTTGCATCCGACACATTACAATATATCTGCGGTAAAATGTCGTGGTTCAATGAACCACTTTGTAACTCAATGCAATAATCCGCTTTCGACAATATCTCCTTTGTGAACACATGGGCCATCCTTTCACCATAAGTTCCATTCTTTTTACCAGGAAAACATCGTTCAAGATTAATTTCGAAAGACAGCGTTTTTAAATGATTCACCAACGACAACACATTCAATACGGGTATAGCAATCAATGTACCCTGTAAATTTTTCAGGTGTTCGGGATTTAACAGACGATTGATGATTTCAAGGCCATTTAATTCATCACCCTTCAATGCAGAAAAAATAAGGATGCAGGGGCCAGCCTGTTTGCCATGGACTACCTTGATGGGCATGTAAAAGGAAGTACATGAATATAATTCGGGAAGAGGAAGAGCCAAATTAGCTACTTCACCAGGATGTATGGTTGCGTCACATATGCTTAGATTAGAATTTTTCATACCAATAAAATGCCGGTATTACCCTCACATTGTTATTCATTCGAATTTCATTCTAACAAAGATATTTAAATGGTACAAAAATTAGCATCCTGGTGTTTACCTAAAGCCGCCGCCACAAAGTCATGGCTACGCTGATTTCAAATGGTAAATCGGGCCTTGGCCTGAGCGCTTCTTCATTATCCGCAAGCATAACCCCTTCGATTCGACCACAATTTTCTTCGCTGGCTATTTCTTGAAATTTCTCCATCAATAAAGCAGCCCCTCTTCTTTGCCGATATGCCTTTAGGACAAATAGATCATTTAAATACAGGTTTGCCTTGCTGTTTGCAGTATAAAATTTCGATGCTCAATGTAAAAATTGGCAAACCCTGCCTTTTTACCATCCATAATTAAGATTAAAAAAATAGCAAGAGGCCTTTTGCCAAAAAGGCTTGTTTAAAATCAGGCTTTGAATATTTAAAACGATGTAGTACACCCTGTTCTCTTAAATCCTCGCTTAGTGTTTCATAAATGAAGTCAACGTTCTCTTCAATTGCAAAGCGCACGTCGTCTCTTTAGACCATGCTTTCGGAAATCCAATGAAATATGAAGATCCAAGCCTATTAAAAGCACTCTTTCCCTAAAAAGCTTGTGTGTCGGGCCAAGGCCCGACCTACGCTTACTGCTCTAGCGTTTAACAGCCTGAGCCAGCCATGAGTATAAGGGGTACCAGTTGATTTTGGTTCACGACATAAGTTTTATTCGGAGTAATGCCTACCCAGTTAGTTATTAAATCAGGATCTGGCTTATCACTTGACCATGCTATGAGCCTAAAGTAGCGGGCATTATTCGGTGAACTGAGCTGAATTTTTCCTTTTTGATTGGGCAATACGAATGAGTTCGCACTCAATGCTGCGCCTTTAAGCATGCTATTATTGGCTTTTTGTACCGCTCTTGCTGAAGTAGCCCACTGTACTGCAATTTGGCCTAATCTGCCCTTTTCTGGATAATTCGTTTTATTCTCAAGTACAATGCTGTGCGCAAAAACAACCGAGGCCATGAAGTATAAATATAAAAACATTATGAATTTTTTCATTTTTTTCACCTAAAGGGTTATTGAATAATCTTGCCTTCCTGAGGTTCGCAACTTGCATTTTCATTAATCTTTGGCGCTGTAAGAGGAAACTTACCTTCAGAGGAAAGCGTCTTCATCTTGCCTAGATTTTTGAAGCTTTCTTTAGGAATATGCACGGCTACGTTTTTGATGGTATTGACTGCTTCAGGAATTTTGAAATTACCTACCATACTTAAGAACTGGTAACTTTCCTTCGCCGAGAACCCTTGAGTGCGGACTAACAATTCAATAGCATTTCTAGAGGCAAGCTGCATGGCTTCAAACAGATCCTCATTCAAACCCATCACAATCCATTCTTTTGCATTTTCAATAACTGGCCAAGTGAACAGGCTATTACCATTACGTTTGGTTTTATCAAATACCCCTTCAGCTCTTAGATCTTTTCGAACGATGAATTGCAAAGTGATCCCTTCATACGAGGTTTCAAGTGCAGTAACATCAATTTCACCATTGCTTTGCATTGCATGTGAATCACCGGTCCAAACTAATGCACCCTTTTGAAAAACAGGTAAATAAAGAATAGAACCAACTTGCAAACTGGGCTCATCAAGGTTACCGCCAAATGGACCAGGTGGAACGGAATTAAATTGTCCTGGAACAGGTTGCCCCATATGCGAATCTAAATTAACGGGCCAACCATCAGGCCAATCTGTGGGAGGAGCTACTGCAATAATTCCTGGAAAGGGTTTTAAATGTAAGCAGATACCTTTGGTAAATTCAGTAGTGGTTTTTTCTTTATTGTACTTAAAGTACATGATTTGAGGGGTTGTAAATTCCGATAAAATCCCTGCGGTAGGACTTAAGAAATTATAGCCAAAATCGTTTAGTTTGATATCTAAAATCCGAATCTCAAGCACATCACCTGGTTCAGCTCCCTCAATGTAGACAGGACCAGTTAAGCTGTGCATTCCACGTCTATTTTGAATATCATGTTTTTGATAAAACTGTGCAACTCCAGCAGGGGTGGTCTTATTAAAAACCATTTCATGCAAACAACTGTTCCAGGTTTCAAGAGATACGGAATCGCCAGAGTGAATTTTAACAGCAGGTTGCTTATCTAAGGTAAAAAGCCCTAGAGTTACTGTGTCTTTTGTTGCAGCTACACGGTAAGTTTCCGCCGACACAGTAGAGATAACTAATACGACTAATAAACAGATATTTTGGATTTTATTTAGCATTTCTAGTCCTTAAGAATGGCTAATGAACATTTTGCGATGAAGCTCAACAACTATGTAATACATTTTAAAAAAAAGACAGCGGAATTCTCTAATTTTAATATTCTGTTCTGAGGAATCATCACTCGAAAAATTTGGCAGTTGGATTCGCAAACAAATGCTTGATCGAAATTGCTACACCAGATACATCTCATTGAACTTAAAACATCCATTTGGGATTTTGAATTCTACAATGCCGTTGCACGAAATCGAACCCACAGGCCTATTCGTCCAATTAGCTTTGAAAACGAGGTTAATCCAGTAAGTTTAGGTTGGCCCTCGGCCTGACTCCGTTTGCTGACTCATGGATTAAGTAAATACTCAATCCCATAGAACGTGCCAATGGAAGAAGGTTCTAAAAAATCAATGAGGCGCCTCTTGTAAATGTGCCTCATTACAACCATGACACTAGGAGCCGAGAAGCTCCTTTAAATAAGGACAAAGAGCCTCTGTTCAGAATCGATTTCGAGGTTTCTTTGGTGTTTTTATTGGATTTTTTATAGGGTTTTTGGTGTAAATCGGGTCATTAAGATTTCTATTCCTTTCATCACTCCCTCCCGAAATATTTTTCAAATCCTCTTGTTTGATTTTTTCTTTTTTTATGGAACCTGGAGAAGATTTTTTCATAATTTGCCCCTATAGCAAGGAAGTTCTTTTTAATCATAGTTCAAATTTTAATCAAAGGATTTATACCGATGTAACCCTTTTCCGGTATACCGATTAGAACAAGAATTATTTGACGATAAGCAGCGTAGATCCGGCCTTGACTCGACAAATTCTTGAAAAAAATGTTGTTTCAACATCGTGGGAAGGAAAATTAATTTGTCGAACTAAGGGCTGACCACTTAATTAAACTATAATGACACTTAAGGCATTAAGTTTGGGGTCAAAATGTTTTATAACAACCGAGAAGTAGCTAAGAAGGAGCAGTTAAAATTTGAGGAAATTTTCGATAACAACGGTAAAAATGAGCATCATATTAATATATTGAGTAATAAAAAAATTGTAGGGCATTGCATCTATAAAGACAGAAAGGATGGAGATATTGATTTTACTTGGATAGAGGTGAAAGAAGAATTCCGAGGAAATGGCTTTGCGAGTAAATGTCTGGATTATATATGTCAAAAAGCTTTAATGGATTCAAGAGCATTAATTATTAACGTAGTTGATGAAGAGGTTTTAAGTAATTTTTATTTTAAATGGTTTAAGCGGCGTGTTAATCCCAACGATATTGATGATTACGATGATGAGGTTTTGGATTATTTTAATAATTTAGTAACGAATGAGGACAAATACCTCAATGCTCATCACCCAACATTAGTTCTGAAACCAGAAGACATCAATTGGACTCCGGATCAAAAACCGATTTTCTCAAATAAATAAAAATTAAACAGAGGCGAGTGGACGTCCCTTTTAGCTTCTTCGGCCTTCAGGCTTTTAGCCATGTCTTCCACTCTTTATGCGCTTATAAACTCGGGTTCGAAATTCTTGATAAAATTTTGGTTAAAATTGCATTTAGGAAACCACCTTGCCTGTCGACGGCTTACCCACCCTGCTAAAAGAATCAAGTATTCTTTTAAGTGGAGCATTAGTGGCAAGTTGTAAAATTTGTAAACTTTAATGCCCATGAATTAGACTTTAAAATTCATGAAGTTAGAAAAATTTGCTTTTTGTAGCTTAGCAAAGTAAAACTAGACTTAGGATCATCTAAACAAGGGAATTGAAATGAACTTAGTAACTTTATTAATTTTAGTAGTTATATTGATAGCCATATTGCCAACATGGCCCTACAGCAGTGGATGGGGCTATTACCCAAGTGGACTCGTGGGCATCATCCTGATTGTGTTGATAGTGTTGTTATTAACACGCGGTGGAGTATAACGTACAACCCGTCTACCTTAGCAAAGGAAGCCAGAGTTAACGTAATCGCTGAAGCTTTGTTTTTCCACAGTCCCAACAACCTTAGGTCGGGCCTTGGCCCGACAATTTCTTAATAAAATCGGCTTAAATTGCATTAGGAAATTCAAGCAATATGAGGGCTTAGCCCCTATTAAAAATCAAAGCATCCTTCAGTGATAATCAATGATTTGTAGGGTCAAATCTGACCAACGCTTTGCTTTATTTTCCAAAAACACGCTTTATTAATATGCTTGAACTGAGAGAGCCCGGATGGCATGAAAATATTTCGTCCACTCTGGTTAATCATTAACATTTGTAAAGTGTAACCCTCCCCTAAAATAGGTGCATTTCTGATTAGAGTTCTCCAAGTTAAACTATGTTTGAGGAGAACAAAAATGAAAAAATCGCGTTATACAGAAACACAAATTGTAAAAATTCTAAAAGAAGTCGAAGCAGGTCGGCTGGTTAAAGAAATTTGTCGTGAATATGGGATTTCAGATGCAACCTATTACAACTGGAAAGCCAAATATGGTGGCATGGAGGCATCCGACGTAAAACGTCTGAAAGATCTTGAAGAAGAGAACCGTCGTCTAAAGCAAATGTATGCTGAGCTAAGTCTTGATCACAAAATCCTGAAGGATATTGTCGAAAAAAAGCTATGAAGTCATCTGTGAGACGGGAGCTGGTTGATTATGCAGTGAATACTCATACTGTGAGTTTACGCCGTGCTTGTAAGGTTGTGGGTATCAGCGACTCGGTTTATCGATATAAGCCGGATAGCCAATCCGATGAAGGCGTTATTGTGGCATTGCAGGAATCATCCGAACGCTATCCGGCGTATGGCTTTAGTAAATTGCTTAAAGTCTTGCGCCGTCAGGGTCATAGGTGGAATCATAAACGCATTTATCGGGTATATTGTGAACTGAAGCTCAATATGCGTCGTAAAGGCAAAAAACGGCTTCCTAATCGCTCACCTGCCCCCTGAGTGTGCCAGCATCCATTAATCAGTGTTGGTCTATGGATTTTATGTGTGATGCGTTGATGTGTGGCCGACGCTTCAGAACATTTAACATAGTAGATGATTTTAACTGTGAAGTGTTGGCTATTGAAATCGATTTAAGCCTGCCTGCTCAGCGAGTAATTCGCGTATTAGAACGTGTTGTTGCATGGCGAGGTTTCCCTGCTAAATTACGCATGGATAATGGCCCTGAATTTATCTCAAGCACATTAGCAGACTGGCCTGAAAAGCATCAAGTGGCTTTAGAATTTATTAAGCCAGGTAAACCAACGCAAAATTCATTTATTGAGCGATTCAATAGAACTTACCGCACAGAAATATTGGATATGTACGCGTTTAAAAATCTACAAGAAGTCAGAGAGCTGACAGAAAACTGGATAAAGGAGTATAACGACGAGAGACCGCACGATTCGCTAAATGATTTAACACCGTGGGAACATCTGGCAAAAAATAAGACAATGAACTCTAATTTAGGTTGCCACTAAAGATGGGAGCTTTACAAAATAAAGCTTGAATAAACATAGAACAATGCTATTGTTCTATATTTTTTCTGGATAAATTAATAATTGCTTAAAGGATAAAATAGGTTCGATAGTGTAGGGGGAAATTAATGGATTCTAGATCCATAGGCGGTATTTTATTAATTACAGGAACTTCCATTGGTGCTGGTATGTTGGGATTACCCATTGCAGCTGCAAATATTCCTTGGGTTACCAAGGCATATATTCGTCCTTATCTTCCTCAGTTTCTATCCTATTAGCAAAATAATCTTTCATGATATCTCCAATCCAAAACCATTTAAAAAGGGTCCGGATTATAGGTTTATTCACTTAGTAAGGCAATTGAATTATGTTGCTCTAGATCAAATCCAAATTTTTTGATAGGAAAGATTGATTTCCCTCTTTGTTAAAATTCACTTATTAATTCAAATAAATATAGGAAATACTTATCAAGGATTTTGTAAAAAAACTGAAGTTTTAATCTTTTTCTATCCCTTACATTTACCTCTAATTATTAGTACTAAATTAGGGATATACATTATAGTTGAAGCTTGAACAAATAAAATATAAAATCCGCCAACTAACAACCCTTGAAAACTATCAAGAACTGTATACAAGAAGCATAATCCTCCTATCTCAATAAAAAAAATAATTCTAGGAGAGTGAGCTAATCCTATCATAAGTATTTCAAATAGATACTTGATAGATATTTATGCTCACTGAATTATGAGGCTATTATTTTTTTGAGAAACAAAATTATGCTAAATGCAGAAACCTTTTTTTATTTCATAACCCAAGATTCTACCGTTTGGTTTTTTGTATTACTCATTGTAATAGTAGCCCTTTTCCCTCTAAAACAATCCTTCTGGAATATAGGAAAAGTTAATAAAGATTTGAAGATTGCATCGAAAGTTTTTTTTCAAATTGAGTCAAAAAAGGACTTTTATAATAACTTTGAATCCATTTCTACGAAAATATCAAACCTTAGATGGCTAAAAGCGATCTGGAATGACTTTATATCGAGCACTTACTATTTAACTTATAATGAGACCGATAATCATAGCCATAGAGCAGTATATCTATCACATAGACCCTATGAGTATTTCACTAAACAGTCCATATTAGGCCAAGTTTTAAATATTAATCAATTTTATGCTTATCCCAATTACCTAATCGGAATTGGTCTGACCTTTACATTTATAGGATTAGCCGCTGCTCTGCATATAGCACAACAAGGATTAGCACATGGTGAAGGACAGGCAGCCTTATCAGAACTTCTGAAAGTAGCATCTGTTAAATTTTTTAGTTCTATTGCAGGAATAAGTTGTAGTTTATTCATCTCATTTATTCAGAAAAAGCAAACAAAAGAGTTTCACAAGAAATTAAATAATTTTTGTTCATTAATTGAAAATTGCACTGAGTACAAACCAACTGAAAAACTATTATTTGAAAGTATACAGGAGCAAACTAAACAGACTTTTGCATTGCAAAGTATGGCCAATGATATTTCCAGAGGAATTGGAGATGTACTTAATAACCAATTGCCGGTTAGTGTCGCTAAAGCTCTCGAGCCTTTAGCTCACGAAATAAGAGAATTAGCTCATAAATTCTCAGGAAGTAATGAAAATGCTCTTGAAAAAGTTTTAGATGAGTTTATTGAACAATTAAGAAAAAGTTCCGCTGATGACATGCAAGGTCTTGTCAATGGTGTGAATACTTTAAAAGTCTCTCTTGAAAAACTAGTTGATAATATCGAATTAATGAGTACAAACTTTGGCTCAAATACTAAAGAATCCACAGATCGACTTATGCGATCCTTAGAGAACTTTGCTAATACATTTGTACCAGTACAAAATGGTATTGCTGAATTTGGAAAAACACTTAATTCACTTGAAAGTATCGCTGAAAGTATCCAAAATGCCAGTGGCAACATAAGTGGCGCAGCTAGTATCAACACTCAAAGCATGAGCAATCTTGCTGGTACAGTCAATCAAATTACAGAAAATATTGCGCCAATCCAAGACTTACTTGGCAATCTTTCATTGTCACTACAAAAAATTAATGAATCATCTCTTAAACTTGATAGCGCAGGTGATTCAATTTCCCTTGCAGTGAATGGTTTTAATTCATCTGCTCAAAATATTGAAAATGCTAGCTCAAAATTCAATGATAATATCACTCTAATACAAACTGTAATTGATGGATTAAATAATACTACTACAAATCTAGAAAAATCATCATCTGATATCCGACAATCAGTCTTGCCTCTATCTCAAACATCAGAGCAAATCCAAAAAGCTCTTAAAGTTACTCAAGAAACTGAATTAAGACTAATAGAAAGTCAAAAACAAATGGGTACTTTATTAAACAGTTTAGATAGTTTCACCGAAAAAATGCCAACTATTTTGAGCCAATACGAAGATAGATTCACGAAAGTTGATCATGATTTAGCTAATGCATTTTCTGAATTAGCAAAAGGAAGTGAAGAGTTTAAAAATAGTATTATTCACTTTATACAGTCTTTTGATTCACAGTTTGAAAAAGCATTGAGCCACTTAAGCGCAGCAATACATGAATTACAAGAGGAACGGGAAGAAACCTATACAAATTTTATTGAACAAAAGTCAAATGGGCAGGTAGATGCAGACACAAGAATTACATGATGAAAGCTATTTTGCCTCATTCACAGATATGTTAGTAGGCATTATTTTCATTTTTATTATTTTATTGATGATAGTTGCTAATAATTATCAATCTGCAACAAAAAAAGTTACAGAAATAAATGAGTCCAGAGATAAAATATTAAAGAAAATTGAGCATAGTTTGAAAGAAGAAGGTGTCGCTGTAACAGTAGATCTTGAACAAGGGGTCTTACGTTTACCTGAAAGTATTTTATTTGGCATCGACCAATATAACCTTAACGAAAATGGCAAAGTGGCTTTATCTAAATTAGCAAATGTTCTAGAAAAATATTTACCCTGCATGGCAATAACTGATAAAAAATATAAATATCATTGTGGGTCTTTAAATTTGGCCTCTCAAGATGGCTTGGATGCTGTTTTCATTGAAGGCCATACCGATGTGACAGGATCTTCTGATCATAACTGGTACCTTTCAACGAGAAGAGCTATTTCTATATTCAAAGAACTAACTGAAGCCAAACCATTTTTAAATGAGGGAGTCAAAAATATTAATGGCATTCCTATTTTGAATGTAAGTGGTTATGAAGCAAGAAGACCCGTCGATCCCAATCGCCTGGAACTTAATAGAAGAATTGAGTTAAGGTTTATCATGCGATCGCCTACTCCTGAAGATCTGGAGAAACTTCATCGTGCAATCAGATAACTCTCCTTCATTAAGAAAAGAAATTTCTCAGTTTTATCATACGATAAAACTTAAATCTCAACATTTATCATTGCAAGAACCTCAAGTAAATAGGGCATTAAAGATAATTGAGAAAAAATTTGATAGCTTGGGTAGTATCCCCACTAGTCAAAACTTAGAAAAGTTATCTATTACTTTCTATAAAGCCTTAGAAGCAAAATCCTTTGACAATATTTCTAATAAAGAATGGAAGCTAGTACCATTTATATTATGGACAACACCCCAAGTTAATTCATTTGCACTTGGTTCAGATCTTAATTTTTTACAAAAATATTTAAATTGGCTATCTCAAAATCTGACTGCTAGTAACTTAAAAAAATTAATATATTGTTTCTTGAAAGATTTTAGCTTAAGAGAACAATATCTTGCGGTATTTAAAAAATTAAGTTGTTTTATAACAGAAAAAATATATTCGTCGATGAATCCCAGCCTATCGAAATGGTATGAAAGAAATCAAAAATTAAATATATTTTCCCCAAACTTTGATTTAAGTAAAGTGATTTCTCTATATTTAAACGAATGTAATTTAGATATATACAAATTTTTTAGCCTTCTTGGGTTACAGGGCGAGATTTCTATTAGGGGTTATTCTGAAGCTATAGGGTTAAACTTATTAAAAATACTAGAAAGAGAGCCATCTGATAAATTAATAAACGCTGTAATCAATTATTTTTTTTCTAAAGATTCTGTGCGATTTTCAAATCATAGAGTTAATTTAATTCAATCTTTATTGACTCCTTGGCTGAGTAATAACTCAACCAACAGTAGTGAAAGTCAAAAAAAAGTACAAGACCTACTTATAAAACATTTTAAAGACCCACGTATTATTGCATACCGAAGAGATGGTTGGAGGTCAATTAGCGAACAATATTTGAAAGTTATATACCAATGGTTAGTTGGTGAAAGCATTGAACAATTCTTTGAAATTGTTGATCAAATGGCGCTAGATCGGCAATGGAAATATCGTAAGGCCTTTTGGATGGCTTATTATAAATACGGTTTTCTTGATGAAGCATGGTTCGTTCTTGGACCCGACGCAAAATATTATGCAGAAACTTATTTTGAAAACAAGCTCTCATTTGGAGCAATGGATTCCGGATGCAAGTCAAACCATAGTGTTTTAATTCTTAAAATTGGAAATATTGTCCTTGCTGAATGGAGCCACGAAGGGAAATGTAGAGCATGGCGGGATGAGGATCCCAAAGCCCCGGAAAGATATAAAAATTATTATGTGGGAAAAAATTTTAAAGAAGAATCTTTAAAAATCGTACCGCATTACAATTCTGATGGAATTGGTCATTTATCTAGTAATACATACTCTTGGCAACAAAATTTATCTGATTTTATATATCGCAATACTGGTTTAAAGGTGTACCACAGTGATTTTTGGATTTAATATAAAAAAGCGCAGTAAACAAACTTTAATTTATGATGAACAATTCATCAACAATCAATGGGTTTTATTATTCAAACTCCAACAAAAAAATAGCTTAATACCTTTAAGTGAATGGCATAAATGTGATCACAAAGGAGCTCAATGGTTATTGGAATTTATTGAAGCAAATAACTTACAACAACAACCATCTGTAGATACATTGATTATTTCGTCAAAGGACTTTATTACCTCTATTAAAGAACAAGAACTTTTTATACAGAATCTTTTAGAACTGCCGCCGTTATTTGACGGTGGAATCCATATCATATCTGAAGGATTAATTGCGAAAAACAACTATAAAATCAAATATCATTGGGTTAATAGTTATTCACGGCCAATTATTCAATCAAAAGAATGGGGTATTTTTTTACAGATAGGTGAAAATAAATTTTTACTACCTTGGTATGCTTGGAAAATAAAAGAGGAAATTAAGTTATTACAGACACAATTAGTTTCTTCAAGTTCAATACAAAAAAGACTAGAGCTTATAGAGCATTTTTCATCAATACGGCATCTATTACCAGAAGAAAAGACATGGACTTTAACTGACGATGGTTCCATATCGAAAATAACTCTTTTCTTTGCGAATGCATTTAAAATTCAAGCTGTACCAGAAAAAGATAGTTTCAGAATAGAGCCAATTTTATTGAGAAAAAAAGAGCTTGAAAATTTGGATCCACATTTTGAAAATATTCTTCCTCCTATTGATCAAGAAGCCTTCATCAGAAGTTTCAATAATAGTTTACAACTAAACCAATATTATGGGCTTGGGCCTGGTCGATATCTGCTGATTCATCCTCAGGTTAATAAAGCTTTAGAAACAGTCCATAAAATTCAACATGCAACAAAAGAAGAAAAATTAGAATTTCTGAAAAATCCAAAAGCCGCTCTAGCTGAGGATTTGGAAGGAATTATCAATGAAGATGAACTAGATCAAATTTTTTCCGATAGAGTCATAGGAATTGGAGATTGGAACGCGAAAATAATTCCTTGGATACAGCTTCCTCCGAATGAATGGCTGCCTGGTGGCGAACTACCAAATGTTCCCTTTGGTATTGATATTAATGGTGATAAGCATCAATTTGCAAATAAGAATGAGGTATCTGATTTAGTAGATAAGTTGAAAAACGCCCAAAAGGATGGATATCAATTTTATCAATATGGAGAATTCAGTATACCTGTGAATAACGAGAACATTTCAAAACTTGAATGTTTTTTACCTAAAAAACCAAATACAGTTATCGAAAAAGAAGATAAACTAAAAACACTAACTGGAATCACAGATAAAATTAATCAAACCCCAGTTATGCTAGTTAAAGAAAATTTAGAATGTGTCGAATTTAATGTCTTTCGTCACCCAAGAGTGATAATTCCACATTCGAATGCAATCCCAAATAATGTTAAGTCTGAACCGAAACCCCACCAAATAGAAGCTTTTAAATGGTTACAGAACCATTATATAGCTGGTTCTAGAGGCGTATTATTAGCTGATGACATGGGTTTGGGGAAAACATTCCAATCACTCATGTTTCTTGCTTGGCTTCATGAAGCAATGAAATTAAAAGAGATAACGAATAAACCTTTATTAATTGTCGCCCCTACTGGCTTATTAAAAAATTGGGAAGACGAAATTAATATTCATTTATCTAGTGGCCTAGGTAATCTTCTCCGTGCTTATGGTTCAACATTAAAAAATTTAAAATCTGGTAGGTACTTAGATGTAACCCAATTAAAAGGTTCTGATCTAATTTTGACTACATTTGATACTCTTACAAGATATCAAACAAGTTTCAGTGTGATCAATTTTGCAGTTGTAGTATTTGATGAAATTCAAAAATTAAAAAATCCTGGAACCCAAAACTATTCTGCAGCATGCAGCCTTCATTGTGATTTCTGGTTGGGAATGACAGGAACTCCTGTTGAAAATCGACTATGTGATCTTTGGGCCATCACTGATGTGCTACAACCAGGGATGTTAGGATCCATTAAAGAATTTAGCACAAAATATGAAAAATCAATCCTAACATTAGGTGAGAACGAACAAAATGAAATTATTAAAGAACTTCAAGATGGATTGACAAAAGCGAGTGAAAAAGCACCGCCTTTTATGCTAAGAAGAATGAAATCGTCTATTTTACCAGGTTTACCCAAAAAAAATATTCATGTTAAAACAGTATTAATGCCCAATATACAAGCAAATGCCTACCAAAAAATAATTCAAGAAGTAGCTCAGCAAGAAGAATCAGGAGGAATGCTGAAAGCATTACATTTATTAAGGGCCTGCTCCTTACATCCTGATAGTAAAAGGCAAAGACAATATAATTCTTATGATGAATTTATTCTCCAATCTGCTCGAGTAAAAGAATGCTTTCAAATTTTAGATAGCATATATAAGAATAAAGAAAAAGCTCTTATCTTTATAGAGTATAACGAGTGGCATCATCCTGCTTTTTTACCCCACATTATTAAAACACGATACAATCTTAAAAAATTACCTATGGCAATTAATGGACAAATAAACTCAAAAAGCAGGCAGGATATAGTAGATAAATTCCAAAATGAAAGAGGAATTTTTGATGTCATGCTATTATCTCCACGCGCAGGTGGAGTTGGCTTGACTCTCACAGCAGCCAATCACATTATTCATTTAACAAGATGGTGGAATCCAGCTGTAGAGGATCAGGCTAATGATAGGATATATAGAATTGGCCAAAACTCAGATGTGCATATCTATTATATACTTGCATTACATCCTGAATACGAATCAACTTGTTTTGATCTAAATTTGCATGAATTATTAGAAAAAAAACGTCGACTCAGCCAACAGATCATCATAGCACCTCCTATGGAAAACGATACTATTGATGAGCTTTATGCAAAGACGTTTCAAAAGAATCAAAAAATTAAACTTCCAATTGAGGAAAGCTATATTCATTTAAATGGCAAAACTTATGAAGATCTAATATTTCAAGATATGAAAAAAATTGCGCCTAAATTTGGGTATATTGCAAGATATACTCAACAAAGCCATGATAAAGGAGCTGACATAATAATTGATACATACGATGGTGAAACAAAGGCTATTGTTCAATGTAAGTTTGTCGATAATCCTACTAAAGCTCCTCTTAATTTAACTTCGGATTTAGATCGAGCAAGCCCTTATTATTCTAATAGCCATTCAAATCCACTTTTAATAGGATTTACAAACGCCCAAAAAATTAAAAAAGCTGACAGGACATGGGAAAATAATGCTAACAATCGAAAAATAGTATATGGAAAGGAGGGTTTGGACGCATCCAACCTTTTTGATTTTCTTGATTAGTAGGTGAAATCAACTGTTAACGGTTTAGTATTTACTCTAAATAAGTAAGTTACCAATAATAGTGCTCGTTGATTTGAAGTGCCCCCCTTAATTGTGAAAGGCCCCGAAATTAACATCTGCTATCAATCAATTACATTTCAAATTCGGTACCAAAACTGGTACCAAAGTGATATTATATTTTCAATTGCCCTTCTAAAACCCTTATACCTTCTGTGCCGTTGCGCGGAATCGAACCGCGGACCTATTGATTACGAATCAATTGCTCTACCGACTGAGCTACAACGGCGATAGCGGTTATTATACCTCGAGTCGGTTTGTGTGCAAGATTGAATTTAAACGGGTTTTTGGTTTAAGACGACCCCTATTGTCCAGTCGCTGCCTTGATTATTGGGCAGCAAACTTACCGTTTGCTGGGGCTCAAGGCCGTAGCCTTCCACCATTAGGGCATAGTAATAAGCTGAAAACAGGCAGTAGCCGTAGAGGTATTCGTTTTCAGGGTATTGGTTTTTTAAACTGTCCCAAGATTGATGGCAAACTTGTGAGTTGGCTTGTTCCAACAAATCCTGATTGCTGAATTGGCCGTTGAATTCAAATGGTTTGGACTTGGCCAGTTCGGCCATACCGCCTAAAACAAACCAGTTATTAATTTGGCTGCCTTCCATCGCCGGGGCCACGGTGCGCTTAACTTTATGGACGTTCATTAAGGGTGCAATGCTGCTTTCGCAGTTGTATGCATCGCCAGCGGCGGTGAACCCTGTGGGCAATTCATAGTTATCCGAAAAACAGGTGGATTCATCTAAAAATTGATGGGTCACTTCGGTTTGGCCTAAACCTAAGAAACTATGAATGAACAAATTAAATTGCCTGCCGTACAAATTGAATTGTTTCAGATCCTGTGGATTGACGTTGTCGGCATTTTGTACCGGGAAGATGATTTGAACCGAAGCCCCACCCATGTCCATCACGCCAGCCAGCTCTTTGTCTTGGGAATTAAGTGCACCCAGTTGATAATTGACCGCTAACCAGCCAAAAAGCCCTTCCTCACTACCGGTAATCGTCTTAGCCTGCTGCAATGTCCAATTGCTTTGATTGGCAAACCATTGCTGCATTAGCGTATAAAATTGCTGCTGCTTAGGCTGGGGTAATAAACGCATGCCGGCTGTGGCATAAAAATAAACGGGTAGATTGCTCTCTGGAACACCGGAGAACAGGGCTGTTAAATAAGCATCAATCGTTGCTGCATTGGGCTCAATCGTCGCCAGTCCGGGCTTGATTTTTTTGTTCCAGACTTCAGTCACGTTCACAGGAGTTTGTGTGCTATCCAGATCATAGGAATAAATGTGCAATCGGGAGCCTGTGCTGCCTGCATCCACCACCGCGACACAGCGTTGCTGCTCGCAATGTTTCCCTTCGGCATAGAGGTTAATTGAAAAACAGCTGGTTAATACCACAAGAAAAACGGCAGCTAATCGCATCATTTAATCCATGAATTAAAGTGGCCACATGGTACAAGATGTATATTTTATTGTCAACGAGAACTCCGTTAGTACAGGATTTCTCCATTGTTAGGCGAATTGAAACACTTAGGTTTTAACTCGGCTTCTTTGTTTCCTAATCGCACACTAAACATGCCGCAACTGGAAGTATTAAACCAGATGATTCCTTTTTCGTTGAACGTATCCAAGGTCTTTTGATGAGGAAAATGGTAGCGATTATCAAAGCCGGAAGAAATAATGGCGTATTTTGGAGCCACCATACCTATAAATTCTTTGGATGAGGATGTTTTGCTGCCATGATGTGGCACGACCAACACATCCGCTTTCAGATGGTCACCATAAGTCATTAGCAAATAGTGCTCTGCTAATCGTTCAATGTCGCCCGTGAATAAAACCTGTCCATTTTCTGTAGAAATTTTTAACACGCAGGAGCGGTTATTTTTATCGGGAAATCGCTCATTAATCGGTAAGAATTGGAAATAAACGCCATCCCATGTCCAAGGGGGATAATCGTGGCAATTCAAGCCGTGACGATAAAAAGAAACCTCGTTGCTCAATAGCTGCACTCCCGGATATTTCTCCTCAAGAGAAGCTAATCCTCCGCGATGATCGAGGTCCGGGTGGCTGATGATGATGGCATCAAGGCTTTTTACCCCAACCCACTCAAGGTAAGGAATGATAGCCAGATTGGCCATATCACCTCCCTTATAGAATTTCATGCCGCTGTCATAAACCAGATTATGATTAGCAGTGCGAACCACAATGGCCAATCCCTGTCCGACATCCACCACATCAATGGCTGCCTCCCCTTCTGCAAGCCTTTGCTTTCCAGGCAAAAGGCTTGCCAAGAACAACACTGCAATGGCTGGTAAAACAGGTCTTATCGGAAAAAAAAGAGCAAGAAACATGGTTAACATTAAAGACAAAACAGGCAAGATGTCGTTGAAGGAAAATTGCAAATTAATGAATGAAAAGGAATCAATCCAACCTAGATAGCCAAGCAACACTTTAATGCCAACATCAATTGGCCATAAAATCCAGGGACACTGCCAAAACTGGATTAAGAATAATCCGGCAAGAGAATAGGGGACAATAAACAATTCCACCATCGGTACAGCCAAAAGATTCGCCGCAAAACCGTTTAAAGCCCCGTAAGAAAACCAGTATAGGGTCAAGGGTAACAGGCCAAAAAGGCAACTCAGTTGCAACAGGATGACTTTTTTAATTCCCTGCACTGCAAAGCGTTGATTGACCAAAATTAAGCAGGCAACGGCCAAAAAAGAGAGGTAAAAGCCTGGACTGAGTACATCATGAGGTTCCAGAAGAAGTGCTGACAACAAGGCATATCGCCAAGCCTGCCATACACTGAAACGGCCGCTTAAAAAATTTTTCATCAACATGAAAAAGCAAGTCAATAATGCCCGTTGCGTTGGAGCACCAAATCCCGCCAAAAGCGAATAAGCCAATGCAACGATTAATGCCACAAAACTGGCTGCTTGCGGGGCTGGGTAAAACAGGCATAAACGAGCGCTTCTTGTCCAAAACCAACGCATCAGCCAAAAACTCAAACCTGCCGCCAAACCGATATGAGATCCAGAAATGACCATTAAATGGGTTGTACCCGTTCGCCGAAACAAATCCCAAAGCGTTTTATCGATGTGGCTGGTTAAACCGAGGCTGATGGCTTCAAAAATTCCTAAAGAGGACTCATGCGACATAAGGGCCGAGGCTGAATGGGCGAAATGCTGGCGCAGAGCCAACAAGCTAAGCCCTCTTGCTCCTGCTAGCCGCGTCATAGCTTGAGATTTAATGTAACCAGTCCAGTTAATATGATGCATCCTCAACCAGGCCACGTAATCAAAATGTCCAGGATTACCCAGATTTTGTGGTTTTTTCAATTTGGCTTGAAATCGCCAGCGATCACCTAAATGAAACTTAGGGCAATGATTGTAACAAGACAGCAATACAATTGCTGACGCGGGCTGGCGGTCAAGCTTAACCACTCTAAATTGAAACTGTGATTTGGCTTCGGTGGCTGTTGGAATGGAAACTATCTCACCTTCTATGAAGACTTTTGGCATCACCTTTAAAGCCTTGTTTCCCATCCCTTGATCAGCAATAAGCCACTCATGAACAAGGCAATATGATAATCCTGCTAAAAAACAAATTGGATAAGCTGAGCTTGGCTTGAACAATAATGCAAACATCAGCAACAGGCAAAGCGCTGAATTCGTGTAAAAAAAGGCCGCCCCCGCAAAAAAACAGAGTATTTCCATATTCCATGTCGGACCTGCTTTAAAGGACGTACTTTAGCGAAATCACAAGTTCAAACAACTCCATGAAATTGGGTGTTTAACGGCAAAATTGATGGAAAAACCCTAGCAATAACAATTATATTCCAATAGGATAAAGAAAAAGGTGATAGGGATATTTCCATGATAATTTCAACCTTAAATGAGAGCGACAAAGACACTCGCGTTGCGATTTCCCCCGCTGCGGTGAAGCAATACATTAAAATGGGTTTTGAGGTGACCGTTGAAACGCAGGCCGGTAATGCCTCAGGTTTCAGTGATGCTGATTACCAACAAGCCGGGGCGACGGTTGTTAATGAGAGAACGGTTCTACTTAAAACCACAAACATCGTGTTGCTGGTCAATGAACCTAATCCCAGCGAGTTGGACGGGCTGCAAGCCCATAGTCTCGTGATTGCCCATATCGATAATGAGCCGCAAGCGGAATTAATCACTTGGGCATGTAAGGAAAACATCAGCCTCATTTCAATGAATTTAATACCCAGAATCAGCCGCGCCCAAAGCATGGACAGCCTTTCTTCACAGGCGAACCTGGCCGGTTACCGGGCTGTCCTTGAAGCCACAGCTTATTTTAAACGGGCTATTCCGATGATGATGACGGCAGCTGGAATGATTCACCCGGCCAAAGTTCTGGTCTTGGGGGCTGGTGTGGCCGGATTACAAGCAATTGCAACGGCCAAACGGTTAGGTGCAGTCGTTTATGCCTTTGATGTCCGACGTGCGGCCAAGGAGCAAGTAGAAAGTTTAGGCGCTGAATTTGTGGAAGTGGGTGTGGAACAGGATGCCGAAACAAAGGGCGGTTATGCTTCGGAAACCTCGGAAGAATACAAACGTCAACAAGCCGAACTGATTGATAAATTTGCCAGGCAATCTGACATCGTCATCAGCACAGCTTTAATCCCAGGCCGAAAGGCGCCAATCCTCTTAACCAAGCAAACGGTTGAAGGCATGAAACCAGGCTCAATCATTGTTGATCTGGCAACCTCTCGTGGCGGTAACTGCGAGTACAGTGAGCGGGATAAAGTTGTCCGTATTGGCGGAGTCACTGTTGTAGGCTACAGCAATTTAGCAGGATTTGTTCCTGCAACGGCCAGTGAACTGTATGCCACTAATTTGCTTAATTTAATGCGCCTCCTGGCTCCCAAAGCCGAGCAATTGAACTTCAATGCCGAGGATGAAATTATTAAACAAGCCCTGCTTTGTCATGCAGGGAAATACCTTCCCTTTCAAGCGAATAAGGAAGCTCAACATGCATAGCATTAACACTTTAAGCAACCCCTATATAGCGATTTTAACCATTTTCGTATTAGCCTGCTTTGTAGGGTATTACGTGGTTTGGAAGGTAACCCCTGCTTTGCATACCCCATTGATGTCAGTCACCAACGCCATCTCAAGCATCATTATTTTAGGAGCGATTATCGCGGCCGGAACGACCGCTACAGGCACGATAACCGTTTTAGGTGGATTAGGAATATTCATCACAGCCATCAATATCTTTGGTGGGTTTGTGGTGACTCAACGCATGCTGCGCATGTATAAAAAATAATGATTAAGGACGATAAGCCATGACTTCTTTGTTTCCATTTTTATACCTGATTGCGGCAGTCTGCTTTATTCTGGCACTTAAAGGCTTGGCAAGCCCTGCCACCGCAAGGCGAGGAAACTTGCTGGGGATTTTTGGCATGTTTCTAGCGGTGGCCTCCACCTTGATGATGCCGTCCACTCACCATCATTTGCTGCTCATCGCTTTAATTATCGCCGGGGGCATCGTAGGAACAATCATTGCCCTTAAAATCAATATGACCGCCCTACCCCAGTTGGTAGCTGGCTTTCACTCCCTGGTTGGCCTTGCAGCGGTTCTTGTCGCTTTTTGCGCTTACTTAGCCCCAGCTTCTTTTGGCATTGGCAGACCCGGTAATATTGAAACAGCAAGCCTTGTCGAAATGAGCCTCGGTTTAATCATTGGTGCAATCACCTTTTCCGGTTCTGTCATTGCTTTCTTAAAGCTTCAAGGCATCATGTCAGGACAACCCATTCGTTATCCAGGACAAAAATTTGGGAATCTCATCCTTGCTCTTGGCATTGTAGCTATCTTCATTTTCTTTTTAACCGGCCAATCCCTCTACACCCTAATCACCATGGCGGCTCTTTCTTTTCTCCTGGGAGTGCTCTTAATCATCCCAATCGGCGGCGCGGATATGCCTGTCGTAATCTCCATGCTGAACTCCTATTCTGGATGGGCTGCCGCTGGAATTGGATTTACGCTGAGTAACCATTTATTGGTGATAACCGGTGCCCTGGTCGGTGCCAGCGGGGCAATTTTGAGTTACATCATGTGTGTGGGCATGAACCGCTCAATTATAAACGTCATTTTCGGTGGCCTTAAAGCTAGCGACACTGGAACTTCGGCAGTAAGGCAGGACAACCAGCAAATTCATCAAGCCAATGGGGAAGATGCAGCTTTTCTATTGAGCAACGCCAAGGATGTCATCATTGTGCCTGGTTATGGCATGGCTGTGGCACATGCCCAACACGCCGTAAAAGAGCTGGTAGACGCGTTAGAAAAGCGCGATATACGCGTGCGTTTTGCCATTCATCCGGTCGCTGGCCGCATGCCCGGCCATATGAACGTGCTGCTTGCGGAAGCCAACATTCCTTATGATCGGGTGTATGAGCAAAGCGAAATCAATCGCGACTTTGCCACAGCCGATGTTGCCTTCGTAATTGGTGCTAATGACATTACCAATCCCGCAGCCAAAACGGATCCTGGCTCTCCCATTTATGGTATGCCTGTGCTGGAAGTAGAAAAGGCCAAAACCGTTTTATTTGTAAAACGAAGCCTCTCACCGGGTTATGCGGGCGTTGAAAACGATTTATTTTACCGAGACAACACCTACATGTTGTTCGGCGATGCGAAAAAGATGACTGAATCCATTGCCAAAGCACTCACAGAAATATAAAAAATACTTGAAAAATTAACTTGTTATATAATAAAAACCCGTAATAGAAATGTTGCGGGTTTTTTTTATTTTCTAAAAAATAAATTTTCTTTTTTACTCAAGAAAGAACAGCAAAATTAAAAAAATTACATTGAATAAAAACAAAAATATTTATGAATTTGATCTAAAATTTTTCCCTGTTTGCCATCCATAAAAAATACAGGTATCTTAATCTTTTTTTTCAGGAGACATTTATGTTGCGAAAGCTTGGTTATGGCTTGCTTTTTGCTGGTGCTTTATTCAGCGCCAGTGCTTTTTCTACTAACCTTCATGAATTCAATGTTGGTATCAGTCTGGACTATGAATTACCTCCAAATGATCCTCAAGAATTTGTGAATTCCTGGTTTTGGACAATCACTTCGGTATGCACCATACATAGCCAAGACAGCAGCAATCCAATTTTGATTGAAGTGTTAAAACGATCAGGAAAAATCAATGGCACCGAACTTTCAGAAGGCGACAACATTTATGTTACGGTTCACGACGGTGATAAGGTAACCATCGTTGCCGACTCTGGAGGGAAGGTGCGATTAACAAATAAAGGCCCCCATACCATAAGTGCGAGCTGCTCCGCCTAGTATTCCTATCAGGAGCTTTCAGACACTGAAAGCTCCTGGTCTTTTAATGCTCTCGAGTGGCAGAAAATTCAATTTTAGGATAACGTTCCTGAGCCATCGTCAAATTTACCCGAGTTGGCGCCAAATACATCAAAGAATCGCTGCCGTCTAAAGCCAAATGGTCGTAAGCCTTGGTGCGGAATTCAGCCATGGCCTTTTCATCCTCTGAATAAACCCAGCGAGCACAAGTCACACTTACGTTTTCATAAACGCAATCAACTTTGTATTCATGTTTTAAGCGATGGGCCACTACATCAAATTGCAACACACCAACCGCGCCTAAAATGAGCTGATTGCTGTTTAATGGCCGAAAAACCTGGGTGGCACCTTCTTCCGACAGTTCAATTAAACCTTTGACCAACGCTTTACTTTTTAGTGGATCTTTAAGTCTGACCAAGCGAAACAATTCAGGGGCAAAGTTCGGAATGCCTGTAAATTTTAACTGCTCCCCTTGGGTAAAGGTATCACCAATACGAATGGTCCCATGATTATGCAAACCAATGATGTCACCGGCCATAGCCGTTTCAGCATGGGTTCTGTCGCCAGCCATAAAAGTCAAAGCATTGGCTATTTGTATTTCCTTACCAATGCGCAGGTGATTTAACTTCATCCCTTTTTTAAAGGTACCGGAGCAAATGCGTAAAAAGGCTATCCGATCCCGATGTTTCGGGTCCATGTTAGCCTGAATCTTAAATACAAAGCCGCTAAAGGCTTCTTCATCAGGATTCACTTGCCGCTCAAGAGTCGCACGAGGCCTTGGTCCTGGAGCGTGCTCAGCAAAATCATCCAGAAGTTCTTTGATGCCAAAATTATTAATGGCTGAACCAAAATAAACCGGGGTTAACTTACCCGCCAGATAATCTTCAAGATTGAATTCGTGAGAAGCGCCTTTAACCAATTCAATTTCATCGCGTAATTCTTGTGCCATCTCGCCCAGCAGTTCATCCAGTTGCGGATTGTCCAGGCCCTTAATCTTTAAGGCCTCTTGCTTTTGACTGTTTTTCCCTGGCTGGTACAGGAATATCGTGTCCTGATGCAAATGGTAAATACCTTTAAATCGCTTACCCATTCCCACAGGCCAAGTCACTGGCGCACATTGGATGCCTAGTACCGTCTCGACCTCATCAAGCAAGCTAATGGGTTCTCTACCCTCACGATCTAATTTATTGATAAAAGTCATAATCGGTGTATCACGTAAACGACAGACTTCCATCAACTTTACTGTTCTTTCTTCCACACCTTTGGCGACGTCAATGACCATCAACGCCGAATCAACCGCCGTTAAAGTACGATAGGTGTCTTCCGAAAAGTCTTCATGGCCTGGGGTATCCAATAAATTAATCACATGCTGGTTATGCACAAACTGCATCACGGATGTGGTGATAGAGATACCCCTCTCCTTTTCCATTTCCATCCAGTCGGAAGTGGCGTGACGGTCTGCTTTGCGGCCTTTTACAGTTCCTGCAAGCTGAATCGCTCCTCCGAACAACAACAATTTTTCAGTCACGGTTGTTTTACCCGCGTCTGGGTGGGATATGATGGCGAATGTCCGTCTTTTTGAAAAATCTTGATAAAAATCTGACATAAAGAACCTGTTTGAGCTTGGAATGAGCATTTTATGCAAAATGTCAGTTATACACAATTAAATAGCCGTGAAATAACGGGGCAACTCCTTGCACACACTCAGTTACCAGTTATATTTTAGCAAATTTTAAACTTCCTTCCTGAATAGACAGCAACATCATGGCTCAGCCAATCAGAAGGCCAAGCGTTCCTTAAGTCTAGGCATAACGGCAGTTATCGCCACATAGAAGGACTTCTACCCTTAGATCAAATAATAAGGATGAGCTCTTCATTGCCAGCAAAATACTCCATAACCATAGCATCACTCACCTGGTTTAAAGTGCTTGGCTGCCAGCGAGGTGATTTGTCTTTATCGATTAATAATGCTCGTACGCCTTCATAAAAATCATGCCCCTGCATAAAATGGCTAACCAGACAATAATCCATCGCCATGCATTGCGCCATATTTAAAGAAGCAGCTTTGTGAATTTGGGCAAAAGTAATTTTCAGGCTGAGAGGCGCTTTAAAGTGCAGACTATTTAAAATGGTTGTTGACCAATCATCCCCTCTTTCATTTAAAGCATTAAAGATGTCTTCGACACTGGAGCGTGAGAAACAATCCTTAATTACCTTGCGCTGCTCCTCAATTGGCGCTTGTGAATTCGCCTTGGCAAACTGTTTGATGCAATCATCAATGACACTTTGCGGGTGGTTGGACAAATCCCTGTTAATAAGCTCATGCAAAAGCTTTTCAATCGATTCTGAAGGAACAACAGCTTTAATTAGCCCTAAGGCATAAGCATCTTCCGCAGAAATACGGTTGCCTGTTAAACCCAAATACAATCCCACTGCATCTGGGCAGCGCGATAGCAGATAAGAAGCACCAATATCAGGAAAAAAACCAATACTCGTCTCAGGCATGGCGAAAACGAAACACTCTGTAGCCACAGGGTAAGAACCATGAAGGGAAACTCCAACGCCCCCCCCCATGGTGATGCCATCCATTAAGGCAATGTAAGGCTTAGGATAACGGTTAATGTAATGATTAAGACGATATTCATGCCAGAAAAACTGCATCTGCTGAGGATTATGGCTTAAGCCAGCTTCATAAAGCCAGCGGACATCGCCTCCAGCACAAAATGCCTTTTCGCCCTCACCTCGAATCACCACAGCACAAATATTCGGATTGCTTTCCCAGGTGAGCAGTTGTTGCTGTAGGGCTTGGATCATGTCAAGTGTCAGAGCATTTAAGGCTTGTGGCCGGTTTAGAGTAACCAAACCAATTTGGCCTTCTTCTGCAAAGCTTATACTATCCATCACTACTCTCCCTTAAATTCTGCCTGTCTTTTGCTCAGAAAAGCATTAACTCCCTCTTGTTTATCATGAGTTGCACAAATTTTAGCAAAATGTACGGCTTCAAGGTGTAGTGCATCGGTGAGACTCATGTCAAAACCATGATCAATCACCTCCATTACGCTTTGAATGGCCAAAGGACCCATGGATAATATGGTGCCCAAGATTTTTTTACCTTCCTCGAGTAAAGATTCTGGCTCGACAACCGCCGTAACCAAGCCCCAATTTAAGGCAGTCTGAGCATCAATAAATCGCCCAGTCAAGCACAAGTCCATGGCCCTTCCTTTACCAACTAATCTGGCCAGACGTTGTGTGCCGCCATAACCGGGAATGACCCCAAGTTTTACTTCAGGCTGCCCAAATTGCGCATTGCTGGAAGCAATTCTTAGGCTGGCTGAGATGGCTAACTCGCATCCACCCCCAAAAGCAAATCCATTGATGGCTGCCAGTGACGGTTTACCTAATGTTTCAAGCTTTCTGAAAACATTCTGTCCTTGGCGCGCAAACTCATAACCTGTTTGGGCGTTGCATTCAGCCAAACGGGAAATATCAGCGCCAGCGCAAAATGCCTTGCCAGAACCAGTGATCAAGAGGGCTTTAACTTTGGGATTTTCTTTCGCCGAATCGAGTAATTCATCAAGGATCTGAAGCACTTCCGTGCTTAAGGCGTTTAACTTTTCTGGCCGGTTCAATGTTAAATTGAGAATGCCACGCCCATCTACATTTTGTTCTATTAAATTCATGAAAACTCCTGTTATTCAATAATATATTCATCATCCAGGCTGGATTTCGCTACAATCTCGCGCATGATTTCATTGGTTCCTTCAAGAATTTGATGAACCCGCAAATCACGGAAAATACGCTCAATTTGATAATCGTGCAAATAGCCATAACCCCCATGAAGCTGCATGGCTTTGTCACTGATGCGAAAAGCAACGTCAGTAGCCAGGCGTTTAGCCATGGCGCAATACATTGGCGCATGAACATCTGCTTTATCCAAAGCATCTGCTGCCCGATAAACCATAAGCCTTGCTGCTTCAAAATCGGTTAGCATGTCTGCAAAATAAAACCGCAAAGCTTGCATTTGACTTAAAGTTTTACCAAATTGCTTGCGTTCATGAACGTAGCGCTGACTTAGGCGCAAGCAGGCTTTTGCTCCCCCTAAAGAACAAGCAGCAATATTGACTCGCCCACCATTCAAAGCATTTAAAGCAATTTTAAATCCCATACCCTCTTCACCGACGCGGTTAGTGACCGGTACACGACAATTTTCAAAATAAATCATGCAAGTGGGCTGATTTCGCCAACCCAGTTTATGTTCTAACTTCCCAAAACTTAACCCTTCAGTATTTTTTTCAACAAGAAGGCAGGAAATTCCATGGTGAGACTCATCTCCAGTTCTAACCATGCATAGATAGACATCGCTGACACTGCCGCCTGAAATAAATGCCTTGGCACCATTTAAAACGTAGTAATCCCCTTCCTTGGCAGCCCTCGTTTTTAACGATGCGGCATCGGAACCAGATTCAGGCTCCGTTAAACAGTAACTTCCCAGGGCTTCCATTGACGTTAACTTAGGCCCCCAAAGGGTTCTCAAATGTTCAGAGGCATAACGATCAATTAAAGAGGCAACCATATTATGAATGGAGAGATAAGCACTGGTACTCACACAACCTGAGGCCAGTTGCTCAAAAATGATAGCGGCATCTAAACGGGTTAAATTGGCGCCGCCAATATCTTCCCCGCACACAATGCCAGCCATTCCTAATGCAGCCGCTTGCCGCATCACTTCTATAGGGAAATAGGCTTGTTCATCCCATGCCGCCGCCCCAGGAGCCAACTGGTTGCGTGCAAATTCCGCAGCCATATCCCGAAAGGCAAGGTGCTCTTCGCTGAACTTGAAATCCATAGCTTTCCTTAATGTTTAAAACATGGCTAAGTTAGTATTCTAAAACGATAGCACAAGCAAAGTCACTGAAGCTTACTGCCCAAGGTAAAAAATTTAAGGAAGGCAGCTTTCCAGAATGGCTCCAACCAGTTCATTGCAGCTAAGGAAATCAACAGCATTCTGTTTTAAGACTTGCATGAACAGACTTTACGTTGTAAAAAGCACTCAAGCTTACGATGGTGGCCAGACAGTTTTTAGTACAAACTTTCTCTTTCATCAAACAATAATAAGAACAGTATGGAAGGCGTAAACATTCATTCCAAACCCTCAGAAGCTCTGCATGTTTTAAAGAATTATTTCGGTTTTGATGCATTTCGACATCCGCAAGAAGAAATCATAGAGCACTTAATCGCCGGTCAAGACGTTCTGGTTCTAATGCCCACTGGCGGGGGAAAATCTTTGTGCTACCAGATCCCTGCTTTGGTTCGAAAAGGGGTTGCCATCGTCGTTTCACCCCTCATTGCCCTAATGGAAGACCAAGTCGCGGCGCTGAAGTTGCAAGGAATCAAGGCTGCCTATTACAATTCCTCTCTAAGCAGCGACGAAGCACGCCAAGTGCTGGCCCAACTCCACGCCAGCGAACTTGATTTGCTCTATATTGCTCCAGAACGTTTGCTGACGGGTTCATTTTTGGAGCGTTTACAAAGTTGTGAGCTCGCGCTATTTGCCATTGATGAAGCGCACTGCATTTCGCAATGGGGACATGATTTCCGGCCTGAGTACGCCAGTCTTGGACAATTGAAGACATTATTTCCAGGCATTCCAATGGTGGCACTTACCGCCACCGCTGATAAATTGACACGCCAAGACATCATTAATAAGCTCAACTATTCACCCAAACAATTCATTGCGTCTTTCAACCGTCCCAACATTCACTACAGCGTCATCACGAAAGACAACCCGATGAAGCAATTGCATTTTTTTCTTAAAACGCAAACGCAGCAATCCGGAATAATTTATTGCGGAACTCGTAATGAGGTTGAGCGGGTTGCCAACAAATTACAAGATTTGGGGTTTAAAGCCAGAGCCTATCACGCCGGTTTACCACATCAGGAAAGGCGCGAGGTACAACAATTATTTCGTCACGACAAAATTGATGTGGTTGTGGCCACTTTGGCTTTTGGAATGGGTATAGACAAATCCAATGTGCGTTTTGTAGTCCATTATGATTTACCTAAAAATATTGAAGGCTATTATCAGGAAACTGGACGGGCTGGTCGCGATGGACTGCCTGCAGTAGCTTTATTGCTTTACGATCCAGGTGATAGCGCGAGGCTGCGTGCCTGGATTGCGGGCACCTCAAATATTAAGCAGCAGCAAATTGAAACGAACAAACTCAACCATATGTTGGCTTTTGCGGAAGCGACGCATTGCCGTCGGCAGATTTTGCTGCATTACTTTGATGAATCCATGGAAGAGCAATGTAATTATTGCGATGTTTGCGATAACCCGCCAGAAGTGGTTAATGCTACCGAAGATGCGCAAAAATTTCTCTCCTGCATTTATCGTCTGAACCAAAGTTATGGTATGAGCTACACCATTGAAGTGTTGCGGGGCAGCAGCTCTGAAAAAATTCAAAAAGCAGGCCACCACCGTCTCAGCACTTTTGGAATTGGCAAAGACAAATCAGCCAATTATTGGAAACATTTAGCTTGGCAGCTTATTCATCGTAACTACTGCCTTCAAGATGCCGAGCACTTTAATATCCTTCGCTTAAGTAAAAAGGCGGTGGCCATTTTAAAAAATAAAGAGCAGGTGCTGCTCTCTCTTCCCAAAATCCAGCCAAAGGAAAAACTGGCCAAGACCAAACATCAAACTGTAGTGATTGAAACCAATCCTTTGTTTCAGTTGTTGCGAAGTCTTAGGCGTAAACTGGCCGATGAGGAAGGTAAACCTCCTTTTATGATTTTTAGCGATGCCACCTTGCAACAAATGACCAAAAAAAAGCCGAAAACCATGGATGACCTGTTAAATATTTCCGGAATTGGGCAGCATAAATTAAGTCATTATGGCTGGCATTTTCTGAAGGCTCTAAAAGAATATGAAGAGACCAGTTAAGTTCTTAAGCTTAAGACCTAAGTATTAAAGATGATAGCCGCTCAAACCCATCCCGGTTTTAAGTCAATTATTATAGAGTGCCTGGATTTAAGTTTCTCTGCTGACCACACTCAAGTAGTGGTTAATGGGCATGGCAGCCAATTTTTAGATGGACTTGATAATACTTACTTTTGTCATTATCGATAAAGCCACGAGTTTCCATCACTTCATACCAATCCAGCTTGCCATGAACTTTGGCAGCATGAGCAATAGCATTATTGATTGCTTCTTCAATACCAATTTCTGAAGTACCAACTAATTGAACAACTTGATAAACTCGATCGGTCATGTTCTCTCCTTGAAGGCAAAAATTCCTTTTAGCAAATTTAGTCTAGACGATATTTCAACATAAACACAACAATTATGCATAGCTTGTTTTAAATACTCACCACAATTTGGTTATCAGCTGTTTCGATTCTGGCCATTGTACCTAAGGGAATGGGAAAATTAACCGGATCATGGCCAATACCATGGGTCTTAAACACAGGTATCTTGCAAGTTTCAGCAAATCGCTTAATCACTGATTCTATCAAAGATGAGCCATCAGGCTCAATTCCCTCGGTAAAATCAGCAAACAATAGGGCTGCAGCCTGATCAAACACTTTGGCTTGGCGCAGCTGTTCAAGCATTCGATCAACCCGATACCCTCTTTCGCCAACCTCTTCTAATAAAATAATTTTGCCTTCAGCATTAATTTGCCAATCGGTTCCCAGGCTGGTTTGCACAAGCGTTAAGTTGCCACCGCAGACGCTACTTTGGATGGAAACCTGCTCTTGCGCCGATCGATTAAGAGCAGTGGTTTTAAAACAAATCTCCTTTTTTTCAGCAAACATAAGCGCTTTGCTCATTTCAATGCATTCCCAATTGAATTTATCAACAGCCAAAGCGGCATGAAGACTAGGCCAAGACCAGTGTTGCTGCAAGAATAAATGCAAAGCGGTAATGTCACTCATTCCTACGAGCAATTTTGGGGTTTGGGGAGGGGGTAATTGAATTAACTCAGGCAACAGGCGCATGCTCCCGTAGCCTCCCCTGGCACAAACGATTGCTTTGATGTCCGGATTGTACAGCGCCCTTTTCAAGGCAGAAAAACGAAGTTCGTCACTGTTCGCACATAACAGATCCTGACCGAATAGCTCATCCTGGACAAAGCAGTTTAACCCCCAGGAAGTCAGCAACTGTTTGAGTTCGGCAAGTTGTTTATCCGAACAACGAGAAGCCGGCGCGATGATTTCAACACCATCTCCGGGCATTAAGGTGATCAGTTGATTCATATTATTCCTAAGATGAAGCCTTACTTGTATATTCCAATCCAACCATCAATGATTCGACTGCATTTCCCCTTGTGCTTTAGCAATAGCCTTTAGAATCATTTGTGCTTCTTCGGAGTGCTCAGGAGCTAACTTGAGCAACTTCTGCCAATAATCAATTGCAGATTGATAATTTTTCGAACCAAAAGCATCCATGGCCAACATGGCTAAAGCATCAGGTTGTTGCGGATTTTTTTGCAACAGGCCGTTAAAAATAGTACGAATTGTGTCATTGAACTGTTGCTGATTTAATTGCCAAAGGCTTTGGCCATAATTTACAACAATGGTTTCATCCGCTGGATTAAGTTGATAGGCCTTTTCAAATGCAGCTTTAGCGTCTAACCATTCTCCCTGGCTGGCATAGATTCGTCCGAGCAAATACCAGCCTTTAGCACTGTTGGGATTGGCCTTAAGACTAGCCTTAAGTTTGGCAATTAATTGTTCCGGGCCTTTAATGGTTTGCATTAATGCGACAATTTTTTTCTGTTTTTCTTGTTGTTGCTGGTATTCTGACCATTGCGGCAAAGCTCCCCACTGCCAATAAGCCAAGGCCAGAGAGCAAACCATTAACGGTATGATGATAAACAAGCTTTTTTTAGAAGCTCGCAAAGGATACAAAGCAACTGGCAAAGCCAGGAGCAGCAAGATTGCTAAAGAAATTAATAACCACTTATCCATTTGCATTTCGCTTTAAACAGGTACGCCAAAAAATCAACAAACCTGCGAGTAAAAACAACGCAGGCCCAAACCACAACAAAGCGGTTAAAGGTTTAACGGGGGGTTTAAACAAAATAAAATCGCCATATCTTTCCGTTAAATAATGAATGATTTCATTATCACTCTTCCCTTCTTTAACCAAATGATACACTTGCCCGCGCAAATCTTTTGCAAGACTGGCATTGGAATCAGCCAAATCCTGATTTTGACAAACCAGACAGCGAAGTTCCCTTAATAAATGGGAAAATTGTGCCTCCTGTTTTGCCGTTTCAAGGGGGTAGAGGTTATCAGCATGGGCAATAGCCAGCCCCAAACCCATCAGCACCGTAAGAAAAACGAATATTTTTTTCATAGCTCCGCCTCCAGCTTTTTAATGAGAGGCAGGAAATTCGCATTCCAGCTTTGTTCATCAAGAACACCCACATGCCTGTAACGAATGATTCCTTTCTTATCAATGAGGAAGGTTTCCGGTGCGCCATAAACACCTAAATCAATAGACAGTTTTCCGTCTCGGTCTTCACCCACATTGCGATAGGGATTACCCCAATCCTTAAGCCACTGTTTAGCACTATCACTGTTGTCTTTATAATTTATGCCAAAAATTGGCACTCCCTGCTGAGAAAGCTGCGTCAGAAACACCTGTTCTTCAGTACAAGCAGGACACCAGCTTGCCCAAACGTTAAGCAAGCTAATTTGTCCCTTGAGCAAGTCAGGCGTAAAGCGATGCTCATCATTTAAGCTGTCCAGTTCAAATGAGGGTAATGCCCTTCCAAGTTGAACCGAAGGCAGTTTTTGTGGCTCGAGAAACAATCCCTTCCAGAGGAAACAAGCAAGGATGACAAAAACGGCGAAAGGCAGTAAACGCCACAGCTTCATAACACCACCTCTTGTGTAGATAAAGCCATTTGACGTTTCTGATAGTAGCGCCTATCAGCCAGAGCCAGTAATCCACCTGTCAAAATCAAAAAACCGCCGCCCCAGATCCAGCGCACAAAAGGCTTGTAATATAAACGGACTGACCAAGCCTTATCATCCAAAGGCTCACCCAAGGCAATGTAGATATCCCTAAATGGATTCACATCAATCGCTGACTCAGTCATGGCCATCTTGCCGACGTTGTAAATTCTTTTTTCTGGGTAAATGAACTTGCTGCTGTTGTTGTTTTTAATCTTAAAGCGAGCCTGTGTGCCATGGTAATTGGGACCTTGTAACGACCGTTCATCAATGAATTGAATTTCATAACCTGCAAGTTTTGCATTCACACCTGGTGCCATGCGCACGTCCTTTTGCACACCATAGTTTGAAGACAGCGTAA
Source organism: Legionella jordanis (assembly GCF_900637635.1). Lineage (NCBI taxonomy): Bacteria > Pseudomonadati > Pseudomonadota > Gammaproteobacteria > Legionellales > Legionellaceae > Legionella > Legionella jordanis. The sequence goes on from NZ_LR134383.1 coordinate 2,015,861, forward strand.
TGCCTATTACGGTTACCGCAACACCACAATGAGCAAGAACCATCCCTAAAAACGCCTGGCCCAGATTTCGCATTCCACGCTGTTGGGAACGAATGACAATTAATTTCAGCGTGCTCAGGATAATCCATACAGCAAGTACCAGACCCAATAAGGCATAGCCTTTAACGGAATCGCTTAAGAGCCACAACAAAGCCAGGGGCAATAATAAGCTCATCAAACTTACATTTAGCAAACGTTTGCGGATTTTATCAAACTGATCCCGCTGCCAATTTAAATGAATTCCGAGCCCCATTAATATCAGTAATGGAATCATTAAGGGAATGAAAACGGAATTGAAATAAGGCGCACCTACGGACAATTTGCCCAAACCTAAACCATCAATTAACAGTGGATAAACTGTGCCCATTAGTACAGTTAACATCATTACAGCAAGAAAAACATTATTTAATAGCAGCGCGCTTTCTCTTGAAACGGGCGATGCCGCATCTTTATTTTGCAAAGTTTGCGCTCGTAGAGCAAATAACAGCAAAGAGCCGCCGATCACCACCAGTAAAAAGGTCAAAATGTATAACCCGCGCTTTGGGTCAACTGCAAACGCATGAACCGAGGTCAAGACGCCGGAGCGCACGAGGAAAGTTCCAATCAAGCTCAGCGAAAACGCAGTGATGGCTAACAACAATGTCCAGGCCTTAAACTGCTGCCTTTGCTCACTCACGGCCAGGGAGTGAAGCAAAGCAGTGCCCACCAGCCATGGCATAAAAGAGGCATTCTCAACCGGATCCCAAAACCACCAACCACCCCAGCCTAATTCACGATAAGCCCACCAGCTGCCTAAAGTGATGCCTGCAGTTAAACAGCACCAGGCAGCCAAAGTCCATGGTCGGGTCCATTTTGCCCAAGAGGATTCCACACGACCAACCCAAAGCGCGGCGATGGCAAAAGCAAAGGCGACTGAAAAGCCCACATAACCCATATAAAGCATGGGCGGATGAAACAGAAACCCTGGGTCTTGCAGCAGCGGATTTAAATCTCGCCCTTGAGTATTGAGAAGCTGAAATTGACGTGCGAAAGGATTTGACGTGGATAAAAGGAAAAGAATAAAGCCAATGCTGATCAGCCCCAATACAATTAATACGCGTGCTTTCATGTCCTGTTCAAGCGAAGAGCTAAACAGGCTAATAGCCACCATCCAAAAACTTAAAATCGCTACCCATAGCAACATGGAGCCCTCATGCCCTCCCCAAACCGCACACAGCTTGTAAAACCAGGGTAAAGAAGTGCTGGAGTTGCTTAAAACATAGATGACCGAAAAATCATCTCTTAAAAAACAAAATGCCAAGCAAAGGAACGCAAATGAAACGAAAATAAATTGCGCGATCGCATAAAGAGGAGCCGCTGCAATCCAGGCCGTTTTCTGTCGCCAAAGACCTAAACTGGGTACGATGGCCAATAAAGACGCGAATAACAAAGCAAGAATTAATGAAAATAAACCCATTTCAGCAATCATGTAGAACTTTTTTCTCCATTCTGTTTAGCATTAGCCAACGATTGTTTCACTTCAGGAGGCATGTAGTTGGCATCATGTTTGGCGAGAATTTGACTGGCCTGAAACTGATGTGCATCGCTTAATTTGCCCATGGCCACTACGCCTTGTCCTTCACGAAACAAGTCGGGCAGAATGCCTCGATAATAAACCGTCACTTCCTCTTTGAAATCCGTCAGCTTAAATTGTATGGCTAAATCCTTTTTGGAGCGGATGATGCTGCCTTTCACCACCATGCCGCCTAAACGAATGTTGTGGTTAGCTGGCGCTTCACCAGCTATCACCTGGCTCGGGCTGTAAAATAAGCTGATATTTTGCCTTAGAGCATATAGAACCAAAGCCGCAGCCATCGCCAAAATCGATACAATGAATACAAGCATCAGCATTTTACGTTTGCGTACTGGGTTCATTTTTGCCTCTTAAACCACTGCTGAAGCTGTTTACGTTTGCGTGATGCATCGAATTTCACTCGAATCGCCAACAGAATCAAAATACCAAACACCAAGCCATAGGCAGGCCACACATATGTGGCATAGCCGCCCATATTTAACCATTGAAGAACTGGATTCATAGTTCCCCCCGCTCAAACATTTTTTTTAACCAGTCGTGCCGACGTTCTCTGATTAGCAACTCACTTCGGGTCTTATGTAAAATCAACCAAAACGCATATAAGAAAAAGCCAATGATGCTGAATAATAAAGGGTACAGCATGGGGGCTGCTATTTTAGGTTTGGCAAACAAAGTTAGCGTTGCGCCTTGGTGCAAGGTATTCCACCAATACACTGAGTAATGGATGATTGGCAAATCAATGAGACCAACCAAGGTCAAGATAGCGGCTATCTTATCCCCCTGTTCCTTATTCTGAAACGAATCCTTAGTAGCTAAAATGGCCAAATACAGGAAGAGCAAAATGAGTTCTGAGGTAAGCCTGGCATCCCAGACCCACCAGGTGCCCCACATGGGTTTACCCCAAATAGCCCCAGTCAGTAAAGCGATGAAAGTCATTACTGCCCCAACTTGCGCCGCTATTCCTAAAACTAAACCCGCCATTTTGATGCGCCAAACCAGCAACAGCACGGCGAGAAAACCCATCCAGGTATACAAGGCCATGGATAGGAACGCACTTGGCACATGAAGATAAATGATGCGGAATGCATCACCTTGCTGATAATCGGCAGGGGCAAACAATAAACCCCATAAGAAGCCCAGGGTTAAAAACAACAAAGCAGCATATCCCAACCAACCAAGCCAGGGCTTAGTCAATTGAAAAAAAGTCTTCGGCGAAGCCATTTGGTATAAAAATTTCCACATAAGGACTTGACTGCTTAAAAAAGACGGAATTTTATCACGCATTAATCTGCAAGGCTAATGCGAATCACAGCAGATATGGCAAAGGGTAAAAAACAAACCGTCAATAAGGAAACCGCAGCCAGTATGGCAAGATAACCAGGAACTGCTAATCCCTGCATGGCGGCTGACAGGCTGGCACTGCCAAAAACCATGGCCGGTACCGTTAAAGGCAGGAGGACAAGGGCCATCAACACCCCTCTTCCGGCGCTGAATGCCGAAGCCAAAGCACACAGGAAAAGGATTGCAGGTGTCCCTACAATCAGGCTAATCACTAAAATGACTGTTTCATAGCCACTCAAATGAAAAAGAATGGCCAAAAGAGGGCAATAGATGAGCATGGCGCCCAAATTCAACAACCAATGTACAAATAATTTTGCAAAAACAATTACTGGTAAAGGATAGGGGGAAATAAGCCATTGCTCGAGGACCCCATCCTCATAATCCTGTTGAAATAAGCTTACTGAGGAAAGCAACAGGGCCAATAACATGGCAATCCAAACCAAACCTGGGGCAACAGTACGCATCAACATGGGCTCTGGCGGCATGGTTAATGGAAAAAATACAGTTACCATTAAAAAAAACAAGGAAGAATGAAGCAATAACCGCGGCTGTCTGGCATGCAAAAGCAGTTCGCGTTGAAACTGGCGCCTAAACAGTATAACTAAATTAAGCATGATGCACCTGGTATACAACCCTCATAATGCATACTCCAACTGAGGCACCGATTTTAACTTCAAGTCCTGATGAGAGCTCATGATGACCTGCCCCCCCTCGAGAAGATGAGATTCAAGGGAGCCCATAAAAACCTTCATAGCTTGCTGATCCAAAGCAACCAAAGGTTCATCCAGCAACCATAATTTGGCATTGCTTATAGCCGTGCGCAATAACCCCACTCGACGACGTTGACCAGCAGACAAATGTGAACAACACTCATCCGCGAAGTCACTCAGTCCATAATGTTGCAACAGATCTTCGAAATTGCCCCCCCGGCGCCCCCATTGAAGATCAAAAAAACAATTCTCCCTCACCGTTAAAAAGGGGTTAATGCCTGTGCGATGGCCTACAAAGCAAAGATTCCGCTGATAAGCGGATAGGTCTTTATAAATGGAGTCGCCTTGATAACGAATGTCACCCGTTGAGGGCTCAAGTAGTCCAGTGAGCAGGCGCAACAGGGTGGTTTTCCCTGCCCCATTACCACCCCGTAAATGCAATAATTCGCCTGGCTTTACAGCAAATTCAACCTGATCAAGTACGGGTTTGTCCTGATAATCAAAAGAAAGTGAAATGACTTCAAGCATGATTGAGCAGCTGTTTAAAAAAAGGAGACTATCACAATTGCATGCTCTTGACATTTACTTTTCAATTCATGTTGTTGGAACTTAATTAAAAATACATTGCAAGAAAGCACTTGCACCCCATAACCTGCGCGAGCATAATTCCATACTTTGTTTGACAAACCTCAAGGTGAATGATGGAGTTTCTGGCCCAATACGGTTTATTTTTGTTAAAAACATTAACCCTTGTCATTGCGATTTTGCTGGCTTTTGCAGGAATTCTCGCCTTAGGCCGTAAGGCAAAACCCAAACTTGAAATAACTTCACTAACCAAGGAATATGAAGAAATCAAACAAAGAATGTCTCATGACATCAGACAAAAAAAACCGGAAAAAAAGAAAAAAGTAAAAGAAAGCAAACATGCAGTTTACGTGGTGGATTTTCATGGTGATATCAAAGCAAGCCAGGCCGAAGGGTTGCGCGAAGCCATTACCGCCATTCTCGCCATTGCTGATGAAAACGATGAGGTAGTCATTCAACTGGAAAGCCCCGGCGGGGCTGTGAACAGCTACGGTTTTGCCGCCTCCCAATTGCAACGCATCCGCGATAGAAAAATTCCACTCACTGTTTGCATCGACAAAATGGCAGCAAGCGGCGGTTATTTGATGGCCTGCGTTGCTAATAAAATTCTGGCAGCACCTTTTGCTATCATTGGTTCAATCGGTGTTGTAGCACAACTTCCGAATTTTCATCGTTGGTTGAAGAAAAATGACATTGATATGGAGCTACTCACTGCAGGCGAGTACAAACGCACCCTGACCTTGTTTGCTGAAAACACCGAGAAAGGGCGTAAAAAATTCCAGGAAGATCTGGAGAAAATTCATCAGGCATTCAGAACTTACGTGGCCTCTAACCGTCCCCAGCTTGATATCGATGAGGTTTCAACGGGTGAACATTGGCTCGCTAAAGATGCATTTGGTCTGAAATTGGTGGATGAATTAAAGACCAGCGATGATTACCTGGTTGAGAAAATGCGTGAATCCAATGTGTTTAAAATTACCGTCCATGGTAAAAAATCCATGGTTGAGAAGATGCTTAAGCCTGTTACAAAAATTCTGCATCCCTGGGCTTGAGCTAATCCTTGATTATTTGCGGAAAAACGCTAAATTCAAGATATACTTAAAATTAATAGGCTAAGACGACAACAGGGAGTCAACTATGAATGATTTTAAATCAAAACTACCTGATTTCAAGGAACTGAGTTCGTTCGCTAACAAACTATTTAAAGACGTTAAGAAAAGTGTTACTGAAATTATTGACGATTATAAGAAAAAGCGTGAGCAAACTGCTGAACAGGGAGAGGTCGTAAGCTCCGCTTCAAAAACTGCGGAAAAAAAGGATGAGGCTGTCGTTACCGCGGCAAAGAAGACGTCAGAAGCCGGTGAGGAAGTCGTCGTTGCCAGCGCAAAAAAACCTGGTCCAGAAGGCCATGAAGAAGAAGTTACGGTTGCCGCCGTCAAAAAAAAGAAACCAGCAAAGGATAAAACCCATTTAGATATTGAGCCGCCATCAAATAAGACAGAATAAATTCTGCTAGGCGCGTTCAGGTCTTGTTAATCCATATTTTCTCATTTTTTCCACGAGGGTGGTTCGGCGCATATTGAGGTAATTTGCAGCATGTGCCACCACCCAATCGGACTCATGCAAAGCCTGATTGATTAATGCAAGCTCGGTTTTGATCAAGTGCTCTTTTAAATCGATGCCATCCCTTAAAAGGCTATCGGGATTTAGCATTTCCAATAAGGCTTCTCGGTCCGACGCGGATTGTCCCGCTGCTGCGGTTTTATTTTCTTTTTTAAACCGTCTTGGTAAATCGGCGAAATCAATAATTCCATTGGGATAAAGGATTGACAAACGCTCAACCAAATTAGCCAATTCACGAACATTACCCGGCCAATCATAAGCGCTTAAAGCCTCTAGGGCAGCAGGCATTAAGCGCACACTAGGTCTGTTTTCACCTTCAATTCTTGAAATGAGTTCGTTTAATAATAAAGGCAAATCTTCACGACGCGCTCTCAACGGCGGCATATCAATGGGGAAGACGTTTAAACGGTAATATAAATCTTCGCGAAATTTTCCTTCCTCAATGGCCTTTTCCAGATTGCGATGAGTAGCGGCAATAATGCGAACATTCACCTCAATGCTCTTGTTGCTGCCCACCCGCTCAAAACAATGCTCTTGCAGTACTCTTAGTAATTTGACTTGCATGGCCAAAGGCATATCGCCGATTTCATCCAGAAATAAGGTGCCGCCATCCGCCAGCTCAAAACGCCCCTGCCTGGAAGTGATAGCCCCAGTAAATGCACCTTTTTCATGGCCAAATAATTCACTTTCCAACAGTTCAGCAGGTATTGCTCCGCAATTAATTGGGATAAAGGGTTTGTTACTTCGAGAGGAAAATGCATGAATATTTCGAGCTACCACTTCTTTACCTGTGCCCGACTCGCCTAAAATCAAAACACTCGCTTCCGTATCAGCAACCTGGGCGATTAATTTGCGAACCTGGCGAATAGCCTCACTATTGCCCACCAAACTGCGGAATAAGGGGGTTCTATTCTTGTAATTTTCACCCATTAAAAAGATTTCATGGGCCATTTGGCATTTGTGCAATGCCTCTAATATTTGGGCATAACTAAATGGAAAAGAAAGAGATGCGATTACTCCAAAGTTCGCATAGAGGGCGTCCTTTATGGATGGATCAACCAAAATAACAGGAATCTTTACTGCAGCTTTCCTTAATTCATCAAGAAATTCTAAGGTTTCCTCGGGGGATTCCTGGGCACCAAGTAAAATGGCATAGGTTTTTTTGCTAAAAAAATCTTGCCAGGTTTCATAATCGGAAATAAGGCAGGATTCGCCAATAAAATTAAGAATAGTACGAAGTTTGTTAGAGCGCCCCTCATTATTGTCAATAATTAAAATAGTCTCGTTTCGCCCCATAACCGTCTCTAAGTCCAGCATATCTAATCATGAGTATGGTAGCAAATTAGGAACTGTCAAATTTATGACACCTTAGTTTAAAAACCCTTCGGAAATCGACACGGAGCGAACATTTTTCCCAAGAGCCAATTCTATTCTGCTAGAAAACCCTCGATAAAATATATCGCGATGGTTTATTCAACTAATGGGGTTGAATTGAGATTTGCAATAAAAAGACATAGCAATGCCAATGAATAGCAAACGGCGGCAATGCAGGATGTAATATAATACCCAAAAGCAATGGCTAAACTCATTGCAATGATTGAACCAAGCACCGATGCCGCTCCATTCAATGCCCAAAACCAGGGGATATTGCTGCTTAATCCAGCAGGAATTAAACGAAATGCTGAAGGCAAAGGAATTCCAAGTGCAATTGCCATCGGTAAGACTAAGGCTATAAAGCCCAAGCACTTCAATATCCAGGAGCTTTCGTAACTGCCCTGCTTCAGTATGGAAAACCCAAAGGGGAATAAAAGCGTGGTGACAATAATCAAGAGGAAACTGAGCAACATCAATCTTTTTAACTGACTCGGTTTGAAGCGACTGCTTAATAAGCTGCCGATGCCACCAAAGCATAATAAAGAAAATAAAGCAATGGACAAGCCATATACTGGGCTACCCAAATACACGGAGCCCTGCTGCACGATAGGTATTTCAATGAGCATGAAGCCTAGACCGATTAAAATAAAATATAAACCCCAAAAAGGCGCAATTTTTCCTCCTTCTTTTGTAAAAAGAATGGGCAACAGATAAAAAATCAATATAAAGATGGTTGAAATGATCAGGAGCCAAAAGAGGACACCTACTCCATAAAAATTTCTAAATTGATCATCCATGATGTTCATCTTAAACAGATCTTTGATTTTAGAAAAATACATCATCTGAAAAAAGAAGGGCCTATCATCTGTATTAGGCCTGATGTCGAAATAATACTGCTTAAGGAAATTGTCCAGATTTTTAGTGGTTAACGCTTGTTGAAATAGCACTTCATTAGTTGAACCATCCGGAGAATATACGGTTGGAAAACTCAATTGTTTAGAAAGGTTATTAATCTTGTTTAGCTCAGCCATGGTAAATTTACTGCGTTTAACCAGTACGGTCGCTATGTGTCGGTTTTTTAAAATGACAATATGTTTTTGTGGTGAATCACTGCCCAGTTTTTCAAGTGCCACCCTAGCCAACACAGCAATTTTTATCGTTTGCATATCAGGATTAAAGTAATATCTGGTAATACTCAGCATGCCATTGGGTGTGAGGTGCCTTAAGTAAATTTGAAAAGCCTCCAAGGTATAGAGACTATTTTCAGTCATGGCATAAGCGCCTGAGACCGTAGCTGACCAACTGTCGATAAGGGGAATTTGTATCAGATCATATTGCAACGGCTTGCTTTGCAAAAAATTCCGTCCCTCAGATACAAATACCTTTACGTATTTATGATTAAAAATATTCCCGGCGTAGTGGGCAAAGCGTTCTTTAACCAAGTTAATAATAATTGGATGAATATCTACGCCAGTAATATGCTTATTGCCAAATACCAACGCAGTCAGAACATCACGTCCACCACCCACTCCTAAAATAAATACGTTTGCATGATTTAATAAATAATAAGGAATAGCGGTTATATCGTATTTCAAATATTCCACCTTTGAGTAATCACCATCGAAAGGAACAATAGGCGTGCCTGCGGAAGCATCTTGCTCTATCCACAATTGTTCAAAACGACCATAATTCTTTACATTGCGGCTCATTTCCCAACCAAAAGGAAGATCGCTGTTTTTTCCTCGCCAAAAAATATCACGAGTGACGGTAATTCGTGCCAAAGGTGACCATTGTTCAAATATTGGCGGATAATCCGTTTGGGAGAATTTTTTGGTTTGGGTAATTTTAAAAAGGCTATCGCTGTAAAAAACCAACAATAAGCTCAGGACGAAGATAGAAAAACTTAACCATTTGATTTTAGGGAGGTCAAACAGCAAAGCACCAGAAACACACATTAATCCCGTGATTAAAACAACTTTTGGCGCAGGAAAGACGGTGAGCAAATAAATACTGGCAATACAGCCCAAAGAGGCACCTAACAGATCGTAGCCATAAACTAAACTTGATTTTTTCTTAAACTCTAAAAAAATCATGGATAAAATCATGCTGCTTAACACAAAAGGTGCACTAAATAATAAATAAGCCAATCCTCCTCGTACGAGGGACAGTAGGTTGATTGAAGTGGGGAACTGGTATTTAACCGTCACATATAAATTCACAGGGATACTGACGGCCAAAGAAAGACACAATAAGGTTAAATTTTCAGAATGGAAAGTTTGGAAATGTCTTTTTAAAGAATAAACAAGCAAGCCACCAAATCCAAAACCAAACATGGCAATGGATATCACCAGAAATGAAAAATGATACCACAGGGTTACTGATAGAATTTTGGTAAGGGTAATTTCTAATACCAAGATAGAAAAACTAATTAAAAATACGCCTATAGCAGAAGTATGAAAATCATTTAATTTCTTAAATTTGAACATAAATAATCTTGATTAGGGAACAAGTTAACAGCATCAATGTGTCTACCCTGCATGTAACGGTTCCACGACTCGCTATTACAATAATAATTCACTCATTCCCGCGGTCTTGCGATTGCATGTCAAGACCCGGATAAGCTAATTCAATGACAGCTGATAACAGCAGGGATAAACAATTTATGATCCCGATAATGCAATTAACGAGAGCAATCGATGTATTCAAAAGCGTTGCAGAGAACACCAAAACATAGCTTTTGATTTCCGATGGCTTTTGTGGCTGCAATGCATTTTTCTATCTTATAACCGCGGGTATTTAAATAGCCCATGCGACGGCAAAATGAAAATGCTGCTCTTCGTCCACATCCACGGCTGCCATCGTAACACCAGTCAACGCGATAACGCTCAAATCGTGGGAAAACAAAACGTCTATAACGATAGTGATAGGGTTTAGGTGGAGCATGACGGACTTTGGCCACACAGCGAATGTTTTTAAAGCCATTGCAACGCCAACCCTTGCATCGGGCTCGGCAGAAAAGATAATTCGTCAGACCCACATTGTGAGCAATGACGGCCTGATCAGCATATTCGTAACCCATAAGCCTGCAATAACGGTGGGCAAGCTTGATGCCGCAGGCCTTACCGTCAAGGCTGCAATAATTCAACCGTTCGCCATGGTATTTGGGTAACCAAAAATTCCTATACATGTTGTCTTTATAAGCGGCGAAACCAAAATGACTTCCAAGAGCAAAACTGAATAAGGAAATTAGCAGCATTCGCAAGGAAAAATTCATGTTTAACAATCCATTAGGCTTTTTCGACATGTTAGCTCATGCATTAAGGCAAAAAAAGGGTTTAATAGTTCAACTTAACTTTATCGTTGCCTAAAAGATCAGTTAATACAGCCAATAACTCATCACTTGGTGATACGCGCCACTGAGAACCTAATGTTAAAATGGCCGATGCAGTTGAGTTGAAATAATGCACCTGCACCACGCACTCCCCCTGATTGGCTTGTAAAATAGACTGCAAAGAAGAAACCAAGGAATCATTGGTGGGGGTTAAATCAAGAGCAAGGCATTTGGCAAAGCGAGTTCGTGCTTCTTGAACAGTGAAAAACTGGCTTGCAGTCATTTTTACGCCACCGCTGTAATCATCTGTGGCAATTTCTCCTTCTACCACAAGCATTTGGCCAATTTGAATGTGTTTTTCCTGAGCCTCAAAGATTTCGGAAAAAGCTACAACATCCATTTTGTTGCTGGCATCTTCAATACCAATAATGATTAATTTTTTGCCCCGCTTGGTCATAACCCGGCGCAAGGATAAGATCAAACCGCAGATGCAGGCTTTTTTAGCCTGGTTGGGATTTAAACGGGCAATAGGCGTGGTGAAGGCTTTAAATTCTTCGCAATATTGACTGGCAGGATGCCCCGTAAGGTAAAGACCTAAGGTTTCTTTCTCACCGTTTAACCGCATCATTTCAGGCCAGGGCTTGGCTGCCAAATAATCTTCTTCCAGCTGGCTGTCGTCCAATAAGGACAATAAATCCGTTTGGCCGCTGTTTGCATTTTGATGAGTTTTGTCCGCCACCTTTAATGCTTTCTCAAGGGAAGCAAACAAGACTGAACGCTCTACCCCCCAACAATCCATTGCACCACTCTTTATTAATGCTTCAAGCACGCGGCGGTTCACCTTGCGCAGATCCATCCTCTGACAAAAATTAAATAAGCCGGAGAATAAGCCCCCTCTTTCCCTTTCTTCAACGATGCAGTTGATGGCCGTTTCACCCACTCCTTTTATCGCCCCCAATCCATACAGAATAGTTTTATCATTCGCTACGGTGAATTGATAATTGGAGCTATGGACATTTGGAGGAAGGACTTTCAATTGCATTTGATTGCATTCATCAATGAAAGTCACCACTTTGTCGGTATTATCCATATCCGAAGACATTACAGCGGCCATAAATGCTGCTGGGAAATGGGCTTTAAGCCATGCAGTTTGATAGGCGACTAGCGCATAGGCTGCGGAATGGGATTTATTAAAGCCATAGCCTGCAAATTTTTCCATCAAGTCAAAAATATGGGTGGCCACCTCTTCATCAACACCACGAGCAGTGGCCCCTTCGGTAAAAATGACGCGTTGCTTCGCCATTTCTTCCGGTTTTTTCTTACCCATCGCCCGCCGAAGCAAATCCGCACCGCCCAAGGTATAGTTTGCCAAAACCTGGGCAATTTGCATGACTTGTTCCTGATAGAGAATCACCCCGTAAGTGGGTTTTAAGATGGGTTCCAAGTCAGGATGTGGGTATTCGACTTTTGCCCGTCCATGTTTCCTGTCAATAAAATCATCAACCATCCCTGATTGCAAAGGTCCAGGCCTAAACAGGGCAACCAAAGCAATGATATCTTCGAAACAATCCGGCTGTAAGCGATGAATGAGCTCTTTCATTCCCCGGGATTCCAGCTGAAACACAGCCGTAGTTTGGCAAGCCATGAGCAGTTCAAAGGTTTTCCTATCGTCGGTAGGTATGAAGGAAATATCTATTGGACTTTCGTTTTTTGCAGCGCGTTGATTGTTGATAATTTTTAAGGCCCAGTCGATAATGGTCAAAGTTCTTAAGCCTAAAAAGTCAAACTTTACCAAACCTGCTGCCTCAACGTCGTCTTTGTCAAATTGGCTGACTATTTGGGTTGAATCCTGTTCACAATAGATGGCTGTAAAATCAGTTAGCCTGGAGGGAGCTATAACCACCCCCCCAGCATGTTTTCCCGCGTTGCGAGTAATCCCTTCCAGTTTTAAAGCCAAATCTATCAGTTCTCTGACGTCGTCTTCATCCTCATAACGGCGCTGTAACTCAGTCTCGTCCTGCAAAGCCTTGCTTAAAGTCATGCCAATTTCGAAGGGAATAAGCTTGGCTATTTTATCGACAAAGCCATAGGGATGGCCTAAAACCCGCCCCACATCGCGGACGACAGCTTTAGCCGCCATTGTACCAAAGGTAATGATTTGCGAGACACTTTGCCGACCGTATTTTTCAGCCACATAATCAATCACCCGATCCCGTCCTTCCATGCAGAAATCGATGTCAAAGTCAGGCATGGATACGCGCTCTGGATTTAAGAAACGCTCAAAAAGAAGTTCATAGAGGAGCGGATCCAAATCGGTAATTTTCAAGGCATAAGCTACCAATGAACCAGCGCCAGACCCCCTTCCCGGACCGACTGGCACCCCATTTTGTTTAGCCCATTGAATAAAATCGGCAACAATCAGGAAATAGCCAGGAAAACCCATGCGGTTAATCACATCCAGTTCTATGGCCAGCCGCTTGTCATAAGGTTCCCGCAATGCCGTGAGTTCCTCAACGCTTTTGTCCCTAAAGATGTGAGTTAAACGCTCTTCAAGGCCTTTCCTGGATAACTCAGACAGGTAGTCTTCAACGCTATAGCTTTGAGGAATAGGAAAATTGGGTAAGTAATTGTTGCCTAAATTCAGTTTAACGGTGCATCGTTTAGCAATTTGCACGCTATTTTCGATGGCCTGGGGCAAATCTTTAAATAGCTCGATCATTTCATCGGCGGAACGAAGGTATTGTTCAGAACTATAAATTTGCTGCCTTCTGGGATCAGCCAGGGTATAACCTTCATGAATGCACACTCTGGCTTCATGGGCTTCGAAATCGTCTTGATGCAAAAAGCGCACGTCGTTCGTTGCGACTAACGGTAAATTCAATTCTTCAGATAATCGAACAATTCGTTCATTGTAAATGGTTTCGTCTGCGCGCCCCGTCCTTTGTATTTCAAGATAAAAACGGTTTGGAAAGCAGGTCATGAAAGAGCGGGCCAATTCGTAAGCCGCAGCCTCGTCATCGGCTAGTAAAGCCTTGCCAATCGCCCCAAAGCGCCCACCTGATAAAGCAATTAAGCCTTCCGCATGCTCTTTAATCCATTCATGTTGAACTCGAGGCTGTCCCTGATATTGACCTTCCTGGTAAGCTTTTGAAACCAGGCAAGTTAAATTGCGATAGCCTATCTCATTTTGACAGAGCAGGACTAATGAGGTGATTTGCTCTGGAGTTTGGGGATCATGACAGGGCAAGTCACTGCCAATAATGGGTTTAATGCCCATTTCAAGGGCCGTTTTAAATACTTTAACTGCAGCAAAAAGATTGCAATGATCAGTTATGGCAACGGCGTTCATACCCTTGTTAGCCAGGGATTTCATCAACGGCTTGATTCGCACCAACCCGTCTACCATGGAGAATTCGGTATGTAGGTGCAAATGAACGAAACGCGACTGCATCTTGCAAACTCACTGAAAAGAATGACCGAACTCTACCGAAGTCGTTTGCTTAGGGCAAGCATTCGTTTCAATTCTCTTGCAACCAGCGCATTGCTGCTAAGTATTTGTTATTCACACCCAACTTTTTATTGGCATTTTGCAAATGATAGTGAATGGTCCTTTGACTCACTCCCAGTTGGTTGGCAATCGCTTCAAGCCTAAGATTTTCTGCGGTCAGCTTAAGGCACTGCTGCTCCCGACGAGTGAGTTTAACCCCTTTTTTGACATCCCTCACAAGCGTTCGCCTTAAAAAATGGAAATAGCATTGGCTGATTGCAAGCCAGACGTATTGTTTTTGTTGCCAATTTAATAAGCCATTCTCTCCTTGGCGTTGATGCAGCACCAACACTACAAATTCGCCTGCAGGACCATAAATGGGCAAAGACAACCCTTTATCAACACCGAATTCCTTAGACTCCTGGCGCATGCGCAGCTCACGTTTGTTTTTCGCCTGCGTCAACTGCTCGTTAATATCCCAAAACTGCGGAATTAAGGATTGCTCTGTTTCTTCCAAAGTGCGGTCCACATCGGCATAACCTTGATCCAGATAAAACTCATGCCAGATTTTTAAGGCCGGGCTTACCCAATTGTAAATGAGCTTACTGCCCGTTTTCGTGTGTTGCTGGTAATAGGTAACAGCGATGCTTTGGATTCCCTGAGAATAAAAAAACTGCATGAGGGCATCATTTAGCTGATTTAGGGTGTGTGCTCTCTCAAACTCGTTCAACAATTTATCCATCTTGCCTTCCCAAACCTGTTAAAAAAGACAGGTTTTAATTCAATAATGGATTGTTATTATACACATGATTTAATTTTCAATCATCCGGGGGCTGGAATGTTCAAATGGCTCACTTTTTTTGTTTTTCCGAATTTAGCTTTTGCCGCCTCTATCAGCAATGACATCGAAGGGGTTGGGCCCAATGGCTTGATAAGGCCCTATCTATGCATTCAAAACCAATCTGGCTCCGTGACATTAAAGTTGGCGCCAGGTCAAAGCGGCGATGCCAATGCGGCTTCCGGAAGTGCCTATTATGCAGGTGCAACCCTCCGATTTGGCGGTTGTGAACCAGAAAACAGTTATTTGGGATATCTGGGATTGAGCATTAATAATTCGGGCAATAACAGCATCGGCAATTACTCTCCCCCTGCTGGAGTGCATATCACCTATGCGAATCGAAGCATAGACAGTGGAGGGCATGTGAAAGGCGTGATTACCTATACCCCTATAGAAACGAATACTCAAATGGCCCATGCGAAGCCCAGCAAAAACTGGCCATTTGTTGGCTTTAATTTATCCGGGCTTGAGTTTGGCAAAGTCATTGATCCCTTTGTCATTCCCAATCTTTCGCAACAAGACAGCTCCAGTAATAATTCTGACTTAAAAGAGATCGAAGAATTGATCAATGCCGGAATGAATACGGTGCGTTTGCCAATCAGTTGGGGGTATATCCAACTGGATGGGCCTGGAAAAGGCAGCCTTAATTTGGCTTATTACAATAACTACATCCGACCTTTGCTGCAAACCTTAACAGCAGCCAAGGTTAACACCATCGTCGACTTACATGCCTATATGCGCTATTCAAAATTTGGTGAACAATATTCCGGCTGTGGGCCTTCAGGTGCCTGTCCAGATGGCAGTTTGATTTTAGATGAGAAAGCCTATCAATCGGTATGGAGCCAGCTCGCAACACTCATGCAGAATGATTCTAAAATTGATAAAAACTACCTGCTTCTGGATTTAATGAATGAACCTGTTAATGTGCCTGATGATAAAGTCTTTACGATTCAAGCCTCCCTCATAAAGACACTTCGCAATCAATCATTTGACGGCTACATTTTAGTAGAAGGCAACAGTTGGTCCGGTTTGCATTCCTGGCTCACCCATCAATGGACAGGTCAGGACGGACAAATATACAGCAACGCGAGTTTATTCAGCCGTGAAAATTTTGTACGGGCAGGGATTGAAGATTTATCTAGAATTTTAATCAATGTGCATCAGTATTTAGATAACGATTACAGCGGCATTCACGATGACTGCCAGCAGGATTTAAGCAGCATTGGCCCCAATGGTTTTAATTTGAATGCCTTTGCCGATTGGTTGCAAGAGAATCAAGTAAAGGCAATTGTCACTGAATTTGGTAGCGGAAAAAACCAGGCCAGTTGCAGTACTGCTTTGCGCCAGTTCTTGCAATATTTACAAGATAACAGCGCCCAAGGTAAAAATTATGGGTTTGTGGGTTGGACAATTTGGTCCACTGGCCACGGATGGGGGGACTACAATTTACGCGTCAAATCCACTTCTTATCAAATGAGTATTTTGAAAGAATTTCTGTAAAACTACTTTCTATCCAGCGGACTGGCTATACTGTTTTATTTAGTGGTAGCTGTGTCCGCATCATGGCCCAATTCCCTTAATGGCATTCATTGAAAATAGCAACCTGCTGCATTATCCTTATTAATCCGAAAGCTTGCTTTTCAACACGAAGTTTTCAATCTCCATCTTTACGTTAATAAGGACAGATTATGACGCAACCATCATTCGGCCAATTTTGCTGGAATGAATTGGCAACACCTGATGTACAAAAGGCGAAAGACTTCTACAGCAAGGTATTTGGCTGGCAATTTGAGGATCTTGACTCAGGGCAAATGACTTATACCATTGTTAAAAGCAATAACAAAGAATTTGCAGGTATATGGCATATTCCCAATGAGCACCAGCATGAAATTCCACCGCATTGGATGGCCTATATTTTAGTTCCTGACGTTGCCCAAGCTTTGGATAAAGCCAAACAAAATGGTGCTCAAGAGATCAAAGGAGTTACAAAGGCAGGTGATATGGGTCAATTCGCGATCATTACTGATCCTACTGGTGCGCATTTAGCTCTCTGGCAAACTACGCAACAGCAATGAATGGAATAAGCCCTCGGCAGAGGGCTCTGCCGTTAGGACAAACCTATGGATTTATCAGGACAAATGTAAGCATTTCCCATATTTGTGACGTTGGTTTGCGCCATGTGACCATTCATATTACCGTCAAAACCACTCATAGAACCTGTATTTCCAGCACGGTTAGTGATAATTTGGATGTAATTGGCGCCCAAACGACTGGCTTTATTTTTAATGTCGTTCATAGCACCCTCTTCAAGATTTTTATTGGAGGTCCAATCGCCCGTGAAGAAATTACCTTGATTGCCAACTACCTGACCTAAATATTTGCAACCTTTAGGTGCTGGGTTGGTGGAAGCAATAACGCGGGAAGCTGCGGGATCCAATGGGATAGCTGCACAACCACTTAATAATGTGGCCAAGACAATACCAGAGCTAATTTTTTTCATTGTTTGTAACCTTGATAAGGATATTAACCGCTGCTGATTCTAAATTTTAATTGATTCAATATCAATCATCTTGCGCGAATAATTTCTAACTTCTTCAATGTAAACCTAATTTAGGCAAAACCATCACACGGCAGCCTGGTGAGGATCAAAAGCATCCCGAACCGCGTCAGCAAAAAGATTGCTCGCTAAAACCAGAATAAACATAAATACAAAAGCAGCCAGCATTGGCCACCACACAATTGGGTCTCGTGCCAGTTCAAGACGGGCACCATTAATCATGTTGCCCCAACTGATGGTCATTGGGGAAACTCCTACACCCACGTAAGAAAGAACTGCTTCAGCCAAGACCAGAAAACTAAAATCCAAAACCAAAGTAATCAGCACAATATGCATTACATTGGGCAGTAAATGCTTACGGATGATGGTTAAAGAACGACTGCCTAATGCCCTTGCAGCGGTTACAAAATCAACCTCCCTGAGTTTTAAAGTCTCAGCCCGCAGCAAACGGCAAAGGCTGGTCCAGCTTGTTACGCCCAATATCAAACACAAGGCAAACAAACGGGCATCTGCGCTGGCACTCAATGTCGAAAATTGATCCGGATGATTAGCAATATAGGTTTGCATGGATAAAACGGAAGCAGTAATCAACAACACCCCAGGAATCGAGCTTAAGGTTGTATAGACGTATTGAATTAGATCATCAATTACTCCGCCAAAAAAACCTGCCGCAATTCCAAAGAACAAAGCCAGGGGAAGCATAAACACCGTCGTCAAGATACCTATAACCAATCCGGTTCTAATACTTTTTACTGTGTAGTAAAAGATATCCTGCCCGATTTTACCGGTACCAAAAAGATGAAAATACCGAGAAATCCAATAGCTGGCAAACATTACAAGGAGGCAAACAAAAAAAGTGGTGAGGGCGCTGGTTGCAGTTACTGTAGGCACTAATTTAATTCGTTTTCCCGTTAGCCTCTTAAATAACAGGTAGAGCAGCCACAGGATCAGGGTTAGCAAAGCCGCAACCAGGGTTGCTTTTGCCAGACTCAAACGAATAAGTTGCTGTTTGTCATCTTCTGATTTTATTTCGGGGCTAAGGTAAGATAACCTGGGATGAAATTGCTGCATTTGGCCATGAATGAGGCGGGTCTCTACAGAATATAAATGGAGTGCCAGGGGCGCTGAATAGGTTTTTTCATAAAAATGATCTAGTGGCGAAAGAGCCCGATCCAGGATGGAATCGTGAAAGCCTCCTGCCGAATTTGCACTTGCGGATTTGAGATGAATTGAATCAAGAACAGCAATGATTAAAAAGAATAACAACACCACAGCAGCACTAACTGCGACTGGTTTGGTCATGATTCGTTGAAAAGCCAGTCGAATGTGTTTTTTTCTGAGGCTCATTAGGATAACGCCAGTACTGACTAATAATACAGCCAGAAAACATTTGTCAGTCCATAGTAATTCCATTATCTAAACCTCACTCGCGGATCCACCAGTGTGTAGGAAATATCCGTTAATACCAAACCTAAAATATAAAGAACTGAACCTAAAAAAACCATGGCCCTAACGATGGCAAAATCCTGTTGTTGAATGGCATCAATGATGTAACTGCCTAAACCTGGTACTCCAAAAAAAGACTCTAAAACCAGGCTTCCCATGAACAGCGAGGGAATCAGCACCACAATTCCTGTTAAAATGGGCAACATGGCATTTTTCAAAACATGGCGAAATAAAATTCGCACCTCTGACAAACCCTTAGCTCTTGCAGTTTTGACGTAATCGCGATTGAGTTCCTCGAGAAAAAGACTGCGATACCACCGCCCGCCAGAACCGACTCCTGAGAGTATGGCAACGAAAATAGGAAGAGCGATAAACTTAATGCTATCCAAACCACTGTCATAACCTGAAATGGGTACTAACCGTAGCAATTTTCCAAAAAAATATTGCCCACCAATGATGTAGAATAAACTTGAAATGGACATCAGAATAATGCAAAACACAACCCCGCTTAAATCAAGATAGGTTCCGCGGAAAAATGCCATAGACATGGCAAACAGGATGTCGGCAATCATGCCGAAAATAAGAATAGGGAAAGCAATGGCAAGGCTTGGCCACATTCGATGTGAGATGTCGTAACTGATGTCTCGTCCTGCATCGGATATGCCAAAATCAAAAGCAAATAATTTTAGAGATTTTTGAAAAAAAAGGGTTTTACTTATGGTTTTAAAACCCGATTCTTCTGCATTGAAAAATAAGGGCAAGTGATAGCCATGTTGTATCTTCCATTGCAAAACTGCTGCCGGTTTGACATGTTTTTGCCCCAATTGCATCCTTGCCATATCATCAGGAGAGTTAATCATAAAAAAAAGCGCAAAGGTAAGGATATTAATTCCCAGCAAAATGGGAATGGCATATAAAATTCGACGTAGCAAATAGGCAATCATTGTTTTATTCTCGGGGCACTTTGTTTTTCTTTTTTAATATAAGCGAATAGCAAGGGTAAAAATAACAGAAAACAGAGCAATAAAAACAAGCCGAGGGGCCAAAAAATGGGTTTATTCCAAGTCGCGCGTAATTGATTGCGGGTTTTTACGTCAATATCAAGATATTTTAAGGCATTTAAACTGATGGTGTTGGGTTTTACCGGGGATACCCACTGCTGGCTTAATGAGAGGGTTTCAGTATTAACCCCCCAAGCCCATGGAGCATCATGGCGAACAATTTCCACCATGGAGTCAATGAGTTGCTGTCGCTTGCTGTCGTTTTGCCGATTTCTCATGAGCTCAAAAAGCTTATCGTAATAACGATTTTCATAATTGGTTGCGTTTTCACCATTGTGTTTTACTTTGCCGTTTTTACCGTAAAGCATAAATAAAAAATTCTCAGGATCCGGGTAGTCAGCATTCCAACCCCAACTGAAAATTTGGGCATTACCTGAGCGCATTTTGTCCTGAAAACGATTGTATTGAGTGGCACGGACATTGAGATCGATACCGATTTGCGCAAATTGCTTACGCATCCAGTCCAAAAGGGCCTTATCATCCGGTCCTCCTGTAATGGGAACGTCATAGTGCAACATCAGAGGCTTTCCTGTTTTTTTATCCACCCCATTGGGATAACCAGCCTCTCGCATCAGCCGTTTCGCATCTTCAATGGGTCTTCGTTTGGGCTGTCCGTATTTCCATTGATAAACATAGGGATTGATTCCCAATTTCCCTTCACGATAACCAAAAATGCCGGGTGGAATAGGGCCTTGGGCAGGCTTGCCCCGACCGTTGTAGAAAATGGCGATGTTCTCATCAAAATTTACGGCTATGGAGATGGCCAAACGTAATTTTCTGGCTCTTTCACTTCTCCCGCCAATCACCGGATCCAGCATGTTAAAACCCATGTAATAAATGCTGGGATCAGTCGTTTTTGACAGGCGAATTTTCCTGTTTTGCATTTGAGAAGTGAGCTTTGGTTCCCCGCTGGGGCTAATTTGAATGGCTTGATCAAAACTGTCGGTGCTCACTCCTGATAAATCATAATAACCTTGTAAGAATTTATTCCACCTGGGTATGGATTCTTTCTCAAGACTAAATATTGCTTTACTGATTAAAGGCAAGCGCTCACCAGCATGTTGTAAATAACCGGCCTGTTCATCTTTCCGTGAACCATGCATTGGAAAAAATTGTTGCCGAAAATTAGGGTTTTTATCAAGAACCATACGACGATTGGGATTATTTTCCGTAAGCATAAATGGTCCTGTGCCCACAGGATACCAGTCAAAACTTAAGTTTTTATCATCCATTCCGGCTTGTGAATAAAATTGATCAACTTCCCAGGGTACTGGAGCAAAAAAAGGCATAGCCAACCAAAAGCTAAATTGTGGATATAATCCGTAAAGCAGGATTTCAAAAGTGAAATCATCAATTTTGGTGACCCCCGCCAAGGGGAATCTTCTTAAATCGAGAAAACTTTCAGATTCAGTGATTAAAAGATGTGAAAAGTCGCGAAAACCCACTATGCGTTCGCTCATCAAACCGTATATTGGCGAATTAACAGCAGGATTAGCCAAGCGTTTAATTTGATAGATGTAATCATCTACAGTTAACTGCCTGGTTCCGTTCTGTGGAAAATCCGATAAGTTGTTAATGTCATGTTCTTCGAGGAAACCGGGCGTTAAGCGGAGGTAAAGATACTCACCCTTGGCATCTTTTGCAAAAGCAGGATGCGGTTGAAAATAAATTCCGGGTTTAATATGTATTCGATACAAAGAAAAAGCCAAATCCTTGCTTTCAGGATTGCTGATTTCCTGTTTCGCCTGGTTTAAGAAGTGGACTTCTGGCATCGAGGCGGCTATCAACGGCACTAATGTGTAAGGTCTGATGAAATAATCGTATTCCAAAAGAGGTTCATAAATTTGTAAAATGAATTGATATTCATTACTGGAATAAGACTTGGCTGGGTCAAGAGTTTTGGGTTGTTCTGCAAAAGAAGAGTAATAAATGGGTTCTGAATCATCGTCATCCGGATAAGGATTGTTCAAAACCCATGGAGCAGCATAAGAAACGGACAGCGCGAGCAGCCAGGAAAACAGAATTCCTAAATTGCGAACTGCTGCCAAGATTATTTTTCTCACGCGCCATTAATCATGGCCTTATCATCTTCTTTGCGAAAGGCAACGTCAAGTCAAAAGCGCAATAAATTCCTCTTCATTCAATACCCTAACGCCAAGTTCATTTGCTTTATCAAGCTTTGAACCCGCTTCAGCACCGGCAATGACGAAGTCTGTTTTTTTGGAAACACTGCCTGAAACTTTTGCGCCTAAAGCAAGAAGGCGCGCCTTGGCTTCTTCACGTCCCATACTGTTTAATGTTCCTGTTAAAACCAGGGTTTTTCCATAAAGAGGATGTTCTTGGTTGAATGTTTTTTTCTCTTCTTTTGGCCAGTGAACACCGTAAGAGATCAGCCTATCAATGACATCGCAATTATGAGCTTGAGCAAAGAAATGCACCACATGATAGGCACAGACAGGGCCAATGTCTTTCAAGGTCATTAGCTCATCAACTGAAGCAGCCTTTAAAGATGGGATGTCCTGGAACTCAGAAGCCAAAACCCGTGCACTGACCTCCCCTACTTCCCGAATACCCAAGGCATATAAAAAGCGAGAGAATGTAGTTTTTTTACTTTTTTCAATGGCTGTTAGCAAATTTTCTGCCGATTTGCGTCCCATTCGCGGCAAATTCATAATCGTTTCGAGATCCAGTTGGTATAAATCCGATACATCCCGAACCAGTCCCTCCCCGACAAATAAATCCACCAGTCCTGCTCCCAAACCGTCAATCGCCATCGCGTTTCGCGAAGCAAAATGGAGCAGCATTCGTTTAAGCTGAGCCGTACAGAACAATCCACCCGTACACCGTGCAACGGCTTCATCTTCTTCGCGAATCACATCAGCACCACAAACTGGACAGTGAGCAGGAAGATGAATAATTTCCGTATGAAGAGGGCGCTTTTCGAGTACCACCGAAACTACTTCCGGTATAACATCGCCCGCCCTTCGAATCACAACCGTATCACCAATACGAATGTCTTTGCGTAATATTTCATCCATATTATGCAAAGTGGCATTACTGACCGTTACACCAGCCACACTGACAGGCTTAAGACGAGCCACTGGAGTCAATGCTCCTGTACGCCCAACCTGGAAATCAACCGCCAACAACTCAGTCATTTCCTCACTCGCAGGAAATTTATGGGCACAGGCAAAACGTGGGGCGCGGGCAACGTAGCCTAATTCCTGCTGCTGGTTAATGTCATCCAATTTGTAAACCACGCCATCAATTTCATAAGCCAAATCCATGCGGCGTTTTAAAATATTTTGGTAAAACTCAAGACAGCCGCTAAGACCCCTGGTTTTTTTAGTTTCATTCGAAACTCGAAACCCCCAAGTGCGCAGCAGTTGCAATTGTTGGTAATGACTATCAGGAAGATCAAATCCCTCGCAAGCCCCAAGACCATAAAAATAAATGGCCAAAGGCCTTGAAGCCGTTATGGCAGGATTTAACTGGCGTAAACTGCCCGCTGCCGCATTGCGTGGATTGGCAAACAACTTTTCACCAGTCACCCTTGCCCTGGCGTTGTAAGCTTCGAAACCCGCCTTAGGTATGTAGACTTCCCCACGGATTTCAACTAGGGATGGAGGGGTTTCGCATAGCAATTTAAGGGGGACCGCTGCAATGGTTTTAATGTTATTACTGATGTTTTCTCCCACGGCACCATCTCCGCGCGTTGCAGCATAAGCGAACAAGCCGTCTTTAAAAGTCAAACTTACCGCTAAACCATCCAATTTAGGTTCGCAAGTAAACTCCAGGGACTCTTCACTCATGTCCAATTTATCAGCAACCCGCTTCATAAATGCTTGCAGCTCTTTTTCTGAAAAGACGTTGGCTAAAGAGAGCATGGGCTTAATATGATTAACTTCTTCGAATGCCCCAGCGGGTGTCACGCCCACACGCTGTGTTGGTGAATCAGCGCTAATGAATTCTGGATTCTCATTCTCAAGAGCTTGTAACTCCTTAAAACAGCGGTCGTATTCAATGTCAGGAACAAGGGGTTCATCCAGTACATAATAATGGTAGTCGTACAAGCGGATGCGTTCTTGAAGCGTTTTAATTTTATTTTGAATGACTTGATTCATGAAAGTTTAGGGCAATTAAAAGAAGCAGTTTAGCATTATTAAATATAGGATTTCGATAAGGTTTGCAGGGTTTGGTTTTGCCCCTTGCTGTCCAATCTGTGGGTATGCTATAGATATTCTTGAGTTTTAACCAAGGATGGAAAACGAAATGGACTTCAAGAAGCTGCTGAGCAGCCTGCTTATATTTTTCTGTACCTCATGTCTTTTTGCCTCTTCCCCAACTGATAATTTTGGCATCGTCCTTATTCACGGAACCAATGACCATCGTGAAGATGCCTATGGTGGTTACTGGAAAATTGATTTCATCGACAGTTTAGCGACCACTCTGCCAAACCCTGAAAATCACTTGGTTGTAGCATGTGATTTTAGAGAATACATGTGGCATGAGGCAGCTGCTGGCTGTGTCGCTAATCAAATGCTTGATTTTATTCAACGGAGAAAAATCAGCAAAATTACTGTTTATACCCACTCCAACGGTGCAAATGTGATCCGCTGGATTTTATCTAACCCGAGTTACGATGCACGCTACCTGAAATTAACTAAAACAATACAACAAGTCATTGCCATCGCCCCTTCAAGTGCTGGAACCCCTTTGGCGGATGAAGCCATGAACGGCAATGTGTTCGCTGAGGGAGTGGGCTGGTTACTCGGCTATCGCAATGATTCCGTCAAACAACAGCGTGTTGCCGATATGGCCCTGTTCAACGCCGAAATGCTATTTGGCACAGCTAATCGCCCCTCTTTGCCCGTACTCTTCCGAGTAGTTGTAGGCACGGATGTAACTGCATCACCCTTTTCCAAAGCCAGTTACTGCAACGGCTACATATTAAATGCCGGCTTAAAATTGACTCAAACTTATCTGGCCAGCTGCTCCGATGGCTTTTTAAACTGCAGCTCACAAATTGCTGCTGGAAAAATCTGGTTTTACGACTGGCAAAAAACCATAGACAGGATACCACTGAGTCATAATCAAAGCCGTTATTCCTGTTTCGGTTTTGAACAAATTCTGCGCACTGATTTATCCGCCCAAGGAGTAGCATGATGAAGTTACAGCGCTTAATGTTTTTATCTATCCTCTGGTTTGGCCAATCCCAGGCAATGACTTTGCCCTCTGAACCTGTCATTCCTTATGATTGTAAAATCTGTGAAGAATTATCCCACGAACAACTAAGTCACAGCTGGGCAATTGAGGCCAAATCACTGAAGAAAAATGAGAGTAATCGACAAATCAGTCGAAAATACCAAAAAACGGCCAGCCTTAAAGATCTAGAAAACGGAGTCACGATCACCACTCAAGGTCCCAGCGCAGTAATTCGAATATCTACAACTGCTAAACACAATAAATCACCGCAATTTTTTATTCTGAATAGCAAAGGCGAACAATTCAGTCTAAGTGAAGCTTCCACTCTGTTTGCTAAAGAAAATGCCTTGAGTCGAACTGCTTTTGCCGATGAACTTCTTGCTTTTGAGTTAAAACCCGAATTAGGAGCTGGAAAATTTGTCCTCAAAGCCTCTAAGGGTCAGTTGCAATTGGATTCAGCTTATCAAATTCATGTTTATGATCGTAATGCCAGCACTTACTTAACGGTTGAAACGAATAAGACGCGTTATCATTATGGCGAGCAGCTCAGTGTACTGATCCGTTTAATTGATGAAGATTTAAATTATCCCATTGATGACATTTCAGCCTATCTGTTAAGCCCTTATGGGGAACCCATATCGCTTAATCTGGAGCAAATTGAAAATAATCTATATCTTGCTAAATTTGATTTACTCTCTGATAAGGACAGCCATGGTGAAAATTGGTATGTGGATGTGCAAACAACGACTATCGTCAACAACACCGAGATTATTCGGCATGGTCACACCGCATTCTCCTATGTGATTCCATCATCAGCTATTCGCGAAATTAAAGCCAAAAACACCTATGAATTTTCTGCCAAACTCGAGGTAGCAACCGGCAGTCGTTATGCGCTTGAAGCGGTGCTCTTTGGCCGTGATGCAAATGGGGCTTACCAGCCTTTTGCCGCAGTGCAGTCAGCCTCCTGGTTTGCAGCTGGGGTGCACAATTTTGATTTTTCATTTGATTCAAACCTTAAAAGTGATTATAAACCTCCCTACTTTATAGGCTATTTGCGCTTGATTGATTTTGGCCAACTTAAACCTGTGTACGAATACAGTGAGCCAATCGCAATCACTGCTCTAGGATAATATGATTAATTTTGCAGATTTTTCCTGGCTTGAAGGCATCACTTTGCTGTTTGTCCTTCAAGCTCTTATTGGGATTTGGGTAATTTTTAGCCAGAGGAGTCTCCGTGCACGCATTGAAGATGAAGCGGAAAAGACTCAGCAATTGATTATTACGCAATTGCATCAATTGCAACTTGATGTGCAACAAGCTTATCAGACAAGCCAACAGCAGATTCTCGAAAAAATCACTCAAGGCCAATTGTTGACTCAACAGTTAATCGGTGAGACCGTTCAGCGGAATATGTTGGATGTGCGCGAGCAAATCAATCATAGCTTTAAACAACATGCCGGTTCTTTAACCTCTCATTTGCAAACATTGACTGAAGAGATTCGCAACCATTTACACAGCTTAACTCAACAAGTAAATCATAAATTGACTGAAGGTTTTGAAAAAACATCCTCGACCTTTACCGACGTAGTCAGACGTTTGACCATTATTGATGAGGCTCAGAAAAAAATTACGGAATTGTCAACCCATGTAGTCAGTTTGCAAGATGTTTTGGTGGATAAGCGGGCACGGGGTGCCTTTGGTGAAGTGCAATTAGCCACCTTAATTGCCAATGTATTACCAAGCAGCCATTATCGAATGCAGCATACACTCAGCAATCAGAAACGCGCTGACTGCATCCTGTTTTTGCCCGAGCCCACAGGTAATGTGGTTATCGATGCCAAGTTCCCCCTTGAAACGTTTCAAAAAATCATGGCTACTGATGCAACCTCAGTGGAACGAAAAAGTTTGCAGCAACAATTTCGTCAGGATTTACAAAAACACATTAAAGACATTGCTGAAAAATACATCATTCCAAACGAGACAGCGGATGGTGCTGTGATGTTCATCCCCGCGGAAGCCATCTTTGCTGAAATTCATGCCAATTACCCTGAAGTCGTGGCGCTTTCCCAACGACTAAAGGTGTGGCTGGTCTCACCCAGTACCCTCATGGCCGTGTTAACCACTGCAAAAGCAGTATTAAAAGACGATGAGACGCGAAAACACGTCCATGTAATTCAAAAGCACCTTCAAGCTTTGGCTGAAGATTTTCAACGCTTTGAAAAAAGAATGGATAAGCTGACAAAGCACATTGACCAAGCACAACAAGATGTGAGTGAAGTAAATACTTCTGCCAAAAAGATCACTCAGAGATTTCAAAAAATTGAGTCAGTCGAACTGGACTTGCAAGATCTTGAAAAGATTCCTGCTTTGGAAGATTAGTTGCATCAGTATTGAAACAAAGCAGTAACCTCCAGATGCTCGGAGCATTAAAATGGATGAAAATGAGGACGATCATTCAATCAGTAAGTTGGCTATTGCCGATTTATTAAAGAAAAAGGACATTGCCAAAGAGGATTTGGCCTTTAGCCCTGAACAACTGGAAAGCAAATACCATATGGCTCAAGCCGTTGATGCAAGCCATCTTGAATTGGGAGACATTGACTTAATTGTAGTCTTGAGTGGGCGTGGCGATTTTTATGGAAGTTACTCAGAAAGCGGAAACAAATATTCATTTTCTCCCGAAGCTTTCGATCCCCTGGACACCATAAAACGCATCAAATATAGCCTTGACTTGGCCAAAAAATGCACCAGGCAAAATCTCGAGCTAGGCAAAAAACGAGCGGTTTATATTTATTTTAATGGTGTACAACAACAAAACGAGCAGCTCAAGCAGATACTCGAGATGGAAGGTTCTTTCCATGGTTATCCGCGCCGTTTGTTTTTAATCGATACTTGCCCCCTTGGCAGCACATCGGGTCAAGTGATTGCTTTGGGAAAATTCCTTGAACAATGTTGGCCAGAATATTCCAGATTTTGGAACCTGGCTCGAAATCCAAATATTATTATTGTCAGCAGCAGCTATCATGTGCCTCGAGTTGAGCTATCTTTCGGCTGCAACTCTCCCCTTTTAACTGCAGAATTTTGGTTATATCGTCTTGATCTGTTCAATAAATTGGACGAAACCATGCGCAATTACGCGCTTTCACAAGGGACTGCACTTAGAAAGGCATCCATTTGGGTAATAGGCTGTGATCGTGAGATTACGGAAAATCCCTCTTGGGAAAGGGATTTGTATGGGGACATGCAAGCCGTAGTTAATTATGCAAGCCGTCATCGATTCAGTTTTTTCCCAAATTCTTCTATAATTGCCAATCGACCAGGGGAAAATATAAGAACCGCTGCTGACTTGATTATAAAAGGCAATTTATATAATCGATTAACCCTGGACAGACAAACAGTCAATGTTGATCAAGAAGAAGAAAAAAGCTCTACGATTTCTTTGTCATAAAAAATGAACTTGCTTTTATAATATTCTAAAATTATAAGAATGGAGTCATCTTTGTTAAACAGCGACTGACATAATCAGGAATGAAAATTATGAAACAATTATCGCGGCAAAATCGAAAACTGTATCGCTCTCGCAAAGAAAAAATGATTGCGGGGGTTTGTGGCGGCATGGCGGAATATTTTGGCATTGATCCCACTTTTGTCCGACTGTTGTTTGTCGTTTGCGTGCTTTTAGGTGGGTCAGCCATCCTGGCTTATTTAATTTTATGGCTGGTAGTCCCTCTTGAACCTGAAATCATCCCTTAAGCCATTTGTTTGGAAAATTACCCCTCCCTAATTTACCAGGCCCAAGATTTCTCCTTGCCTGCTCTCTTACTCATGTGGGAGCTGGCCAGATGCCATGGTGTATCATGATTAGGGGGTGTAAACGCTTTCAGCGCCTGCTCTTATTAAAATGCGGGCAAAGCCCACGAATTTTAATAGTAATTTCTATTTTTATAATGCAGCTTAGCGCTTTTCCTGGCTAACTCCTTATAAAGTGTTATTGAACAATCAATTTTTGAAAATGATTGAAGCAAACCTTATCTCAGCAGGAACGTGTAAACAGCTTCTTTTTGTTAGCAGCTATGTTATTCTTAATTCATTATAAATTTCAGGATTTACCATGAGACTCGTCTCTCATTTGCTTATTGCAATCATGCTTTCCGTAATGACCAGCGCAAGCCTTGCCAAAACAACATACATCTGTGATGAAAGCACAAGTTACCTGCCCACTTGCGATAAGAAAAATTGTTGCGGCAGCATGGGAGGCATTAATTATTGTGACTCTTCTGCGGGTCGATACGTTTGCAACAACGGCTATTATTCTTCTTGCTATTGTACACGGCATGCCATTATGGATTTGCAAAAATTACAAGGCTGCTGCCTTTGGCAGGGAGGGGTTTTAACGGTGGATGATGCCACTGGGGCAGTGGTTTGTAATAATGGCGGTATTTCAGAGGCATGCAGTTTGCAAGCACCACCTTCAGGCATATCAGTCTGGTAGGCCTGAAATAACAATAAGCGGTTAGGAATCCAGCTTTTTTCTGGTTATTTCTAATTTAACCAGGGTTGGGCTGGACAAGCATTTAATCAGAGCCCATAATTTGCCCTTTTTATAACCAAACTCGAATGGCACTAATAGAAATTAAACAACTGTCTAAATCATACCATGCAGCCAAAATTCTGGATGATATTAATTTATCAGTCTATAACGGCGAATTCCTAACTTTGCTAGGGCCGTCAGGCTGCGGCAAGACAACTCTTTTACGTTTGATTTCTGGTTTTGAACAGCCCAGCTCAGGTAATATTTACATTAATGGACAATGCGTTAATGCCCTTCCCCCGCAAAAACGAGATGTGCATACGGTTTTTCAAAGCTACGCGCTCTTCCCTCATTTGTCTGTTTTTGAAAATGTAGCGTTTGCACTGCGGTGTAAAGGGGTAGATGAAGACGAGATCGAGAAGCGAGTGCAGGAAACGCTACGCCTTGTGCAACTGGAAGCCTTTTCTGCCCGCAATATCAAACAATTAAGCGGGGGCCAGCAGCAGCGAGTTGCAATTGCCCGCGCTATTATTAATCGTCCTCAGGTCTTATTATTGGACGAACCTTTAAGTTCATTGGATTACCGCTTAAGAAAAGCAATGCAATATGAACTCAAACAACTCCAGAAAACCTTAAATATGACATTTATCTTTGTCACGCACGACCAGGAAGAAGCCCTGTCTATGTCTGATCGAATTGTAATTTTCAATCATGGACATATTGAGCAAATAGGAACGCCTAGAGAAGTGTATGAGACTCCCAAAAATTTATACGTGGCTAAATTTATTGGCGAAGCAAATATTTTTGATGTAGAAGTCTTGGAAGCCGATGACCAGACTTTAGTTACAGCGATTGAATCCATTCGTTTGCATTGCAAAAATACCCAGCATTACAAAGCAGGCGACAAACTTCATTTAATGGTGCGCCCTGAGGACATAAGGGTTTGGAGCCTATACGAAGTCAGTGAATCCAACGAAATGTTGCCGGGGAAGATTATTGATATTGTCTATAAAGGTTCCACGGTGGATTTAAAAGTTGAATTGGCTTCGGGGAAGGTAATCAATGCTTCTGAATTTTTTGATGAAGACGATGACAAGCTGGAATACTCTCTCAATGAGATCGTTTGGGTGCAATGGTTAGCCGGTTGGGAAGTATTACTGCCTTTCGAAGAAAACAACAACTGAAAGGCATCGTCCTGGAAAAAGTGGATTGGCGTCATTTCAGGCGGATTAAAGATGAGCCAAATACTGTTTGGACTTTCCCTGTTTAAAAAATCAGCTCTCTCTTTGAAATCATCAGGGAGTTTGAGCCCTGGGTATTGAAAACCTCAAAATTGAATGTTGGACTTGCTTGATGAGAAATAAATCGATTTCGTTAACAATCATTTACGCTTGGCTGATGCTTTTTTGCGTCCTTCCGCTTACTTTGGTTTTACTCGCCAGCTTCTTATCGTCAAACAACAATCAACTCGTCTCCTTACCCTTTACCCTGGCCAATTACAGCGCTTTATTATCCCCCGTTTTTTTAAAAATTTTTGTTCGTTCCTTAGTCATCGCCCTATTAACCACCCTCAGTTGCCTTATTCTTGCCTATCCATTCAGTTATTTGCTGGTAAAATCCAAACAGCAATCTTTGCTTATTTTGTTAATTATCATTCCTTTTTGGACGAGCTCTTTAGTAAGAACTTATTCTTTGATTGCTATTTTGAAGGCGAAAGGAGTAATTAACAGCATCTTGCTAAAATTCCATGTGATTGACGCACCGCTTTCCTTGCTCTATTCCAATTTTGCTGTGATTACAGGGCTAATTTATAACCTTCTCCCTTTTATGGTTCTACCCATTTTTACCAATATGGAACGATTTGATTTTAGGTTGATTGAAGCAGCCAGGGATTTAGGTGCCAGCAAATGGGCTATATTCTTTCGTGTTTTTCTGCCGAACACAGCGAGCGGAGTTATAGCCGGCTGCTTATTAGTACTGCTTCCTTCCATGACTTTGTTTTACATACCCAATGTCTTGGGAGGAGCGCGCTCGATTTTACTTGGGAATCTCATCCAGGATCAGTTTCTCGTATTGGCTAATTGGCCCCAAGGCTCAGCAACCAGCATCATTTTAACGGCCCTTCTGCTGTTGTTGCTTTTTATATTTCGTCGCCAGAATAAGGAGGGACTGCATTGAAACAATTGGCGCAAAAAAGTTTTTTAGCTCTTGTTTACTTGCTCCTTTATTTTCCTATTTTGGTGTTGGTAGTCTATTCCTTCAATGATGCTAAATTCTCTTTGCAATGGCAGGGCTTTTCTCTCCAGTGGTATTCAGAACTGTTTCAAGATCGAGGATTGTGGTCCTCTTTCATCCATTCAGTGCTGTTGGGTTTAAGTGCTTCAACGGTTGCAACCACGATTGGCTTACTGGCTTGTGTCAATTTGTTTCTTCATCGACAGAAAAAGCAATCTCTTCAAGCCATTTTGCTGCTATTAATTATTATTCCTGATTTAGTGCTTGGCGTTGCCTTGCTTATTTTTTTCAATACCGTAGACATTCCTTTAGGTTTTTTTAGCCTGCTTATTGCTCACATCACCTTCTGTATTCCATTCGTGGTATTAACAATTAATAGTCGCATTCATACCCTTGATCCAAATATTTACTTTAGTGCTCTCGATCTGGGAGCCAGTCGTACAATTGCCCTTCGGAAAGTTCTTTTACCTTTATTATGGCCTGCGGTATTAAGTGCCTTTCTACTTTGTTTCACTTTGTCGTTTGATGATGTGATTATCAGTTATTTTGTTGCTGGACCGGACTTTAACATTTTGCCATTAACCATCTATTCCTTGGTTAGAGCAGGTGTTACACCTGAATTAAATGCCTTATGCAGTATTACCATTCTGTTATCGATGATTCTGGTGATTATTTCACATCGTTTGTCAGGGGAGTCCAAGTGAAGCGCTTTGCCTTATGCATTCTGTTGATTTTAACCGGCATGGCCAATGCACAGCGCGTTGTGAATGTTTACGCCTGGGGCGGTGAATTGCCTAAACAAGTGATCCAACAATTCGAGCATGAGACAGGTATCATGGTTCATTTCTCGACTTATGACAGCAATGAAACCATGTATGCGAAGCTCAAAGCCAGCAGTCGAAGCATTTATGATGTCATTTTACCCTCAGGTTATTTTGTGGAACGCATGCAAAGGCAAGGCATGCTTTTGCCTTTGGACCACAGCCAACTCCCCAATTTGATTAATTTAGA
Organism: Legionella jordanis; assembly: GCF_900637635.1. Classification (NCBI taxonomy): domain Bacteria; kingdom Pseudomonadati; phylum Pseudomonadota; class Gammaproteobacteria; order Legionellales; family Legionellaceae; genus Legionella; species Legionella jordanis. The sequence continues at coordinate 2,048,808 of NZ_LR134383.1, forward strand.
CCCAAATTTTGCCAACAGTGAGTTCGACCCCGGCAATCGGTACAGTATCCCTATCATTTGGGGCGCCACAGGTATTTTTTATGATGCGAATTTGGTCAACCCGCCGCCTAATAGTTGGAAAGAGCTTTGGCAATCAAAATGGCATAAACAGCTGATGTTGCTTGATGATTCAAGAGAAATTTTTGCAATTGCCTTAATGAGCCTTGGTTTTAATCCAAATGACAACAACCCTCAACATATCCAATTGGCTTTTGAGGCTTTATTGAAGCTCGTTCCTAATGTCAAATTATTTGCAAGCGACAGCATTCAAGCCATTATGATTGATGAGGATGCAATTGCCGGTGTAGCCTGGAATGGAGATGCAGTCAAAGCCCAGGCAGAGAATAAACGCATTGCCTTTAGCTATCCTTCAGAAGGGTTTGTAATTTGGACTGATTGCCTTGCCATCCCTCAAAATCCGCCTCATCCTAAAGAAGCTTATGAATTTATCAATTTCATTTTAAGGCCCGATGTAGCAGCCCAAATTGCTTTGATTGAAGGGCATGCCATTACCAATACCAAAGCTAAAACGCTTTTACCCACAACAGTACAAAATAATCCCGTTGTATACCCACCGCCCGAACTGTTAAAACGCGGTCATTTCCAGCGAGATGTTGGCGAAGAGGTTTTGGCACTCTATAACCAATATTGGCAGCAATTTAAGCTAGCATTTTAGAGTCGGCGAAGCATTTTTCCAGTGGTGATCAAAAACATCTTTAAGCTCAGGTTCAGCCTGAATTATAAAATTTTCTACGTGGTTCTCCACTGCCGAATCAAACTGGCGATGGTAACGAACCTGAACATTAGAATTTTCTAGAAATAAGCTTCTATCCAAATCCACGTAATTCCCTTTTTTGAAAAATGCAATTAGCTTTTGATCACAGCCAGATGGCAGAAAAAAATCATTAAGATAGAGGGATCCGCTGCATCTCTTCACACCTTGTTCAGAACAAGGTGAGTGGCTCAAAAAAATATCGATCTTTCTAATTTTTTGCTCAGGAAACTCCGTTTTAAACTGCTCTAAAATTCCAGAGAAACCCAGAATTAGATTTTCTTCAGCATGGCGAGACTCTGGAAATAACTCAGGTATTTTCGCCTGAAGCATGAATTCATAAAGTTGCTCTTTACTGTCATTGCCGTAATCTGCTCTTGTAATGCCGAGCAATTCATTAGCTATTAAAATTTTCATTTGCGCTTGAATGATTGTCGCTACCTCAGGGCTTGGATTACTGCGAAATACGAAATAGGCCTGACCATTAAAGCTGATGATTGCGATAACCTCTTTGGGTTTGCGTCGAATCGCTCCTACTGCTTCGGAAAGTGTACGGTAAAGTTTCATGCTGACATCGAACTACTAGATTTCGTCGCATCATATAAAACTTTTGTTAAGAAAATATTAATTAAGTGCAGCTTGAGCAACATGCAATCAAGAGCGTGAATTAATCACCGGTCAGGGTAGTGATTGAATGAGACAAGATGAGTGAGCTTCATCTTGTCTCGTATGAACTTCTATTATTTAATCGCAGGAACGATTCTCTAAATGAAACTCAAAGACGAAAAGACGGTCGATTATCCAGGCGCTTGTTTTTATCCAACTCCACCTTTTCCCCCAAGCAAAGCGCCATGAACAATAGGAAAAAATAGCCAGAGCCTGAATAAAATAGCAGTGAATCAGATAGGTTACCAATCATAAAGGGTAAAAGCATTGCAAAAGCTATAACTCTCATTTGATTAAGTTGAAAACTGGCTCTGATTAATGAAAAAAACAGGAGAAATAAGCCTGTAATGCCTAACAAGCCAAATTCAGCTGCGATGAGCCAATATTGACTATGGGGCTCCCAAAGCTTCCAAAACCAACCCGGTACAGGCGCCTCTTTCGCATAGAAATAAGTAAAACTGGCTGTGCCATTGCCAAACAAGGGATGACGATTAAACAGCTGGTGTGCATAATCATGGAATTGCAAACGAAAACCAATGTCGGAATCTTTTTGATTCTGTTGATAAGCTTTAATTTGCAGCACCAAAGCATTCACCCGTCCTTTCATCACAGGACTTAGGCTATAACTCCCTGCAAATACAGTGATCACCAACAGTGAAGCAACAATGGCCTGTTTTAATGAGCACAGTTGAACGATTAATAATCCCATCATTAAAAAATAAAGCACATAACCCGTGCGCCCACCGTTAACAAATAATTCTTGATAGCTGAAAAGAAGACCCAGTAATACATAGCCATAACGAGAATAACCAGAATGGCGATAAGCAAAAAGAAAGGACAAGTAAGTGCCAAAAGCTACCATAAACCCAGTCATAATATGATTGCGAAATACGCGATCTGGATTAAATTGGAAAAAGGACAAAAAACCGTGAAATTTAAGTATGGACAACATACAGGTGATGGTTACAGCAAGAAGAAAGGCATACAAAGCCAATTGTCTTGTTTTTGCATCCTGAAAGCCCACAGCTAAAATGGGCAAGTACAGCAATTTGCTGTATTTTTCGATTACAAAACCCTTATCACCCCAATCAGCAGGACTCCAAAGACAAGCAAGCACTGCAATGCTGAATAATGCCAAAGCGGCTAATGACCATTTTTCAAAAAGAACAAAACGCAAGTCCCTACGAAATTCAGGGATCATAATAATCGTTATGACGGATAATACCGCCGCAATACTTTTACCGGTGGAACTTAATGGTAAAGCAAGCAATGTAGCTGCAAGCAGCAGGGAAACCCAGCTTTGTAATGGGAATTTTTTAGACAACTGCAACAAAATTTCCATTTAATCCTTCCTCAATACATTTGGTAATCGACTGACATCCATATCGTGGTAATGCTGTTTTATTCCACGATAAAAAGCACCTTGAGCATTTATGACAGCAAATAAAAAACCGGCCTTACCATCTAAAAAGCCCCTTTGGAGAAAATAGCAGCGAAAAAACATCCAGCTGCTGGAGCCGAGAATTTTAAGGAAATTGTTTTTTTTCTGTTGTTCAATTCTGATTTTGGCACTATAGGATGAATATTTATTTAATTTATAGAGTGCGTGGCTTACATCACGGAAAGAATGATGCTGGATAGCAATACGAAATTGTTTAATACGTGCATGCGCCGGCAGCACGATTTTTTCATGCACAATGTCATCACTGTAGCGTGCACCTGAACGTTTAAATAGGCGCACATGACGCTTAGGGCTAGAAGAGAAACGTAATGGCTTGCCATAAAAATTCATACAGATGGGAATTCGATAAGCATCCGCTTCATCGCTCTGAATTGCCTGGACTATAGCTGCCTGCAATGATTGGCATACCGACTCGTCCGCATCCAGGTTCAGCACCCAATCACCTCTGGCATAATTTAAAGCACGCTGCTTTTGAACCCCATATCCTTGCCAATCTGTGCAGTAAACTTTATCGGTGTACTCTTTGGCAATGGCTACAGTCATATCGCTGCTTCCGGAATCCAAGACAATAATTTCATCAGCCCATTTAACAGAATCTAGGCAACGTCGAATATTGGCTTCCTCATTTTTAGCAATGATAATAACACTAAGCATGTAAAAACCAGGTTAGCAAATTGCCATATTCTACCTTAGATGATAAATAATTGTTAGGGATTAAATGGAAACTGGACGGGAGGATGGGGAAATAAAAAAAAGCGCTTCCGAAGAAGCGCAGAAAGAGAGTTTTTGCTACTTAGCAAACACCTTCCCTATGATCATGGCTGTCGAAATGGAGTTTGCCGTCTTTTACTCTCAAGGTAACATGACCGCCATTGGCAAGCTTTCCAAAAAGTAACTCGTCAGCCAGCGGTTTTTTGACGTTTTCTTGAATCAATCTAGCCATGGGTCGCGCCCCCATTGCTTTATCATAACCATGTTCGATGAGCCAATCTCGGGCGGCTGGGTCTACTTTAAAGGTCACACCCTTATTACTTAATTGTTCATCGAGCTCCATAATAAATTTATCGACCACCAAACCAATGGTAGCTGTATCCAATGGTGCAAAATTAATGATCGCATCCAATCGGTTCCTAAATTCCGGACTAAACTGCCGCTTAATGACCTCCAGGCCATCATTGCTGTTATCCTGTAAGGAGAATCCAATTGAATTCCTGCTGATTTCAGTAGCACCAGCATTCGAAGTCATCACCAGAATAACGTGCCTAAAGTCAGCCTGACGCCCATTGGTATCCGTTAGGGTGCCGTGATCCATAATCTGCAGAAGCAGATTAAATACATCAGGGTGCGCCTTTTCAATTTCATCCAACAGCAAAACAGCATGGGGGTTTTTCGTCACCGCCTCGGTCAACAATCCTCCTTGGTCATAACCCACATAGCCGGGAGGGGCGCCAATCAAACGAGATACAGTGTGTTTTTCCATGTATTCAGACATATCAAAACGAAGCAATTCAATGCCAAGAACATTGGCTAACTGTTTTGTAACCTCGGTTTTACCTACTCCGGTAGGACCTGCAAACAGGAAGCAACCGACTGGCTTTTGAGGTTCTCTTAAACCTGAGCGGGCTAATTTGATTGCAGAAGCCAGCGCTGTAATGGCAGCATCTTGTCCATACACCAACAGTTTTAAATCACGCTCGAGATTGCGAAGAGTGTCTTTATCTCTTGCAGATACCTTCTTAACCGGGATACGGGCAATTTTAGCCACAACGCTCTCAATTTCAGTCACGCTAATAATTTTCTTGCGCTTATTAGCAGTAAGTAGATTTTGATAGGCACCTGCTTCATCAACGACATCAATAGCCTTATCGGGCAAGAAGCGATCATTGATGTATTTGGCAGACAGTTCTGCTGCAGCTTTTAATGCAGGAATCGAGAATTTTACCCCATGATGTTCTTCTAAACGACCTTTAAGGCCTTTAAGTATTTCAAAGGTTTCATCAATGCTCGGTTCTTTAATGTCAATTTTTTGGAAACGGCGTGCCAGTGCCCTGTCTTTTTCAAAGATGCCACGGTACTCTTGATAAGTAGTAGAACCGATGCATTTCAGCTCACCGTTGGCAAGCAGCGGTTTAATTAGATTAGAAGCATCCATTACACCGCCTGAGGCAGCCCCAGCTCCTATAATGGTGTGAATTTCATCGATGAAGAGAACAGCACCATCTTGTTGTGACAATTGTTTCAGCACTGCTTTCAGGCGTTTTTCAAAATCCCCACGATATTTTGTGCCCGCCAAAAGTGCACCCAAATCAAGAGAATACACAACGCAGTTATGTATTGCTTCCGGAACCTCGCCATCAACAATGCGTCTTGCCAAACCCTCGGCAATGGCAGTTTTACCCACACCTGCCTCACCCACCAGCAGCGGATTATTCTTTCTTCGACGGCATAAGACCTGGATTGTTCGTTGGATTTCTTCATGACGACCAATCAAAGGATCAATTTTGCCTAATCTTGCACGTTTGTTTAAATTCATGCAGTAGCTTTCAAGCGGGGATTCATTTCCTTCATTGCCCATTGAGTCTTCATCCATGGAATTCATGCTATCGCTCATATCGTTGTGATATTTGGATACACCATGGGAGATATAGTTTATTACATCCAAACGGGTAATGTTTTCACGACGCAGAAAATACACGGCTTGACTTTCTTGCTCACTAAAAATAGCCGCTAACACATTTGCGCCGGTAACTTCGGTTTTCCCGGCAGATTGAACGTGAAACACAGCACGCTGTAAAACTCGCTGAAAACCCAAGGTAGGTTGCGTCTCCCTATCTATTTCGTCCTCAGGAATTCTTGGGGTTGTCTCATCAATAAACTCGGTTAAATCGCGGCGTAAAGCTTCAATATTGGCGTCACAAGCCTGTAGGACATTCCCAGCGGCTGGATTATCAAGCAATGATAGTAGCAAATGTTCTACCGTCATAAATTCATGACGTTTTTCTTTTGCTTCCTTAAAGGCCAGATTTAAGGTGAATTCAAGTTCTTTATTTAACATTGTCGTTGCTCCTCTCCAGCCACACCACCATCATTCTGGTTCCATGGTACATAGCAGGGGGTGTTGATTGCTCCTCGCATGATCGTTGACCAAAGCAACTTTTGTTTCTGCTATATCCCTAGTAAAAATACCACAAACGCCCTTCCCCAAAATATGAACCTGTAACATCACCTGGGTTGCTACCTCTTCATTAAGGTGAAAGAATCGCTTTAATACCTCCACTACAAATTCCATTGGTGTGTAATCATCATTAAGTAGAATTACTTTGTATTTTCTGGGCTGTTTGAGCTTTGGTAAGGCTTCCGATTCAGCCTGTTCTCGCTCTACAATTTCCTCTAAAGACCATCCACTCATAACATACACCCTTTACTAATTTTATAGACTTCTAACGCACATTTGGCCAGTAAAAAATGATTTAATTCTTGAAAAAATTAAACCCTGCGGAAATGAACAACATCTTGATTAGATTACATTCATCTTTGGCGTGAGAATCGCTGCAAAATTTATTAAACAATAAATAAGTTAAAATGGAAGTCCTTGCAAAAATTATCCTTGGCTTTTTAAATAAATTCAATGACGTGCATAGAAAATTCAACTTCTTGCCAATTCTTGCTGTACTTAATTGTAGCAAAAAGTTGAATCTTCCATTGTTATTTAGCAATATTACATATGTTTAATGATGGCTTGCCCAAATCCTGAGCTGCTTACGCAAGTTGCATTTTCCATCATACGCTCAAAATCATAAGTTACTGTTTTTGCTTCAATAGCCCCTTCCATCCCTTTGATAATATAGTCAGCGGCTTCCGTCCAACCTAAATGGCGAAGCATCATTTCAGCGGATAAAATTAAAGAGCCTGGGTTAACTTTGTTTTGGCCTGCGTATTTAGGAGCGGTCCCGTGTGTTGCTTCAAAGACAGCCACTTCATCGCCAATATTGGCGCCTGGAGCAATCCCGATTCCACCAACCTGTGCTGCCAAAGCATCTGAAATATAATCGCCATTCAGGTTCAAAGTGGCAATTACACTATAATCTTCAGGTCTTAGCAGAATTTGCTGTAAGAAAGCATCGGCAATCACATCTTTAATGATAATGCGATTACCCGATTTAGGATTTTTAAATTCAAGCCATGGCCCACCTTGATATTCAGTCGCACCAAATTGCTCTTTGGCGACTTGATAACCCCAGTCCTTGAAGGCTCCTTCGGTAAATTTCATGATGTTGCCTTTATGAACCAGAGTAACCGAATCACGATCATTGTCGATGGCGTATTGAATCGCAGCTTTGACTAATCTCGTAGTTCCTTCTTTGGAAACCGGTTTGATTCCAATGCCACAATGCTCGGGAAAGCGAATTTTTTTCACAGACATTTCATTTTGTAAAAAATTAATCACTTTTTTCGCTTCGGCTGAATCAGCTTGCCATTCGATACCAGCATAAATGTCTTCTGAGTTTTCCCTGAAAATAACCATATTGGTTTTCCAAGGCTCTTTAACAGGGCTTGGTGTACCATTGAAGTAACGAATGGGACGCAGACAGGTGTATAAATCCAAATCCTGACGGATAGCAACGTTTAGCGAGCGGATTCCTCCACCGACTGGAGTGGTTAAAGGACCTTTGATTGCTACCACGAATTGTTTTAACGCCTCGAGGGTTTCTTTTGGCAACCATTGATCATGGCCATAAACCTTAGTTGCCTTTTCACCAGCATAAACCTCCATCCAGTGAATTTTTTTCTGATCACCATAGGCTTTTGCAACAGCAGCATTCACTACTTCCATCATTGGTGGAGTGACATCCACACCAATCCCATCACCTTCAATGAATGGAATAATTGGGAAATTGGGTACTTTCAATGATAAATCCGCAGCTACAGTAATGGCTTGTCCTTCAGTTGGAACTTTTATTTTTTCGAATGTCATGGCAACTCCGGTCATATAAAAGGGATAATCATAGCACTGAAAATCCTTTGTCCCAAATCCGTTTAATTGCATAATAAGCCTTTCTTTTACTTTTTAAGCAGTAGAGTCGTGCCAAGCATTTTGTTATTTAACAAACCTTTTGGTGTTTTAAGTCAATTTACGGGTGAGCAATATGAGCAAACCCTATCTGCCTATATTGATTTACCGAACTTTTATGCAGCTGGACGATTGGACAAAAATAGTGAGGGTTTGCTTTTGCTTGCCAATGAAGGAAGAATCCAGCACCGCTTATCCCACCCTAAATTTAACAAGAAGAAATACTATTGGGTGCAAGTAGAAGGCGCACCGCAGGAAAATGATTTGCAACCCTTAAGACAAGGCTTGCGGCTTAAAGAAACGCAATTTTTACCGGCCCAGGTAAAACTGATAGCGGAACCTCCTTTGTGGCCCAGAAATCCTCCCATTCGCTTTCGCAAAACGGTACCTACAACCTGGCTTGAAATTATTCTGCAGGAAGGAAAAAACCATCAGATTCGACGCATGACTGCCGCCATAGGTTTCCCCACCTTACGTTTAGTTCGTCATCGAATAGCAAATTGGTCTTTAGGGGATATACCGCCTGGAGAATACCGCCTGCTGGATGTGGAGTCTTTGTAGTTCCGATGCTATTTCCGGGTGTAGGACCCTGACTTACCTCGCATATACTGCCTTTGACCTTAGGGCATCATCAGCAATCAACCTCACCCAGGGCCAAAGAACCATGCTTACACCGGCGCTGG